>NZ_RWIN01000011.1 GCF_009761815.1 Pseudomonas sp. PB120
CGATGGCGGTGTGTCAGTCGACATCATCTTTGGCTGACACACCGCTATCGCGAGCAGGCTCACTCCTACGGGGGATGTGGTGTTCTTGATCAATAGTGATACCACTTCACCTCAAGCATCACTTCGTTCTCGGGTGTAGCGAGGTGGCTGAATTCGCGCTGGGCGCTCAGGCGCACGCCGAGGTTGCGCGACAATTCCCACTGCTGATTCAGGCTCAGGCTGCGGCGTACTTCGCCGTTGGTGAAGAAATCGCCCTTGGTTTCCAGGCTGAAGTTGCCCAGAGGGTTTTTCCACAACACTCCGCTGTTGAACCCCGCCGCCGGAGCGATGAAGCCGGCGAAGTCGTTGTTGTGCTCCACACGCACGGTGCCCAGGGCAAACCCGAGCACGTCTTCGCCCAGTTGCCAGGTGCCACCGCCGCCGCCGTTGACATGGCTGACTAAAGTTTCATCGTCATGCTTGCCCGGCACCCGTTCCAGCCCGCCGGTAACTTGCCACGACAGCGGTTGCAGCAATTCATTGCGCGGCGTCAGCGAGCGGATCGTTGCCAGATCCAGCTGCTGGAACTGCCAATGATTGCCTTCGTACTGGCGCAGTTTCATTTGCAGGATTTCGATCTGCGCGCCCAGTGGAAAGCTTTCGGCGTTGTCGTTGAGGTCGTGATAGGCCATGCGCAGGCCATATTCGCCAAACGCCTTGTCGCCCCGGGTGCCGATGCCGGCCTGCCAGGTGCGCGATTCATGACCGTCTTCAGGCAAGCCCGGTTGGGGGATTTCCAGTTCCAGTGGCGGGTTCTGGTTGATTGCCCGCAGCAATTCGAAACTGCGCTGGGCCCTTTGCGGGTCACGCTCCTGGCCGTTGGCGCGGTAGCGTTCCAGGCGATAGGCGGCATCAATGATCAGCGCCTGCCGGTCGCGGGGTTGCGCCTTGAAGGCCGGTTCCTGCAACTGCTTCTGATCAGCGCTGACGTTCAGCACCCATTGCTGTTCTTCGTCCGTCAGTGGTTCGGCGCGGCTCAACAGCTCGCGCTCGCGTGACGGCCGATATTGAATGGACTCCACCAGTCCCGCTTCTTTCACGGCTTTGACGGTGTCGGTAGGAATCGCGGTCAGCGGGAACTGTTCGGTCAGGCGCAGGCTCGGGCGGGCCACTTGCAGCAGTTCCAGCAGGCGATAGGAGCAGTTTTCGTCGAAGAAAAAGTAGTCGAACTGGATCTGCTTCAGTTCCCAGACGTGCTCGACCATGCGCTCGGTTTCCTGCTGGGTCAGGTTCAGCCGGTATTCCCACAGGTCGCGGTTCTCGAGACTACGGTACTCCGAGAGTTTTTCCTGATACGGCACCAGCGCGAACAGCCCTGGGTAGCCGCCCATCAAGCCTTTCCAGGCGTAAAGAATGCTGTTGTCGGAACCCTCGATGTAGGCCCCGAAGTTGATCGCATAGCTGAGCAAGGAGGTGTGATCGCTTTGCACATCGGCCTGATCGATTCGCAGCAAGGTGTGGCCGAACATCGAGGACGGGCTGTTCAAGTAAGCCGCCGGGAAAATCATCACCGCACTGTGGGGCGAGACATCCTTGAACCATTGCTTGAATTCTGCACAGTCCAGCGCCGGCAGATCGGTCAGGTTGAGCTGCGCTTTCAGCCAGCGGGTACGCGCCGGGTACACACATTGCGCGTGTTTTTCACCGGCATTGGCCGGGGCATAGAGCGCTTGCACCGTGGCCGCGAGTTCGCGATCGGGGTGTTCGTTGCCATCGGCGGCCAGGAAGAACTTTTTGTCGCTGACATAGCTGCGCCAGCCGCCGAGCTTGGCGGTTTCGTAGTGACCCAGGGAAATCCAGAAGGGGTCGTTGGCCAGTTGCTGCAAACGTTGATTGTCAATGTGAGGCGCGGCGGACAGCGGGGCGCAGACACAGAGCGCCAGCCAGGCAAGGCGTTTGAGCAT
This sequence comes from Pseudomonas sp. PB120, assembly GCF_009761815.1. GTDB lineage: Bacteria > Pseudomonadota > Gammaproteobacteria > Pseudomonadales > Pseudomonadaceae > Aquipseudomonas. The sequence goes on from NZ_RWIN01000011.1 coordinate 1,944, forward strand.
AAGTGGGCAACTTAAGTCGAAAAAAACAAAGACCCAAAGAGGGGCAGGTCCAAAAAACAAAACCCGCTCCCCGGAAGGAACGGGCGGTTCGAGCTTAAGCTTGAGTGGCGTACTTGGCCAGACGTGGATCGTTCTTCAGGACGGCCAGGGTGTTGGTATGCACGTCTTCAGCGGTCACGTCAGCCTTGCTGAAGATCTGCTGGAAGTGCTCATGAGTGACGGCGGCGAAGTGCGCACGGTCTTCCGGCGCCACGCCCAGTACCACGGCATAGGTCGTCAGCGCTTCGCCGTTACCTTTTGCCATGTCTTCGGACAGCTCATTCATCATGCCATTCATGGCGAACCACGATTTGCCTCCATAGGTCAGCGACGCATTCGTCGCGCAACCGTTAGTGCCGGAAGTCATACCGAACGTTGCGTTGCCGGAAGTGCCGTTGGTGGTGGATGCCAGGAAGTGAGCCGGGGTGCCACGCTGACCTTCGAACAGCATGTTGCCCCAACCGCAATCCGGGCCGCCTGGCGCCTGAGCCATGGCATTGAGGGATACAACGGTGAAGAGAGTACCGAGAAGAATCCGTTTCATAGCTTTGTTCTCTTTGTGTGCATACCAATGGACAAGGGGTCTGGCCCATCATGGCGCCAGTTGGGCCGGTTATTAGTCCAGCCGCGCAGTTTGGAGTTTAGGCACGATCCCGGGGTTCCGTGATTTTTTGCAAAACATTCGCCTGAATCATTGATTTAGCCCCGCTCAGCCTGGGGATTGCGCGTTGTCTATGCTTTGGCTTGAGGCGCGCCTTGCCAGTCGGGTATGGGCAGCGCCAGAATGCCGCTATCTGCCCCGCCTGATGTAAGGAAGCCCGATGCCTGATCCTGTTGCTGCCAGCTTGCGTCTAGCGCCCGAAGCGCTGACCCGTCCGTTTTCCGCTGAACAGTTCAGCTTCTCTACCACCAATGATCTGGAGCCCTTCCGCGGTGTGCTCGGCCAGGAACGTGCGGTCGAAGCCTTGCAGTTCGGTGTGGCCATGCCACGCCCCGGTTACAACGTATTCGTCATGGGGGAGCCCGGCACTGGCCGCTTCTCGTTCGTCAAACGCTACCTGAAGGCCGAAGGCAAGCGCCTGCAGACTCCGGCGGACTGGGTCTACGTCAACAATTTCGATGAGCCGCGCGAACCACGCGCCCTGGAATTGCCATCGGGCACCGCCGGCGCCTTCATCGGTGACATCAATGGCCTGATCGACAACCTGTTGGCGACGTTCCCCGCCGTCTTCGAACACCCGTCCTACCAGCAAAAGAAAAGTGCCATCGATCGCGCCTTCAACCAGCGCTATGACAAGGCCCTGGACGTGATCGAGCGCCTGGCGCTGGAAAAAGAAGTCGCGCTGTACCGCGATGCCAGCAACATCGCCTTCACCCCGATGAGCGAGGGCAAGGCACTGGACGAAGCGGAATTCGCCCAGTTGCCGGAAGCCGATCGCGAGCGTTTCCATGACGATATTTCCTGGCTGGAAGAGCGGCTGAACGAAGAACTCGCCAGCCTGCCGCAATGGAAGCGCGAGTCGAGCAACCAATTGCGTCACCTCAACGAGGAAACCATCACGCTGGCTTTGCAACCTCTGCTGTCACCGTTGTCCGAGAAATACGCCGAGAACGCCGCCGTCTGCGGTTACCTGCAAGCCATGCAGGTTTACCTGCTCAAGACCGTGGTCGAGCAACTGGTGGACGACAGCAAAGTCGACGCCGTGGCCCGCAAGATGCTGGAAGAGCAATACGCCCCAAGCCTGGTGGTCGGTCACTCGGCCAGCGGCGGCGCACCGGTGGTGTTCGAGCCGCATCCGACCTACGAAAACCTGTTCGGCCGTATCGAATACAGCACCGATCAGGGCGCGCTCTACACGACCTATCGTCAACTGCGCCCGGGGGCCTTGCACCGTGCCAACGGCGGTTTCCTGATCCTTGAAGCGGAGAAAATGCTCAGCGAACCGTTCGTGTGGGATGCGCTCAAGCGCGCCCTGCAATCGCGAAAGCTGAAAATGGAGTCGCCCTTGGGCGAGCTGGGCCGTCTGGCCACCGTGACACTCACGCCGCAACATATTCCGTTGCAGGTCAAAGTCATCATCATCGGCGCGCGGCAGCTCTACTACACGCTGCAAGACCTCGATCCGGACTTTCAGGAGATGTTTCGTGTCCTGGTGGATTTCGACGAAGACATCCCGATGGTCGACGAGAGCCTGGAGCAGTTCGCCCAGTTGCTTAAAACGCGCACATCCGAAGAAGGCATGGCGCCGTTGACCGCCGACGCGGTCGCGCGTCTGGCGACCTACAGCGCGCGCCTGGCTGAACATCAGGGGCGTTTATCGGCGCGCATCGGTGATCTGTTCCAGTTGGTCAGCGAGGCGGACTTCATTCGCCACCTGGCGAGCGACGAAATGACCGACGCCGGCCACATCGAACGTGCGCTAAAGGCCAAGGCCACGCGTACCGGGCGCGTCTCGGCGCGGATTCTCGATGACATGCTGGCCGGGATCATTCTGATCGATACCGATGGTGCCGCCGTCGGCAAGTGCAACGGGCTAACGGTGCTGGAGGTCGGTGACTCGGCGTTCGGTGTGCCGGCGCGGATTTCCGCCACGGTCTATCCGGGCGGCAGCGGCATCGTCGACATCGAGCGCGAGGTCAACCTTGGCCAGCCGATTCACTCCAAGGGCGTGATGATCCTCACCGGGTATCTGGGCAGCCGTTACGCCCAGGAATTCCCGCTGGCAATTTCTGCCAGCATCGCGCTGGAGCAGTCCTACGGTTACGTCGACGGGGACAGCGCTTCGTTGGGCGAGGCGTGCACCTTGATCTCTGCCCTGTCGAAAACACCGCTCAAGCAGTGCTTTGCGATCACCGGCTCGATCAACCAGTTCGGCGAAGTGCAAGCGGTGGGCGGGGTCAACGAGAAGATCGAAGGCTTCTTCCGCCTCTGCGAAGCTCGCGGACTGACCGGCGAGCAGGGGGCAATCATTCCTCACGCCAACGTTGCGACGCTGATGCTCGACGAGAAGGTGCTGGCGGCAGTGCGCGCGGGGCAGTTCCACGTGTACGCGGTACGCCAGGCCGACGAGGCGTTGAGCCTGTTGGTGGGCGAGCCTGCCGGTGCGCCGGATGAAAATGGCGAATTCCCTGAAGGCAGCGTCAATGCGCGGGTGGTGGAGCGTCTGCGGGTGATTGCGGAAATGATCAGTGAGGAAGACCTGAAAGAAGCCGAGAAAGAAGCGGCGCAGGAAGCACTGGCCGAAGCCAAACCGGCGTAAACGCAAAAACCTTTGTAGGAGCCGAGCTTGCTCGCGAATGCGGTTTTTCATTCAACAGATATGTTGGCTGATACATCGCCTTCGCGAGCAAGCTCGGCTCCTACAGGTATTGCAAACACCCTCAAAAGTGCCATCACTCTGACGTCAAAATTCACACAATGACCGCTCGGCGCCTTTCGGTCTCGCTTGACGCCCTGGTCAGACTTTTCTTCTATTCTCAGCTCAAGGATATCGACAGTAATCACTGGATCGAGACAGCCTTCCCGTGGGGGCTGAATACCGGATCTACCGAGGGTCGCCGCCATGTCGCGCAACCTCTGCCTTACCCGTCAATGCCTGGGGCTCGTGACCCGTATCGAATGCGCCATCCGCCCGTTGGCGGGAGATACGGGCATGTGGACCTTACTGTTCGCTGCCGGAATGGCCGGCGAACAACCTTCAGCCATCAAGGCTCAAGGCCCGTTTCATGGCCCTTTCGCCGCCGAGTCGATTCTCGACACCATTGTTGAAAGCCTGACGCTGCATGGCTATGAACTGGCCGATGATCCGCAAATCTGGTGCCTGCACCTGCAAGCCCAGTTGCGGGAAATCAACGGCGGTCGTGGGCGGTCACTGGGCGGCTGATTGCGTCCGGCGGTTCGTAGAACAGGCTATTGGGCAAGGTGTGACATGTCCGCCTTGTCGAGTTTGACCTCGAAGCCATATTGCACGGTGGAGAGTTCAGTTCGTTGATAGGTTTCCAGTCGCGTCGGTTGGCCGTAGAAGTAATGCACGGCGAACAGCGCCGGGCCTTGAGCGCCGGCGTCGTGGCTGACCGAAAGAATTTCCTTCAAGTAATTGCCGCTGTCGTCCTTGGCGAAGAAACGCCAATCCTGGGCGGGAAACAGCTTCTGATCCACCACCAACGCATTCCCTTTGAGCTCAAGCCCCTTGGGCAATTGGTGGGCGTCGATGGTTTTTGTTTCGACCGTGGCCAGGAACAATGGCATGGAGCCGACTGCGTAGGCCGGCGTTTCGGGAAACAGGTTCAGGTCGTAGGTGATGGTGCCGCGCAGGGGGTCGATCTGGTAAGCCTCCGGCGGCAGCTCGATTGGCTCGTCACGTTTGCCGCTGCTGTCCTCGGTAAAGAAACTGACCGGGCTCTCGCCGGGGCTGAAGGACGTGCCGAGCAGTTCATCATTGAAACTCCTGGGGTGATCGAACTCGATCCGCGCGGCACTCGGATCATCGACGGCCTGGCTGATGCTGATGCTCTTTTTCAGCTGATCTTCACCCAGCGAGGCCCCTTTCAACCAAGTCGGCGCCTGATCGTCGTACACCACCACCGGCAGCGACAGGGGCTGGATGGTTTTCTCCGTGGTATTGCGGTCGAAGCGCAGTACGGGCAGGTTCAGGTCCTTGCGGGTGACCGTAGCCGTTGAAAAGTCCAGCATGCTGACTTCGAGGGTGTCGATCGGCCCGTTGAAGTACACCTTGGTGTAGTGGTGATTCTGTTGTTTCTCAAACGTACGCTGCTCTTCATCGATCTGTTTTTCGTACGCCTCGCTCCAGGCTTTCTGTTGCTGCATTTTCTCCAGTTGTTTTTGATAGAAGGCAATTTGAGTGGCGGTTTCGTTGATCGAGCCTGAGCGCGAGAGAAATTGCCCGGTGGTGTCCCTGGCCTGGACGATCAGCGGATTCAACGGCGTATCGCCGACTTCCGGCGCCAGCGGCGCACTGTTGTTGAATTCGATTTCGGCGAAGTTGTTGCCCAGATTCAGCAGGGTGACGCTGAGGTTGTCATTGGTTCTCGTCTGGCCAATGTCCTTTTTCGTCAGGTCGAACGTGTAGAGCCTGCGCGGTGCAATGACTTCCATCTTGCCTTGCAGGCTTACGGGTTGTGGCTGGTGCTTGTTATCGACCTGCAGACCCTCGATGAACGGGTAGGTCACCGTCAAATCGTCGGGGTTGGTCAGGTTGGAGCTCGATGGGCTCAGCTGGATACCGGGATCGGTTTCCGACCACTCCGGCTGAAACGGAATCACGCGTTTGTTGCTCAGGGTTACCGACTGCCATTCCAGCCCGTGGGGAAACAGAAACTCGGCCGGAATGCTGAAGTTGAAGGGGAATACCGGCTGCAGGTCCGTCAGGTAATCGGAACTGGAATCCTTGTGCAGCACAAACAGGCCATTGATGTAAGTGTCGACCAAGGCCTGCGGCGTGGGGTAGTGCTTGAGCACGGCGAGTACGTCTTCACCGTACTCGGTTTCCACCGGTTTACTGTCGAGCTTGAGTTGAGCGCGCTCGAGCAGCAACAGTGAGCCACCGAGCTCGGCCACGGCGTCCTTGAGTTTCGGGTCCGTTATCGCATCCAGGGATTTCTCGAACTGTGCGGTTTTTTCCTCGAGGCTGACCTGGCGCTTTTCCTCGCTGGGGGGTGAGCAGCCGCTGATCAGAAGAACCAGGCAAAGTCCGGCGCTCGTAAAAGGCAATCGCACATCCATTTCCAGTCTTCCTGTCCGATGTCGCTGAGCTGTCAATGCTTTGGACACTAGCAGAAAAACTTTGTGACACATGCGCAGGTGCAGGATTTCCCGACGGTTTCTGGGTGTTACAGGCGACTGTTATACTCGCGGCCATTTCCAGCCACCTGTGAGATTTAATGGAACGCTTTATCGAAAATGCAATGTACGCCTCCCGCTGGTTGCTGGCGCCGATCTACTTCGGCCTGTCCCTTGGGCTGCTGGCCCTGGCGCTGAAATTCTTCCAGGAAGTCTTTCACGTTATTCCCAACGTCTTTTCGATGGCTGAGTCAGACCTGATTCTGGTGTTGCTGTCGTTGATCGACATGGCGCTGGTTGGCGGTTTGCTGGTGATGGTGATGATTTCCGGCTACGAGAACTTCGTCTCTCAGCTGGACATCGACGAAAGCAAGGAAAAGCTCAACTGGCTGGGCACCATGGACTCGTCTTCGTTGAAGATGAAAGTGGCCGCTTCCATCGTGGCGATTTCGTCCATCCACCTGCTGCGGATTTTCATGGACGCCAAGAACGTCGATCCCGAGCACTTGAAGTGGTACGTGATCATTCACATGACGTTCGTGATTTCGGCGTTTGCCATGGGTTACCTGGACAAGCTCACCAAGCATTGATTCCCACGACACCGCTTACGCCTGCGCAAAGGATGCGAAACAGACGGGCGGTGTCGTATTTGGCTTGTACTTTGATGCGCCGAGGCCTATGCCTGTAAGAGTCTTGGCTCGCCACTGTGTGAGGTGCGTTCATGAATCTGCAAGAGCTGAATGCCTATGCCATCGCCGGGAAGGTCGATGAGTTGAACCTGATTTCCATGGAAGGCGGCATCTACCTGCTGGAAGCGCGAATGCATGGCTCCGCGTACCCCTTGAGCGATGCCCACGGACAGATGTTTCCTGTGCGGTCGGTCGAGCACGCACGTCAGGTGCTGCACGCCTGTCCCAGTCTGCCCTTCAACCTCGTGCACACGTCGGTTCATGACGAAATGTGCGGGCTCGGTAACAATACCGAGGACAGCCTGAAGGTGCCGATCGCCTTCCGTTCTGTCTGGCAACGCTGACGCCTCTCATCAGTACTGCGACATCTGTGCTAGTCTGCTGGCCCTTTTGGTTCCGGGCGCTCCGGGACGCGCTGTGCACGCACGGCAAGTTCCTGGGCCGTCCGCACAGCGGAGCAGTGTCATGTCCGAAGTAAATCTGTCTACCGACGAAACCCGCGTCAGCTACGGTATTGGCCGTCAGCTGGGCGACCAACTGCGCGACAACCCGCCACCGGGCGTAAGCCTGGACGCAATCCTGGCTGGTCTGACCGACGCATTCGCCGGTAAGCCAAGCCGTGTAGGTCAGGAAGAAATGGCCGCGAGCTTCAAAGTCATTCGCGAAATCATGCAAGCCGAAGCGGCAGCGAAAGCTGAAGCGGCTGCTGGCGAAGGCCTGGCATTCCTGGCTGAAAACGCCAAGCGTGATGGCATCACCACCCTGGCCTCCGGCCTGCAATTCGAAGTCCTGACTCAAGGTGAAGGCGCCAAGCCAACCCGTGAAGATCAAGTGCGCACTCACTACCACGGCACCCTGATCGACGGCACTGTGTTCGACAGCTCCTACGAGCGTGGCGAGCCTGCAGAATTCCCGGTTGGCGGCGTAATCCCAGGCTGGACCGAAGCCCTGCAACTGATGAATGCCGGCAGCAAATGGCGTCTGTACGTGCCGAGCGAACTGGCTTACGGCGCTCAAGGCGTTGGCAGCATCCCGCCGCACAGCGTTCTGGTATTCGACGTCGAGCTGCTCGACGTTCTGTAATATTCGCTGATCACCTGTAGGAGCGAGCTTGCTCGCGATGGGCTCAAAGGCACCGCGTACATTCAGAACGCACGCGTTATTGTTGACGTTCTTCGCGAGCAAGCTCGCTCCTACAAGGTTTTGCGGTTTTCATATTTCGAGCTTATGGTTCAGATCGTGCGACGGGCGCAACGCCCGGGCATAGCAGAACAGAAACAGATTGCGCACCAGTTCCTTGAGCACCACCGGCTCGCTGGAACTCAGGCCGCTGACGTCCAGATCACCCTGATCCTGCAGTTCGTTCAAGGCTTCTTCTTCAAGCACCGCACAGACTTCACCGGTTTCCCGATGCAGGATCCTGAGGTAAGGGTGTGGGCGGTCCAGCCAAGCATCGATTAGATAAGTCATGTCTCATCTCCATTGATTCGGATTTCAATGAGAATAATTCTTATTCATCAAATAGCAAGGGCCTATTGGCGGTTTGTGATTTTTTGCGGGTAAAGATTGAGTCAAGTCAAAACGGCTGGCGTTTGGCTATTGCGAGGGTTTGCTGGGCGAAGCGGGGGAGGGGATAACGCCATCCCACGCAGGGCGCGGGATGGAATACAGCAGATTCAGACTTTTCTGACGAACTCGGATTTGAGCTTCATCGGGCCGATGCCGTCGATCTTGCAATCGATGTCGTGATCGCCATCGCACAGGCGGATGTTCTTGACCTTGGTCCCGACCTTGACCACCAGCGACGTGCCTTTAACCTTGAGGTCCTTGATCACGGTGATGGTGTCGCCGTCCTGCAGGACATTGCCAACCGAATCCTTTTTCACGGTGTCATCGGACGCCGCTTCGGCGTCGCCGCCAGCGGACCATTCGTGGGCGCACTCAGGGCAGATCAGCTGCGCGCCGTCTTCATAGGTGTATTCGGAATTGCATTTTGGGCAGGGTGGCAACGTGCTCACTAAGGCTCCTTGGATTCAGGATAGCTAAAAAGCGCACATTGTATAGGGTTTTAGGCGGGAGGGTTTGCTGCGCCGAAAAACCTGTGGGAGCGAGCAGGCTCGCTCCCACAGAGGGGCTGTCAGTGCGTGCGAGCTACCGCAAACTCACTCAACTCGACCAATGCATCGCGGTATTCGCTGGCAGGCAGCGCGTCGAGGCATTTGATCGCCCGGGTCACGTAATCGCGGGCCAGTTGCGCGGTGTAATCCAGTGAGCCAGACGCTTCCACCGCTTCGCGGATGCTTTCCAGGTCTTCGATGCCGCCTTTCTGGATTGCCTTGCGCACCAGTGCAGCCTGCTCCGGCGTACCTTCACGCATGGTGTAGATCAGCGGCAGGGTCGGTTTGCCTTCGGCCAGATCGTCACCGACGTTCTTGCCCAGGGTCTCCGCGTCGCCCTTGTAGTCCAGCAGGTCGTCGACCAGTTGGAAGGCGACGCCCAGGTGGTCACCAAAGGTGCGCAGGGCTTCAGCCTGTTCCGCAGTGGCTTCGCAAAGGGCGGCAGCACTGTGAGTCGAGGCTTCGAAGAGCATCGCGGTCTTGCCGCGGATGACTTCCATGTAGGTTTCTTCGGTGGTGCTGGCGTCGCGAACCTTGGACAGCTGCAACACTTCGCCTTCGGCGATGATGCGCGTGGCTTGCGAAAGGATCTTCATCACCGGCATGGAGCCCAGTTCGACCATCATTTCGAATGAACGCGAATACAGGAAGTCGCCGACCAGGACGCTTGGCGCGTTGCCCCACATGGCGTTGGCGGTCGAGCGGCCACGACGCATGCCGGACATGTCGACCACGTCGTCGTGCAGCAGGGTGGCGGTGTGCAGGAACTCGATGGTCGCCGCCAGCAGGCGCAGATCATCGCCTTCGCGGCCGAGGGCCTTGCCACACAGCAACACTAATAAAGGACGCAGGCGTTTGCCGCCGGCCGAGGTAATGTAATCGCCGATTTTCGAAACCAGCGGCACTCGGGAAGTCAGCTGCTTCTTGATGATGCCGTCGACGGCGCTAAAATCGTCCGCCACCGCGCGGTAGAAAGCTTGGGGTTGCATCAGCGACAGTTGCTCCAGAAGGGTTGCGCGGCATGCTAGGACCCACGTCGGCGGGTGTCAAGGCGCGATGGACGGCCTCTTGCATCGCCTCGGCAGCTTGCGTACAATCGCGCACCCTGAACTTCCTGGGCAGCACCTGCCTTACGCAATTGCAAACAGGCCTTCCAGCCTTATGCAGCCATGCCAGCCAATACCTCTTCTTATAAAGAGCTGGGTGAGCAGGATTATCGGAGAAATACCATGTCGTACGCAGTAATCGTTACTGGTGGCAAGCAATACAAAGTCGCCCCAGGTGAATACCTGAAGATTGAAAAACTGGAAATCGCTACCGGCGAATCCGTAACTTTTGATCGCGTTCTGTTGGTCGCCAATGGCGATGACGTGAATATCGGCGCTCCAGTTGTTGCTGGCGCTACCGTTGTGGCTGAAGTGATCTCCCAAGGTCGTCACGATAAAGTCCGCATCATCAAGTTCCGTCGTCGTAAGCACCACATGAAGCGTATGGGCCACCGCCAGTGGTACACCGAGATCAAAATCACCGGTATTCAGGCTTAATTTCAGCCTAATTCCTCACTAGGAGAATTGAACTCATGGCACACAAAAAAGCTGGTGGTAGTACCCGTAACGGTCGCGACTCAGAAGCCAAACGCCTTGGCGTGAAGATGTATGGCGGCCAGGTTATCATTCCGGGCAACATCATCGTGCGTCAGCGCGGCACCCAATTCCACGCTGGCTACGGCGTTGGCATGGGCAAAGATCACACTCTGTTCGCTAAAATCGACGGCGTGATCAAGTTCGAAGTAAAAGGCGCCTTCGGTCGTCGTTACGTAAGCATTGTTCCGAAGACTGACGTCGTCGCGGCATAATTACGTAGTTGCTGGAAAAGCCCTGTCTCGCGACGGGGCTTTTTCGTTTGTGGGGTGAGTCTCTTGCAAAGCTGTTTGTGATGGGCTCCAGCGCTGGATTTGCGGTCGTTGATTGAGGTCGCTGCGCTCATTTTTGCAAGAGTCTTATGTCTAGGTTTTTTCGGCTCGTCCGTATGGCGAGAGGCGTTTTGTTATGAAGTTTGTTGATGAAGTATCGATTCGAGTAAAGGCCGGTGACGGCGGTAACGGTTGCATGAGCTTCCGTCGCGAGAAATTCATTGAAAACGGCGGCCCTAACGGCGGCGACGGTGGTGATGGCGGCTCGGTCTACATGATCGCCGACGAAAACCTCAACACCCTGGTGGACTACCGTTACACCCGGCACTTCGATGCCGAGCGTGGATCCAACGGTGGCAGCACCGACTGCACCGGTAAGAAAGGTGAAGAGCTGGTGCTCCGTGTTCCGGTCGGCACCACGGTGATCGATGCGGCTACCCAGGAAGTGATCGGCGACCTGACCAAGGCTGGCCAAAAGCTGCTCGTGGCTCACGGCGGCTGGCACGGTCTGGGCAACACCCGTTTCAAATCCAGTACCAACCGCGCTCCGCGTCAGACCACGCCGGGTAAGCCGGGTGAGGCGCGCGACCTCAAGCTGGAAATGAAAGTATTGGCGGACGTGGGTCTGCTGGGCTTGCCGAACGCCGGTAAAAGTACCTTTATCCGTTCGGTATCGGCTGCCAAGCCAAAGGTTGCCGACTACCCGTTCACCACGCTGGTACCGAACCTTGGCGTGGTCAGCGTCGATCGCTGGAAAAGCTTCGTGGTCGCGGACATTCCGGGCCTGATCGAAGGTGCATCCGATGGCGCCGGCCTGGGGATTCGTTTCCTCAAGCACTTGGCGCGTACCCGTTTGCTGTTGCACCTCGTGGACATGGCGCCACTGGATGACACCAGCGCACCGGATGCGGCCGAAGTCATCGTCAGCGAGCTGACCAAGTTCAGCCCGTCCCTGGCTGAGCGTGATCGCTGGCTGGTGCTGAACAAATGCGACCAGATCCTTGAAGAAGAGCACGATGCTCGCGTCAAGGAAATCGTCGAGCGCCTGGAATGGACCGGTCCGGTTTACGTGATCTCCGCCATCTCCAAGCTGGGCACTGAGCGTCTGTGCCACGACATCATGCGTTACATGGAAGACCGTGCTGACCGCCTGGCCAATGACCCGGCCTACAAGGAAGAGTTGGCCGATCTCGATCAGCGCATCGAAGACGAAGCCCGTGCTCAATTGCAGGCGCTGGATGATCAGCGTGCCCTGCGTCGCAGCGGCGTGAAGTCGGTCCACGACATCGGTGACGATGATTGGGACGAAGAAGATGTGGATGACGAAGACGGTCCGGAAATCATTTACGTGCGTGACTGATTCGTTGCGATAAACTTAAGCGCCGCTCCTTCGAGCGGCGTTTTAGTATCTGGAAATCGGAAGTCACGAATAACGTTATGGGCAGCGCTGGGTCGCGCTGTCCTCAAGCTAAGGTTGAAGATGATGCGGAGCAAGGTGACAGGTGCGCAGCGTTGGGTCGTGAAAATCGGCAGCGCGTTGCTGACGGCGGACGGCAAGGGCCTGGATCGCGCGGCAATGGGTGTCTGGGTCGAGCAGATGGTGGCTTTGCATGAGGCAGGTGTCGAGCTGGTGCTGGTGTCCTCCGGGGCGGTAGCGGCGGGGATGAGCCGCTTGGGCTGGACCGTACGACCCAGTGCGATGCATGAGTTACAGGCCGCTGCCGCCATCGGTCAGATGGGGTTGGTGCAGGCCTGGGAATCGAGCTTTGCCGAGCATGGCCGGCATACGGCGCAAATTCTCCTGACCCACGACGATTTGTCTGACCGCAAACGCTACCTGAACGCCCGCAGCACCTTGCGTGCGCTGGTCGAGCTGAAAGTGATTCCGGTGATCAACGAAAACGACACCGTGGTCACCGATGAAATCCGCTTTGGCGACAACGATACTCTGGCGGCGCTGGTGGCCAATCTGGTCGAAGCCGATTTGCTGGTCATCCTCACGGACCGCGACGGCATGTTCGACGCTGATCCGCGCAACAACCCTGATGCTAACTTGATTTACGAAGCGCGGGCCGATGATCCGGCGCTGGATGCGGTCGCCGGCGGTACAGGCGGCGCGCTGGGTCGTGGCGGGATGCAGACCAAGCTGCGCGCTGCGCGTCTGGCGGCGCGTTCCGGTGCGCACACCATCATCGTCGGCGGACGCCTTGAGCGTGTGCTGGATCGCCTCAAGGCGGGCGAGCGCATCGGCACCTTGCTGTCGCCGGAGCGCGGCATGCTGGCGGCGCGCAAGCAATGGCTGGCCGGGCATCTGCAAACCCGTGGCACGCTGGTGCTGGACGCAGGCGCGGTAACGGCGTTGTCCCAGGGCAACAAAAGTTTGCTGCCGGTCGGTGTCAAACTGGTCCAGGGCAGCTTCCGTCGTGGCGAAATGGTGGTGTGCGTGGCGCCGGACGGTCGTGAGATCGCTCGCGGGCTGGCCAACTACAGCGCGCTGGAGGCGCAAAAAATCATCGGTCAGTCGTCTGAGGCGATTGTCGGTCTGTTGGGCTACATGGCGGAGCCTGAGCTGGTTCACCGCGATAACCTGATCCTGGTCTGAAGGAATACCTGAATGCGCGTGGCAAAAGGATTGTTGGGGCTGCTGTTGGCGATGCCGCTGCTGGCTTCGGCCGAGGAGATAGGTCAGGTGTCGACGGTGTTCAAGTTCGTCGGCCCGAACGACCGGATTGTGGTCGAGGCGTTTGATGATCCTAAGGTCGACGGCGTGACCTGCTACCTGTCGCGCGCCAAGACGGGCGGGGTGAAGGGTGGTCTGGGCCTGGCTGAAGATCGCGCTGAGGCGTCTATTGCGTGTCGTCAGGTCGGCCCGATCAGCTTCAAGGGTGAGCTGAAGGATGGTGACGAGGTGTTCAAGGAGCGCACGTCGCTGGTGTTCAAGACCATGCAGGTGGTGCGATTCCTCGACAAGAAGCGCAATACGCTGGTGTATCTGGTCTATAGCGACCGGTTGATTGAGGGCAGCCCGCAGAATGCGGTGACTGCAATCCCAATCTTGCCGTGGGCGCAGGCTCAATAATCTGGCGTGAATCGAAATGTGGGAGCTTGCTCCCACATTTTTTTTGCCCTGCGTTTGTTAAATCGCAGGCAATAAAAAACCGACCCTGAGGTCGGTTTTTCAACAAGCTTATCGCTTAAGCGGCAACAGCAAGGTTCAGAGCCTTGACGTGACCGTTCAGGCGGCTCTTATGACGAGCTGCCTTGTTCTTGTGGATGATGCCTTTATCGGCCATACGGTCGATAACTGGCACGGCCAGAACGTAAGCTGCTTGAGCTTTTTCAGCGTCTTTTGCGTCGATGGCTTTAACTACATTCTTGATGTAGGTACGAACCATGGAACGCAGGCTGGCGTTGTGGCTGCGACGCTTCTCAGCCTGTTTTGCACGTTTTTTGGCGGAAGGTGTGTTGGCCACCGTCGAGCTCCTCGAAAGACTTTTTAGGAAATAGCAAACAAAATAGGCCGCGAATCATGCCGATGAGTTGATGTCTTGTCAAGGGCGGTTGAGACGTTCCGCTAAGTGGTAGGTATAAAGAGGCGGGATATTTATTTCCGGCGCTTGACCTGTAAACTCGCGAGCTTTGGCTCTGTGCTGCTGCGGCGCGGAGTATCGCATAAGTAGGCGCTTTGTTCGCCTGCTGTTTATCGACAGGCACGAACTCTTTCAATGAATCTGCTCAAATCGTTGGCCGCCGTCAGCTCTATAACGATGCTTTCCCGGGTTCTGGGGTTCGTCAGGGACACGCTTATTGCGCGCACTTTTGGTGCCGGAATGGCGACCGACGCCTTCTTTATCGCGTTCAAATTGCCCAATCTGTTGCGGCGAATCTTCGCTGAAGGAGCTTTTTCCCAGGCATTCGTGCCAATTCTTGCCGAATATAAAAGCCAGAAGGGCGAAGAGGCGACGCGTACGTTCATTGCCTATGTCTCGGGCCTGCTGACGCTGGTGCTGGCGCTGGTCACTGCGTTGGGCATGCTCGCTGCGCCGTGGGTCATCTGGGCCACCGCGCCAGGTTTTACCGATACGCCGGAGAAATTCCAGCTGACGTCCAGCCTGCTGCGGGTGACCTTCCCGTACATATTGCTGATTTCCCTGTCGTCGCTGGCCGGGGCGATCCTCAATACCTACAACCGTTTCTCGGTGCCGGCCTTTGTGCCAACCCTGCTCAACGTCAGCATGATCGTCTTCTCGCTGTTCCTGACGCCGTATTTCAATCCTCCGGTCATGGCGTTGGGCTGGGCGGTGTTGGTCGGTGGGCTGGCGCAATTGCTTTATCAACTGCCGCACCTGAAAAAAATCGGCATGTTGGTGCTGCCGCGCCTGAATTTGCGTGACAGCGGCGTCTGGCGGGTGATGAAGCAGATGTTGCCGGCGATTCTCGGGGTGTCTGTCAGTCAGATTTCGCTGATCATCAACACGATTTTCGCCTCCTTCCTGGTTGCCGGTTCTGTGTCCTGGATGTATTACGCCGACCGTTTGATGGAGTTGCCGTCCGGTGTCCTGGGCGTGGCACTCGGCACGATTCTGCTGCCGACGCTGGCCAAGACCTACGCCAGCAAGGACCGCCAGGAATACTCGCGCATCCTCGATTGGGGCCTGCGACTGTGCTTCGTGCTGGTGTTGCCATGCTCCCTGGCCTTGGGGATTCTCGCTGAGCCGCTGACCGTTTCGTTGTTCCAGTACGGCCAGTTCAGCGCGTTTGACGCTTCGATGACGCAACGAGCGTTGATCGCCTATTCGGTCGGTTTGCTCGGAATTATCGTGATCAAAGTGCTGGCGCCGGGCTTTTATGCGCAACAAAACATCCGCACGCCGGTAAAAATCGCTATTTTCACCCTGGTCGTCACCCAGCTGTTCAACCTGGTGTTGATCGGCCCGCTGGCTCACGCCGGCCTGGCCCTGGCCATCAGCGCCGGTGCCTGCATCAACGCCAGCCTGCTGTTTTACCAACTGCGCAAGCAGCAGATGTATCAGCCGCAGCCGGGTTGGGCGAAGTTCGGCGCCAAGCTGGTGATTGCCGTTTTGGTAATGTCAGCGGTGTTGTTGCTCGGCATGCATTTCATGCCCGCGTGGGATCAGGGCCATATGCTCGAACGATTCCTGCGTCTCGGGGCGTTGGTAGTCGCGGGTGTCATCGCATATTTCGGTATGCTGGCGCTGATGGGCTTCCGGTTGCGCGACTTCAATCGCAAGGCCTTGAGCTGAGGTTTTAACCTCGATAAATACGGGCGGGCCGGCAGTTTTGTCGGCTCGATTACTTTGGGTTACGGTGTTGCCTGTCGTCGGCCGCCGGGTGTGGTTATAATCGACCACTTTATGAGCAAGAAGCGCGTTATGCAGCTGGTTCGAGGCCTCCACAATCTGCGCCCCCAGCATCGGGGCTGTGTCGCCACTATTGGCAACTTTGACGGTGTTCACCGTGGTCACCAGGCTATCCTGGCGCGCCTGCGTGAACGTGCGATCGAGTTGGGCGTGCCCAGCTGCGTGGTGATTTTCGAGCCGCAGCCCCGGGAGTTCTTTGCTCCGGACACGGCGCCCGCCCGCTTGGCCCGTCTGCGGGACAAACTGCAGCTGCTGGCTGACGAGGGTGTCGACCGGGTCTTGTGCCTGGCGTTCAACCAGCGCCTGAGCAAGCTCAGCGCCAGTGAATTCGTCGATACCATTCTGGTGGATGGCCTGGGCGTGCAGCATCTTGAGGTCGGTGACGACTTCCGCTTTGGCTGTGACCGCGTAGGCGATTTCGATTTCCTGCAACAGGCGGGCGTCATGCAGGGCTTTACCGTCGAAGCCGCGCAAACCGTGGAACTGGACGGTATCCGCGTCAGCAGCACCCAGGTTCGAAATGCCCTGGCCGCTGCCGATTTCGCGTTGGCCGAGCGGCTGCTCGGTCGTCCGTTCCAGATTTCCGGGCGGGTGCTGCATGGCCAGAAGCTGGCACGGCAACTGGGCACGCCGACCGCCAATATCCAGCTCAAGCGCCGTCGCGTGCCGCTGACCGGGGTCTACCTGGTCGACGTCGACATCGACGGCAAGAGCTGGCCCGGCGTCGCCAATATCGGCGTGCGGCCAACTGTTCAAGGTGATGGCAAAGCCCACCTGGAAGTGCATCTTTTAGATTTTGCCGGCGATCTGTATGACCGGCGTTTGACGGTGGTTTTCCACCACAAGCTGCGTGAAGAGCAGCGTTTCGCCTCTCTGGAGGCGCTTAAGACGGCGATCAATGCGGATGTCGCCGCCGCCCGTGCCCTGTCGCACCTAGCGCCAATCGCTAATGAAGAGCCTTAAATGACCGACTATAAAGCCACGCTAAACCTTCCGGACACCGCCTTCCCAATGAAGGCCGGCCTGCCTCAGCGCGAACCGCAGATTCTGCAGCGCTGGGACAGCATTGGCCTGTACGGAAAGTTGCGCGAGATTGGCAAGGATCGTCCGAAGTTCGTGCTTCACGACGGTCCTCCGTACGCCAACGGCACGATTCACATCGGTCATGCGTTGAACAAGATTCTCAAGGACATGATCATCCGATCGAAAACCCTGTCGGGTTTCGACGCGCCTTATGTTCCGGGCTGGGACTGCCACGGTCTGCCGATCGAGCACAAAGTCGAAGTGACCCACGGGAAAAACCTGGGCGCGGACAAGACCCGCGAACTGTGCCGTGCCTACGCCACCGAGCAGATCGAAGGCCAGAAATCCGAATTCATCCGTCTGGGCGTATTGGGCGACTTCGCCAACCCGTACAAGACCATGGACTTCAAAAACGAGGCCGGTGAAATCCGCGCCTTGGCCGAAATCGTCAAGGGCGGTTTCGTGTTCAAAGGCCTGAAGCCTGTGAACTGGTGCTTCGACTGCGGTTCGGCCCTGGCTGAAGCGGAAGTCGAGTACGAAAACAAAAAGTCCTCGACCATCGACGTGGCCTTCCCGATTGCCGATGAAGCCAAACTGGCTGCCGCGTTCGGTCTGCCATCGCTGGCCAAGCCTGCCTCGATCGTGATCTGGACCACCACCCCGTGGACCATCCCGGCCAACCAGGCGTTGAACGTTCATCCTGAGTTCAACTACGCCCTGGTCGACGTCGGCGACAAACTGCTGGTACTGGCCGAAGAGCTGGTCGAGTCGTGCCTGGCGCGTTACAGCCTGGAAGGCTCGGTCGTTGCGATCACCACCGGTAAAGAACTGGAGCTGATCAACTTCCGTCACCCGTTCTACGATCGCCTGTCGCCGGTTTACCTGGCCGACTACGTTGAACTGGGCGCTGGCACCGGCGTGGTTCACTCCGCCCCGGCCTACGGCGTGGACGACTTCGTGACCTGCAAGAAGTACGGCATGGTCAACGACGACATCCTGAATCCGGTACAAAGCAACGGCGTGTACGCGACTTCGCTGGAATTCTTCGGCGGCCAGTTCATCTGGAAGGCCAACCCGGCCATCGTCGACAAGCTGACTGAAGTCGGCGCGCTGCTGCACACCACCATCATCGAACACAGCTACATGCACTGCTGGCGTCACAAGACTCCGCTGATCTACCGCGCCACCGCGCAGTGGTTCATCGGCATGGACAAAGAACCAGCAACCGGCGACACCCTGCGCAAGCGGGCGATCAAAGCCATCGAAGACACCAAGTTTGTCCCGGCCTGGGGCCAGGCGCGCCTGCACTCGATGATCGCCAACCGTCCGGACTGGTGCATCTCCCGTCAGCGTAACTGGGGCGTGCCGATCCCGTTCTTCCTGAACAAGGAAAGCGGCGAGCTGCACCCACGTACCGCCGAGCTGATGGAAGAAGTCGCCAAGCGCGTCGAAGTCGAAGGCATCGAAGCCTGGTTCAAGATGGACGCTGCCGAGTTGCTCGGTGACGAAGCGCCGCAGTACGACAAGATCAGCGACACCCTGGATGTCTGGTTCGACTCGGGCACCACGCACTGGCACGTCCTGCGCGGTTCGCACCCGATGGGCCACGAGACCGGCCCGCGTGCCGACTTGTACCTGGAAGGCTCGGACCAACACCGTGGCTGGTTCCACTCGTCGCTGCTGACCGGTTGCGCCATCGATAATCACGCGCCATACCGCGAACTGTTGACCCACGGCTTCACGGTCGACGAGTCCGGTCGCAAGATGTCCAAGTCCTTGGGCAACGTGATCGCGCCGCAAAAGGTCAACGACACCCTGGGTGCCGACATTATGCGTCTGTGGGTCGCTTCTACCGACTACTCGGGTGAAATGGCGGTGTCCGAGCAGATCCTGCAACGCAGTGCGGACGCCTACCGGCGCATCCGTAACACCGCGCGCTTCCTGCTCTCCAACCTTACCGGTTTCAACCCGGCCAACGACATCCTGCCCGCCGAAGAAATGCTGGCGCTGGACCGTTGGGCCGTGGATCGCACCTTGCTGCTGCAACGCGAGTTGCAAGAGCACTACGGCGAGTACCGCTTCTGGAACGTCTACTCCAAGATCCACAACTTCTGCGTGCAGGAGCTGGGCGGTTTCTACCTCGACATCATCAAGGACCGTCAGTACACCACTGGCGCCAACAGCAAGGCTCGCCGTTCGGCGCAAACCGCGCTGTATCACATCTCCGAAGCGCTGGTGCGCTGGATCGCGCCGATCCTCGCCTTCACCGCTGACGAACTGTGGGAATACCTGCCGGGCGAGCGTAACGAGTCGGTGATGCTCAACACCTGGTACGAAGGCCTGACCGAACTGCCTGAAGGCGTCGAACTGGGCCGCGCGTACTGGGAGCGGATCATGGCGGTGAAGGTGGCGGTCAACAAGGAAATGGAAATCCAGCGCGCGGCCAAGGCCGTCGGTGGCAACCTGCAAGCCGAAGTGACGCTGTATGCCGAAGACGCGCTGAGCGCTGACCTGGCCCAGCTGAGCAACGAACTGCGCTTCGTGCTGATCACCTCGACCGCCAGCGTGGCGCCTTTTGTTCAGGCACCTGCGGATGCGGTAGTCACCGAGGTCAGCGGCCTGAAGCTGAAAATCGTCAAGTCGGCCTTCGCCAAGTGCGCCCGTTGCTGGCACTGCCGTGAAGACGTTGGCGTGAACCCGGAACATCCGGAAATCTGCGGCCGTTGCGTCGACAACATCAGCGGCGCTGGCGAGGTTCGTCACTATGCCTAATGCCGTAGGCCGTTTCGGACGGCTGGGCTGGCTTTCATTGAGCTTGCTGGTGCTGGTCATTGACCAGCTCAGCAAGGTCTACTTCGAAGGCACGCTGAACATGTACCAGCAGATCGTGGTGATCCCCGATTATTTCAGCTGGACCCTGGCCTACAACACCGGCGCGGCGTTCAGCTTCCTGGCCGACAGCTCCGGCTGGCAGCGCTGGTTGTTTGCCGTGATCGCGGTCGTGGTCAGTGCGGTGCTGGTGGTGTGGCTCAAGCGTCTGGGGCGCAACGAAACCTGGCTGGCGATTGCGCTGGCCCTGGTACTCGGCGGCGCGCTGGGCAATCTGTATGACCGCATTGCCCTGGGCCATGTGATCGATTTCATCCTGGTGCATTGGCAGAACCGCTGGTACTTCCCGGCGTTCAACTTTGCCGACAGTGCAATTACTGTCGGTGCCGTGATGCTTGCACTGGATATGTTCAAAAGTAAGAAGACCGGAGAAGCCGTTCATGACTGAACAGGTATTGGCTGAGCAACGCATCCGCCAGAACACGGAAGTCACCTTGCACTTTGCACTGCGCCTGGAGAACGGCGACACCGTCGACAGCACCTTCGACAAAGCCCCGGCGACCTTCCAGGTCGGCGACGGCAACCTGCTACCCGGGTTCGAAGCGGCGCTGTTCGGCTTCAAGGCTGGCGACAAACGTACCCTGACGATTCAGCCGGAAAACGCGTTTGGCCAACCCAACCCGCAAAACGTACAGATCATCCCGCGCTCGCAGTTCAAGGACATGGAACTGTCGCCTGGCTTGCTGGTGATCTTCAACGATGCGGCGAATACTGAGCTGCCGGGCGTGGTGAAAGAGTTCGATGACGAGCAAGTGACCATCGACTTCAACCACCCGCTGGCCGGCAAGACATTGACCTTTGACGTCGAGATCATCAACGTCAAATCGCTGTAACAGTTCCACCGGCTTTCTGTAGGAGCGAGCTTGCTCGCGATGGTCGTTAACGATAACGCGTAAACCCTGGAGTCATGCGGCGCCTACTCGTTTTTCTCGAGCAAGCTCGCTCCTACAGGACACGACGAGGCACAGCATGCAAATCAAACTCGCCAACCCCCGTGGCTTTTGCGCCGGTGTGGACCGGGCGATCGAAATCGTCAACCGCGCCCTGGAAGTCTTCGGGCCGCCGATCTATGTGCGCCACGAAGTGGTACACAACAAGTTCGTCGTCGAAGACCTGCGTGCGCGTGGGGCGATATTCGTCGAAGAACTGGATCAGGTGCCAGATGACGTCATCGTGATCTTCAGCGCTCACGGCGTTTCCCAGGCGGTGCGCACCGAAGCGGCTGGCCGCGGCTTGAAAGTGTTCGACGCGACCTGCCCGCTGGTGACCAAGGTGCACATCGAAGTCGCGCGTTACAGCCGTGACGGACGTGAGTGCATCCTCATCGGCCACGCCGGTCACCCGGAAGTCGAAGGCACCATGGGCCAGTACGATGGCAGCAATGGTGGCGCCATCTACCTGGTCGAGGACGAGAAAGACGTCGCCGCGTTGCAGGTCAACAACCCTGAAAAACTGGCGTTCGTGACCCAGACCACCCTTTCCATGGACGATACCAGTCGCGTCATCGACGCCCTGCGTGCGCGCTTCCCGGCCATCGGTGGCCCACGCAAGGACGACATTTGCTACGCGACGCAAAACCGTCAGGACGCGGTCAAGCAACTGGCCGATGAATGCGATGTGGTGTTGGTGGTCGGCAGCCCGAACAGCTCCAACTCCAACCGTCTGCGTGAACTGGCTGAACGCATGGCCACTCCGGCCTACCTGATCGACGGTGCCGAAGACCTGCAAAAGAGCTGGTTCGACGGTGTCGAGCGCATCGGTATCACCGCAGGTGCCTCGGCACCGGAAGTGCTGGTGCGCGGCGTGATCCAGCAACTCCAGGCCTGGGGCGCTACCGGTGCCGACGAGTTGGCCGGGCGCGAAGAAAACATCACCTTCTCCATGCCTAAAGAGCTACGCGTCCGTTCGCTGCTCTGAGTGTCTGCCTCCCTCGCATAACGCCTGCGTAGCCTTGGTGCTGCGCAGGCTGACGCGACCGCTGGGGGCGAGAACCACTTGCAGTACGCTCAGCGAATTGCGTGCGTCGCAAAAGTGTATTGTCCCTGCCCGAAAGGCTCCTGAGCCTAATAACGGTTCGCCCAGTCCGCTGAATCTTATGATTGTCCTCACCGGTCGATTGCCAACGATCGGCACGGGCGTCTGCGCGCTGCGCTCGAGCAGCAACGGGTTGTCGCTGTCTTCAGGGCCCTTGCCGCTGACGTCCACAATAATCCGCCAGCCTTGGCTCCAATCGCCGTTGATGCTGTACATCGCAACGGTCTGATTACGCGCGATCGCTTCGCTTCTGGCGCTGCGTATACCGCCGACCAGAGACCTCGCCGCCTCTTCGCGATGGTTCGATTGTGTCAGTGCCGCAAACGCCGGACTGACCAGCAGCAGAACAATCCCGGCAATTGTCAGTCCCATGAGCAGTTCGATCAGGCTGAAGCCTCGTTGATGCATGCATTTTTCCTCCGTGAATGTGCAGCGGCTCGCGCAATCCGTGCGGGTGCCATGGCAAAACAAACGAACGCCAGCGGGTCGAATGTTCTAGCGTGTAGATGCAGGTATAGCCGACGGCTAGGGAGGGCACCGATGGATCATCGTACAAAAGGTTTCACGCTGATCGAGTTGCTGGTCACGCTCGCGGTCTTTTTGATCCTGATCACCCTGGCCGTTCCAGCGTTCACTCGTTCGGTCCAAAGCACCAAGGCCGACACCGAGATCGGCGACCTGCAACGAGGGTTGAATTTCGCCCGGCTGGAAGCCATCGATCGCGGGATTACCACACGGCTACGTCCCACGGCGGGCGGCAGCGTCTGGACCGGGGAGCTGACGGTCTACGACAGTACTGGCACTCCGGCCAATGTATTGCGGGTTGTTCCAGCGATGAGCAGCGGCGCCACTCTGACGCTACCCTCAGGAGTGACCGCCATTGATTTCAACAATCTCGGCGGATTGGCGGCACCGTCCACGGTGGTGTCGATCAATTATGCATTGGGGGCGCAAAGCAGAACGCTGAATGTGTGTCTGAACGGACGAATCGTATTGGGTGGAAATTGCGGATGAGGGAACGGAGCAAGTGTGCACAGGAGGGCATGACGCTGATCGAAGTCCTGGTGGCGTTGGTGATACTGAGTGTCGGGCTATTGGGGGCGGCGGCGATTCAGCTCAACGCGCTGAAGTACACGGACAGCTCGCGGATGACCAGCCAGGCGAGTTTTATCGCCTACGACATGATGGACCGCATACGCGCCAACTCCGGCGCTGATTACACCATTACACCACCAACCTCGGGCAATCTGAGCGTCGCCCGGGATCAGGACCTCTACGACTTCAGCTCCAACATCGTCAATTTCCTCGGTACCACCGCGACGGGCAGCGTGACCCTCAATCAGCGGGTGTACACCATCACCATTACCTGGGACGACTCGCGGGCGGCCAACATCGCCAATACCCGCCGCAGCTTCGTGCTGACCAGCCGTGCCACCGTCGACCCGGTATCGACACCGTGAACCGGCCTAGCAGAGGTTTCGGCCTGATCGAAATGCTGATCGCCCTGGCACTGAGCCTGATCGTGGTGCTCGGCGTGGCGCAGATTTTCATCGCGGCCAAAAACACCTACGTCAGCCAGAACGCCTCGGCCGGCATGCAGGAAGATGCGCGTTTTGCGCTGAGCAAGCTCATTCAGGAAATCCGCATGGTGGGAATGTTCGGCTGCCTGGGGACGATCACCGACGCCAGCGCGGGCGCGAGTTTCAGTGCCAGCCAGATCGCACCGATCACTTGGGATAACGCCAACCTCAAACTGACCCTGGTCACCGCCGATGTGGGTGGGAGTGGCGGCACGCCGACCTGGACAGTGGTCTCCGATTGCCGAAACACGGCGGCGGCTTACTCCAATCAGCAGACGCCCGCGACGGGACAGCTGGCATTTCCGATTCGGCGCCTGATCTACAGCCTCAAGAACGGTCAGCTGACGATGGGCAGCGGCGTCGGGACGCCGGCTCAGGCGGTACTGGTCGACAACGTCAGTGCCTTCAACGTGAGCTTCGGCCTCGCCGCTTCGGCCACCGATACCGCCGCGTCCAGCTACAGCACCAACCCATCGGACCCGGCACGAATCCGCAGCGTGCGCCTGACGTTGACGCTCACTGACCCGAACAAACGGGTGCGCGATCAAACCTTCAACGTGGTTGCCGCTTTGCGCAACCGCCTGCCATGAGGAGAGGGTCGATGAGGTTCTCGCCCATTACCGCAAACGCCCAGCGCGGCATGGCGCTGTTGGTCAGTCTGGTGTTCCTGTTATTGCTGACATTGATCGGTCTTTCATCGATGCAGAACGCGACCCTGCAGGAAAAAATGGCCAACAGCGTGACCCTGCGCAATCAATCGTTTCAGGCGGCCGAAGCTGCGCTGCGCATCGGAGAAAGCGCGGTGCAACTGGACACCTTCGCGCTGTCGGTGTGCAGCGGGACCACTCAATGCGCCCCACCGGCCGAGTCATCCTTGATCACCGCAGGCGGGTTCAATTCCACCTCGGGCGTGACCTGGATTGCGGCTGGCGGTGGTTTTTACGGCGTGCAAAACATCGGTACGACGCTGACCGCCGTGAATGTGCCGAGCAACACCTCCGCGACGCTGTATCGGGTGACGGCAGTGGCCATCGTGGGCAACAACGTCCGCAGTGTCGTGGAGAGTATTTATGCGAAGTACTGAGAAGCGCGCCGGGTTTTGGCAGTTGTTGTGTGGCGTGCTGCTGGGGCTTTATCTCTCGGCGCCGGCCTATGCCTTCACCCCTTCGGATTCGCCTTTGTTGAGCGCGGCAGCGGTTGCGCCAAACGTCATGCTGATGATTGATGACTCGGGGAGCATGAACAGCATCATCTGGGCGACGGGCTTCGATCCGACCATTACCAATCGCCCGCAGGTGACGATCTGCAGTTCAGACTTCTCCTGTCTGGGCGGTCAAAACCTCGACATGACCGATACCAATGTCTTTCTGTCGAGCCTGAATCGCGGTGGTTGTGCATCGGGTTACTACGGGTTTTACGCCGGTTTTCTGGGGCTCAATTCCTTTTGCCTGAAACTGCCCGATCCAGTGGGTAACCAGAACACGCGTTACTCGGCGAACTACCTGTCTTACCTGAGCAATCTGGCCAACTACTCGACCAAGGATTTCACTACTGGCGCGATCCCCACGGATTACCGGATGAACGTCGCGCGCAAGGTGTCCACCGATCTGGTCGCCAGCAACCGCGCATTGCGCATTGGCCTGGCAACGTTCAATCCGGCCACCAGCAACAACCCCGGCAATGGCGGCTACATCGCTCGCGCTATCAGCGATCTGTCGGACCAGACCAACTACAATGCACTGATCGCCTCGATCAATGGCCTGAGTGCGGTCGCCAACACGCCACTGGCGGAAACCTATTACGAAGTAACACGGTACTTGCGTGGCATGGCGCCGTACTACAACTCGACGCCCGCTACCTACACCAGTCCGATCCAGTACCGCTGCCAGAAAAACTACGGTGTGGTCATCACCGACGGCCTGCCGACCTACGACCGAACCTTCCCGACCAACGACCCCTTGGGCGGTACCCGGCTTCCCAACTGGGATGGGGTGAACAATGACGGCCCGAACCTCAATGGCGATGACGAGGGGGACACCCTTTATCTGGATGACATCGCCAAGTTCGCCTTCGATATCGACATGCGCAGTACCGGTGTCGACCTCGCGAACAAGAGCTGGAACGCGGCAGATTTTCCGAAACAGAACATGAACACCTACACCGTGGGGTTCACCACCGCCAACCAGATGTTGTCGGACGCGGCCAGTTACGGGCAGGGCAAGTACTATCAGGCGACGGACAGTGCCGGTCTCAACACCGCATTGTCATCAGCCTTGAGCGACATCACGTCCAAGGCCGGGTCAGGCGGGAGTGGCACCACCAGCAGCGCGGTCGTGGGCGTCGGTTCTTCTTACTATCAGACCAGTTACGACCCCAAGGACTGGCGGGGCACGATCAAGTCCTTCGGGTTCACCTCCACGGGGGCGGTCAATACCGCGTCGGTGCAGTGGACCACCGACACCGCCATCGTCCCTGGCGCAACAGCGCCGATTTACCAGTCCTGGAACACTGCCAACAATGTTCCTGTCACGCTGAACTACATCAATTTCGCCACGGCGCAGCAGACGGCGCTGAGTCAGGGCCTTCCAACCGGCATCACCGGCACCGATCTGGTGGAGTGGAGCAAGGGCACCAACAAAGCAGGGCTGAAGGTACGCAGCGTGCTGCTGGGCGACATCATCAACTCACCGTTGGTGCTGGCTTCGCCGACAGACAAAACCGCGTCCGATCTGGTGAGCGACACCAGCTACAGCACCTATTTGACCACCAAAAAAGCCACCAACATGAACGCCAGTCTGGTGGTGAGCGGGAATGACGGGTTCGTCAGCGTCATCAATTCGGGGAACGGAGCGAGACGCTATGCCTACATGCCCTCCAGTGTCCTGCCTTCGCTGCGTTACATCGCCGATACCGCCTACATCAATGGCGTCAGCCACAAGTTTCTGGTGGACGGTCAGGTCGGGGTGTTCGATGCCCA
Organism: Pseudomonas sp. PB120; assembly: GCF_009761815.1. Classification (GTDB taxonomy): domain Bacteria; phylum Pseudomonadota; class Gammaproteobacteria; order Pseudomonadales; family Pseudomonadaceae; genus Aquipseudomonas. Next base: position 28,385 of record NZ_RWIN01000011.1, read on the forward strand.
ACTCAACAGTGCCTGGAAAACCCTCGCGCTGGGCGGGACGGGCGCTGGCGGCAAGACATTTTATGCACTGCAGTTATTCGACGCTTCGGCAGGCAACGTGATCAAGGCGCTGTGGGAAATCAGCGCGCCGGCCACTCCAAACCCGGCGAACGCTTTCAATGACCTGGGTTATGCCTACGCTCGTCCAGAAGTGGCACGCTTGGCCGATGGGCGCTGGGCGGCGTTCATCTCCAATGGCTATGGCAGCAACTCCGGCGTCGCGGCGTTGTACGTGGTGGATGTCAACGATGGGTCATTGATCAAGAAAATCGTTATCGACAGCACCGAGACCACCAATGGCTTGTCCTCGGTTAAGCTCAAGGTCAACTCGCAAAATGTGGTACAGGCGGCCTACGGCGGAGACCTCAAAGGGCGGTTGTGGAAGTTTGATTTGAGCAGCACGACGACTGACGCCTGGGGCTTGGCGTTTGCTGGCAAACCGCTGTTCACCACGGCCGGTGGCGCCACCCAGCCGATCACTGCGCAGCCGTTACTGGCCGATAATTCCCTGGGCGGCAAGGAAGTGTTTTTCGGCACCGGCAAGTTCAACGAAACGGCGGACAAGACCAACAAGGATCTTCAGGCGTTCTACGCGGTGTGGGACGCGGACGGTGGCTCCGGGCAGATCACCACGTCCAGTTTGCAGATCCAGTCGGTGACAGGTGTGTTCTCGGGAAGCGCAGTGCAATTCATCACCACCAGCCAGAACGAGGTGACCTATCCGGCGGAGAAAGGCTGGTATCTGCCATTGGTCTACAACAACGCGCTGACCGGTGAGCGGGTAATCAACCAGGCGGCGTTGATACTGGGCCGGATCGTATTTACCACCGCCAGTGTCGACACCACAGACCCGTGCGCCAGTTTTGGCACCGGCAAACTGGTCGAGCTGGATGCGTTCAGCGGTAAGATGCTCAACTATGCGGTGCTCGACACCAATGGCGATGGTCTGGTCGACGGTAACGATACGATTTCCAGCGGGGTGATCTTTACCGGTGGCATCCCGACATTGAACGCCATCGTCAACGGCGCGGCGCGCAAGGTCGTGAATGATTCCAGTGGCGGCATCAGCACACTGGTGGAAAAATCCGGCGGCGGCAGCCGTCGCATCATGTGGCGACAAATACAGTAAGTGAGAGTTGAGGAATGCGCAGATCCAACCGAGGTTTTACCCTGATCGAAATCATGATCGTGATTGCGATCATCGGGATCGTCATCACCATTGGCTACCCGAGCCTCACTGAATACGTGAAAAAGGGGCGTCGTGCCGAAGTGGTCGGCGTGCTGTCCGAGCAGGCGCAAACGCTTGAGCGGTTCTACTCGAACAAAAATGTCTACACCGGCGCCACCGGCCTCAGCGCCGGTACCGATTTCTACACCATTACACCGACGCTGACCGACCAGACGTTCCTGCTGACGGCCGTGCGCAAGGCCGGCGCCATGGCGTCGGACAAGTGTGGCGATTTCACCCTGACCAACACCGGTGTCAGAAGCATGGTCAATGCAACGGCCGGCTTGACCACCAAGGATTGCTGGGGTCGCTGAGTTTGCTTTTTTGGCGCCCTTTGCGCCTCTGTCTATTTATCGGTTGGATCAGAACATGACCATGCAACAGCAAGTGGTGATTGTCGGCGGTGGGGTGATTGGCCTGCTGACGGCGTTCAATCTCGCGTCCGACGTGCAGAGTGTTGTGCTGCTGGATCGCTCCAATGTCGGCCAGGAATCGTCCTGGGCCGGAGGCGGCATTGTTTCGCCGCTCTATCCATGGCGCTACAGCCCGGCGGTCACTGCGCTGGCCCATTGGTCCCAGGATTTTTATCCACAGCTGGGTGAGCGGCTATTTGCAGCCACCGGTGTCGATCCTGAAGTCCACACCACCGGGTTGTACTGGCTGGACCTGGATGACGAAGCCGAGGCGCTGGCCTGGGCCGAGCGCGAGAACCGCCCGCTCACGCCTGTGGATATCTCGGCCGCGCATGATGCGGTGCCGGTATTGGGAGCCGGGTTTGCCCGGGCAATCTACATGGCCGATGTGGCCAACGTGCGCAATCCGCGACTGGTGAAATCCCTCAAGGCTGCACTGCTGGCGCTGCCGAACGTGACGATTCATGAGCAATGCGAAGTCAGCGGGTTTGTCCGCGAAGGCGATCAGGTGGTTGGTGTGCAAACCTCGGTGGGCGCGATCCGCGGCGATCAGGTGGTGCTGACGGCGGGTGCCTGGAGTGGAGATCTGTTGAAAGGCCTGGGGCTGGAGTTGCCGGTCGAGCCCGTGAAGGGGCAGATGATTCTCTACAAGTGCTCGGCCGATTTTTTGCCAAGCATGGTCCTGGCCAAGGGGCGTTATGCCATTCCCCGGCGCGACGGGCACATTCTGATTGGCAGTACGCTGGAGCATGAAGGCTACGACAAGACGCCGACCCCGTCGGCGCTGGAGAGTCTGAAAGCGTCGGCGGTGGAGTTGATTCCTGCGCTGGCGGATGCCGAACTCGTGGGGCATTGGGCCGGGCTGCGTCCGGGTTCGCCTGAAGGCATTCCCTATATCGGTCGGGTGCCGGGGTTTGATGGGCTTTGGCTAAATTGCGGGCATTACCGTAACGGGCTGGTGCTGGCGCCGGCATCGTGTCAGTTGTTTGCAGACGTGATGCTGGGGCGTGAGCCGATTATTGATCCGGCGCCGTATGCGCCGGCCGGGCGTATTTAACCTTTAGAGATTGATCGCCTGACCGATCGCCATCGCGAGCAGGCTCGCTCCCACAGAATGCACACCACCAAACACTGTAGGAGCGAGCTTGCTCGCGATGGGGCCCTCAATCCAACCCGAGCTTCTTCAGCCTGTAGCGCATCGACCTGAATGAAAGATTCAACCGCTGGGCCGCAGCCGTGCGGTTCCAGCGGGTTTCTTCCAGCGCCTGAAGAATCAATTTGCGCTCGACGTTTTCCAGATAGTCTTCCAGGTTATCGATCTGCGTCAGGTCCGGCGCACCGCCTTCGGCAGCGCAATTGCCTTCCGCCAGTCGAAGATCGCTGGCTTCGATCTGTTTGTTTTCGCACAACGTGTGAGCCCGTTCGAGCACGTTCTCCAGTTCTCGCACATTGCCCGGGAAGCGGTAGCTTTTCAGTGCGTCGAGGGCCTGTGGGTGGAGTTTGGCCGCGGGGTGGCCGCTGCCCGCCGCCAGTCGTTTGAGCACATGGCTGGCCAAAGGCTCAATGTCGTCCCGGCGTTCGCGCAAGGGTGGAACCCGCAACTCGATCACATTCAGCCGGTAGTACAAATCCTGACGAAAACGCTCCGCCGCGACTTCCGCGTCGAGGTCTTTGTGGGTGGCGCAAAGGATGCGCACATCGACCACGATTTCCTGCTGCCCGCCGACACACCGGATGGCTTTTTCCTGAATGGCCCGCAGCATTTTGACCTGCATCGCCAGCGGCAAATCGGCAACTTCGTCGAGGAACAACGTGCCGCCATTGGCCGCCTGGAACAGCCCGGGCTTGTCTTCAATGGCGCCGCTGAAGCTGCCTTTGCGGTGACCGAAAAACTCGCTCTCCATCAATTCTGACGGGATTGCTCCACAGTTCACCGGGATAAACGGCTGGTTGGCGCGAGGCCCTTGTTCATGGATCAGTCGAGCGACCAGTTCCTTGCCGCTGCCAGACTCGCCGCTGATGTACACCGGCGCCTGGCTGCGCGCCAGTTTGTCGATGTGTTTGCGCAGGTTGCGCATGGGCAACGAGTCGCCCAGTAAACGGCGATCAATGGTTTGACTGGCGCCACCGGGCGCGGGCAGGCGCAGGGCGCTGGTAACCAGCTCTCGCAGGCGTGTGAGGTCGACCGGTTTGGTCAGGAAGTCGAAGGCGCCGGCCTTGAGTGCGTTGATCGCCGTTTCCAGGCTGCCGTAGGCGGTGATCATTGCTACCGGGAGCTGTGGATAACGTTGCTGGATGTGTTGCACCAGCTCAAGACCGGTGCCATCGGGCAGGCGCATGTCGGTCAGGCACAGGTCGAAGGTTTCCCGAGACAGCAGCGATTGGGCTTCGCCAAGGTTGCGGGCACTGAAGGTGTCTAGTTTCATCCGTCCCAGGGTGATTTCCAGGAGTTCGCGGATATCCGGTTCATCGTCGACGATCAGGATTTTCTGCCGTGGGCTCATGTTCAACTTTGTTTCCGTCCGTGAGCAAAGGTGATGCGAAAGCAGCCGCCGTCTTGGCGTGGTTTGAAGTCTAGGCGCGCCTGGTTGCTTTCGCACAGCTCACGGGACAGATAAAGCCCCAGGCCTGTGCCTTGGGTGCTCGTGGTGAAGAAGGGTTCGAACAAGTGCACCTGGTGGTCCGGTGCGACGCCGGGGCCGTCGTCCAGGACGTCGAGGATCGGCAGTTGACTGTCCGGGTCGACAAACAACTCGAGCCAGACTTGCGCATCGTCGTGGCTCAGCGCGCTGTGACGCCATGCGTTGCGCACCAGGTTGTCGAGTATCTGGCCCAGTTGGTTCGGGTCCATCAGGGTTTTGAAATCTCCCGAGCCGATGTGCAGGTGGATCTGCTGGCGCTCGCTCGCGCTGTCACGGGTTTCTGTGACGAACCGTTCCAGCCACGGCTTCAGTTCAAGCCGTTGCGGTACGGTTTGCTGGCGGCGGGAGAGTTGCAGGACGTTTTCGATGACTCGATTCATTCGCTGAGAGTGGTCTTGAACAATTTGTGTCAGACGTCGGTCCGCACTGTTCAGTTCCTCTGATTCCAGTAATAGCTGTGCGGCGTGACTGATGGCGCCCAGCGGATTGCGGATTTCATGGGCGATGCTGGCGGTCAGGCGGCCGAGGGCGACGAGTTTCAGTTGCTGGGCCTGTTGCACGATCTGCGCGAGGTCTTCGAGGAAGACCAGCGTCTGGTGATGCGGGTTCTGGTCCAGGGCAATGAAGCTGGGTTGCAGCTCCAGGCCATTACTGGCGATCTTCAGGCTTTGGGGGCGCAAGATTGGATTGTTCAGCCACAGTTGCAGTCGTTCGACGAGGGGAGGGCAGTGGTCGTCGATCCGTTGGTTTTCGAGGCTGCCGAGACCCAGCAACGTCAAGGCGCTGTGGTTGGCCAGTTGCACTCGCCGCTGGTTGTCGAGCACCAGAATGCCGGTGCGCATGCGTTGCAGGATTAGCGCGTTGAGGGTTTCGAGACCGACGACTTCACTGGCCCGCTGCTCGGCCAGCGTTTCGCTGACATCCAGGCGCCGTATCAGGGCTTGCACCAGCAATGCCGCGGCAAAACACAAAGCGCCCAGGGTGCCGGCTTGCAGATAATCGTTAGGGCTGGTGGGGTGGCTGAAACTTAACAGAAAGCTCAGCCCGACAATGCCAAGCGCTCCGATTGCCGCAATCAACAAACCGATTCGGCTTCGCAGCAAGGTGTTGCCGATGGCCACCGATACGATCAGCAAGTTGCCGATGGCGCTGGCCACGCCTCCTGCAGCGTAGAACAGGCCACACAGCAACAAGACGTCGACCAGCACCAGGCCGAACAATTGCACCGGGTGCCGGGTGTTCTCGAAAAAGACCACCAGCAGGATATTCAGGACCAGGTACAACCAGCTGCCACTGCGCAGCAGGTCGCCATCGGCGAAGCTCAGCAACTGGTTGTCCATGTTGCTGGAGATCAGCAACACCAGGGTGATGCCGATGCTTAAACGGTAGAGGTGATAGAGGCGCAGCAGTCGCTGGGCCGGTCTGTTGCCGGGACTGGACGTCTCAGCGATCACTGGAACCCGGGCCTTGCTCAAGGTGAGCCTGGCTGCAATACCACTGTTGTTGGAGATTCAGCGCGCGGTCGCGGGGCAGGTGGACGCCGCAATGAGCGCAACGGACCATGGGGGCCGCTTCCAGCTCGGGGGAGGACTTGGGCGCGGACGCCTGGCCCTTGAACTTGCGCCAGAACCATACCGCAGCGGCAATCAGAGCGATCCAGAACAATAAACGAAGCATGGTGAGCTGCTATTTGATTAATGATTCAGCAGTTTAGCCAAGGACGGGTCAGGCGCACAGCGTATTCATTCACCCGAAAAAGCAGGCAATAAAAAGGGAGGCTCGAGAGCCTCCCTTTTGCACAACCCGACGAATCAGTCGAACACGCCGAAGGTCATGTAGCTGAACCACGAACGGTCGCTGTTGTTGCCTTCCGCTTCGTGATTTTCTTCTTCGATCACGTCGCCATTGCCATCTTTAGGCTTGAGCTCGCTTGGTATCGCGTCCTTGGCGTCCTGGAACTGCTTCTGCACGTCCTGGTTGGCGCGGGTTTCGCCCGGCGGCAGCGGCGGACGGGATTCGATCAGGCCCAGGGTCGCCTTGCTCAACCACGAACGGTTGTCGGCTTCGGCTACCGACGGCACGAACTGACCGTCCACCAGGCTTGGGTGGTTCGGGTAGTTGAGCTTCAGGGTTTCGAGGCTGGTGGCCGCCAGTTCGTCCAGGTGCAGACGCTGGTAAGACTCGGTCATCACCGCCAGGCCGTCACCGACCGAAGGGGTTTCCTGGAAGTTTTCCACTACATAGCGACCACGGTTCGCGGCAGCCACATAGGCCTGACGGGTCAGGTAGTAGTCGGCAACGTGAATCTCGTAGGCTGCCAGCAGGTTGCGCAAGTAGATCATGCGCTGCTTGGCGTCCGGCGAATAGCGGCTGTTCGGGAAGCGGCTGGTCAGCTGGGCGAACTCGTTGTAGGAGTCGCGGGCAGCACCCGGGTCACGCTTGGTCATGTCCAGCGGCAGGAAACGCGACAGCAGGCCGACGTCCTGGTCGAAAGAGGTCAGGCCCTTGAGGTAATAGGCGTAATCCACGTTCGGATGCTGTGGGTGCAAACGAATGAAACGCTCGGCAGCGGACTTCGCAGCCTCTGGCTCGGTGTTCTTGTAGTTAGCGTAAATGAGCTCGAGTTGAGCCTGATCAGCATAGCGACCGAACGGGTAACGCGACTCCAGCGCCTTCAGCTTGGCTGTGGCGGCGGTGTAGCTATTGTTGTCCAGATCTTGCTGAGCCTGCTGGTACAGCTCGACTTCGCTAAGGTTTTCGTCTACGACTTCCTTCGATGAGCAAGCAGCGGTCAATGCGAGGATGGCGATCAGCAGCAGGTGTTTCACTTGCATGGCGGCTTGCGTCCCTATGACGGCCGCTGTCTTGGGCGGGGCCGTCCTGTTATGATGAGCGCCCCGTTGAATAGCCTCGGGGCAAAAGACGCCGTATTTAACCACAAGCGCGCAGCCGAAACCAAAGGCTGTGCCGACGCCTAGTCTGAGCATGTCCGATAAAATTGAACTTCGCGCAGAGGTGCCGTCCGAATTGGGCGGCCAACGCCTCGATCAAGTCGCCGCACAATTATTCGCTGAGCACTCGCGCTCGCGCCTTTCCGCCTGGATCAAAGACGGCCGCCTGACTGTGGATGGGGCGGTTATCCGCCCGCGAGACATCGTTCACGGTGGCGCCATTCTTGAGCTGACTGCCGAGCAGGAAGCTCAGGGCGAATGGATCGCTCAAGACATCGAGCTGGACATCGTCTACGAAGACGACGACATCCTGGTGATCAACAAGCCTGCGGGCCTGGTGGTGCATCCGGCTGCCGGTCACGCTGATGGCACCTTGCTCAACGCCTTGCTGCACCACGTGCCGGACATTATCAATGTGCCCCGCGCCGGTATCGTGCACCGTCTGGACAAGGACACCACCGGTCTGATGGTGGTGGCCAAGACCATTCAGGCGCAGACGCAGCTGGTAACACAGTTGCAGAGCCGCAGCGTCAGCCGCATCTACGAGTGCATCGTAATCGGTGTCGTGACGGCGGGTGGCAAGATCAACGCGCCGATCGGTCGTCACGGCCAGCAACGCCAGCGAATGGCCGTGATGGAAGGTGGCAAGCAGGCCGTCAGCCATTACCGCGTGCTCGAGCGTTTCCGTTCCCACACTCACGTGCGGGTGAAGCTGGAAACCGGTCGTACGCACCAGATTCGCGTGCACATGGCCCACATCAACTACCCGTTGGTCGGAGACCCAGCCTACGGCGGTCGTTTCCGTATTCCGCCAGCGGCCAGCCAGACCATGGTCGATTCCTTGAAGACGTTCCCGCGTCAGGCACTGCACGCGCGGTTCCTGGAGCTGGATCACCCGACCACCGGTAAACGCATGAGCTGGGAGTCGCCACTGCCGGACGATTTCGTCTGGTTGCTGACCCTGCTCAAGCAAGACCGTGAGGCGTTCATCGGATGAGTGACTGGCTGATTCCCGACTGGCCCGCGCCTGCCGGGGTGAAAGCCTGCGTGACCACCCGTGCGGGCGGCGTCAGTCTGGCGCCGTTCGACAGCCTCAACCTCGGCGATCACGTCGACGACAGCCCTGAAGCCGTTGCCGAGAATCGCCGTCGTTTGACCGATCATTTCAACATTCAACCGGCCTGGCTGCAGCAGGTTCACGGCATCGTCGTGGCCCACGCGGATCCGGGGGTTACGGCGACCGCCGATGCCAGCTGGACAGCAACACCGGGTATCGCCTGCGCGGCAATGACCGCTGATTGCCTGCCGGCGCTGTTTTGCGACCGCGCCGGTACTCGCGTAGCCGCGGCCCATGCCGGTTGGCGCGGTCTGGCGGCGGGTGTGCTGGAAGCGACCCTCGACAGTCTGGACGTGCCACCTGCCGAGGTGTTGGTCTGGCTCGGCCCGGCCATCGGCCCGCAAGTTTTTGAAGTCGGCCCGGAAGTGCGTGAAACCTTCATTCAGCAACTGCCTGAAGCTGCCGAAGCTTTTGTGCCAAGTGCGAATGCTGGCAAATTCATAGCTGATATCTACGCGCTGGCGCGTCTGCGTCTGGCTGCTCGCGGCGTCACCGCTGTTTATGGCGGCGGATTCTGCACCGTGACCGATCCACGCTTCTTTTCTTACCGCCGCAGTCCTCGCACCGGTCGGTTTGCCTCCCTTATTTGGCTCGAACGCTAAACTCCTCTGACCTGCGTCAACTGTGCGACGCTTGAAACTCCCAGAATCGACCGCATCTATAACGGTATCTGGCAGGTTTCTTCATTCAGGATGTTTTATAGGTCCGGCCTGCTCAAAAGGAAGGTGACCCATGCGTATAGATCGTTTAACCAGCAAATTGCAGTTAGCTCTATCCGACGCCCAATCTCTGGCCGTCGGCCTTGACCATCCCGGCATCGAGCCGGCGCACTTGATGCAAGCCATGCTTGAGCAGCAGGGCGGTTCGATCAAGCCCCTGCTGATGCAGGTCGGTTTTGACGTCAACAGCTTGCGTAAAGAGCTGACCAAAGAGCTCGACCAGCTACCGAAAATCCAGAATCCGACCGGCGACGTCAACATGTCGCAGGATCTGGCACGCCTGCTCAATCAGGCCGACCGTCTGGCCCAGCAAAAAGGCGACCAGTTCATTTCCAGTGAGCTGGTGCTGCTCGCCGCCATGGACGAGAACAGCAAACTCGGCAAATTGTTGCTCGGCCAGGGCGTCAGCAAGAAGGCCCTGGAAAACGCGATCACTAACCTGCGTGGTGGTGAGGCCGTCAATGACGCCAACCACGAGGAGTCGCGTCAGGCGCTGGATAAATACACCGTCGACCTGACCAAGCGCGCCGAAGAGGGCAAGCTCGATCCAGTGATCGGCCGTGACGACGAAATTCGCCGGACCATTCAGGTCCTGCAACGTCGTACCAAGAACAACCCGGTGTTGATCGGTGAGCCTGGCGTGGGTAAAACCGCCATTGCTGAAGGCCTGGCACAGCGCATTATCAACGGCGAAGTGCCGGATGGCCTGAAAGGCAAACGCCTGTTGTCCCTGGATATGGGGGCGTTGATCGCGGGTGCCAAATACCGTGGCGAGTTCGAAGAGCGCCTGAAATCCCTGCTCAATGAACTGTCGAAGCAGGAAGGGCAGATCATTCTGTTCATCGACGAACTGCACACCATGGTCGGCGCCGGTAAAGGCGAAGGTTCGATGGATGCCGGCAACATGCTCAAGCCAGCATTGGCTCGCGGTGAGCTGCACTGCGTCGGCGCGACCACGCTCAACGAGTACCGCCAATATATAGAGAAGGACGCGGCGCTCGAACGACGTTTCCAGAAAGTCCTGGTAGATGAGCCGAGCGAAGAAGACACCATCGCCATCCTGCGTGGCCTGAAAGAGCGTTACGAGGTTCACCACAAGGTGGCGATCACCGACGGCGCGATCATCGCCGCGGCCAAGCTCAGCCATCGCTACATCACGGACCGTCAATTGCCGGACAAGGCCATTGACCTGATAGACGAAGCGGCCAGCCGCATCCGCATGGAGATCGACTCCAAGCCGGAAGTGCTGGATCGACTGGAGCGTCGCCTGATTCAGCTGAAGGTGGAATCCCAGGCGCTGAAGAAAGAAAGCGACGAAGCGGCGATCAAGCGCCTGGAAAAACTCCAGGAAGAAATCGTTCGTCTGGAGCGTGAGTATTCGGACCTCGAAGAAATCTGGAATTCGGAAAAAGCCGAAGTTCAGGGTTCTGCGCAGATCCAGCAGAAAATCGAACAGTCCCGTCAGGAACTGGAAGCGGCACGCCGCAAAGGCGACCTGAACCGCATGGCCGAGCTGCAATATGGGGTGATCCCGGACCTGGAGCGCAGCCTGCAAATGGTCGATCAGCACGGCAAAAGTGAAAACCAGCTGCTGCGCAGCAAGGTGACCGAGGAAGAAATCGCCGAAGTCGTGTCGAAGTGGACCGGCATTCCCGTGTCGAAAATGCTCGAAGGCGAGCGCGACAAGCTGATGAAGATGGAAAGCCTGTTGCACCAACGCGTGATCGGTCAGGACGAAGCGGTGGTCGCGGTTTCCAACGCGGTACGTCGTTCGCGGGCCGGGTTGTCCGACCCGAATCGTCCGAGCGGTTCGTTCATGTTCCTCGGCCCGACCGGTGTCGGTAAAACCGAGCTGTGCAAGGCACTGGCCGAGTTCCTCTTTGATACTGAAGAGGCCATGGTGCGGATCGACATGTCCGAGTTCATGGAGAAACATTCCGTGGCTCGACTGATCGGCGCGCCACCAGGCTATGTAGGCTATGAAGAAGGCGGTTATCTGACCGAGGCGGTGCGTCGCAAGCCTTATTCGGTGATTCTGCTGGATGAGGTAGAGAAGGCCCACCCGGACGTCTTCAACATCTTGCTGCAAGTGCTGGAAGACGGCCGACTGACCGACAGTCATGGTCGCACGGTGGATTTCAAGAATACCGTGATCGTCATGACCTCCAACCTGGGCTCGGTACAGATCCAGGAATTGGTCGGTGATCGTGAGGCGCAACGTGCAGCGGTGATGGATGCGATTTCGTCGCACTTCCGGCCGGAGTTCATCAACCGGGTGGACGAAGTGGTGATCTTCGAGCCATTGGCCCGGGATCAGATCGCCGGTATCACCGAGATCCAGTTGGGTCGCCTGCGCAGCCGCCTGACCGAACGGGAGCTGAAGCTGGAACTCAGCCCTGAGGCCATGGATAAGCTGATCGCGGTGGGTTACGACCCTGTGTATGGCGCGCGGCCGCTGAAACGCGCGATCCAGCGCTGGATCGAAAACCCGTTGGCGCAGCTGATTCTGTCGGGTCGATTCTTGCCCGGCGATACGGCGAAAGGCGTGGTGGAAAACGACGAAATCGTCTTCGTCTGATCCACGACGGCAACAAAATGAAAGAGGCCTCGCATTGCGAGGCCTTTTTTTCGTCAGGTTGTTGAACTGAAAGGAAAAGGCTTGTAAAGTGCGCCCCGCAGTAAGTCACCCGGTAGGGTTTCTGCTCCCCAAGCAGGAATCTGAAATAAGTTGCAAATCATTAACTTGAATGCAATTTAGGGGGTTGACAGAGGTGCTTAAGATTGTAGAATAGCGCGCCTCAGACACACGAACGCAGCGATGCGAACGGGTCGAAGAGAACGCAGTAAAGCTTCACCGTTGTAAATTGAAATATGTAGTTCCGTGATAGCTCAGTCGGTAGAGCAAATGACTGTTAATCATTGGGTCCCAGGTTCGAGTCCTGGTCACGGAGCCAATTTCAAACCGGGGTATAGCGCAGTCCGGTAGCGCGCCTGCTTTGGGAGCAGGATGTCAGGAGTTCGAATCCCCTTACCCCGACCATTTTTGGGTCGTTAGCTCAGTTGGTAGAGCAGTTGGCTTTTAACCAATTGGTCGTAGGTTCGAATCCCACACGACCCACCATTTTTGAAACCAGTTAACGCTGGAATCGAATCTTAAGATCAGAGGCCAAAAGCGCTGATCGAAGAAGGCGACTTGTAAAGGTCGCCTTTTTTTTACCGGGGTATAGCGCAGTCCGGTAGCGCGCCTGCTTTGGGAGCAGGATGTCAGGAGTTCGAATCCCCTTACCCCGACCATATTAAAAATCCTCGTATCGAAAGATACGGGGATTTTTTTTGCCTGCGAAAAAGCTATTCACTTCAAGTCATCGTACAACTTGCCGATAACGAAGCGACGGGGGTTCTGCCAAACACGCCCCTTATCCAAGCCACTACAAGAAAAAGGCTGCTCGTTATGTTGCTTCGCCAGTTGAATATCGCCCCTCGGGCCGCCTTGGGATTCGCCTTGATTGCCGTGCTGGTGGCGTTGCTCGGGATTTTTGCGTTGGGGCAAATGTCGAGCATTCGCGAAAGCGAGGTCGCGGTGGAGAAGCAATGGTTGCCGAGCATTCGTGGTGGCGACGATATTCGTGAGCTCATGTTGCGCATCCGCACCATATCCCTGCGCATGGCCCTTGATCAGGACCCGAAAAACATTCCGGTCTACCGCGGTCAAATGGATACCCGTGACAAAGAGCTGAGTGAAAAAATCGCCGCCTATGACAAGCTGGTCGATACCGCCGAAGGCCAGGCCTTGTATGACCAGTTCAAAACCACGTTTGCCGCCTATCGCACCGGCATCGCCCAGTCGTTCACCCTGGCGGAACAAGGTCGCCGCGACGAACTGACCAAACTGCTGCTGATCGACATGAAAACCGTGGTCGATGGCTCCGGTAAACAGCTCAATGACCTGGCGGAGCTGTTCGCCAAGCAAGTTGCCGCCGAAAGCGAGAAGTCCGCAGCGCATTACGAAACGTCAAGAATGATCGTCAGCCTGTTCATCGCGCTCGCGGCCCTGGCCACCGTCGCCCTGGCCATGTTGCTGACCCGCAGCATCGTCCGTCCGCTGACTGAAGCCTTGAGCGCCGCAGAGCACGTGGCCCAGGGTGATCTGACCTGGCCAATCGAAACCCATGGCAATGACGAAGTGAGCCGTTTGCTGAAGGCCCTGTCGACCATGCAGCAGAATCTGCGCGAAACCCTGCAAGGCATCAGCGGGTCGGCCACCCAGTTAGCGACCGCAGCAGACGAATTGAACGCGGTAACCCTCGACAGCACTCACGGCCTGCAACAACAGAACAACGAAATTGAGCAAGCGGCCACCGCGGTCAACGAAATGACGATTGCGGTAGAAGAAGTGGCGCGCAACGCGGTGTCCACCTCCGACGCCACTCGACAGTCCAGTGAGTCGGCGCATCAGGGGCAGGAGCGGGTCAGTGAAACCGCCAGCGCCATCAGCGCCCTGGCCAGCGACGTGCAGCATACCGGGGAGCTGGTGCAATCCCTGGCCAATCAGTCGCAGGACATCGGCAAGGTGCTGGATGTGATTCGGGCCATTGCAGAGCAAACCAATCTGCTGGCGCTAAACGCTGCAATTGAAGCGGCGCGGGCGGGCGAGAGTGGTCGCGGTTTTGCGGTCGTGGCCGACGAAGTACGTGCACTGGCGCACCGTACCCAGCAATCGACCCAGGAAATCGAGCAAATGGTGCAAGGCATGCGCAACGGTTCGAGCCTGGCGCTGGACTCCATGCAGGCCAGCGCTTCCCGTGCGGCCAGCACGCTGGTTCTGGCAGAGCGTGCTGGTGAGGCCCTGCAGACCATCACCGCATCGGTACATGAGATTCACGAGCGAAATCTGGTGATCGCCAGCGCTGCCGAAGAACAGGCTCAAGTGGCACGGGAAGTGGACCGTAACCTGGTGAACATTCGCGACCTGTCGGTGCGCTCCGCCGCCGGTGCCGATCAGACCAGCACCTCCAGCCATGAGTTGTCGAAACTGGCCAATGCCTTGCAAGGCATGGTGCAGCGTTTCCGGGTGTAAATCCTTCAGACGAAAAAAAGCCGCGCTTCCCCAGGGAAAAGCGCGGCTTGGTGCTCAGAGGCTTAGGCGCCGTCTTGGTCTTTCAGGTGTTCGAACAGGCCTTTCGGCATTTTCTTGCCGTTGGCTTCGTAGTTGGCTTTCACGTTATCGAACGCTTCCTGTTCGTCGATGAAGCCGTCATGGTTGGTGTCGATCTTGTCGAAGTTGGACTTCGGCGCCACCTTCAGGAATTCGGCGCGGGATACTTTGCCGTCGCCATCGGTGTCAGTCTTGGCCATCGACGCATCGCCACATTTGCCTTCACCGCATTTGCCTTCAGGGGTTTTCACAACCTGTTCCGCCGACGCCAGCAGATAACCTTGGGTCAGGGGCTGGGAGGCGAATACAGAGCCTGTCAGCATCATGCCACCGGCCAAAACAGCGCCGAGCAGACCGATAGTGTTTTTAGTGGTACGGGACATTTGAAATCTCCTGGGTTGCGCAACACAACCGCTCAATAGTGGGCGCCACGTGAGTGCGGCGATAGCCGAAGCGGGCGAGGTGCCTTGCTCGGATGTGGCTATTTAACGGTCGGGGTGTATCGCTACTGTGTCGCGCAAGGGGGGAGTTTGTAAGCGAAGGGGCGAAATCGCGGAGGGAGATACACTGAGACACAGATCTTCAAATCAATGGAGATCAAATGTAGGAGTGAGCCTGGCTCCGGGCGGCGTTCCGACGATAGCGGTGTGTCAGTCAACTCATGTGTCACTGACAGATTGCTATCGCGAGCAGGCTCGCTCCCACAGTGGGTATGTGTGTTAGTGCAGCTTGAGGCGTGGCTCAGTCCCACGCCCGATTTTGCTACCCAGCATCAGCATCGCCGTGCGAAACGCGCCATACAGTGCCATCTGGTGCATGCGATACAGCGACACGTAAAACATCCGCGCCAACCAACCCTCAAGCATCACGCTGCCGGTCAGGTTGCCCATCAAGTTACCCACAGCCGAAAAACGCGACAGCGAAATCAGCGAGCCATAGTCGGTGTACTTGTATTCCGGCAGTGCCTTGCCTTCGATCCGTAGCTTCAACGATTTCGCCAGCAGCGAGGCTTGCTGATGCGCGGCCTGGGCGCGCGGCGGCACATTGCGATCGGTGCCAGGTTGAGGGCACGCGGCGCAGTCACCGAAGGCGAAGATGTTCTCGTCGCGGGTGGTTTGCAGGGTCGGCAATACGTGCAGCTGGTTGATCCGGTTGGTTTCCAGACCGTCGATGTCCTTGAGGAAACCGGGAGCGCGAATGCCGGCAGCCCAGACTTTCAGGCTGGCGTTGATCACTTTACCGTCGGCGGTGATCAGGCTGTCGGCCGTTACTTCGCTGACCGCGGCATTGGTCATGACGTTGACCCCGAGTTTCTCCAGGGTTTTATGCACAGGCCCGCCGATCCGCTCGGGCAGCGCCGGTAGCACGCGTGGCCCTGCTTCGATCAGGGTGATGTGCATGTTTTCCGGTTTGATCCGGTCCAGGCCGTAGGCCGCCAATTCATGCGCGGCGTTGTGCAGTTCCGCAGCCAGCTCGACGCCGGTAGCACCCGCGCCGACGATGGCCACGCTGATTTGTTCGACCTTGTCGGTTTGTCCGGCATGGGCGCGCAGGTAGTGGTTGAGCAGTTGCTGGTGGAAGCGTTCAGCCTGTTTGCGGGTGTCGAGGAACAGGCAATGCTGCGCCGCACCCTGAGTGCCGAAATCGTTGGTGGTGCTGCCGACCGCGATCACCAGCGAGTCGTAACCCACTTCACGGGCGGGCACCAATTCCAGGCCGGCTTCGTCGTAAGTGGCTGCGAGCTGGATTTTTTTCTGCGTGCGATCGAGCCCGCTCATGCGCCCCAGCTGGAACTCGAAGTGGTTCCATTTGGCCTGGGCAACATAGTTGAGTTCGTCTTCGGAAGAGTTCAGCGACCCGGCCGCCACTTCGTGCAACAGCGGTTTCCAGATGTGGGTCAGGTTCGCGTCGACCAGCATCACGCTGGCCGTGCCGCGCTTGCCCAGAGTCTTACCCAGACGGGTAGCCAACTCCAGACCGCCGGCGCCGCCGCCAACGATGACAATACGATGAGTCATGGGGATATCTCGCAAGGCTAAAAGAAATCGGTGCGATTACCCGAGCGAGCGCGAGGCAGCTCATAGCGTCAGGTAACTGATCAGTCGGCTCAACAGGCCCAAACCAATGGTCACTGCCAGGACCACCACCAGGAGCATCCACGGCCGAAAAGGCCGGCGCTCGACACGGTGCTGGGACAGGTGCAGGTACTCTTCGACATGTTTCTGGTCGTCGGGGTTCAAGCGGCTGGTCATAAAGGCCTCGTCAGGTAGACGTTGCTGAATGTGTAGAAGCTACAGGCTGATTTAGCGAACGTTGAACGGAGCATAGCCGCTGTCCGGTACAGGCTCGACGCTCACTGTATCGTCCAGGCGAATGATTCCACTTTGTAACACTCGGGCGGTGATTCCGCCATGTCCGCGCATGGCCTGGAAGGTCCCTGGTCCGAGGTTGTTTTGCAGGCGCGCGCAAGGTTGGCACCAACCGGTGGTTTCGAAAATGGCCTGGCCAATTTTGAAGCGGCGACCCTTGAGGCTGAACAGGTTGATCCCGCTGATCACGAGGTTGCGCCGCAATTCGCCAGGCAACACCGGTTTATCGTGCGGCCGGCCCATCAGCGAACTGATCACTGCCAGGTGCTCCCACTGAATCAACGTCACCTGCCGGGAATTGCGCACCCCGGGACGGGCGCGATCGCCGGTCAAACCGGCCTCGAGTCGTGCTTCCACGGCATCAAGCTCGATCATCGGCGTGTGCGGTTCCGGGCGCACGCCGATCCAGCGTACGCGGCCAATTTGCGGGACTTCGTTGATCAGCTCCTGCAATGGACTCACAAGCTGATCCCGACATCGAACACGATGCTGCGACCCAGGTTGCTGCGCAGGAAATCCGGTGCATCCGGGTGCGCGAACAGCACGCGGGCGAACGTCGGGCCGACCAGCGACAGCGAGCGCCAACCCTGGCGCAGATACTCGGTAGGCGGCGGGAAATGGCTGTTGAGGTCCAGCACTTCGCGCTTGAGGCTGGCGAAGGCGATGATGTCCAGTTCCCCCAGGTCCATGCCGCGTTCTTTGTAGTTGTGCGCTTTTTTGCGCAAGGTCGGCGCCAGCCTCAGCAAGAATTCATTGGCCGGAATGCGCTTGGGCTTGGCCTCGCGCCTGACCAGCGAACTGAGGGAAAACGCACTGCGCCGACGTTGCAGCTCGTCGCGCCATTCGTCATTGAGGCGCCGCCCCTCGTCGAGGACAAAGAACACCTCGAAACTGGCGTCACGAAACAGCACGTCCGGAGGCTCGCCGGCAGGCGCGAACTCGTCGGCGCGATAGGGAATGTTCAGGCCTTGCAGCAGGCGCTGGCAGACCCAACGCTCACGCTCCCATTTGCGGGCATTGGACAGGAACGCGTTGGCTTGCTCGGCCGCGATGGTCAGCAGGCGTAAATAATCTGAGTCATCCATAGGCCCAAGCTTAGCGTTCAAATGCGACAAGCAGAAAGCTTTGCATCGACTGGAGCAACTTTGTGGTCGTAGTAGACTGCTGCGCATGGGGCTGTTTTCAATCAAGGAGTCTGCGGTGGCGTTCAAGGGGTTACCCGCATGATCGGCGAAGAGCTGCTGTCGCCGCTGACACTGATGGTCGGCTGGCTGATTTATATGCCGGTGATTGCCTGGGCAGTCTGGCGAGCGCCCTGGGTCGAATTGTTCACCGACAGTCGGCGCCAGCATTTGCTGTTCGGCACCGTGTTCGCGCTGTTCATGCTGTGGCTGGTTCGGCGTGATTTCGACACGGGCGTCTCGTATCACTTTATCGGCTTGACGGCGGTGACCTTGCTGCTGGATTGGCCGCTCGCGATTGTCGGCGGGCTGGTGGCGCAAGGCGGATTGGTGCTGCTCGGTCGCCAGGACCTGGCCGCCGTCGGCGCGAATGGCGCGTTGTTCATCCTGCTGCCGGTGCTGGTCACCGAGTGCTGCGCCATCCTGGTCGAGCGCGCGCAGCCGCGAAATCCTTTTGTGTATATCTTTTGTTCCGGGTTCTTTGCCGCTGCATTGTCGGCGTTGTTGTGCCTGTTGCTGGCGCTGTTGTTGCTGTGGTTCGACGAGCGTTTTGCGATGCCGTACTGGCTGGAGGATTTTGTCGGTTACTTGTGGCTGCTGATTTTTCCGGAAGCCTTTATCAACGGCATGATCGTCAGCGCGCTGGTGGTCTTCACGCCTGAGTGGCTGGAAACGTTCAACCGCACGCGCTATCTGTCGGCGCCATGGAAAGACGACGACCCCAAGTCCTGATCACGCTCAAAACTGAAGTCGTCGACGTTGCGAGGAATCAGTGACGCGGGTCGAAATCGCCGCTGAACATTTCGTCCTCGGCATCGGGAGCGACCGGAATCTTGTGCTCTTCCGATGCCCAGGCACCCAGGTCGATCAGTTTGCAACGGTCCGAGCAGAATGGCCGGAACGTGCTCGTGGCGCTCCATTCGACAGGGGCGCCACAGGTTGGGCAATTGACGGTTGGGGTTTGGCTCATGACTGGCCTCCACGCAAAGTAAGGTAATAGTGATGCAGGCGTTCGACCTCGCTGTGCAGCCAGGCGAGGTCGCGGTCGTTGACCACCACATCGTCGGCGTGGCTCACACGATCCTGGCGGCTGGATTGCACCTTGAGAATCGCCTGGACCTGTTGCTCGGTGGTCTGGTCGCGCTGCAGGGTGCGTTCGATCTGTAGTTGTTCGGGGGCATCGATCACCAGGACGCGCTGGGTCATGGCGTACTGCCCGGATTCGATCAGCAGCGGCGAAACCAGAATCGCGTAAGGTGATTTTGCCAGCGCCAGATGATCGGTGATTTCCTTGCCGATCAACGGATGCAGCAAGGCCTCAAGCCAGCGACGCTCGTCCGGCACTTCAAAGATCAGTTTGCGCAGAGCCGCGCGATCCAGTTGCCCGTCGGCTTGCAACACGCCGGGGCCGAAGTGTTCGGCGATCTTCACCAATGCCGGACGACCGGGTTCGACCACCCAGCGTGCCGCGTGATCGGCGTCCACCACGTGGATACCGAGGTCAATGAAGTGCTGGGCCGCGGCGCTTTTGCCGCTGCCGATGCCGCCGGTCAGGCCGAGAATCCAGGGTTTTTCCACAGGGGTATTCATTTCAAACCGACAAACTGCCAATAGAAGTCGGTTATTTGACCACCCCAGAGCAACGCAATCCAGCCGGCAATCGCCAGATAGGGGCCGAACGGGATCGGCGTTGAGGTTTTCGCGTTGCGCAGGCGCAGCAAAATCACGCCAATCAGCGCGCCCACCAGGGAGGACAACAGGATGGTCAGGGGCAAAACTTGCCAGCCACCCCAGGCGCCGAACATGGCCAGTAACTTGAAATCACCGTAGCCCATGCCGTCCTTGCCCGTGATCAACTTGAACAGCCAGAACACCGACCAGAGCGCCATATAGCCGGCAATTGCGCCCCACAACGCGTCTTGCAAGGGCACGAACAGCTCGAAGCTGTTGACGATCAGCCCCAGCCAGATCAGCGGCAGCACCAGCACGTCCGGCAGCAGTTGATGCTCGGCATCGATCAGGCTCATGGCCAGCAATCCCCAGCTCAAGACCAGCACCAGGCAGGCGGGCCAGCCGAAACCGAAGTGCCAGGCGATGAACGCCGACAGCAGGCCGCAAGCCAGTTCGGTCAGCGGGTAGCGTTTGCTGATGGGCGTGGCGCAGCTTGAACAGCGCCCACGCAGAAAGACGTAACTGATGAGCGGGATGTTTTCCCACGCGCGGATCCGGTGGCCACAATGCGGACACTGGGAGTGGGGCAGCATCAGGTTGTAAGTTGGCAGCGGCGTTTCGGTGGGCAGGCCCAACAGCTCGAGGGCCTGCTGGCGCCATTCGCGCTCGAGCATTTTCGGCAGGCGCCAGATCACCACATTGAGGAAGCTGCCGACCAGCAGGCCGACCACCAGGGCTATGACGACGAAAGCCAAGGGGTAGACGCTCAGGATTTCATTCAAGGGCATGTCAGATCGCTGAGCCGAGTTGGAAGATAGGCAGGTACATCGCAACGACCAGGCCGCCGACAATTATCCCCAATACCACCATGATGAACGGCTCCATCAGGGCGGTGAGGTTGTCGACCATGTTATCGACTTCCGCCTCGTAGAAACTCGCGACCTTGTCGAGCATGTCGTCCAGGGCGCCGGACTCTTCGCCGATGGCGGTCATCTGAATCGCCATGTTGGGGAACATGCCCGAGGAACGCATGGAAAAATTCAGCTGCATGCCGGTGGACACCTCCTGTTTGATCCGTAGCACGGCACGCTTGAACACAATGTTGCCGGTGGCCCCGGCCACCGATTCCAGGGCTTCCACCAACGGCACGCCGGCGGCAAAAGTGGTCGACAGCGTGCGGGCGTAACGGGCCACGGCGGACTTGTACATCAGCGTGCCAATCAACGGCATTTTCAGCAGCCAGGTGTCCATGTTGTCGCGAAATTTTTCCGACGTTTTGAAGGCGTGACGCAGCCCGAAGATGGCTGCAATCAGCCCGCCGAGCATCGCCCACCACCATTGCTGCATGAATTCCGACAGCCCGATCACCATCACCGTGAAGGCCGGCAATTCGGCACCGAAGCCTTTGAACACCGACTCGAATTGCGGCACGACCTTCACCAGCAAAATGCCGGTGACGATGATGGCGACAAACACCACGGCCAGCGGATAGGTCATGGCTTTCTTGATCTTGGCCTTGAGGCTTTCGCTCTTTTCCTTGTAGGTGGCCACCCGCTCCAGCAGGGTATCCAGCGCGCCGGCCTGTTCGCCGGCATCCACCAGGTTGCAGTACAACTCATCAAAGTACTGCGGTTTCTTGCGCAGGGACGCGGCGAAGCTGTTACCCGCGGCGACTTCCTGTTTCACCTCGTCCACCAATTTGCGCATGGCCGGGTTATCGAAGCCTTCGCCGATGATGTCGAACGACTGCAGCAACGGCACGCCGGCCTTCATCATCGTTGCCATCTGCCGTGTGAAAAGGGCGATGTCCTGAGCCTTGATGCGTTTGCCCAGGCTGAGAATCGACGCGGATTTACGGCGGACCTTGCCGGGATTTATGCCTTGCTTGCGCAGTTGTGCCTTGATCAGCGCCGGATTCTGGCCGCTGAGTTCGCCGGTCATTTTCGTGCCTTTGCGGTCCGTGCCTTCCCAGGCATAGATACTGATTTTCGCTGCTTTGACCGCCATGTTCAGTCCTTGGTGACCCGGTTGATTTCTTCAAGGCTGGTGATGCCTTGCATCGCCTTGTGCAGGCCCGAAGTACGCAGGTCGTCGAAGCCGTCCTTACGCATCTGAATATCGATTTCCAGCGAATTGCCTTCGGCCATGATCAGCCGTTGCAGGTCCGGTGTGTTCTTCACCACTTCATAAATCCCCACGCGCCCCTTGTAACCGCCGTTGCAGTGATCGCAACCGACCGGCTCATAGATCGTGAACGAGCCGATGCGTTCCTCGGGGAAGCCTTCCTTGATCAGTGCCTCGCGAGGAATCTCGATTGGCGTTTTACAGTGGCTGCACAGTTTGCGCGCCAGGCGCTGGGCGATGATCAAACTGACCGAGGTGGCGATGTTGAAGCCCTGAATGCCCATGTTATGCAGGCGGGTCAGGGTTTCTGCCGCGCTGTTGGTGTGCAGGGTCGAGAGCACCAAGTGCCCGGTTTGTGCCGCCTTGATCGCAATTTCGGCGGTTTCCAGGTCGCGGATTTCACCGACCATGATCACGTCCGGGTCCTGACGCAGGAACGAGCGCAACGCTTGGGCGAAATCCATCCCTTGCTTGGGATTGACGTTGACCTGGTTGATGCCTTCCATGTTGATCTCCACCGGGTCTTCGGCGGTCGAGATGTTGATGTCCACGGTGTTGAGGATGTTCAGGCCGGTGTACAGCGACACGGTCTTGCCGGAACCGGTGGGCCCGGTCACCAGGATCATCCCTTGTGGCTGCTTGAGCGCGGCCATGTACAAGTCTTTCTGCTCCGGCTCGTAGCCGAGTGCGTCGATGCCCATCTGTGCGCTGGACGGGTCGAGGATCCGGATCACCACTTTCTCGCCCCACAGCGTCGGCAGTGTGTTGACGCGGAAGTCGATGGATTTGCTTTTCGACAGGCGCATCTTGATCCGGCCGTCCTGGGTTTTGCGCCGCTCGGAGATGTCGAGGCTGGCCATGACTTTCAGCCTTGCGGCGATCCGGCTGGCCAGTTGAATCGGCGGCCTGGCGACTTCTCGCAGCATGCCGTCGGTGCGCATCCGCACGCGGTAGGTTTTTTCGTAGGGCTCGAAATGCAGGTCGGAGGAGCCGCTCTTGATCGCATCCAGCAGCATTTTGTGAACGAAGCGCACCACGGGGGCGTCGTCGGCATCCTGGCCGGCAATGGCGTCCTGTTTGCGCTCGTCGTGGGTCTCGATGTCGAGGCCATCGAGGTCAATATCCGGCATGTCTTCCAGGCCGGTGCCGTGGGTGTCGAAGAATTTTTCGATGGCGTCGCTGAGCTTGTCGTCCTCCACCAGGATGGCTTCGGTGGTGAGCCCGGTGCTGAACTGGATGTCGTTGATGGCCTGATGATTGGTCGGATCGGAAACCCCCACGAACAGCTTGTTGCCGCGCCGCCACAGGGGCAGGGCGTGGTGCTGTCGGACCAGTTTTTCGCTGACCAGCCCTTTGGGTTGGGTTTCCTTGTCCAGGCAGTTGAGGTCCAGCAGCGCCATGCCGAAGTGCTCCGAAGCGATCTCGGCGACCTGACGGCTTTTCACCAGCCTGTTTTGCACCAGGTAACTGACCAGGGAGATTCGGTTGCGCAGTGCTTGTTGATACGCCTGTTGCGCGCTTTGGTCAGTGAGCAGCTCGGCCAGGACCAATTGCTTGGCCAGACCGCTTAGGGCGATGTCATTCATTGGGATACCGGACGCAGACAGTTCATGACTTATAGCCTAGTCAAGGAGCTGAGCCAAACCAGCGGGGTTGAGGTGACAAAAAGTGTCAGATAGTGCGGATGCTGGGGGTAGGAAGGTTCGTGGCGTGGGTTTCGGGCCCTGCTAATAGGGTGCTAAGGGCTTGGCATGGGCTGTGCTGCGGCTAATTCAGATCATGAGATGTCGACTCATGCATGGAGCTTGTCTATGAATACTCAGAAAGGTTTTACGCTTATCGAACTGCTGATCGTGGTGGCGATCATCGGGATTCTGGCGACGTTTGCGTTGCCGCAATACTCCAAGTATCAGGCCCGGGCCAAGGTGACCGCAGGCATTGCCGAGGCCTCCGCGCTTAAAGTCGCTTTCGAAGACGTGATCAACGCGGGCTCCGCCGATGCCACCATCGCGAACGTCAACAACAATGTGTCCGCCACTCAAAACTGCACGTTGACTGCAGCAGGTAAAGTGGCTGACGGAACGGGGACGATTACGTGCACGCTGCTCAATGCGCCGGCGCCGGTATTGGGTAAAGTGATTACATTGACCCGTGCTGCCGATTCGGGCTGGACGTGCAAAACAACGGCCGCAAAAGATTACACAACCACCAGTTGCCCCGGTGTCTGATTCAACGGGCTGACCCCATACCCCGCCATTAACGGCGGGGTATTTTTTTGTCCAGCTTTTGCCTTTTATAAGATCTGGAAGAAAGTCTCGACAATTCATGGCCTTAGGCCTGCGGCAAAACCCGCAACTTGCATGTAGATAATTACGAAGTCATGCAATTTGCATGATTTCGAAAATTGACTGATTTTATAACCTGTTGAATTTAAAGGATTTACTCTCTGTTTCAAAGTTGGCACAGCGTTCGCAATATACCCAGTAACCCTGCTGACAAGACACGCAGCAGACTATCTGGAAAAACAGGAGTTACTCGTATGAAGAAGTTCGCAATCGTTGCCGCTACTGCTACCGCGCTGACCCTGACTATGGCCAACGCAGCATTTGCACAGACTACCCAGACCACCCAAGCCCCGATGACACTGGCGGCGGGTGAAGTGACCAAGGCCAAGGAAGCGACTTCCGATACCTGGATCACCACCAAAGTTAAAAGTGATCTGGTAACCGAAAAAGGTATTCCTGGTACCGACATCAAAGTCGAAACCAACAAAGGTGTTGTATCGCTGTCGTCCACCGTCGCGGTGACTGACGCTCAGAAAGCCACCGCCGTGGCCATCACCAAGAAAATCAAAGGCGTCAAAGCGGTCTCCGCTGACGGCCTGAAAGCCGAGTAAGGCAAGACTTCTCGCCTGGACCGGGAGAAGGAGCGGTAGACGAGCCGAGTCATACGTCAACCGCTACTTGGGAGTTCATGCGAAGGCCATAAGGATGTGGCCATTACAGGCCTCCGACATTCGTGTCGGGGGCCTGTTCTATTCTGGGCAACACATAAAACTGTAGGAGCGAGCTTGCTCGCGATGAGGCCATAACATTCAACATTTGTGTTGAATGTTGCGCCGCCATCGCGAGCAAGCTCGCTCCTACAGTGTCTTGTGGGGTGCTTAATTGCCGCGTTTACTGGTGATCTGCTTCAGGCGATTGCCTTCGAATCGCAGGTACTGATACATCCCGCCGTTCGGCCCGTAAGTCCATTCCTCGACCTGAAACTCTTCCCGCCGATTGGCGCTGCGCTTGTAGCCCAACAGATCGCGGCTGACCGGCTCGCCGCACTTCTGCAGCACTTCGCTGGACCGGTCGCCCACGCTGACCAACTGGCTGCCGCAACGCAGCGTATCCGCCGCGCCAGCCTGACTGGCACCCAGTGCCAAGGTCAGGCCGATCAGCAGCTGCTTGATCATCACTCGGCGTCCAGATGCAGGGGAGTCACGACCTTACCGTCACTCTCCGCTTCGCCGAGGTTGGCATCGATGAAGTACACGCGGTCATCGGCCAGTTGCGCCTTGTCGACCAGATAGTCCTTGATGCTGCTGGCGCGATCCTGGCCCAGTTGGCGCAAAAGCACGTCGCTGGTGCTCCAGAACTTGATCACGTCGGCGCGCATTTTTGCGGTGCGTTCTTCCTTGCCCAGGTCCTTCCACTCGGCAGGTGGCTGATTTTTCAGGCGCGTGCGGTAGATCCCTTCCAGCAGCGGACCTTTCTCGCTGTCCGGCACTTGCAGCATGGACGCCTGGGCCGGCACTTTGTCGCCACGGCGCTGGAGCATTTTGTAGTAGTTGTACTGGTATTCGCGTTCCAGGCGTTGCTCGGCGATCAGCGGGCCATCGCTGCTTTGTGCGGCAGTGCCTTCGATTTCCAGGCGCAGGGCCGGCCGTTCCTTGAGGGCCTTGGACAGCTTGACCAACGACCCCTCGGCCTCTTTGCTCAGGTCGCTTGAACCCGGTGCAAACGCCACAGTGCCCAGGTCTTCCGAACCACCGCCACTGATCAGCCCGCCAATCATTTTGAACGGCGCGGCCGCGGCTTTGACGATCAGGTTGCGCAGGGTCTGCCAGACAATCGGCATGACGCTGAACTGCGGATTGTTGAGGTCGCCGGTCACCGGCAACTCGATGGAAATCTTGCCGTCGACGTCCTTGAGCAACGCGATCGCCAGCTTCAGCGGCAGGCTCACTGCGTCGGGGCTGTCGACTTTTTCACCCAGTTGCAGCTGCTCGATCACCACTTTGTTTTCAGCCTTCAGTTGGCCCTTGGTGATCAGGTAATGCAGGTCCAGGTTGAGACGGCCCTTGCGGATGCGATAGCCGGCGAACTTACCGGAGTAGGGGGTCAGCGTGGTCAGTTCCACCCGTTTGAAACTGGTGGCGATGTCGAGGCTGGCCATCGGGTCGAACGGGTTGACCGCGCCCTTGATGGTCACCGGCGCATAACGATCGACCTTGCCTTTGACGTCGACGCTGGCCGGTTTGGCCTGGCGGCTGTCGATGGTGCCGATCTGGCCGTTGAGCTGTTGAACTGCTGTGGCGAAGTTCGGGGTGAGGCTGAAGTCGGCGAAGTTGGCCGAGCCGTCATTGATGGCGATGCCGCCAATGTGGATGCCCAGCGGCTTGTCCTTGCTCGCGGCCGGTTTGCCGGCGGCGGTCTTGGCGCCTGCGTCGGCTGGTTGGGGGATCAACAGGTCATCGATGTTGGTGGTGCGGTCATCGTTGATCATGAAGCGCACATAGGGCTGGAACAGGTTGACCTTGTCGATCGACAGGCTGTCGCCGTGCTGATAATTCAGCCCTTCGACCACCACTTGCTGCCATTTCAGGAAGTCGCGGGTTTTCAGGGTGTCGAGGGTGTGCAGTTGATCGATCTGCGCGCGGCCGGTGACGCTGAACGCCAGCGGCTCGGTGCTTTTCAGGTCGACGGCCAGGTCTGTGCCGAGCATGCCGCTGCGCAGTTCCAGGCGGATGAACGGAGTGATGTAGGACTGGGCAACACGCAGGTCGATGTCCTTGGTTTGCACCTTCAACTTGGCACTGACGGGCGCCAGATTGACCACGCCGTCTGCCATGACTTTGCCTTGCTTGCCCAGGCCGGTGTCGAGCTTGAGGTTGAAGGGCGAACCGTTGAGGCTGTCGAAATTCTGCAGGTCCAGGTTCAGTGGCCCCACTTCCAGTGCCACGGCGGGTTGTGCCTTGCGGTCCGCCAGATGCACCTGGTAATCGCGCAGTTGCACGTCTTTGAGCAGCACCTGCCAGGGTTTGCTGGGGGCAGCAGGTTCTTTCGGTGAATCAGCCGCCGCCGGAGTACTGGCGGGTTCGGCGGCAGCTTTGGCAGCCGGCTTCGACGGTTGGCTGGCGAACAGTTTTTGCCAGTCGAGTTGCCCGTCAGCTTCAAGTGCGGCCCAGGTTTCGAGCTTATGGCTGCGGATCTTGCCGACAACGACTTGCTGCTTGGCCAGGTCGACAGTGGTTTCAGTCACGTCCAGTCGTTCGAGCTTGACCAATGGCCGGCCGTCCGGCGCCTTGATGGCGAAAGGGGCAACGCTCAGGTCGACGTTGCTCAGCAGCAGTTCGGTTTCCTTGGACAGGTTGAGCTTGTAGTCGGTACTGAGGGTGTAGACGCCGTCCTCGAGCACCAGTGGCACCGCGTCTCGCACATAGGGCCAAAAGGCTTTCATCTTGCCGTCGGTGACTTTGAGCTTACCTTCGGAGGCGATGGGGATGAGGCTGAAGTTACCGGTCCAGTTGATCTGGCCACCATTGGGCCCGACAGCCACCAGCGTCATGTCGGCGTTGTCTTCGGGCAGGGTGCTGAGGTTGTTCAGCTCGAAATCGAGTTTGTCGTAGAGGAATTCAATGGGCTCGCTGGGGCGCGCATCCCTGAAATGCACGGCGCCGCCCGCCAGTTTGATCCGCTCGATGCGCATCGGAAACGGTTTGGCGTTCGGGTCGGCCGGAGTTGGCTCGCTGGCGGGGATCTTGAACAGGCCGAGCAGGTTGAGCTTGCCTTCCTTGTCGAACAGGATCTCGGTCTTGGGCTTGTCCAGCTCGACATCGGAAAGGTGCAGCGCCTTGGTCCACAGGCTGTCCAACCGCAAATTGGCGTACAGGCGTTCAAAGCCGACCTGTTCCTTGCCCGGTTCGCCGATGATCAGGCCCCAAAGGGTCACCTCGAGGCTGAAGGGATTGAGTTCGATCCGCGAAATCGTTGCAGGCACCGTGGCGTAGTTGGCCAGTTGTTGGTTGGCAACCCGCAACGCGATGCCCGGCAAAATCAGAAACCCCAGCAGGCTGTAGAGAGCCAGAGCAGTCAACAAGGCGCCGATGGCGCGAATCAATCCTTTGGGCATGTGTGGCTTCATCTGTCTGAATCGGAGTGCCTTGGAGTATGGCACGCGAATCCGGTTCCGAAGTGATCCAGCCTTATAGGATTAATCTGATTTTGTTGTGGAATCTCAGAGTTGCAGGATCAGGGTTTTCAGTGGCGGCTGTTGATCCATGGACGGGAAATCCCCCCCCGGTTTCATCACGGTCCACTCCCGCACCGGCCGCCCGGCCTTTTCTGCGCAACGCAAAACCTGCTCGCGCCAGTCGTCCATGCTGACTTTTGCCAGGTTGTTGCAGCAGATCAGCACGCCATTATCGGCGGTGGTCAGCAGGGCGGGTTTCAGCAGGCTTTGATAGTCGCGAAGCAGGTCGACGGTGCCGAACGCGCTCTTTGCCCAGGCCGGTGGATCAAGCAACACCAGATCGTATTGGCGTTGTTCCAGGCGTTGATAGCTCGGCAATTTCTGCCCACGACGCTGACTGATCGGTAAACCGGCGAGCTGGCGGATAGCCGGGAAGTAGTCGGACTGGATGAATTCCATCGTCGGCAATTGCGGATTGAGCAGGCCGTTTTCACGGCCGACCGCCAGGTTGCCCTCGGCGAAATCCAGGTTGCAGACTTCGCGCGCGCCACCCGCCGCCGCGCTGAGGCCGACGCCGCAGGTGTAGGCAAACAGGTTGAGCACGCTTTTATGCTGGCTGTGATCCTTGACCCAGCCGCGGGTGTTGCGCAGGTCGAGGAACAACAGCGGATCCTGGCCGGGGTGACGGCCGCGAACCCGGTAATTCAGGCCCCATTCATGGCCGACCAGATCCTGCAGGGCCGCTTCATCGGCGCGGTACACGGTGTCTTCGCGGTCGATGCGCGAATTACCCCGGGAACGGTCGTTGTAGACCAGCAGGGTTTCGAGGCCCAGGTGTTGATTGATGGTCTGGTGCAATTGCAGCAGTTCATCGCGCTCCAGCGACTGGTGAAAGCTTTGCACCAGCAGTTGCGGGCCGTAGCGGTCGATGGTCAAACCGCCTGCGCCTTCCTGGCTGCCGTGGAACAGCCGATAGCAATCGGTGCCTTGCTGATGCAGCTCGGCAAGCAGGTCCTGGCGACGGTCAAGGGCGGCGCGCAGCGCCTGATTCAAGGAAGACATGCTGGGCGCCTTGCAGGAGGGAATTTGGCGCGGGAGTTTAACAGCATTGCCCGGTGGCGAGGGGTCTGTGGCGAGGGAGCTTGCTCCCGCTGGGCTGCGAAGCGGCCCCCACCCATTTCAGCCCTTCTGAAGAGTTTGCGAGCGCTTCGCACTCGAGCGGGACGATGCGGCGCCCCGACAAGCTCCCTCGCCACAGAGTTCGCCTGAGCTAGGTCAACAACCCCATCCGCCGCTTGGCACGATGCACCGAGCCGTTGCGCACCGCCCAGCGCAGCATCGGCGCGCTGCGGTTGACGCTGGCGCGGATCAGCTTGCGTTGCAGCGGGCCCTGGCGGACGCCGAGCATATCGCTGGCCCAGTCGGGCAGCAGGTCGATGCCGGCCTGCATCATCAACCCGCCGAAAGGCTTGGCCAGACGGCTCGGTGATGGCGCGTTCAACAACAGACGCAACACTTCCCGACTGCGCGCGTCGCACAAAAGCTGCGGGCGCATTCGCTCAAGGTATTCGGAAACTTCCTGCCGCGAGCGGGGCACATCCCGTGCGCCCAGCCGTTCCGCAACCAGGGCGATTTCATCGTAGTAACGGTCCTGATCGGCCAGCGACAGCTGCGGATTGCGGTAGCGCAGATGGGCCGCAAGAAAATTGCTGACTTCCGCCACGTGCACCCAGGTCAGCAGATCCGGATCGCTGGCGGCGTACGGCCGGCCATCGGGCGCGGTGCCGGTAACCTGGAGGTGGATGGTCCGGACCTTCTCGATCAACCAGTCGGCATCTTTGCGCGAGCCGAAGGTCGTGCCAGAGATGAACTGCCCGGTACGGCGCAATCGGCCGAGCATGTCTTCGCGAAAGTTGGAATGGTCCCAGACCCCGGCCAGGGCCAGTGGATGCAGGGCTTGCAGCATCAGGGCGCTGATGCCGCCGATGAGCATGCTGCTGAAGTCGCCATGCACTTGCCAACTCACCGAATCCGGGCCGAACAGGCCCGGATCACCCTTGGGATTTTCCAGGTCGAGCTTGCCCAGGGACAGACCCGTCAGGCTCATGACCTGGGTTTCGATGCGGCTACGGATGAATTCCATGGTGACCTTGCAGGAGCGAGCTTGCTCGCGATGGGCGTTAACGATAACGCGTGCTTCCTGAATGTATGCGGCGCGCTTGAGTGCATCGCGAGCGAGCTCGCTCCTACAGTGGGTAGAGCGTCACTGGTTCAGGCGTTTATCGACCAGCTCCTGGACCACGCTCGGATCAGCCAGCGTCGAGGTGTCGCCCAGGCTGTCGAGTTCGTTGCAGGCGATCTTGCGCAGAATCCGCCGCATGATCTTGCCTGAACGGGTTTTCGGCAAGGCCGGGGCCCACTGAATCAAATCCGGTTTGGCGAAACTGCCGATTTCCTTGCTGACGTGGGCCAGCAGTTCCTTCTTCAGTTCGTCATTGGGTTCGGTACCGTTCATGGGCGTAACGAAGGCATAGATGCCCTGGCCTTTGACGTCGTGAGGGTAACCGACCACGGCCGCCTCGGCGATGCTGTCGTGCAGCACCAGCGCGCTTTCCACTTCGGCGGTACCGATGCGATGCCCGGAAACGTTGATCACGTCGTCGATGCGCCCGGTGATCCAGTAATCGCCATCCTCGTCGCGCCGCGCGCCGTCACCGGTGAAGTAGTAGCCGGGGTAGGGCTTGAAGTAGGTGTCGACCATGCGTTGCGGGTCGCCGTAGACACTGCGGATCTGCGCCGGCCAGCTGGATTTGATCGCTAGCACGCCGCTGCCGGCGCCCTTGATCTCCCTGCCGGTTTCGTCAAGCAACACCGGTTGCACGCCGAACATGGGTTGGGTGGCGCAGCCGGGTTTGATCCGTTGTGCGCTGACCAGAGGGCTGAGCATGATGCCGCCGGTTTCAGTCTGCCACCAGGTGTCGACGATGGGGCAGCGTTGCTCGCCGACCGCATTGAAGTACCAGTCCCACGCTTCCGGGTTGATCGGCTCACCGACACTGCCGAGTAATCTGAGGCTCGCCCGGGATGTTTCCTTCAATGGCTCGGGGCCTTCGCGCATCAGCGAACGCAGGGCGGTGGGTGCGGTGTAGAAGATGTTCACGTGGTGTTTGTCGATGACCTGCCAGAAGCGCGAGCTGCTCGGGTAGCTCGGCACGCCTTCGAAGATCAGCGTGGTCGCGCCATTGGCCAGCGGGCCGTAGACGATGTAGCTGTGGCCGGTGACCCAGCCGACATCGGCGGTGCACCAGAATACTTCGCCATCGCGGTAGTCGAGCACGTACTTGAAGGTCATCGCCGCTTGCAGCAGATAGCCGCCGGTGGTGTGCAACACGCCTTTGGGTTTGCCGGTGCTGCCGGAGGTGTAGAGGATGAACAGCGGGTCCTCGGCATCCATCGGCTCGGGCGGGCAATCGTCGCTGACGTCGCGCAGCGCCTGGTGATACCAGATGTCCCGGCCTTCGACCCAGTTCACTTCGCCCTGGGTGCGCTCGACCACGATCACCGTGCTGACGTTCGGGCAACTGAGCAGCGCCTTGTCGACCTTCTCTTTGAGCGGCACGACTTTACCGCCGCGCACGCCTTCATCGGCGGTGATCACGGTGCGGCAGTCGGCGTCGAGGATCCGGTCGCGCACGGAGTCCGGGGAGAAACCACCAAACACCACCGAATGCACCGCGCCAATCCGCGTGCAGGCGAGCATCGCGTAGGCGGCTTCGGGGATCATCGGCATGTAGATGCACACCCGGTCACCTTTCTTCACGCCACGGCTTTTGAGCACGTTGGCCAGGCGGCAGACGTTGTGATGAAGTTTTTTGTAGGTGATTTGGACGGATTCGACAGGGTCGTCGCCTTCCCAGATGATCGCGGTCTGATCGCCGCGCTTTTCCAGGTGGCGGTCAATGCAGTTGTAACTGACGTTCAATTTTGCGCCGGAGAACCAGCTGGCTTCACCCGTTTTCAGGTTGTAGCGCTGGACGGTGTCCCACGGTGTGGACCAGTCGAGAAAGCGCGTGGCCTGTTCGGCCCAGAAGGTGCTGGGGTGTTCGATGGATTGGCGGTATAGCCGGTGATAGTCGTCTTGACTCAACTGCGCAGCCCGGCGGACGGCATCGGCTTTGGGGAACGTTCTGATATCGAACATGACGGTTCCTTATTCTTGTTTTGCGACAAGGATAAAGATGCGCCGAGTGCTCAAGTGGTTCAAGTCATACACAAAGCAACTGTAGGAGCGAGCTTGCTCGCGATGGTGTGTCAGTGACCACGGGGTGGCTGACATATCATCGCGAGCAAGCTCGCTCCTACAGGTATCGAGTCTGGGCGACTTAGCCGCGGTGACGACCGCGGAAGTAGTTGATCAGCCCTTGGGTGGACGCGTCGTCAGCCGGTGTTTCTTCACTGCCGACCAGACGGTTGTAGACGCCTTTGCCCAACTCTTTGCCCAGCTCCACGCCCCACTGGTCGAAGGCGTTGATGCCCCAGATCACGCTTTGCACGAAGACTTTGTGTTCGTACATGGCCACCAGTGCGCCGAGTCGGCGCGGGCTGATGCGTTCGACCACCAGGGTGTTGCTCGGACGGTTGCCCGGGATCACCTTGTGCGGCGCGAGTTTGTGCACGTCGGCTTCGCTCATGCCCTTGTCCCGCAGCTCGGTTTCGGCTTCGGCCAGGGTTTTGCCCAGCATCAGCGCCTGGCTCTGCGACAGGCAGTTGGCGTACAGCCACTGGTGGTGGTCGGACACCGGGTTGAAGCTGACGATCGGTACGATGAAATCGGCCGGGATCAGTTGGGTGCCCTGGTGCAGCAACTGGTGATACGCATGCTGACCGTTGCAACCCACGCCACCCCAGATCACCGGACCGGTGTCGGTGGCGACGGGGGTGCCGTCCTGGCGCACGCGTTTGCCGTTGGACTCCATGTCCAGTTGTTGCAAGTGCTTGGTGATGTTGCGCAGGTAGTGGTCGTACGGCAGGATCGCGTGGCTCTGCGCGCCCCAGAAATTGCCGTACCAGACACCGAGCAAGGCCAGCAGTACCGGCATGTTCTGTTCGAATGGCGCGCTCTGGAAATGCTGGTCCATGGTGTAGGCACCGGACAGCAGTTCCTTGAAGTTCGACATGCCGATGGCCAGGGCAATCGGCAGGCCGATGGCCGACCACAGCGAGTAACGCCCGCCGACCCAGTCCCACATCGGGAAGATGTTTTCTTCGCGAATACCGAACGCCACGGCCGCCGCGTTGTTGCTGGAAACGGCGATGAAGTGACGATACAGCTCGGCTTCCGAGCCACCCTGAGCCAGGTACCAGGCGCGAGCGGCCTGGGCATTTTTCAGGGTTTCGAGGGTGTTGAAGGATTTCGAGGAGACGATGAACAGCGTGGTCTCGGCGCGCAGCTTCATGGTCAGTTCGTGGAACTCACTGCCGTCGATGTTCGCCAGGTAATGGCAGCGCACGCCTTTCTGGGCGTAGGACAGCAGGGCTTCGGACACCAGCTCGGGGCCGAGGAACGAGCCGCCGATACCGATGTTCACCACGTCGGTGATCGGCTTTTCGGTGTAACCGCGCCACAGACCGTCATGGATACGGCCCACGAGGTCGGTGATCTGGTTCAGGACTTTGTGCACTTCCGGCATCACGTTGACGCCGTTGACCGACAGCTTGTCGCCAACAGGACGGCGCAGTGCCGTGTGCAGGGCCGGGCGGCCTTCGGACGAGTTGACGATTTCGCCTTCGAACAGCGCCTTGATAGCGCCCTTGAGGTC
The DNA here is from genome assembly GCF_009761815.1 of Pseudomonas sp. PB120. Taxonomy (GTDB): domain Bacteria; phylum Pseudomonadota; class Gammaproteobacteria; order Pseudomonadales; family Pseudomonadaceae; genus Aquipseudomonas. Next base: position 62,272 of record NZ_RWIN01000011.1, read on the forward strand.
GACTTCGTTGGCCAGGCCCACCAGCAGATTGCGGGTCTCGGCGTTAATCAGGTTTTTCGAATAGTCGAGAAACAGGCCACAGCTGCTGAGGGTGAATTGCGTAAAGCGCTGCGGGTCGGCATTAAAGGCTTCGCGCATGCTGAAATCCTGCATGGCTTGGCGGTGGTCATTCAACGCTTGCCAGGCGGGCAGAGCGGTCACGTCGTGAGGAGTGCGGTAGTACGCCATCGCTGCGGGTTTCCTTTTTACTTGAACGGCCTTTTGAACACGATAAATCCCGGAACGCTGTGGGTAGGCGTCCGGTCAACTGCGTCGACACGATTTCATGACACAGGGCGAATACAGTAAACCTCGCGCTGCATTCTGTCTTGGCTTTGTCTGACCCGTTCCCGGTACTTTTTTATACACCAAGCAGGGAACGGTCCGACAGACGGTGGAGGAGGGTGGTTTTGCGGTGATCAGGCTGGCGCGTCAAGATTCAGATGCAGGTTGTCGATCAACCGGGTGGTGCCCAGGAAGGCAGCCACCAGAATCACCAGGTCACGGTCTTCCGAAGTCGCTGGGCGCAAGGTCAGCGCATGGCGAATTTCCAGGTAGTCCGTACGCAAGCCGGCAGCTTCGAGCTGCTTGATTTGAGCGTTGATCAACGCCGGGAAGTTCCGCTCACCCTGCTTGATCGATTCGGCGATTGCGCTGAGCGTGCGATACACCACCGGCGCAACGGCACGCTGTTCTTCGCTGAGGAAACCGTTGCGCGACGACAGCGCCAGGCCATCCGCAGCCCTCACGGTTGGCTCGCCGATAATCTGCACCGGCATGTTCAGGTCATGCACCAGCGCGCGGATGACCGCCAATTGCTGGAAGTCTTTCTGGCCAAAGATTGCCAGGTCCGGCTGGACCATGTTGAACAGCTTGCTGACCACGGTCGCCACACCTTCAAAGTGCCCGGGACGGCTGGCGCCGCACAGGCCTTCGGAAAGTTGCGGCACGCTGACGCGGGTTTGCCCGGTCATGCCGTCCGGGTACATCTCTTCGACAGTGGGCGCGAACAGCAAGTGGCAACCGGCCTGGAGCAGTTTCTCCTGATCGGCTGCGAGGGTGCGCGGGTATTTGTCGAGGTCTTCGCCGGCGCCGAATTGCAGCGGGTTGACGAAGATGCTCGCGACCACAAAATCTGCCCGTTGGGAGGCTTTGGTCACCAGCGCGACATGGCCGCTGTGCAGGTTGCCCATGGTCGGCACGAAGCCGATGCGCTTGCCTTCGCTGCGGGCACGGGCGACGGCGGCCCGCAATTCGCGTACGGTTTTTACGGTGTTCATGCAGAGAATCCGTGCTCGATACCAGGGAAAGTTGCAGCTTTGACTTCGGTGACATAAGCATTCAAGGCCGCTTGAATGCTTTCTTGGCCAGCCATGAAGTTCTTCACGAATTTTGGAACGCGGCCGGTAATGGACAGGCCGAGCATGTCATGCAGGACCAGCACCTGGCCGTCGGTGGCATTGCCGGCACCGATGCCGATCACCGGGATTTTAACCGCTTGGGTGATTTCCTCGGCCAGTTCGCTCGGCACGCATTCGAGCAGCAGCATCGCTGCGCCGGCCTGCTCCAGGGAAATCGCGTCGGCACGCATCTGCCGTGCCTGGTTTTCGTTGCGGCCCTGGACTTTGTAACCGCCGAGGATGTTCACCGATTGCGGGGTCAGCCCCATGTGCGCACACACCGGAATACCGCGCTCGGCCAGCAGACGGATCGAGTCGGCCAGCCACAGTGCGCCTTCTACCTTGACCATGTGCGCACCGGCCTGCATCAACAGCGCGCTGTTGGTCATGGCTTGTTCGGTGGTGGCATAGGCCATGAACGGCAGGTCGGCAAGGATCAATGCATCGGTGTTACCGCGTTTGACGGCCGCCACGTGGTAAGCCATCTCGGCGGTGGTAACCGGCAAGGTGCTGTCGTGACCTTGCAAAACCATGCCGAGGGAGTCGCCCACCAGCAGCACTTCGACACCGGCCTCGTTGCAGGCGTGGGCGAAGGTTGCGTCATAGCAGGTCAGCATGGTGATTTTTTCACCTTTTTGCTTGATACCTTGCAGGGTGGTCAGGGTGATGGCTGGCATGAAAAGTTCCTCATTCAGGCGCTGTGGAAACTACTGCGAGTAACGCGCGTGATTCTTCGTTAAATACAGGCGCACGGTCTGTTGTCGTGCTTTGAAGGCCTGGATTGCGCCCTTCAACGCCGTGTTGGCGGCAACGGGACGCCTATAGTCGTGAGGAGAACTCGGGAAGTCAATTGCATGTGTTACCGCATTGTTACGTCTGGGGTGTTACCGGCGTAACTGATGCGATTCAGCAGGCGCAGATCCCATACCCGACAAAAATCCCCTGTAGGAGCGAGCTTGCTCGCGATAGCGGTTTAACATTCACCTACGTTGTTGAATGTCAGGACGCCATCGCGAGCAAGCTCGCTCCTACAGGTGTTTTTGTCAATTTTGGGGGAGGCGTTCCAGGCCGACGAACGGGCAGGCTGCGAGCAAGTCCTTCAGGACGCGGCCATCCGCCAAACGCAAATCCGCAGGTGCCACTTCGGCCAGCGGATACAGAACGAAGGCGCGTTCCTGCAGATGATAATGGGGGACGTTGAGCCGAGGCTCGTCGATCAGCCGATCACCGAACAGCACGATGTCGAGGTCCAGCGTGCGGGGCCCCCAGCGCTCAAGGCGTTCGCGGCCCTGCTGGTTTTCGATGGCTTGCAGCGCATCGAGCAGTTCCAGCGGTGCAAGCTCGCTGTCGAGTGCGGCGACCGCGTTGGTATAGCGCGGTTGACCGGGTAACAGCGAATCGCTTTGGTAAAACGCGGACACCCCGACCAGTGCAGTCTGCGGTAACCGGGCCAGCGCCTCGACGGCGCTGCGCAATTGTTCGGCGGGAGCGGCCAGATTGCTGCCCATGCCGATGTAGATGCGTTCCATGGATTACTCGCCCGTCGCACTCGGTGCGCCGGCCGTGCGTTTGCGCTTGGCGCCTCCACTGCGACGACGCTTGCGGGGTGCGCCGGTGCCGTCGTCCTTGCCGCTGAGGTCGCGAATCATGTCGCGGCGCTCGCTGTCGTTGGCGTCCTGATAGTCCGTCCACCATTCGCCCAGGCCGTCGGTCTGCTCGCCCGCGCTTTCGCGCAGCAGCAGGAAGTCGTAACCGGCGCGGAACCGTGGGTTATCCAGCAACAGGTCGGCGCGCTTGCCGCTGCGGCGTGGCAGGCGCTCCTGCATGTCCCAGATCTCGCGGATCGGCATGGTGAAGCGTTTCGGAATCGCAATGCGCTGGCACTGTTCGGCAATCAGCTCGTGCGCCGCTTCCTGCATCGCTGGAATCGGCGGCATGCCACGCTCCTGCAGACGCAACACGCGCGCTGGCAGGGCAGGCCACAACAGCGCTGCAAACAGGAACGCCGGGGTCACCGGTTTGTTCTGCTTGATCCGCAGGTCGGTGTTGATCAGGGCTTCGCTGATCAGCGTGTGGGTGTACGTCGGGTTGTATTCCAGCGCCTCGGCACTCGCCGGGAACAGTGGATCGAACAACTGCAGGTCGACCAGCATCTCGAAGGTGTCCGCGGCATGGCCGGAGAGGAACAGCTTGAGTACTTCTTCGAACAGGCGGGCCGACGGGATTTCGCGCAGCATCGGCGCCAGTTCGCGAATCGGCAGGGCGCTGTGCTTCTCGATGCCGAAATTCAGCTTGGCGGCAAAACGCACGGCCCGCAGCATCCGTACCGGGTCTTCCTGGTAGCGTTGCTTCGGATCGCCGATCAGGCGGATCAGGTGGTTGCGGATGTCGTGTACGCCGTTGGCGTAATCGAGAATGCGTTCGCTGACCGGATCGTAATACAGGGCGTTGATGGTGAAGTCGCGGCGTTGCGCGTCTTCTTCCAGCGTGCCGTAGACGTTATCGCGCAGGATACGACCGCTCTCGTTGCGGGAAGACTGGTTGCTGTCTTCCTCTTCATCGTTTTGCGGGTGATTGGCGCGGAAGGTCGCCACTTCGATGATCTCGCGACCAAAGTGGATGTGCACCAGTTTGAAACGGCGCCCGATAATGCGCGCGTTGCGGAACTCGGCCCGGACTTGTTCGGGGGTGGCGCTGGTGGCGACGTCGAAATCCTTGGGCGTGATGCCCAGCAGCATGTCACGCACGCAGCCGCCGACCAGGTAAGCCTGGTAACCGGCGTTCTGCAGGCGTTCGACGATATTCACCGCATAACGGCTGAATTGGGCCTTTTGCAGCGAATGTTGGCCGCTGTTGAGCACTTCAGGCGTACTGCGAATGTGTTGCGTATGACGCTTGGGAGAACGGAATGACTGGAACAGCTTCTTCAGCATGGGATGCACTGTTTGAAGGAATGTTCGGCCATAACGAAGAATGACCGCATGATGGGCGGGGATTCTAGCATTTAGTCGGGGGATGGTGTAGGACACAGCAGATATGAGCTGTAGGAGCGAGCTTGCTCGCGAAAAGGCGTTAACGATAACGCACAAAACCGGATGCCCCGAGGCGCCTGTTGGATTTTCGCGAGCGAGCTCGCTCCTACAGTAGGCAGGGTACTGAATCGCAGAAACCACAAGGGGAGCCGAAGCTCCCCAAGAAGTAGTTGCATGTTCTATTTTTGTTATTGGTTTCGGGCTTTTTGTTTTTGTTGAGTGCCCTCGTCATGAAGATCTTCCTTCATAACCCTCCCAATCGGGAGCCAAGAGCAAACGGATTGCTTTGGTCGCTGTGCTGCAGTGATCTTGCGATCCAACCAGTTCAGGCTCTGTCTCAAGACAGTTTTTTGTTGTTCTCGGCCTGGTCGTGGGGCAAGCCCCAAATACAACGCCTCTCCAAAAGAATCAGTTAGCTACGCCTCTCGCCGTCTTGTTTTTATTGTGCGTGAGTCGATACGTCTTATTTTTATTGTCTTGTTCATTAGCTTGTTATTGTTCTTGTACCAAACATATAGCAGGGTGCGTGCCAACTTTTGCGAAGCCCAGTAAAACAAGGGGTTAGGTCACGTGACTGCTTTGTTGGGGGCCAAAAAAAGCCGGGGCTTCGTTACCGTAAGCCCCGGCTTCTGTTACGTGAAAAAGATGAGGTAACAGTTTTTTCACGTTGTCACCTGTTACCCACACCTTCGACAGGCAAGGTTCAGCTCTCGCTGGCGACCCCTGTCTTGCGCCGTGGAATGCCCAGGCGTTGACGGCGTTCCCACAGGCATTTGCGGCTGACCCCGAGTTTGCGCGCCAGCTCGGTCTCGGTCATGTGGTCCTGATGCTCGAGTACGAAGTGCTGGAAGTAGTCTTCCAGTGACAGGTCTTCGGTCGGCTCGTGACTGTTGTTGGTGGCGCTGTTGCCCTGTTGCGGTGCCAGACCGACGAAATCGTCGTCTTCCAGGTCGCCCAGCTCGATATCGATCCCCAGCAGTTCAGCGGAAATCTCTGGGCTCTCACAGAGGATGACGGCGCGCTCGACCGCGTTCTCCAGCTCACGAACGTTACCCGGCCAGGAGTAATGACGAATCGCCTGTTCGGCATCCGCGGCAAATTTCAGGTCGGTGCGGTTGACCCGTGCACTCTGGCGCGCCAGGAACGCATTGGCAATTTCGTTGACGTCGGCGCCGCGTTCGCGCAGGGCTGGCAGTTTCAGGGCGATTACGTGGAGACGGTAATAAAGGTCTTCACGGAACTGGCCGATTTTCGCCAGGCTCTTGAGGTCCCGGTGAGTCGCGGCGATCAGGCGCACATCGACTTTCTGCGATTGCACCGAACCCACACGACGAATTTCACCTTCCTGCAATACACGCAGCAGGCGAGCCTGGGCTTCGAGTGGCAGTTCGCCGATTTCGTCGAGGAACAGAGTGCCGCCGTCGGCGGCTTCCACCAGGCCCGCTCGCCCGGCGCTGGCGCCGGTGAACGCACCCTTTTCGTGACCGAAGAGCTCGGACTCGATCAGGCTTTCAGGAATGGCCGCACAGTTCACCGAAATCATCGGCGCCTTGGCGCGTTTGGACAGGTTGTGCAGGGCACGCGCCACCAATTCTTTACCGGTGCCGGATTCGCCCTGGATCAGGACATTGGAATCGGTCGGCGCGACTTTGCGGATCTTGCTGTACAGGTCCTGCATCGGCGGGCAGGAACCGATGATGCCGATTTCGCCATTGCTGTTATCGACGCCCGGTTTCGTGGCGCCATTGCCGGCTTTGCCGACGGCAGGTTCGCCGCTGGCCTGCACCGATTGCCGGTCACGCAGGATTCGCGCGACGGCCTGGAGCATTTCGTCGTGATCGAAAGGCTTGGCGATGTAATCCACCGCGCCCATCTTCATCGAGTCGACGGCAGAGCGCAGGCTGGCGTAGCTGGTCATGATCAGCACCGGCGTGCCCTGGCCGAGCTTGATCAACTCGGTGCCTGGCGCGCCGGGCAGACGCAAATCGCTGACGATCAGGTCGAACGTGGGAATGGTGAAGCGTTCTTGTGCTTCCTGCACTGAACCGGCTTCGCTGACTTGGTACTGGTTACGTTCCAGCAGGCGGCGCAAGGCGGAGCGGATAATTGTTTCGTCTTCGACGATCAAAATGTGCGGCATTGATTCGATACTCTCGACGGTCTCAGTTCACAGCGGACGTCGCTTCGACATGACGCGGTAAAGTCACCCGGATACGGGTGCCGCGTTGGCTTTGAACATCAGCCGGGCTGTCGATGGTGATTTGTCCATAATGCTCTTCAACGATGGAATAGACCAGTGCAAGGCCCAGACCGGTGCCTTCACCAGGGTCCTTGGTGGTGAAGAAAGGTTCGAACAATCTGTCCATGATGTTCTTCGGAATGCCGCTGCCTTCGTCCTCGACGATCAGGTCGACCGTGTGTTCTCCGGCTTCGCTTTTTACCCGTACCGCACTGCCGGGAGGCGAGGCGTCACGGGCGTTTGAGAGCAGGTTGATCAACACTTGGGCGAGTCGCTGCGGATCGCCTTCGACCCAGTGATCGGGGTCGCACAGGTTGTAGAACTGCACTTCGAAATTGCGTCGGTTGAGGGCCAGCAGACCTATCGCATCCTGGGCCACTTCGGCCAGACAGACGGGCTCGTCACTGTGTTGATGACTGCCGGCATGGGCGAAGCTCATCAGCGATTGAACGATGCGCGACACGCGTTTGGTCTGCTCCAGGATCTGTCCGCTGATTTCCTTCAGCTCGCCATCGTCTTCACGTTCTTCGCGCAAATTCTGCGCGAGGCAGGCGATGCCGGTGATGGGGTTGCCGATTTCATGGGCGACGCCCGCCGCCAGTCGACCAATGCTGGCCAGACGCTCGGAATGCACCAGTTTGTCTTCGAGCATCTGGGTTTCGGTGAGGTCTTCTACCAGCAACACCAGGCCGCTGTTACCCGGGGCGAGCGGTTCGTCGATCGCCGCTTTGTGCAGGTTCAGCCAGCGAGTCTGCCCGTCGAGCGCCAGGTGCTGTTTGTGCAAGTGCTCGTCCGGCAGATTGATGAAGCCTTGCAGCAATTCTTTCCACGGATCAGCAATGGTGCTCAAGCGCGAACCGACCACACGTTGCGCGGCAATCCCGGTCAGCTCCTCCATGGCTTTGTTCCACATCAGGATCTCTTGATCCTTGGCCAGCGAGCAAACACCCATCGGCAGTTCCTGCAGGGTCTGGCGGTGGTAGCGGCGCAGTGCATCGAGTTCGGCGGCCAGGCCGGTGAGGCGCGAGTGGTAATCCTCAAGGCGACTTTCGATGAAGTGGATGTCTTCGGTTACGTAGTTTTCGCCACCTGCCTTATAAGGCAGGAACGTCTCGACCATGTCCTGGGCCACGCTCGGCCCCATCAGACCGGAAAGGTTGGCTTCGATCCGGTCGCGCAAGCGGCGCAAGGCATAAGGCCGGCGTTCGTCGAACGGCAGGTAAAGGTCGCGCAAGGCCTGCTCGACTTCCTTCTGCGCCGCCTTGGCGCCCAGCGGTTTAGCCAGTTGGGTGGCGAATTCCTGAGGCGATGCCGCGTGCAATTCCCGGCGTTGCGGGCGACGCACGTTATCGACGGCGCAGGCTTCGGCGGCGCTGGCTTCTTCGGTGCTGGCGTTGGTAAACAGCGAGATCAGGGTGAACATCAGTACGTTGGCGGCCAGCGACGCAATGGCCGCCATGTGCCAACTGGTGTCGTCCAGCACGTAGATCATGTTCAGCAGCGGAATGTAGAAACCCTGCAGATTGCCCACCAGTGGCAACAGCATGGTCACCAGCCAGACCAGGATCCCCGCCAGCAAACCGGCGATAAAGCCGCGACGGTTGGCGGTCGGCCAATACAGGACGGACAGTACGCCCGGCAGGAACTGCAAGGTCGCCACAAAGGCGACGATGCCGAGGTTGGCCAGATCCTGCTCGGCACCCAGCAGCAGGTAGAAACCGTAACCAGCCATGATGATTGCGACGATCAGCGCCCGCCGGGTCCATTTCAGCCAGCGATAGATATTGCCTTCGGCAGGTGGCTGATAAAGCGGCAGTACCAAGTGGTTCAGCGCCATCCCCGACAGCGCCAGGGTGGTGACGATAATCAGCCCACTGGCGGCTGACAGCCCGCCCACGTACGCCAACAATGCCAACGCTTTGCTGTTGGCGGCGATGCCGATGCCCAGCGTGAAATATTCCGGATTGGTGGTGGCGCCCAGCTTCAGGCCAGCCCAGAGAATTAGCGGTACCGCCAGGCTCATCAGCAACAGGAAGAGCGGCAAGCCCCAGCTCGCACTGACCAGCGAGCGCGGGTTGAGGTTTTCGGTGAACGTCATGTGGTACATGTGCGGCATCACGATCGCCGAGGCGAAGAACACCAGCAGCAACGTGCGCCACGGACCTTCCTGCAGCGGCGTGTGCAAAGCGGCGAGGGCGGTCTGGTTTTGCAGCAACCAAAGTTCAAGCTGTTGCGGGCCGTCGAACACGCCGTACAAGGCATACAGGCCGACGCCACCAATGGCGATCAGCTTGATCACCGATTCGAAGGCAATCGCGAACACCAGGCCTTCGTGTTTCTCCCGCGTGGCGATGTGCCGCGAGCCAAAGAAGATCGTGAACAGGGTAATCAGTGCGCAGAAGCTCAAGGCCACGCGATGCTGAACCGGTTCGCGGGTGAGAATGCCAATGGAGTCTGCGACCGCTTGAATCTGCAGCGCCAGCAGGGGCAGCACGCCGATCAGCATGAAAATAGTGGTCAGTGCGCCCGCCCAGGTGCTGCGGAACCGGAACGCAAACAAGTCGGCCAGGGACGACAGCTGATAAGTGCGGGTGATTTTCAGAATCGGATACAGCAACACGGGCGCCAGCAGAAAGGCCCCGGACACCCCGAGGTAGCTGGACAGGAACCCATAGCCATATTGATAGGCCAGGCCCACCGTGCCGTAAAACGCCCAGGCACTGGCATACACGCCCAGCGATAGGGTGTACGTCAGCGGGTGGCGAATGATCGCCCGGGGGATCATGCCCCGTTCGCTGACCCAGGCTACGCCGAACAGCACCGCCAGGTAGGCGGCGCTGATCAGGATCATCTGGGTCAGGCTAAAGCTCATCGGCATCTTTTTGGCTCTGCAGGATGAAGGTCACGACGATCAGAATCAGCCAGAGCAAATAAGGGCGATACCAGGCGCCAGTGGCGTCGATCCACCAATCCATGATGGCCGGGGAAAACAGATAAATCCCCACTACCAGGAGCAGGACCAAGCGATAGATGTACATCCCGGCCTCTCTTTTTTATGCGCGTGCCCGAAAACGTGCCGCGATGGTAACGGATGGGCGCGCGACTGCAAGCGTGATCACTGCAGTTGCGCCTCGGGGAGGTTCAGTGTGCGCGGGATCTGCAGCGCATCCCAGTGGGTGACGCCCCAGTCGAGTACTTCCCGGGGCGTTGCATACGCCAGTTCCGCGCCCGGATTCTGGCCCAGCGCCCGCAATGCGCGCAGCAGCAGTGGTGTCGCCTGATCTTCGGTCAGCGGCGGCGAGCGGTAGGATTTGCCGAGTTTGTTGCCATCGGGCTGGGTAATCAGCGGGATGTGCAGGTAACGCGGCTGGCGCAGGCCGAGCAGTTCCTGCAGGTACAGCTGGCGCGGCGTGGAATCGAGCAGGTCGGCGCCACGGACGATATCGGTGATGCCTTGCCAGGCGTCATCCAGCACTACCGCCAATTGATAGGCGTAGAGCCCGTCGCGACGGCGAATCACAAAGTCACCGACCTCCCGGCCCAGGTGCTGGCGGTATTTGCCCTGCACGCGGTCGGTGAAGTGGTATTCCAGCTCGGGGACGCGCAGGCGAATCGCGGCATCTTCAGTACCGTGGCCGGCATTGCGGCACAGCCCCGGATAAATGCCGTGATACGGTTCAAGCTGTTTGCGCGAGCAGGTGCACGCGTAGGCCAGGCCATGATTGAACAGGCTGTTGAGAACTTCGGCATAGGCTTCGTGCCGGTCGCTCTGGCGCACCATCTCGCCGTCCCATTCAAAACCGTAGCTCTCCAATGCCTTGAGGATCGCGGCCTGGGCGCCGGGCTCTTCCCGTGGCGGATCGAGGTCTTCCATGCGCATCAGCCAACGGCCACCCACCGAACGGGCGTCGAGGTACGAGGCCAGCGCTGCGACCAACGAGCCAAAATGCAGATGTCCACTGGGCGTGGGGGCGAAGCGCCCGATGTAGGGGGTGGCGATCATGAGAACGACATTATTTTTCCAGGCTTGCGCCAGACCCCTGTGGGAGCGAGCCTGCTCGCGATAGCAGTGTGTCAGCCGGCATTGATGTTGAAGTTGAAGGCTTCTTCGCGAGCAGGCTCGCTCCCACAGGTGTTGTGTGGGGCAAATATCAGAAACGAAAACGGAGCGTTCGCACGCTCCGTTCTTCGTTCAAGTCGAGATTACTTGCCGACTTGTTTTTCCTTGATTTCCGCCAGGGTCTTGCAGTCAACGCACATGTCGGCGGTAGGGCGTGCTTCCAGTCGCTTGACGCCGATTTCTACGCCGCAGGACTCGCACCAGCCATATTCTTCGTCTTCAATCAGCTGAAGCGTCTTGTCGATCTTCTTGATCAACTTGCGCTCGCGGTCGCGTGCACGCAGTTCGAGGCTGAACTCTTCTTCCTGGCTGGCGCGATCCGCCGGGTCAGGGAAGTTGGCCGCTTCGTCTTTCATGTGATCAACCGTACGGTCGACTTCCTGCATCAAGTCCTGCTTCCACTTGTTCAGGATCTTGGTGAAGTGAGCGCGCATGGGCTTGCCCATGTACTCCTCGCCCTTTACTTCTTTATAGGGTTCGAAGCCGCTGATCGACTGGTTTTGCTGCTGCTTTGCTTGGGTGGACATGAAATAGACCGCCTCTACTCTTGTAATCCATTGCGCAGGATTGCTCCATCACCGACACCTGCCGGCCCTGCGGCTGCAAGCGGGCGAACTTACCAGATCAAATCGGACCGCGCTACTCCCGGATGTCGAGGTAGTTGCCCGAGGGGCTTGCAAAAGATTGCGAGGCCTTGTCTGGTGGTGCTGGAGACCTGATCAAATATTGATTTTAGTCAAAGCTGGGGCACACGTTCGAGTCGTTTGAGGCCAGCGTTATAACGGTCTGACCGCTTTAGGTTCTCGCTCGTTCCTGCGCTTGGGTAGAATTGATTCTTTTCCCCGTTGAAGGAAGGCCAATGGCTCAGTCCTACAGTGCCCGCAGTCGCGCGATCGAACCTTTCCACGTTATGGCGTTGCTGGCGCGGGCCAATGAATTGCAAGCGGCCGGCCACGATGTGATCCACCTGGAAATCGGCGAGCCGGATTTCACCACCGCCGAGCCCATCATCCAGGCTGGCCAGGCGGCGCTGACGGCGGGGAAAACCCGCTACACCGCCGCCCGTGGCATTCCTGAATTGCGTGAAGCCATCTCCGGTTTTTATCAGCAGCGTTATGGGCTGAACATCGATCCACAACGAATCCTGATCACCCCAGGCGGTTCCGGCGCGCTCCTGCTCGCCAGCGCCTTGCTGGTGGACCCAGGCAAACACTGGCTGCTGGCGGACCCGGGTTACCCGTGCAATCGCCACTTCCTGCGACTGGTCGAAGGCGCAGCGCAGCTGGTGCCGGTCGGTCCGGACGTGCGCTATCAGCTGACCCCGGACCTGGTGGCTCGGCATTGGGATCACGACAGCGTTGGCGCTTTGGTGGCCTCGCCGGCGAATCCAACCGGGACGATTCTGACCCGCGACGAATTGGCCGGGCTGTCCGCCGCCATCAAGCAGCGTCACGGGCATCTGGTGGTGGACGAGATCTATCACGGCCTGACCTACGGCACCGACGCGGCCAGCGTGCTGGAAGTCGATGACAGTGCGTTTGTCCTGAATAGCTTTTCCAAGTATTTCGGCATGACCGGATGGCGCCTTGGCTGGCTGGTCGCGCCGGAAGCGGCTGTGAGTGAGCTGGAAAAACTGGCGCAAAACCTCTACATCAGTGCCCCAAGCATGGCCCAGCACGCCGCGCTCGCCTGCTTTGAACCGGCAACCATCAGCATTCTCGAAGAGCGCCGCGCCGAGTTCGGTCGTCGTCGTGATTTCCTGCTGCCGGCCTTACGCGAGTTGGGTTTCAACATCGCGGTGGAACCGGAAGGCGCTTTCTACTTGTACGCCGATATCAGCAAGTTCGGCGGCGATGCCTTCGCGTTCTGCCGACATTTCCTCGAAACCGAGCATGTGGCGATTACGCCGGGACTGGATTTTGGTCGCTATCAGGCCGGGCATCATGTGCGTTTTGCCTACACGCAAAGCCTCCCGCGCCTACAGGAAGCCGTCGAGCGGATTGCGCGTGGCTTGAAGAGCTGGCAAGGCTGATGCAGTTTCATCCTCCCCTCGAAGAAGGGCGTCTGATCCGACGTTACAAGCGTTTTCTCGCCGATATCGAAACCGTTACCGGCGAGTTGCTGACGATCCATTGTCCGAACACCGGTTCGATGCTCAATTGCCAGGTCGAAGGGGGGCAGGTCTGGTTCAGCCGCTCGAACGATCCCAAACGCAAGCTGCCCGGCACTTGGGAAATCGGCGAAACCCCGCAGGGTCGGCTGTTTTGCGTCAACACTGCACGGGCCAACGGTTTGATCGAGGAAGCGTTGCGGGCGGGCGTCATCACCGAACTCAACGGCTTTACCGGGCTCAAGCGTGAAGTCGCGTATGGCCAGGAAAGCAGCCGCATCGATTTCCGCCTCGATTACCCGGGCGGCCCGGCGTATGTGGAAGTCAAAAGCGTGACGTTAGGTTTCGACGGCTCGGCGGTGGCAGCCTTTCCCGATGCGGTGACGCAGCGCGGGGCCAAGCATCTGCGGGAGTTGGCTCATCTGGCCAGGGACGGGATTCGTGCAGTGCAGTTGTATTGCGTGAACCTCACGGGCATCGACGCCGTGCGTCCTGCAGAAGAAATCGATTCGGCCTACGCGGCAGCCTTGCGCGAGGCGGTCGCGTGCGGGGTTGAGGTGCTGGCCTACGGTGTGCGTTTGACCCACGAGGAAATGGTCGTCCATCGACGTCTCGAGGTGCTGATTTAAAGGTTGATCCAGATCCCTTGCTCGTCTTCACGGCAGGCGATAGTGGTCAGCGATTGACCGGCGCAAGGGCCGGAGACGCATTCACCGTCTTCGATCAGAAACAGTGCGCCGTGGGTGGCGCACTGAATCAGGCTGTTGCTGGGGTCCAGAAACTGGTCGGGTGTCCATTCCAGCCCCACGCCACGGTGCGGGCAGCGGTTGAGGTAGACGTAAACCTGGCCGCTGCGGCGCACGGCAAAAAGCTTCTGGCCGTCAATGTTGAAGCCGCGGCTGCTGTTGTCAGCCAGATCGGCACCCGTGCAAAGCAACTTCATGTCTATCCTCAAATATCGACGCGCGTCGTAGGAAATGTCCGAGCTTGACGCGCAAATGCAAACAATTATCAAATGGCTGCTTCGCCCGTCGGTGCACGTGCCGGATGCCGAGGATACTTGGCCTGTCATCTCGATGCCCGGGAAAAACCTTTCAAGGAAGTTGTTTATGCGCCTGAGTACCCGCGTTGCTGCGCTTTGTGTCGGACTTCTTGCCAGTCATCACGCCGCAGCGGCCGAGTTGCCACAACGTTGGGTCAGCGCCGGGGGCGCGCTGTCGGAGTGGGTCAGTGCGCTGGGCGCCGAGTCGAAACTGGTCGGCGCGATACCACCAGCCAGCACCCGGAATCCCTCAAGGCATTGCCGAGCATTGGTTATCAGCGTCAGTTGTCGGCGGAAGGCATCTTGAGCCTGCGCCCGCAGATTCTGGTCGGCACCGAGGAAATGGGGCCGCCGCCGGTGCTTTCGCAGATTCGCAATGCCGGCGTGCAGGTGGAACTGTTTTCGGCGCAGCCTGACCTGTCCGCGTTGCAGGAGAATTTGCAGCACTTGGGCAAACTGCTCGGTACCGAAGCGCAGGCTGCACAGTTGCTCCAGACCTATCAGCAACAGCTTGAACAACAAAAGGTCCGGGTCACCCAGGCGCAACTGACACAAAAATCGCCGGGCGTGCTTTTGCTGGTCGGTCATGCCGGTGGCAAGCCGCTCATCGCCGGTAAAGACACCGCGGCCGATTGGCTTTTGCGTCAGGCGGGCGGGCACAACCTGGCCACGCATACCGGCTACAAACCGTTCTCTGTGGAATCCCTGGTCAGCCTGGACCCTGAGGTGTTGGTGTTTGCCGATCGTGCGCTGACCGGCGATGCGGCGCGAGCGGCCCTGTTCAAGGAAAATCCCATTCTGTCCTCGACCCGTGCGGCCAAGGAGGGGCGCGTCATGGAGCTTGATCCGACGCTGCTGGTGGGCGGGCTCGGCCCTCGGCTACCCGATGCGTTGAAGAAAATCGGTGACGGCTTCTACCCCGGCACTGCCGCCCAATGATCGTCCTGGTCAAACCCCGTGCGTTGTTCGTGGGCCTGAGCCTGCTGTGCTTGTTGGCGATCTGGCTGTCCCTGGCGCTGGGGCCCGTGAGCCTGCCGTTGCTCGACACCCTGCGCGCAGCGTTGCGCATGCTCGGTCTGCCCATTGCGCCTGACGGTCTGGAGCAGGCTGAACTGATCCTCGGACAGATTCGCCTGCCGCGCACATTGCTGGGCTTGGCAGTGGGCGGCGTGCTGGCGTTGTCAGGGGTGGCGATGCAGGGGTTGTTTCGCAACCCTCTGGCCGATCCGGGGTTGGTTGGCGTCTCCAGCGGCGCGGCATTGGGCGCGGCATTGGGCGCGGCGATAGCGATTGTCGGCGGCTCGGCATTCGGCGGTTTGCCTGAGTCCTTCGGCCCGTATCTGTTATCGATCTGTGCATTCCTGGGCGGCCTCGGCGTTACGTCGCTCGTGTATAGGTTGGGCCGGCGCAACGGTCAGACCCATGTCGCGACCATGCTGCTGGCCGGTATTGCGTTGACCGCATTGTCCGGCTCGGCTGTTGGGTTGTTCACCTACCTGGCGGACGACGCGACCCTGCGCACACTTGCCTTCTGGAACCTGGGCAGCCTCAACGGCGCCAGTTATTCGCGGCTCTGGCCGTTGCTGATGATCACTGTTGGCGTGGCGTTGTGGCTGCCGCGTCGGGCCAAGGCCTTGAATGCGTTGTTGCTGGGGGAGTCGGAAGCCGGTCATCTGGGCATCGACGTCGAAGGGCTCAAGCGCGAGTTGGTGTTCTGCACGGCGCTGGGTGTCGGCGCCGCAGTGGCCGCCGCCGGGATGATTGGTTTTGTGGGGCTGGTAGTGCCGCATCTGGTGCGCCTGCTGGCCGGTCCCGATCATCGGGTGTTGCTGCCGGCCTCGGTCCTGGCGGGTGCCAGTCTTCTATTGTTTGCTGATCTGGTAGCACGACTTGCCCTGGCGCCCGCCGAGTTGCCGATCGGGATCGTCACGGCATTCATCGGCGCGCCGTTCTTTCTGTATTTACTGCTCCGGGGGCGTGCCTGATGTTGCGAACACAGGATCTGCACATCCGCCGGGGGCAAAAAATCGTCCTGACGAATGTCACGCTGGAGCTCAAGCCGGGTGAAGTCCTGGGTGTGCTGGGACCCAACGGCACGGGCAAAAGCACCTTGCTCGGTGCTTTATGTGGTGAATTGCAGGCTGATCAGGGCAGTGTCTGGCTGGATGATCGAGCGTTGAGTCACTGGGGCGGTATGCAGCGCGCTCAGCGTCTGGCGGTACTGCCGCAGGTGTCGACCCTGGACTTCGCCTTTCGCGTCGAAGAAGTGGTCGGCATGGGGCGCTTGCCCTACCAGAGCGGTCGGGTCCGTGATGACGAAATCGTCGCCGCCGCGTTGCTCGCCGCTGACGCCGGTCATTTGAGCGGTCGCAGCTACCTGGCGTTGTCCGGCGGCGAACGGCAACGGGTGCATCTGGCGCGGGTGCTGGCGCAGCTCTGGCCGGGGGAAACGGGTCAGACTTTATTACTCGACGAGCCGACGTCGATGCTTGATCCGTTGCACCAGCACACCACCCTGCAAGCGGTGCGCGAGTTTGCCGGTCGCGGCGCAGCCGTGTTGGTGATCCTGCATGATCTGAACCTGGCGGCGCGCTATTGTGATCGCCTGTTGCTGCTCGAAGGCGGGCGCCCGATAGCGCTCGATACGCCGGAGCAGGTGTTGCGCCCGGAACCCCTCAAGGCCGTGTTCGGGCTGGAAGTGCTGGTGCAGCAGCATCCGGAGCGTGGGCATCCGCTGATCATCGCCCGCTGAGCTTTCCAAAGGGGTGAGTGCATGCGTGGGATTCTGATGTTGGCCCTGGTGTTGTTGAGTGCTTGTCAGCATGTGTCGATGCCACCGCCGGTTGCCGGTGAGATTCGCGATTTGCGCAGCGGGCAGGGCATCACGGCGCAGGAATTGATCGCTCGATTGGGGAAACCTGCGAGGGTGATCGTGGGTGAGCAGCATGACAATCGCGACCACCATGCGCTGCAATTGTGGTTGTTGCGGTCGTTAGGGGCGCGGCGACCCCAAGGCAGTCTGCTGCTGGAAATGCTCACGCCCGATCAACAACTGCGTGTCGATGACGTTCGCCACACTTCGACACCGCCAGCGGATTTGCCCGGTGCATTAGCCTGGCAATCTGGCTGGGACTGGGATTTATATGGGCCGATCATGCGGTTTGCCCTGGGTCAGCCGTATCCATTGCTGGCGGCCAATCTGGACGCTGTGGAAGTTCGCAGCGTCTACGCCAACCCTCCATCGCTGAGCGGGGCGCGCTCCAACGCTCCTGCGGTCCGAAACGAACTGCTGGAACAGGTCAGCGAGTCTCACTGCGGCTTGCTTCCGCAATCACAAATGCCGGCAATGCTGGCGGTGCAGCAGCAACGTGATCGGCGCATGGCCGAACGTCTGCTGGCGGCTCCCACGCCGTCCCTGCTGTTTGCCGGTGCTTACCATGCGCGAAAGGATGTTGGCGTGCCGATCCATGTGCTGGATCTTGGGGCGCCACAAGCGCCGATCGTTTTGATGCTGGCGCAGCAGGGCACTGTAGTCACCGCAGCCATGGCTGATTACGTCTGGTACACGTCTGCCACGCCGGCGCGGGACTACTGTGCGCAGATGCGCAAGCAATTCGGCAAGTGAGTGGATGTCTTTTTCGCAGGCAAAAAAAGACCCGGCAAGAGCCGGGTCAAATAACCGTGATTAGCCTGATGAGGAGATATCTGAGAGTCCGAACCAAGGGCTTTTCAAATATCGACCAGTCTCGCGACCAGTTGTGATAATCATAGCGATTCTCATTACCAAGTCAACCGCTGATTTCTGAAATAGTTGAAATGTGCCGCCTGCCCTCTGGAAAGCCCCGAAATCATTGGGGCAGCCTGCGCTTTTTCCCGGTTCAGTTTTTATGCCGCGATGAAATCGCGTCCAGCTGTTTATTCAGTGCTTCCTTGCGCTCGGCGGGGATGTCATTCCAGTGCACATCCATCAGGGCGCCTTCGATCGCATACAACAACACCTTGGACGCTCTGAACCCGCGTGTCCGCACGGCTCGATAGGCGTCCACCGCTCCAAGGCGACGCAAGTCCGAAGCGCTGTGAATGCCCACGGCATGCAGCCACTGCGCCGACGTCTTGCCAAGATTCTTCAGGTGTTGCAATTCATCATTCATCAAGCCTCCTTGCGACAGCCGGACGGAGCGTGGGCGAGCTTCTCAGGAGTGTAGCCATCAGTAGGAAAAGCGTGATTGTTTGGTCGGTTTCGACGCAAAAGCTTCTAAGCGGCAGCGCGTTGACGCGTCGGGAAAATTCCCGAACACGGTAGGAAAAGAGGGGAGGGAATCAGCGTTCAGGCGAACAATACGCAGCGTCCAGCACACTGCGTGGGGTGCCGGACGTGTCGGTTGCAGGTCGTTTTTAGCGGGTGCGGTAACGCAGGCGTGTCCCGAAGTTCATCGACATCAGGATTTCGTCGGCACTCAGCTCTGGCGGAAAGTAGGCGCCGGAGATCTGCGCATGGGCCAGGCTCGCGCCTTCGAGAGAGGCGTTGCGAAAGTCGATGCCGCGCAAGTCGGCGGAGCGGAAGTACGCGTCGGTGAAGTCGACCCCCTCGGCATTCAACTCACGAAGGTCCAGCCCCCGGAAGTCGCCACCGACCATGTCGATAGGGCCTTCCAGCGGACGTTCCTTGTTGAAACCTGTGATGTCGTCTTTGTGCAGCAAGGCATAAAGCGGAGAGTCGAGAAGTTTTGGCTGGCTCATGTCACATCACCTGTTGGTTTTATGACGCCAGTATAGTGCCACTATTTGGCAGCCGTGAAGCCGGCGAAGGCTTCACGGCTGAAATACTTTCTCAGAGGCCCGGCAGACGTTGGCGGATCTGTGCCACGACGGTGTCCAGGGTCCCGCTTTCATTAGTCTGAACGCGTTTGCTGCAAAGGATTTCTGCCGGTGTCAGCGCTTCGCGGCTCGCTTGCTGCGCTTCGATAACGGCCAGGTTGGCGTCAGACGGGTCCTTGTTGTCGGCCTGACGCAAGGCCAGCCAGGACTCGATCACTGCTTGCGGCGCATTGCAGTCGAGGATCAGGAACGGAGCACCGGTCGCCTCGGCAATTTTCGCCGCGCCATCACGCTGGTCGCGCTTGAGGTAAGTGGCGTCGACCACCACCGGGAAACCGGCGCGCAGGATCACGGCCGCAATTTCATGCAGGCGAGCGTAAGTGGCGGCGCTGGCGTCTGCACTATAAATGCCGGCCTGCGGGTCGTTGGCAACCGTCTGCTCACCGAACAGGCGCTTGCGTTCTACGTCGGAGCGCAGGCGAATGGCACCCAGTGCTTCCACCAGGCGCATGGCTACGTGGCTCTTGCCGACGGCCGAAACGCCGTGGGTGATGGCCATGAAACGCGAAGGAATGGTGCTGTAGCTTTCGGCGAGGTTGGCGTAGTTGCGGTACTGGCGCAGGGTGGTGGCGCGCTGCACGGCGTCGGCCTCGGCCGGCATGCTGAACAGGCTGACCTTGGCGCGAACCAAAGCGCGGTAGGCTTTATAGAAGTTCAGCAGTTCAAGGCCTTGATAGTCGCCGGTCAGCTCCAGGTATTGGCTGATGAAGCGACGTGCCAGGCTCTTGAGGCCGCGGTCTTCCAGGTCCATTGCCAGGAAACCGGTGTCGGCATAAACGTCGGTGAAGCGGAACGGTTCGTTGAACTCGATGCAGTCGAAGATCACGACCTTGCCATCGATCACGGTGGCGTTGCCCAAATGGATGTCGCCATGGCATTCACGGATGAAGCCGTCAGCCTTGCGTTGAGCGAACAGCGGCTTGAGGCGTTCGAAGCTGCTTTCGGCCCAGGCTTGCAGGGCGTCGAGTTGCTGCAAGTCGGCCTTGTCGCTGAGGAAAGGGCGGATCTGATCGAAGTTCTGGCGCACGGGTGCCATGACGCTGTCCGGCGTGCCGGCTTCGTGCTCGGCCGGCACTTTCGGTGCGGTGAGGTGGAATTGCGCAATCTGCGCGGCCATCTCGTCGATGTGCGCGGTGGTCAGTTCGCCGTTGGCCTGCAGCGTGCTCAGCAGCTGGCTCTGTGGGAACTGGCGCATTTTCAGGGCGTATTCGATCGCAGGACCTTCACCACCCAACTGTGGCGCTTCGGCGCTACCGGTGATGGGCAACACTTCAAGGTACAAATCAGTGGTCAGGCGCTGGTTCAGACGCAGTTCTTCGCCGCAGAAATGTTCACGGGCGTCGAGGGTGGTGAAGTCGAGGAAGCCGAAATTCATCGGCTTCTTCACTTTATAAGCAAAGGCGCCAGTCAGGATGACCCAGGAAATATGGGTTTCGATGACCTGGAACCCATCCACAGGATGCGGGTACAGGGCAGGGTTTTGCAGAGCAGCGATCAGGGACTGGCTCACAGGCGATCCTTCAGAGTCTGGGAAAATTCGAGGCCGCCATTATGGCTGCAAGTCCGTCTGACGCAAACCTCGGAGGGCTTCTGTTGAGTATGAATAAAGTGCGTATAATCCGCCGCCATGACTCGTACTCGATCCCCCCGCACTCCCAAAAAACCACCTTCCAAGGGCCTGCGCCCCTGGCTGGGCTGGGCCCTTAAACTCAGCCTGGTCGGCCTTGTGGTGCTCGCCGGGTTCGCGGTTTACCTCGACGCCATCGTCCAGGAAAAGTTCTCCGGCAAGCGCTGGACGATCCCGGCGAAGGTGTATGCACGCCCGCTGGAGCTGTTCACTGGCCAGAAGTTGAGCAAAGACGACTTCCTGACCGAGCTCGATGCGTTGGGCTACCGACGCGAAGCCGTGAGCAATGGCCCTGGCGCTGCAGCGGTCAACGGCAACACCGTCGACTTGAATACCCGCGGCTTCCAGTTCTATGAAGGCCTGGAAAAAGCCCAGCCGGTACGCGTGCGTTTCTCGGGCGACTACGTGGCCGAGCTTTCGGCGACGAACGGTTCGAAGCTTTCCGTGGTGCGTCTGGAACCGCTGCTGATCGGCGGCATTTATCCGAAAAACCTCGAAGACCGGATTCTGATCAAGATCGATCAGGTCCCGCCGTATCTGCTGGAAACCCTGGTCGCCGTGGAAGACCGGGATTTCTATAGCCACTGGGGCGTGTCGCCGAAGTCGATTGCGCGAGCGATCTACGTCAATACCTCGGGCGGCAAGATGACCCAGGGCGGCAGTACGCTGACGCAACAGTTGGTCAAGAACTTCTACCTGACCAGTGAACGCAGCCTGACCCGAAAACTCACGGAAGCCATGATGGCGATGCTGCTTGAGCTGCATTACGACAAGCGGGAAATTCTTGAGGCTTACCTCAACGAAGTGTTCGTCGGTCAGGATGGCCAGCGGGCGGTGCACGGTTTCGGCCTGGCGAGCCAGTTTTTCTTCGGGCAGCCATTGTCCGAGCTGAAGCTGCATCAAGTCGCGATGCTGGTGGGCATGGTCAAGGGGCCGTCCTATTACAACCCGCGACGCAATCCTGAGCGAGCGCTCGAGCGGCGTAACCTGGTGCTCGATGTGCTTGAGCAACAAGGCGTCGCCACGGCGGAGCAGGTCGCTGCGGCGAAGAAAATGCCGTTGGGTGTGACCACGCGCGGCAAGCTGGCTGACAGCTCGTTCCCGGGCTTTATCGATTTGGTTAAGCGTCAGTTGCGCGAAGACTATCGCGACGAAGACTTGACGGAAGAGGGGCTGCGGATTTTCACCAGCTTCGATCCAATCTTGCAGATGAAGGCCGAAGCGTCGGTCAACGACACGTTCAAGCGTTTGTCCGGGCGCAAAGGCGCGGATGACGTGGAAGCGGCCATGGTCGTGACCAACCCGGAAACCGGCGAAGTCCAGGCCATGATCGGCAGTCGCCAGGCGAGTTTCGCCGGTTTCAACCGTGCACTGGATGCTGTCCGGCCCGTGGGGTCGTTGATCAAGCCGGCGGTTTATCTGACCGCCCTTGAGAAGCCGAGCCAGTACACGCTGACCAGTTGGCTGTCGGACGAGTCATTCTCGGTCAAGGGGGCTGATGGTCAGGTCTGGAAACCACAGAACTATGATCGCCGCTCCCATGGCACCGTTTTCCTGTACCAGGGCCTGGCACATTCCTACAACTTATCGACCGCGCGTCTCGGGTTGGCGGTGGGGGTGCCAAATGTCCTGAAGACTCTGGGACGTCTGGGCATAACTCGCGAATTCCCGGCGTTCCCGTCGATGCTGCTGGGCGCGGGTGGAATGACGCCGATTGAAGTGGCGACCATGTATCAGACCCTCGCCAACGGTGGTTTCAACACACCAATGCGCGGGATCCGTAGCGTGCTGACCGCCGAAGGCGAGCCGCTCAAGCGTTACCCGTTCCAGATTCAGCAACGCTTCGACCCGGCCTCCATTTACCTGATCCAGAGCGCCATGCAGCGGGTCATGCGTGAAGGCACCGGCAGTTCGGTTTATAACGTGTTGCCAAAGACCCTGACGCTGGCCGGCAAGACCGGTACCAGTAACGATTCACGAGACAGTTGGTTCGCAGGTTTCAGCCAGGACCTGCTGGCCGTGGTCTGGCTGGGTCGCGATGACAACGGCAAGACGCCGTTCACCGGTGCGACCGGTGCATTGCAGGTCTGGACCAGTTTCATGCGCAAGGCTGATCCGCTGCCGCTGGACATGCCGCAGCCAGACAATATTGTTCAGGCATGGGTCGATTCCCGTACCGGGCAAGGCTCTGACGCCAACTGCCCAGGTGCCGTGCAGATGCCGTATATTCGCGGCAGTGAACCGCCTCCCGGCGCTGCTTGCGGTGGCGAAAGCCCTGTTTCCGGCGAAACGGTGATGGATTGGGTCAAAGGCTGGATGAACTAAGCAAAGAGGGTTTCAAGTGAACAAGTGGTTGATTCCAGCGGTTACCGCCGTGGCTTTGCTCAGCGGTTGCTCCACCGTACAACGTGGTTCGATTCCGGTTGTGGATTCCGGCAGCGCGGTTTCCAACAGTGAGCGCGTTTCGGCGAATGGCGGCTTCCGCCAGACGACCGTGAAGCGTCCTGCGCAAGCTCAGACCCAAGCGATTCCGCAAGGTGATACGGGTGTAGTGGTCATGGTTCCGGGTGGCGGTGCCGTCACCTCTGCCCCGATCAGCACTTCGCCAATCACCCCGGGCCCGAGCACTCAAGGCCCTATCACGCCAGGCCCGATCGACACCTCGCCGGTCCAGTCCGCGCCGATCAATCAAGGCAGCTACACCATGCCGTCGACGCCGAGCGGGATTCCTTCGGCGAGTACCGGTGGCGGTCTGTCTGCCGATGAGCAACTGGACGGCCCGGTATTGGCGCTGCTGACCACTGCCCAGCAGCAACAGGCCAGTGGTGATCTCAATGGTGCCTCGTCCAGCCTCGAACGCGCCCAGCGTGTCGCGCCGCGTGAGCCGCAAGTGCTTTATCGTCTGGCCCAGGTGCGCATGGCTCAAGGCGACGCGGCTCAGGCCGAACAGTTCGCCCGTCGGGGTCTGACGATGGCCAATGGTCGTCCGGACCTTCAAGCCAGCCTGTGGGGGTTGATCGCCCAGGCGCGTGAGAAGCAGGGCGACTCCGCCGGTGCTGCACTGGCGCGTCAGAAGGCCAAGGTTTCGCTGTGATGGACGTTCGTTTTCCGAAGATTGCCGAACAGTTGCTGTTGATTGAACGCGAGCTGCGTGTCCAGGGCTGGTGGGATGACGCCCGGCCCAGCGATGAAGCGCTTTCCAGCGTCGAACCGTTTTCGGTCGATACGCTGGATTTCGAGCAGTGGCTGCAATGGATTTTCCTGCCGCGCATGAAGGCGATCATCGAGCAGGATCTGCCGTTGCCCAATGCCTCGGGCATTCAGGAGATGGCCGAAATGGTCTTCGCCAGTCGCAATGTCCAGGGCAAGGATCGGCAGTTGCAGGTACTGCTCAAAGAGTTCGACCTGCTGATCACCGCCTCTCGCTGACCCTGATCCCTTGTAGGAGCCGAGCTTGCTCGCGAAAGCGGCATCACATTCAACGCATGTGTTGAATGTTGCACCGCCGTCGCGAGCAAGCAGGTATCTACTGGCAATTATCTGCAATCTGCTTCTGTGCTTCGGTGGTGCGCTCCTGACGTTGTTCGTCGGTCAGGCGGCGCATCTCACCATCAACTTCCTCCCGTAATCGCGGATTGTTCTGCAACTGAGCCAGGTTCGTCCGGGCCTGCTCGCAGAAGACCTTGAGCTGTGCCTGCTGTTCGGCGACCTGTTTTTTAACCGTCTTGTCGATGGCCTGTTGATCACCGATGGCGCTATTGCGCGGTGGCACGCCTGGTTTGCCGGTGGACGAGGAGGGCGTCACCACGGTGGTCGCTTCCTGGCCTTGAGGTGGCTGTGCGTCGAAGTGGGTAACGCCCTGGGCGTCGACCCATTTGTAGATCTGACCCGCTATGCACCAAGGGCTGATGAGCAGACCGACCATGAAGAGCTTTCGCATGTCATTTCCTTGCCATGAGTTGCGCAATTGAAGCTAACACAGTTGATGTTTATCGGTTTTTTCTTGCTTTCTCATGTGCTTACTTCAATAAAGCACATAGACGACTTGACTTGCAGAGGACGAAACAGAAGAATCCAAAGTCCGCTGTAGAGGGACTGCCAGAAGCAGACCCACTCGGCAGATCATGAGGCGCACATCCGCGCCGACCTGTTACACCCGCAACGCGTTACCTCGCGCTGGGTGGGAAAGCCCCGCAACACTTGGGACGATCCCAATACTTGCTCAGTCAGTGCTGACGTAGTCGGCGACCACCGTCGCTCATGCTCTGCTGAGAAGTAAACCTATTAAGACCCGTCCCCTGTTGTGTGGACGGTATTCTGGCGTTTTAGAGGTGAACAACGTGGAGCTTTTATCTGGCGGTGAGATGCTCGTCCGCTTTTTGCGCGACGAAGGCGTCAAATATATCTATGGGTACCCGGGTGGTGCTGCATTGCATATCTATGACGCGCTGTTCAAAGAACCAGCCGTTCAACATATTCTCGTACGTCATGAGCAAGCGGCCACTCACATGGCTGACGGCTATGCGCGTGCCACCGGTAAGGCCGGCGTCGTACTGGTGACCTCCGGTCCCGGCGCGACCAACGTCATTACCGGTATCGCCACCGCGTACATGGATTCGATCCCGATGGTTATCCTGACCGCTCAGGTGCCTAGCACCATGGTCGGGACTGACGCCTTCCAGGAAACCGACATGATCGGTATCTCCCGGCCGATCGTGAAACACAGTTTCATGATCAAGCATGCTTCGGAAATCCCGGAAGTCATGAAAAAGGCGTTCTACCTGGCGCAGTCCGGTCGTCCTGGTCCTGTCGTTGTCGACATCCCGAAAGACATGACCAACCCGGCCGAGAAGTTCGAATACGTTTTCCCGAAAAAAGCCAAGCTGCGTTCCTACAGCCCGGCGGTTCGTGGCCATTCCGGCCAGATCCGCAAAGCCGTGGAGATGTTGCTGGCAGCCAAGCGGCCGATCATCTATGCCGGCGGCGGCGTTATCCTGGGTAATGGCTCGGCGCCGTTGACCGAGCTGGCGCAACTGCTGAACGCTCCGGTGACCAACACCTTGATGGGCCTTGGCGCCTATCCGGGCAGCGACCGCCAGTTCCTGGGCATGCTCGGTATGCACGGTAGCTACACGGCCAACCTCGCGATGCACCATGCTGACGTGATCATGGCGGTGGGCGCACGTTTCGATGACCGTGTTATCAACGGTGCGTCGAAGTTCTGCCCAAGCGCCAAGATCATCCACATCGATATCGACCCGGCATCGATCTCCAAAACCATCAAGGCCGACGTTCCAATCGTAGGTCCGGTGGAAAGCGTACTGACCGAAATGGTCGCTACCTTCAAGGAGATCGGCGAAACCCCTAACAAGGATTCGGTTGCTGCCTGGTGGAAGCAGGTTGAAGAGTGGCGCGGTGATCGCGACATGTTCCCTTACAACAAGGGCGACGGCAGCATCATCAAGCCGCAAACCGTGATTGAAACCCTGCACGAAGTGACCAAGGGCGATGCCTACGTGGCTTCGGACGTGGGTCAACATCAGATGTTCGCGGCGCAGTACTACCGCTTCAACAAGCCGAACCGCTGGATCAACTCCGGCGGCCTGGGCACGATGGGCTTCGGTTTCCCGGCAGCAATGGGCGTGAAACTGAACTTCCCGGACGCTGACGTGGCGTGTGTGACCGGTGAAGGCAGTATCCAGATGAACATTCAGGAACTGTCGACCTGCCTGCAGCATGACTTGCCGGTGAAGATCATCCTGCTCAACAACGGCGTGCTGGGCATGGTTCGTCAGTGGCAGGACATGAGCTACGGCGCACGTCACTCGCACTCCTACATGGAATCGTTGCCGGACTTCGTCAAGTTGGCCGAAGCCTACGGTCACGTGGGCATGCGCATCACGGACTTGAAGGATTTGAAGCCGATGATGGAAAAAGCTTTCGCCATGAAGGATCGCCTGGTGTTCATCGACATCAAGGTCGACGCCGGCGAGCACGTCTACCCGATGCAGATCAAAGACGGCTCCATGCGTGATATGTGGCTGAGCAAGACGGAGCGTACTTAATCATGCGGCACATTATTTCCTTGCTTCTGGAAAACGAACCCGGTGCTCTGTCTCGTGTAGTCGGCCTGTTCTCGCAGCGCAACTACAACATCGAAAGCCTGACGGTAGCGCCGACCGAAGATCCGACTCTGTCGCGTCTGACGCTGACTACCGTTGGTCACGATGAGATCATCGAGCAGATCACCAAGAACCTGAACAAGCTGATCGAAGTGGTCAAATTGGTCGACCTGTCGGAAAGTGCTCACATCGAGCGCGAACTGATGCTGGTCAAGGTCAAGGCTACCGGCGCCCAGCGCGCCGAGATCAAACGCACTACCGATATTTACCGTGGGCAGATCGTCGATGTCAGCGCCAGCGTGTATACCGTTCAACTGACCGGTACCAGCGACAAGCTCGACAGCTTCATTCAGTCCATTGGCACCGCCTCGATACTGGAAACCGTCCGTAGCGGCGTAACCGGCATTGCTCGCGGCGACAAAGTACTCAGCATCTAAACCAAATTAGCGAATGGCCTGAACGGCCTGGATATATAGGGGAATTTCATGAAAGTTTATTACGAAAAAGACTGCGACCTGTCGATCATCCAGGGCAAGAAAGTTGCCATCATCGGTTACGGTTCCCAGGGCCACGCTCAAGCGTGCAACCTGAAAGACTCCGGCGTTGACGTTACTGTTGGTCTGCGTAAAGGTTCGGCCACTGTTGCCAAAGCCGAAGCTCACGGCCTGAAAGTGACCGACGTTGCTTCCGCTGTAGCAGCTGCCGACCTGGTCATGATCCTGACCCCGGACGAATTCCAGTCTGCTCTGTACAAGAACGAAATCGAGCCGAACATCAAGAAAGGCGCCACCCTGGCCTTCTCCCACGGCTTCGCGATTCACTACAACCAGGTTGTTCCGCGTGCTGACCTCGACGTGATCATGATCGCGCCGAAGGCACCAGGCCACACCGTGCGTTCCGAGTTCGTCAAGGGCGGCGGCATTCCTGACCTGATCGCTATCTACCAGGATGCTTCCGGCAACGCCAAAAACGTTGCACTGTCCTACGCTGCCGGCGTTGGTGGCGGCCGTACCGGCATCATCGAAACCACGTTCAAGGACGAGACTGAAACCGACCTGTTCGGCGAACAAGCCGTTCTGTGCGGCGGTACCGTTGAACTGGTCAAAGCCGGTTTCGAAACCCTGGTTGAAGCTGGCTACGCGCCGGAAATGGCCTACTTCGAGTGCCTGCACGAACTGAAACTGATCGT
Organism: Pseudomonas sp. PB120; assembly: GCF_009761815.1. Classification (GTDB taxonomy): domain Bacteria; phylum Pseudomonadota; class Gammaproteobacteria; order Pseudomonadales; family Pseudomonadaceae; genus Aquipseudomonas. The sequence continues at coordinate 90,070 of NZ_RWIN01000011.1, forward strand.
TGACCTCATGTACGAAGGCGGTATCGCCAACATGAACTACTCGATCTCCAACAACGCTGAATACGGCGAGTACGTGACTGGTCCGGAAGTTATCAACGCCGAATCCCGTCAGGCCATGCGCAACGCCCTGAAACGTATTCAGGACGGCGAATACGCCAAGATGTTCATCAGCGAAGGTGCAACCGGCTATCCTTCGATGACCGCCAAGCGTCGTAACAACGCCGCTCACGGTATCGAAATCATCGGCGAGCAACTGCGCTCCATGATGCCGTGGATCGGTGCCAACAAGATCGTCGACAAAGCCAAAAACTAAGTCGCGCACTTGTACGGAAAACGCGGCCTAGGCCGCGTTTTTTCGTTTGGGCGACCGGTTCTGGTATAAAGCTGCATCGTTTGCGGCCGAACCGTCGTCCCAGACACCTGTCGAAACTTTCCACCCCGTTGCAAGGTAATGTCCATGAGCGAACGTCCCGAAGAGCCAAACCAGGCTTCTGACGCCGAAAGCCTGCTGCCCATCGATGAGCACATTGAAGAAGGGCACGACGCTGAAGGCCGTAAAGTCCGGCATCGTGGTATCTATCTTCTGCCGAATCTGTTCACCACTGCGAACCTGTTTGCAGGGTTTTATTCCATCATCAACTCGATGAGCGCCCAGAGCGCCTTGAGTGCCGGTGACTCGATCGGCGCCAGCAAATATTTTGCGTTTGCCGCGATCGCGATTTTTGTCGCCATGGTGCTCGATGGTCTCGATGGGCGAGTTGCCCGGATGACCAACACCCAGAGTGCGTTCGGCGCCGAGTACGACTCGCTGTCGGACATGGTCGCCTTTGGTGTCGCTCCAGCCTTGCTCGCATTCGGCTGGGCGCTCGGGGATATGGGTAAGGTCGGCTGGATGGTCGCCTTCATCTATGTCGCCGGTGCTGCACTGCGCCTGGCGCGTTTCAATACCCAAGTCGGCACCGCCGATAAACGCTACTTCATTGGTTTGGCCAGCCCGGCTGCCGCAGGTGTGGTGGCGGGTATTGTCTGGGCATTCAGTGATTACGGGATTCAGGGCTCCAAGATGTCTTTCCTGGTGGCTCTGATGGTTGCGGCGGCCGGTATGCTGATGGTCAGCAACATCAAGTACAACAGCTTTAAGGAGCTGGACTTGAAAGGGCGCGTTCCCTTTGTTGCGATCCTGGCCGTGGTGTTGGTGTTTGCCGTCGTGTTCAGTGATCCTCCGCGGATCCTGCTGTTGGTATTCCTCGCCTATGCAGCGTCTGGTCCGGTGCAATATCTGTTACGTCTTCGTCGGCACAAGAACGCGTAATTTCCCTCATACTCCGCAGTCTATTGGTGCATCTGTCCTCCAATGCTGCGGAGTTGCCATGCTGATCAAAGTCCCCAAGGCGTCTGACTGCCATGAGTCGGACGTCACGCCTGAATCCTTCTACCTGTCTCGTCGCAAGGTGCTCGGTGCCGTCGCCGGTTTGGCCGTGAGCGGTCTGCCGCGTTGGGCCTCTGCCGAGGATGCGGCACGTTATGCCGATGTCGAGCCTGGTAATGCGCCTTCCTGGTTTACGCAAAAGCTCCCTTCTATCAAGTGGGGTGCTGTCAACGTCAAGGATGAGGCGATCACGCCCTTCAAGGACGCGACTCACTACAACAACTTTTATGAGTTCGGCACCGATAAAGGTGATCCGGCCGCCAATGCTGGCGCGCTGAAAACCGAGCCGTGGAGCGTGGTAATTGACGGGGAGGTGGGTAAGCCAGGGCGGTATGCGCTGGAAGACTTCATGAAGCCTTATCAGCTGGAAGAGCGGATCTATCGTCTTCGTTGCGTGGAAGCGTGGTCAATGGTCATTCCGTGGATCGGGTTTCCCATCTCGGCGTTGCTGAATGTGGTTGAACCGACCTCCAAGGCGAAATTCATTCGCTTTGAGACCCTGCAAGACCCCAAGACGATGCCGGGACAGCGCTCGGGTTTCGCCTTGATCGATTGGCCTTATGTCGAAGGGTTGCGTCTGGATGAGGCGATGAACCCATTGGCGATTCTTGCAGTGGGGATGTACGGGCGAGAATTGCCTAATCAGAACGGCGCGCCTCTGCGTTTGGTGGTGCCGTGGAAGTACGGCTTCAAGAGCGTCAAATCCATCGTGCGGATCAGTCTGATTAGCGAGCAGCCAAAAACCACCTGGCAGAGCATTGCTGCGGATGAATACGGCTTTTATGCGAACGTGAACCCTACGGTTGATCATCCCCGTTGGACGCAGGCCCGAGAAAGGCGTTTGCCGAGCGGATTGTTCAAGCCCAATGTGCGCGACACGCAGATGTTCAATGGGTACTCGGATGAAGTCGCTTCTTTATATGCAGGGCTCGATCTTCGGAAGAACTACTGATGCGGTACCCGTTCTGGCGTGTCGGCGTTTTCATCGCAGCGGCGGTTTGGCCGCTGCTCTGGTTGTATCAGGCCTGGGCCGATGTGCTTGGGCCTGATCCGGGCAAGGTGCTGGTTGACCGATTGGGGCTTGGGACGCTGGTGCTGTTGCTCATTACCCTGAGCATGACTCCTTTGCAGAAGCTTACGGGGTGGGCGGGGTGGATTGCTGTCCGACGGCAGTTGGGGTTGTGGTGTTTTGCGTATGTGGTTTTGCATCTGAGTGGATATACCGCATTCATTCTGGGGTTCGATTGGTCGCAACTGGGTGTCGAGTTGCGCAAGCGGCCATACATTATTGTGGGCGCGTTGGGTTTTCTCTGTTTACTGGTGTTGGCGCTGACGTCCAATCGCTACAGTCAGCGGCGTTTGGGTGTGCGATGGAAGAAGTTGCATCGTTTGATCTATGTGATTCTCGGCCTTGGGTTGTTGCATATGCTGTGGATCGTGCGTGCCGATCTAAAGGAGTGGGCAATCTATGCCTCTATAGGGGCGTTACTGTTGATGTTGCGTATACCTGTAGTTACCCGCCGAATCCCGCGTTTATTGGCTAAAAAAGCATCCCCTGCAAGAAAGGCTTAATTAAGGCTTGACGGCAGATTCCAGATGTCTATAATTCGCCCCACTTCCGGCGCAGTCGAAACGGAAAACTCCTTGGTAAACAACGAGTTACGCATGTTTCGACAGCGGGTTGCTTCAGGTCATCGAAGCCGAAAGGGAGTTGAAAAAGAGGTGTTGACAGCAGCGTGTAACGCTGTAGAATTCGCCTCCCGCTGACGAGAGATCGAAAGCGCAAGTGGTTGA
>NZ_RWIN01000104.1 GCF_009761815.1 Pseudomonas sp. PB120
GAGCATTGGAACCACCTGATCCCATCCCGAACTCAGCAGTGAAACGATGCATCGCCGATGGTAGTGTGGGGTTTCCCCATGTGAGAGTAGGTCATCGTCAAGATTAAATTCCGAAACCCCAATTGCGTAAGCAGTTGGGGTTTTGTTTTGCCCGCAGGAAAGTTGCCGCATCGGTTTTCTATGCAACGGCTCGGGCCATGGCTATCATGCGGGCCTCATTGTGAGGCGAGACTTGCATGCTGACGTTGTTAAAGCTTCTTAAAGATGGCCGGTTCCATTCGGGTCAGGCCTTGGGCAATGCCTTGGGCGTCAGTCGTAGTGCTGTATGGAAGCAGCTTCAGCACTTGGAAGCTGAGCTGGGCTTATCTATTCACAAGGTGCGGGGGCGCGGCTATCAGCTGGCTGCACCGCTCACGTTGCTTGATCCGGCGCAAATAAGGGCGCAGGAGTCTTCTTGTGAGTGGCCCATTTTGGTCTTTGACTCCATTGACTCCACGAATGCTGAGGCGTTACGTGCAATAGATCGGGGCCAAGCTGCGCCATTTCTGGTGCTGGCCGAGCGCCAGACTGCAGGTCGTGGTCGGCGGGGGCGGAAGTGGGTAAGCCCCTTCGCGGAAAACATCTATTACAGCTTGGTTCTGCGCATTGACGGTGGTATGCGCCAGCTGGAAGGCTTGAGTCTTGTTGTCGGGCTCGCTGTGATGCAGGCCATGAGAGCCTGTGGCGTATCAGGCGCTGGTTTAAAGTGGCCTAATGACGTTTTGGTCGGGCAGAAAAAAATCGCTGGCATATTACTTGAGCTGGTCGGGGACCCTGCTGACGTTTGTCATGTGGTCCTGGGTGTTGGAATAAACGTAAACATGCAGATGACCGACGAAGTTGATCAGCAGTGGACTTCCATGCGGCTAGAGTCAGGCAAGGTGTTTGATCGCAATCATCTTGTCGCAGAGCTAGGCGCGATGCTCGAGAAATATTTGAAACGTCATCAGGTCGAGGGGTTTTCCGCTATCCACAAGGAGTGGGAGCAAAACCATCTATGGCAGGGGCGTGCTGTGTCGTTGATTGCTGGAGTTAACCAGATTGATGGCGAAGTGCTGGGTATTGATAGTCAGGGTGCGCTGCGTCTGAAGGTGGGTGGTGTGGAGAAAGTCTTTAGTGGTGGCGAGCTGAGCTTGAGGTTGCGCGATGATTCTTGAGCTCGACTGCGGAAACAGTTTTATCAAGTGGCGTGTGCTGGGTGCGGATGTCCGACGGGTGATCGGTGAGGGGGTTGTAGATTCCGATCTCGCGTTGCTGGAGAGTTTGAACGCACTCAAGGGCTTGGCGCTCAGGTTTTGCCGTTTGGTCAGTGTCAGAACCACTGAAGAAACCAGTACGTTGACTTCAATGCTTGAAAACACTTTCGGTGTCTCGGCGGTGTGCGCCGCTCCAGCTCGTGAAATGTCTGGCGTTCGTAATGGCTATGAAGAATTTGAGCGTCTGGGGTTGGATCGCTGGCTGGCGATGCTTGGCGGTTTTCATCTCTCATCAGGCGCGTGTCTTGTTCTCGATTTTGGCACCGCTGTTACAGCGGACTTCATCTCGGCTGACGGGGAGCATCTCGGCGGGTTTATCTGTCCTGGTATGCCCCTGATGCGAAACCAGTTGCGTACTCATACTCGTAAAATTCGGTATGGGGATGTTGCTGCTGAGCGCGCCCTGGAAAGCCTCGTCCCTGGTCGTTCAACCGTTGAGGCGGTGGAGCGCGGGTGTCTGCTGATGATGAGGGGCTTTGTCCTGACTCAATTGGAATTGGCGCACAGTTACTGGGGGGATGACTTTGATGTTTTTCTTACCGGCGGAGATGCGGAAATGGTCTCTGAAATCGTGCCGAGGCCCAGGATGGTTCCTGATTTGGTGTTTGTAGGTTTGGCTATGGCGTGTCCACTGCCCTGAGGTCTCTATGCGTTGGTTGTTCCTGCTCCTGCTTGTTCTTAACGTGTTCTATTACGTCTGGCACCAACAAGAAGCTCCTCTGCGTGCCAAGGATGTGACGCCTTTGAGTTTGTATCGCGGCTCGCAGCAAGATATCCGCTTGTTGAGCGAAACCACCGACCCGGCTCGCGATAAAGGAAAGGCTGCGCCGCAAGTGGATAGTGGTTGCCTCTATCTCGGTGGGTTTACTCGTCAAGAGGTCTCTCAGGCTGTTGAGCGGCGATTGACCGGTATGGATATCAAGTTTCAATCCTTGCCCAAGGATTCAGCTGAATCGGCTGCTTACTGGGTGCGAGTAGCCCCGGAAAGTCGGCGTTGGCTGGATGATGCGCAGCTGAAAAACCTTTCCAGAGAATTCAATGAGTTAAAACATAAAATAATGCCGTGCGAGGGGGTTGCACCCACTGAATAGTTTGAATAGAATGGCGCCCGCTCCGCAGTGAACACCTTTAACGGTAAGCGCTACGAAGCGAAGTCAACGCAGCTAACCTCAGGTTTTTAATGAGAAAAATGCTTGACAGAAGGCTGGCATGATGTAGAATGCCGGCTCGCTTAGGAGGGGTTCCCGAGCGGCCAAAGGGATCAGACTGTAAATCTGACGTCTACGACTTCGAAGGTTCGAATCCTTCCCCCTCCACCATTTTTAGCGAGAGCTGCAAGCCTCGCGGGTATAGTTTAGTGGTAGAACCTCAGCCTTCCAAGCTGATGATGCGGGTTCGATTCCCGCTACCCGCTCCACGTTTGCAGGTCAAGCGCAGTGTTACGCTCTTGTAGCTCAGTTGGTAGAGCACACCCTTGGTAAGGGTGAGGTCAGCGGTTCAAATCCGCTCAAGAGCTCCATATAACAAGGCAGATATGAAAATATCTGCCTTTGTTTTAAGGGTTGCGATCATGCTTTGTCGTGTTTTGTTGGCTGATCGTGCGGATAGCTTTGGTGTTAGCGCTAAGGCTGTCGAGTAAGGTGTTGTAATGTCTTTTTCGGGTCGGCATAATGGTCGGCCTGATTTTGTTTTAGGTCAGTAGCTCAATTGGCAGAGCGACGGTCTCCAAAACCGTAGGTTGGGGGTTCGATTCCCTCCTGACCTGCCAGATTCACTCGGTGTGTCTGGCTTTCTTTTCACAGGATCTTCATAGATGACTCCTAAAGCTGAAGCTCAAGGCTCTCGCTTCGATCTGCTCAAGTGGCTAGTAGTAGTCGCTTTGGTGGTTGTTGGCGTTGTTGGTAATCAGTATTACTCTGCTTCGCCGATCCTGTACCGCGTACTTGCATTGCTCGTCATTGCTGCTGTAGCTGCCTTTGTAGGTCTGCAGACGGTTAAGGGCAAGTCTTTCTTTGCGCTGGTTAAGGAAGCTCGCACCGAGATTCGTAAAGTCGTATGGCCAACTCGCCAAGAAACCACGCAGACCACGCTGATTGTTGTGGCTGTTGTTCTGGTTATGGCGTTGCTGTTGTGGGGACTTGATTCCCTGCTCGGCTGGCTTGTCTCCTTGATTGTCGGCTAAGGGTGTCCCGTGGCTAAGCGTTGGTACGTTGTGCATGCTTACTCCGGTTACGAGAAGCATGTCATGCGCTCGTTGGTAGAGCGCGTAAAGCTGGCTGGCATGGAAGATGGCTTTGGCGAAATTCTGGTTCCCACTGAAGAAGTGGTTGAAATGCGTAATGGCCAGAAACGCAAAAGCGAACGTAAATTCTTCCCAGGTTACGTGCTGGTGCAGATGGACATGAATGAGGGTACTTGGCACTTGGTCAAGGATACTCCTCGGGTGATGGGTTTCATTGGCGGTACTGCCGACAAGCCTGCGCCAATCACTGATAAAGAGGCAGAAGCGATTCTGCGTCGTGTTGCTGATGGTAGCGACAAGCCGAAGCCGAAGACATTGTTCGAGCCTGGTGAGTCGGTGCGTGTCAACGATGGACCGTTCGCGGATTTCACTGGCACGGTCGAAGAAGTTAACTACGAAAAGAGCCGGATCCAAGTGGCAGTGCTCATTTTCGGTCGCTCTACTCCGGTAGAGCTTGAGTTCAGCCAGGTCGAAAAAGTCTAGCTGAGCAAGCATCCCAACCCCGCAGCCCTAGGCTGTGGGGTTTTGTCGTCACTGGGATAAACGCGCAAGTAACCGGGGAGCCTTTCGAGGCGTTCGAACCCGTAATTGGAGTGCCTCATGGCCAAGAAGATTACCGCTTACATCAAGCTGCAAGTGAAGGCCGCTCAGGCTAACCCAAGCCCACCTGTTGGTCCTGCTCTGGGTCAGCACGGCGTGAACATCATGGAGTTCTGCAAGGCTTTCAACGCCCGTACTCAGGGTATTGAGCCAGGTCTGCCGACTCCAGTGATCATCACTGTCTACAGCGACCGTAGCTTCACTTTCGAAACCAAATCCACACCTGCTTCGGTTCTGCTGAAGAAGGCGGCTGGTCTGACTAGCGGTTCCGCTCGTCCGAACACCGTTAAGGTTGGCACCGTGACTCGTGCTCAGCTGGAAGATATCGCGAAAGTCAAAAACGCGGATCTGACTGCAGCTGATATGGAAGCAGCCGTGCGTACCATCGCCGGTTCTGCTCGTAGCATGGGCCTTAACGTGGAGGGTGTGTAATGGCTAAGTTGACCAAGCGTCAAAAGGCTATCGCCGGCAAAATCGAAGCAGGCAAGTCCTACAATTTTGTAGACGCTGCTGCTCTGCTGGCTGAGCTGTCGACCGTCAAGTTCAGCGAGTCGTTCGACGTTGCTGTGAACCTGGGTGTTGACCCACGTAAATCCGACCAGGTTGTTCGTAGCGCTACTGTGCTGCCACACGGCACTGGCAAGACCGTTCGTGTTGCTGTGTTCACCCAGGGTCCAGCTGCTGAGGCCGCTCTGGCTGCCGGCGCTGACCGTGTAGGTATGGACGACCTGGCTGCCGAAATGAAAGGCGGCGACCTGAACTATGACGTAGTTATCGCATCCCCGGATGCAATGCGCGTTGTAGGTCAGTTGGGTCAGATCCTCGGTCCACGTGGCCTGATGCCTAACCCTAAAGTCGGCACCGTAACTCCAGACGTAGCTACAGCGGTTAAAAACGCCAAGGCTGGTCAGGTTCGTTATCGCACCGACAAAAACGGCATCATCCACACTTCCGTTGGCAAGATCGGCTTCGATGCCGTCAAGCTGAAGGAAAACGTTGAAGCCCTGATCGCTGATCTGAAGCGTATCAAACCAGCTTCCTCGAAAGGCATTTACGTCAAGCGCGTTACCCTGAGCACCACTATGGGCCCAGGTCTGGTCATCGACCAAAGCTCGCTCGACGCGTAAGACACAAGTTGGCGCAAGCGATTGCGCCAATTGAAAGATTGGGGTCCCTGCCTGGCGGGGGCTATCCAAGACCGTAGGCGACGCAAGTCTTAAACCTCAAGCCTACGCAGATGGTGCTCCCGGTTCCTTACCGAATCAGACACCAAAACGACATCAGGTTTCGACCCGATGAAACGGTAACAAGCAGGAGTTAAACCCGTGGCAATTAAACTCGAAGACAAGAAGGCCATCGTCGCTGAAGTCAACGAGGCTGCCAAAGTCGCTCTGTCCGCTGTCGTGGCTGATGCCCGTGGCGTAACAGTAGGCGCAATGACCGGACTCCGTAAAGAGGCTCGTGAAGCTGGCGTTTACGTACGCGTTGTACGTAATACCCTGCTCAAGCGCGCTGTTGCCGACACTGAATACAGTGTCCTCAACGACGTGTTCACCGGCCCGACCTTGATTGCATTCTCCAAAGAACATCCGGGCGCTGCTGCTCGTATCTTCAAAGAGTTCGCAAAGGGTCAGGACAAGTTCGAGATCAAGGCAGCTGCGTTCGAGGGCAAGTTCCTCGCAGCTAACCAAATCGACGTACTGGCAACTCTGCCGACCCGTGACGAAGCAATTTCTCAGCTGATGAGCGTGATTCAAGGCGCTACCAGCAAATTGGCTCGTACTCTGGCGGCAATTCGCGACCAGAAAGAAGCTGCTGCAGCCTAAGGCTCGTCAACTTCTCGCGTTTTTTGTTTTTTTCGATGGTCGCGTAGGCCGTCCCCAATATCAGGAATTAGATTCATGTCTATCTCTCAGAACGATATCCTTGAAGCAGTTGGCAACATGTCCGTAATGGAAGTTGTTGAGCTGATCAAAGCTTTCGAAGAAAAATTCGGTGTTACCGCTGCTGCTGCATCGGCTGGTCCAGCTGCTGCTGCCGCTGTTGTTGAAGAGCAAACTGAATTCAACGTCATGCTGACCGAAGCTGGCGAGAAGAAAGTTAACGTGATCAAGGCAGTACGTGAACTGACCGGTCTGGGCCTGAAAGAAGCCAAGGCTGTAGTTGACGGCGCTCCTGCCATGGTTCTGGAAGCTGTTGCCAAAGACGCAGCTGACAAAGCCAAAGCAACACTGGAAGAAGCAGGCGCTAAAGTCGAGCTGAAGTAAGCATCGACTTTGCTCCTCCAGCCCGAGCGTAAAGCGAAAGGCTGATGGCTGGTGGCTCTTGCCACCGGCCTTTTTCCGTTATTGGCAACCGACTGGGTCGGTGCTGGTAGCGAGCTGTAACCACCCGATGCGGTGGCGCAAACCATGGGGTTTGCACGATTTTCTGGCTGCTCCCGTCGGGAGGGGCCAAACAAGCAGGTGACCAAGCTGGGGAACGCTGATGGCTTACTCATATACTGAGAAAAAACGTATCCGCAAGGACTTTAGCAAGTTGCCGGACGTCATGGATGTGCCGTACCTCCTGGCCATCCAGCTGGATTCGTATCGTGAATTCTTGCAAGCGGGAGCGACTAAAGATCAGTTCCGCGACGTGGGCCTGCATGCGGCCTTCAAATCCGTTTTCCCGATCATCAGCTACTCCGGCAATGCTGCGCTGGAGTACGTCGGTTATCGCCTGGGCGAACCGGCATTTGATGTCAAAGAATGCGTATTGCGCGGTGTAACTTACGCCGTACCTTTGCGGGTAAAAGTGCGCCTGATCATTTTCGACAAAGAATCGTCGAACAAAGCGATCAAGGACATCAAAGAGCAAGAAGTCTACATGGGTGAAATCCCCCTGATGACTGAGAACGGTACCTTCGTAATCAACGGTACCGAGCGTGTAATCGTTTCCCAGCTGCACCGTTCCCCGGGCGTGTTCTTCGACCACGACCGTGGCAAGACGCACAGCTCCGGCAAACTGCTGTACTCCGCGCGCATCATTCCTTACCGCGGTTCGTGGCTGGACTTCGAGTTCGACCCAAAAGACTGCGTGTTCGTGCGTATCGACCGTCGTCGCAAGCTGCCTGCATCGGTATTGCTGCGCGCGCTGGGTTATACCACTGAAGAAGTGCTGGACGCGTTCTACACTACCAACGTTTTCCATCTGAGCGGCGAAACCCTCAGTCTGGAACTGATTGCTTCGCGTCTGCGTGGTGAAATTGCTGTTCTGGATATTCAGGACGAGAAAGGCAAGGTCATCGTTGAGGCTGGTCGTCGTATTACTGCCCGCCACATCAACCAGATCGAAAAAGCCGGTCTCAAGACCCTGGAAGTTCCTCTGGACTACGTCCTGGGTCGCACTACTGCCAAGGCCATCGTGCATCCGGCAACCGGTGAAATCCTGGCAGAGTGCAACACCGAGCTGAACACCGAGATCCTGGCAAAAATCGCCAAGGCTCAGGTCGTTCGCATCGAAACTCTGTACACCAACGATATCGACTGCGGTCCGTTCGTCTCCGACACGCTGAAGATCGACTCCACCAGCAACCAATTGGAAGCGCTGGTAGAGATCTATCGCATGATGCGTCCAGGCGAGCCGCCAACAAAAGACGCTGCCGAGACTCTGTTCAACAACCTGTTCTTCAGCCCTGAGCGCTATGACCTGTCTGCGGTCGGCCGGATGAAGTTCAATCGTCGTATCGGTCGTACCGAGATCGAAGGTTCGGGCGTGTTGTGCAAAGAAGACATCGTCGCGGTACTGAAGACTCTGGTCGACATCCGTAACGGTAAAGGCATTGTCGATGACATCGACCACCTGGGTAACCGTCGTGTTCGCTGTGTAGGCGAAATGGCCGAGAACCAGTTCCGCGTTGGCCTGGTACGTGTTGAGCGTGCGGTCAAAGAGCGTCTGTCGATGGCTGAAAGCGAAGGCCTGATGCCGCAAGACCTGATCAACGCCAAGCCAGTGGCTGCGGCGGTGAAAGAGTTCTTCGGTTCCAGCCAGCTTTCCCAGTTCATGGACCAGAACAACCCGCTGTCCGAGATCACTCACAAGCGTCGTGTGTCTGCACTCGGCCCTGGCGGTTTGACCCGTGAGCGTGCAGGCTTCGAAGTCCGTGACGTACACCCGACTCACTACGGTCGTGTATGCCCGATTGAAACGCCGGAAGGTCCGAACATCGGTCTGATCAACTCCTTGGCCGCGTATGCGCGCACCAACCAGTACGGCTTCCTCGAGAGCCCGTACCGTGTGGTGAAAGACGCCCTGGTCACCGACGAGATCGTGTTCCTGTCCGCCATCGAAGAAGCTGATCACGTGATCGCTCAGGCTTCGGCCACGATGAACGACAAGAAAGTCCTGATCGACGAACTGGTAGCTGTTCGTCACTTGAACGAGTTCACCGTCAAGGCGCCGGAAGACGTCACCTTGATGGACGTATCGCCGAAGCAGGTAGTTTCGGTTGCTGCGTCGCTGATCCCGTTCCTCGAGCACGACGACGCCAACCGTGCGTTGATGGGTTCGAACATGCAGCGTCAAGCTGTACCAACCCTGCGCGCTGACAAGCCGCTGGTAGGTACTGGCATGGAGCGTAACGTAGCCCGTGACTCCGGCGTTTGCGTCGTGGCTCGTCGTGGCGGTGTTATCGATTCTGTCGACGCCAGCCGTATCGTGGTTCGTGTTGCGGATGACGAAGTTGAAACCGGCGAAGCTGGTGTCGACATCTACAACCTGACCAAGTACACCCGCTCCAACCAGAACACCTGCATCAACCAGCGTCCGCTGGTGCGTAAAGGTGATCGGGTTCAGCGTAGCGACATCATGGCTGACGGTCCGTCCACCGATATGGGTGAGCTGGCTTTGGGTCAGAACATGCGCATCGCGTTCATGGCATGGAACGGCTTCAACTTCGAAGACTCCATCTGCCTGTCCGAGCGTGTGGTTCAGGAAGACCGTTTTACCACGATCCACATTCAGGAACTGACCTGTGTGGCGCGTGACACCAAGCTTGGGCCAGAGGAAATCACTGCAGACATCCCGAACGTGGGTGAAGCTGCACTGAACAAGCTGGACGAAGCCGGTATCGTTTACGTAGGTGCTGAAGTAGGCGCAGGCGACATCCTGGTGGGTAAGGTCACTCCGAAAGGCGAGACCCAACTGACTCCGGAAGAAAAACTGCTGCGTGCGATCTTCGGCGAAAAAGCCAGCGACGTTAAAGACACTTCCCTGCGTGTACCTACCGGTACCAAAGGTACTGTCATCGACGTACAAGTCTTTACCCGCGACGGCGTTGAGCGTGATGCTCGTGCACTGTCGATCGAGAAGACTCAACTCGACGAGATCCGCAAGGACCTGAACGAAGAGTTCCGTATCGTTGAAGGCGCCACTTTCGAACGTCTGCGTTCCGCTCTGGTCGGCCACAAAGCCGAAGGCGGCGCCGGTCTGAAGAAAGGTCAGGACATCACCGACGAAGTTCTCGACGGTCTTGAGCATGGTCAGTGGTTCAAGCTGCGCATGGCTGAAGATGCTCTGAACGAGCAGCTCGAGAAGGCTCAGGCCTACATCGTTGATCGTCGCCGTCTGCTGGACGACAAGTTCGAAGACAAGAAGCGCAAACTGCAGCAGGGCGATGACCTGGCTCCAGGCGTGCTGAAAATCGTCAAGGTTTACCTGGCAATCCGTCGCCGCATCCAGCCGGGCGACAAGATGGCCGGTCGTCACGGTAACAAGGGTGTGGTCTCCGTGATCATGCCGGTTGAAGACATGCCGCACGATGCCAATGGCACCCCGGTCGACGTTGTCCTCAACCCGTTGGGCGTACCTTCGCGTATGAACGTTGGTCAGATCCTTGAAACCCACCTGGGCCTCGCGGCCAAAGGTCTGGGCGAGAAGATCAACCGGATGATCGAAGAGCAGCGCAAAGTCGCCGAGCTTCGCAAGTTCCTGCACGAGATCTACAACGAGATCGGCGGTCGCAACGAAGATCTGGACAGCTTCTCCGACCAGGAAATCCTGGACCTGGCGAAGAACCTGCGTGGCGGTGTCCCAATGGCCACTCCAGTGTTCGACGGCGCGAAGGAAAGCGAAATCAAGGCCATGCTGAAACTGGCAGACCTGCCGGAAAGCGGCCAGATGCAGCTGACTGACGGCCGTACCGGCAACAAGTTCGAGCGCCCGGTTACTGTTGGCTACATGTACATGCTGAAGCTGAACCACTTGGTAGACGACAAGATGCACGCTCGTTCTACCGGTTCGTACAGCCTGGTTACCCAGCAGCCGCTGGGTGGTAAGGCGCAGTTCGGTGGTCAGCGTTTCGGGGAGATGGAGGTCTGGGCACTGGAAGCATACGGTGCTGCTTACACTCTGCAAGAAATGCTCACAGTGAAGTCGGACGATGTGAACGGCCGTACCAAGATGTACAAAAACATCGTGGATGGCGATCACCGTATGGAGCCGGGCATGCCCGAGTCCTTCAACGTGTTGATCAAGGAAATTCGTTCCCTCGGCATCGATATCGATCTGGAAACCGAATAACACGTGACGCGAATCGAGAGCGGGGCAGGATTGCCCGCTCTCTGCTCCGCCAGGAGGAAAGGCCTTGAAAGACCTACTGAATTTGCTGAAAAACCAGGGTCAAGTCGAAGAGTTCGACGCCATCCGTATTGGATTGGCATCGCCTGAGATGATCCGTTCGTGGTCGTTCGGTGAAGTTAAAAAGCCGGAAACCATCAACTACCGTACGTTCAAACCTGAGCGTGACGGCCTGTTCTGCGCCAAGATCTTTGGCCCGGTAAAGGATTACGAGTGCCTGTGCGGTAAGTACAAGCGCTTGAAGCACCGTGGTGTGATCTGCGAGAAGTGCGGCGTTGAAGTCGCGCTGGCCAAAGTTCGTCGTGAGCGCATGGCGCACATCGAACTGGCTTCGCCAGTTGCCCACATCTGGTTCCTGAAATCGCTGCCGTCGCGTATCGGCTTGCTGATGGACATGACCCTGCGTGATATCGAACGCGTTCTCTACTTCGAGAGCTACGTCGTTATCGATCCAGGCATGACCACCCTTGAAAAAGGTCAGCTGCTGAACGACGAGCAGTACTTCGAAGCGCTGGAAGAGTTCGGCGACGATTTCGATGCCCGCATGGGTGCCGAAGCTGTCCGTGAACTGCTGCACGCTATCGACCTGGAACACGAGATTGGCCGTCTGCGTGAAGAAATTCCGCAAACCAACTCCGAAACCAAAATCAAGAAGCTGTCCAAGCGTCTGAAGTTGATGGAAGCCTTCCAGGGTTCCGGCAACCTTCCAGAATGGATGGTGCTGACCGTTCTGCCGGTTCTGCCGCCAGATCTGCGTCCACTGGTCCCGCTGGATGGCGGTCGCTTCGCGACTTCCGACCTCAACGATCTGTATCGTCGAGTGATCAACCGTAACAACCGCTTGAAGCGTCTGCTCGATCTGTCCGCTCCGGACATCATCGTGCGCAACGAAAAGCGTATGTTGCAGGAAGCTGTCGATGCACTGCTCGACAACGGTCGTCGTGGCCGCGCTATCACCGGTTCGAACAAGCGCCCTCTGAAATCCCTGGCTGACATGATCAAGGGTAAGCAGGGTCGTTTCCGTCAGAACTTGCTCGGTAAGCGTGTTGACTACTCGGGTCGTTCGGTAATTACCGTAGGTCCGACCTTGCGTCTGCACCAGTGCGGTCTGCCGAAGAAAATGGCTCTCGAGCTGTTCAAGCCGTTCATTTTCGGCAAGCTGGAAATGCGTGGTCTCGCTACCACCATCAAAGCTGCGAAGAAGATGGTTGAGCGCGAACTGCCGGAAGTTTGGGACGTTCTCGCTGAAGTTATCCGCGAACACCCAGTGCTCCTCAACCGTGCACCGACCCTTCACCGTCTGGGTATCCAGGCGTTTGAACCGGTTCTGATCGAAGGTAAGGCTATCCAGCTGCACCCGTTGGTCTGTGCTGCGTACAACGCCGACTTCGACGGCGACCAAATGGCCGTGCACGTACCGCTGACACTGGAAGCCCAGTTGGAAGCGCGTGCGTTGATGATGTCGACCAACAACATTCTGTCGCCAGCCAACGGTGAGCCAATCATCGTTCCGTCGCAGGACGTTGTATTGGGTCTGTACTACATGACTCGTGAAGCGATCAACGCCAAGGGCGAAGGTCGTGTGTTCGCGGACCTGCAAGAAGTTGACCGTGTGTTCCGTGCCGGCGAAGCCGCACTGCACGCCAAAGTTAAAGTGCGGATCAACGAAACCGTTAACGATCGTGATGGCGGCAGCGTGACCAACACCCGTATCGTCGACACTACTGTCGGCCGTGCGCTGTTGTTCCAGGTTGTGCCAAAAGGCCTGTCCTTTGACGTCGTTAACCTGCCAATGAAGAAAAAGGCGATCTCCAAGCTGATCAACCAGTGCTACCGCGTGGTTGGTTTGAAAGAGACGGTGATCTTCGCTGACCAGTTGATGTACACCGGTTTTGCTTACTCGACCATTTCCGGCGTTTCCATCGGTGTTAACGACTTCGTTATCCCGGATGAAAAAGCCCGCATCATCGGTGCTGCTACCGACGAAGTGAAAGAGATCGAAAGTCAGTACGCCTCCGGCCTGGTAACCCAGGGCGAGAAGTACAACAAAGTGATCGACCTTTGGTCCAAGGCGAACGACGAAGTTTCCAAGGCAATGATGGCCAACCTCTCGAAAGAGAAAGTCATCGACCGTCATGGCGTCGAAGTCGACCAGGAATCGTTCAACTCGATGTACATGATGGCCGACTCGGGCGCACGGGGTTCTGCTGCGCAGATCCGTCAGCTCGCCGGTATGCGTGGTCTGATGGCCAAGCCGGACGGTTCCATCATCGAAACGCCGATTACTGCGAACTTCCGTGAAGGTTTGAGCGTACTTCAGTACTTCATCTCCACTCACGGTGCTCGTAAAGGTTTGGCGGATACCGCGTTGAAAACTGCGAACTCCGGTTACCTGACTCGTCGTCTGGTAGACGTGGCGCAGGATCTGGTTGTGACCGAGATCGATTGCGGCACCGAGCATGGCTTGGTTATGACTCCGCACATTGAAGGCGGTGACGTTGTTGAGCCGTTGGGTGAGCGCGTATTGGGTCGTGTCATTGCCCGTGACGTGTTCAAGCCAGGTACCGAAGAAATCATCGTTCCTGCCGGCACGCTGGTAGACGAGAAGTGGGTCGAGTTCATCGAGCTGAACAGCATCGACGAAGTGATCGTGCGTTCGCCGATCAGCTGCGAAACCCGCTATGGCATTTGCGCCAAGTGCTACGGCCGTGACTTGGCTCGTGGTCACCAGGTGAACATCGGTGAAGCGGTCGGCGTAATCGCTGCCCAGTCCATCGGTGAGCCGGGTACCCAGCTGACCATGCGTACGTTCCACATTGGTGGTGCGGCAAGCCGGACCTCCGCAGCCGATAGCGTTCAGGTGAAGAATGGCGGTACCGTCCGTCTGCATAACCTGAAGCACGTTGAGCGAGTGGATGGTTGCCTGGTTGCTGTGTCCCGTTCCGGTGAGCTGGCAATCGCTGATGACTTCGGTCGTGAGCGCGAGCGTTACAAGCTGCCGTACGGTGCTGTGATTTCGGTTAAAGAAGGTGACAAGGTCGACGCTGGCGCAATCGTGGCCAAGTGGGATCCGCACACTCACCCAATCGTTACCGAAATGAAAGGTACCGTGACCTACGTGGGCATGGAAGAAGGCATCACGATCAAGCGTCAGACTGACGAATTGACCGGTATGACCAACATTGAAGTACTCGACGCCAAAGACCGTCCAGCTGCCGGTAAAGATATCCGTCCTGCAGTGAAGATGGTTGATGACAACGGCAAGGATCTCTTGCTGCCGGGTACTGACGTAATCGCTCAGTACTTCCTGCCTGCCAACGCCCTGGTCGGTGTAGCGGACGGTGCGAAAATCGCGATCGGTGATGTTATCGCTCGTATTCCGCAAGAGACTTCGAAGACCCGTGACATCACCGGTGGTCTGCCGCGTGTTGCCGACTTGTTCGAAGCACGTCGTCCGAAAGAAGCTTCGATTCTGGCTGAAGTCAGCGGCACCATCGCGTTCGGTAAAGAGACCAAAGGCAAGCGCCGTCTGGTCATTACTCCGAACGACGGTAGCGATCCGTACGAAGAGCTGATTCCGAAGTGGCGTCACCTGAACGTCTTCGAAGGCGAACAGGTAAACCGCGGCGAAGTTATCTCCGACGGCCCGAGCGATCCACACGACATCTTGCGTCTGCTGGGTGTGAGTGCGCTGGCGAAGTACATCGTGAACGAGATCCAGGACGTTTACCGTCTGCAAGGCGTGAAGATCAACGACAAGCACATCGAGACCATCCTGCGTCAGATGCTGCGTAAAGTTGAAATCGCTGAATCCGGCGATTCCAGTTTCATCAAGGGCGACCAGATGGAATTGACTCACGTTCTGGTAGAGAACGAGCGTCTGGCTGGTGACGAGAAATTCGTTTCCAAGTTCACTCGCGTGCTGTTGGGTATCACTAAGGCGTCGTTGTCCACCGAATCGTTCATCTCGGCGGCTTCCTTCCAGGAAACCACTCGCGTACTGACCGAAGCGGCGGTAACCGGCAAGCGCGATTACCTGCGCGGCCTGAAAGAAAACGTAGTCGTGGGTCGTCTGATCCCGGCAGGTACCGGTCTGGCTTATCACAGCGAGCGTAAGCGCCGCCGTGATGCTGACAAACCGTTGCGCGTAAGCGCCAGTGAAGTGGAAGCTGCACTGACCGAAGCGCTGAACTCTAGCGGTAACTGAGTTCTGCGATAAATGAGCGTGAGGCCTCGATCGTTCCGTTCATCGAATCAAGACACTATGTCGAGGTTCGATGAGCGGGAAGGTCGGGGCCTTGCCTTGACTGGGGACAAGATCCTCTTTAGACTCTTGTACCCCTAAATTTGGCGGGAATTCGTTCCTGCCATTTTGCTTTTCTTGCAAGACAATAGCGTCGCAAGACAACAGTGGAGCTAGTAGATGGCAACTATCAACCAGCTGGTACGTCAGCCGCGTAAGCGTATCGTCGAGAAATCCGACGTACCTGCGCTGCAGAACTGCCCGCAACGTCGTGGCGTATGCACCCGTGTGTATACCACCACGCCGAAAAAACCTAACTCGGCACTGCGTAAAGTATGCCGTGTGCGCCTGACCAACGGTTTCGAGGTTTCCTCGTACATCGGCGGTGAAGGCCACAACCTGCAAGAGCACAGCGTCGTACTGATTCGTGGCGGCCGTGTAAAAGACTTGCCAGGTGTTCGTTACCACACCGTTCGCGGCTCTTTGGATACTTCCGGCGTTAAAGGTCGTAACCAAGGTCGTTCGAAGTACGGTACCAAGAAGCCTAAGTAGTAGTGGCTTTTTGTAAAACTGATTTTCTATTTTTCTGAGTCGATAAGAGTAAGGTCGGAGGCGTCCCGAAAGGGCACCGATTCCGAGCGAACCTGAAGACCGTTTGAGGGCTTATCCATGCCAAGAAGACGCGTAGCAGCCAAGCGCGAAGTGCTTGACGATCCAAAATACGGCAGCCAGATCCTGGCCAAGTTCATGAACCACGTGATGGAAAGCGGCAAGAAAGCCGTTGCCGAGCGTATCGTTTATGGCGCGCTGGAAAAGGTTAAAGAACGCAAGAACAGCGATCCCCTGGAAATCTTCGAGAAAGCTCTCGACGCCATCGCTCCGCTGGTCGAAGTAAAGTCGCGCCGTGTAGGCGGTGCTACTTACCAGGTTCCGGTCGAAGTTCGTCCGTCCCGTCGTAACGCTCTGGCAATGCGCTGGTTGGTAGACTTCGCCCGTAAGCGCGGCGAGAAGTCTATGGCTCTGCGTTTGGCTGGCGAACTGTTGGACGCCGCTGAAGGCAAAGGTGCTGCAGTTAAGAAGCGTGAAGACGTGCACCGTATGGCTGAGGCCAACAAGGCTTTCTCGCACTACCGCTTCTAATTTTAGCGTCACTCATTTTGCGAGGGCTTTATGGCTCGTACAACACCGATTAACCGCTACCGTAACATTGGTATCGTTGCTCACGTGGATGCTGGTAAGACCACCACCACCGAGCGCGTCCTTTTTTACACTGGCAAAAGTCACAAAATGGGCGAGGTGCATGACGGCGCCGCGACCACAGACTGGATGGTTCAGGAGCAGGAGCGTGGTATTACCATTACTTCTGCTGCCATTACCGCCTTCTGGCAGGGTTCCGAGAAGCAGCACAAGGACCAATACCGCTTCAACGTCATCGACACCCCGGGCCACGTTGACTTCACTATTGAAGTTGAGCGTTCCCTGCGTGTTCTCGACGGCGCGGTTGTTGTGTTCTGCGGCACCTCGGGTGTTGAGCCTCAGTCGGAAACCGTATGGCGTCAAGCCAACAAGTACGGCGTTCCACGTCTTGTTTACGTAAACAAGATGGACCGTGCTGGTGCGAACTTCCTGCGCGTGATCGGTCAGATCAAGCAGCGTCTGGGTCACACCCCGGTGCCAATCCAGTTGGCTATCGGTTCCGAAGACAATTTCCAGGGTCAGATCGATCTGATGGCCATGGAAGCTGTTTACTGGAACGATGCTGACAAAGGCATGACTCCTCGTCGCGAGCCTATCCCTGCTGAATTGCAGGATCTGGCTGACGAGTGGCGCGCCAACATGGTTGAGGCTGCGGCCGAGGCCAGCGAAGAGCTGATGAACAAGTACCTCGAAGGTGAAGAACTCACCAACGCGGAAATCAAGGCCGCTCTGCGTCAGCGTACTATCGCTGGTGAGATCGTTCTGGCTGTTTGTGGTTCTTCCTTCAAGAACAAGGGTGTTCCCCTGGTTCTCGACGCCGTTATCGATTACCTGCCTGCTCCAACTGATATTCCTGCCATCAAGGGTACTGACCCGGATGACGAGGAAAAACAAATGGAGCGTCACGCAGATGACAGCGAGCCGTTCTCGGCTCTGGCGTTCAAAATCGCTACCGACCCATTCGTGGGTACCTTGACCTTTGTTCGAGTTTACTCGGGCGTGTTGGCCTCCGGCGACGGCGTGATCAACTCGGTTAAGGGCAAGAAAGAGCGCGTGGGCCGTATGGTGCAAATGCACGCAAACGCCCGTGAAGAAATCAAGGAAGTACGCGCTGGTGACATCGCGGCCTTGATCGGCATGAAGGACGTCACCACTGGCGAAACCTTGTGCAGCGCTGACAAGCCAATCATCCTGGTTCGCATGGACTTCCCGGAGCCGGTTATTTCGGTTGCCGTTGAACCTAAGACCAAGGATGACCAGGAAAAAATGGGTATCGCTCTGGGCAAACTTGCTCAGGAAGATCCATCTTTCCGCGTCAAAACTGATGAAGAGACTGGTCAAACGATCATCTCCGGCATGGGCGAGTTGCACTTGGACATCCTGGTTGACCGGATGCGCCGTGAGTTCAACGTCGAAGCCAACATCGGTAAGCCTCAGGTTTCCTATCGTGAGCGAATCACGAAGAACTGTGAGATTGAAGGCAAGTTCGTTCGTCAATCCGGCGGTCGTGGTCAGTTCGGCCACTGCTGGATCCGTTTTGCTCCTGCTGACGAAGGTCAGGAAGGTCTGCAATTCGTGAACGAAGTAGTGGGTGGTGTGGTTCCTAAGGAATACATCCCGGCTATCCAGAAGGGCATCGAAGAGCAGATGAAGAACGGCGTTGTTGCCGGCTATCCGCTGATCGGCCTCAAGGCTACCGTGTTTGATGGTTCTTACCACGACGTCGACTCTAACGAGATGGCGTTTAAGGTGGCTGCTTCCATGGCGACCAAGCAACTGGCCCAGAAGGGCGGTGGTGAGTTGCTTGAGCCGATCATGGCTGTAGAGGTTGTTACACCTGAAGACTATATGGGTGACGTGATGGGCGACCTTAACCGTCGTCGCGGCATGATCCTGGGTATGGAAGATACGGTTTCCGGTAAAGTAATTCGTGCCGAGGTTCCGTTGGGCGAGATGTTCGGTTATGCGACCGACGTTCGTTCCATGTCCCAAGGTCGCGCAAGCTACTCTATGGAATTCAAAAAATACAATACAGCTCCGTCGCACATCGTCGAAACTGTAACCAAAAAACAAGGCTGATTCAGTCCTTTAGGCTAGGAGTTAATTGTCGTGGCTAAAGAAAAATTTGATCGTTCCCTTCCGCACGTCAACGTTGGCACCATTGGTCACGTTGACCACGGTAAAACCACTCTGACTGCTGCTCTGACTCGTGTTTGCTCCGAAGTTTTCGGTTCGGCTCGTGTTGACTTCGACAAGATCGACAGCGCACCAGAAGAGAAAGCTCGTGGTATCACCATCAACACCGCGCACGTTGAATACAACTCGCTGATCCGTCACTACGCTCACGTTGACTGCCCAGGTCACGCTGACTATGTGAAGAACATGATCACCGGTGCTGCTCAGATGGACGGCGCTATCCTGGTTTGCTCGGCCGCTGATGGTCCGATGCCACAAACCCGTGAGCACATCCTGCTGTCCCGTCAGGTAGGCGTTCCGTACATCGTGGTTTTCCTGAACAAGGCTGACCTGGTAGACGACGCTGAGCTGCTGGAACTGGTTGAGATGGAAGTGCGCGATCTGCTGAGCACTTACGACTTCCCAGGTGACGACACTCCGATCATCATCGGTTCTGCTCGTATGGCTCTGGAAGGCAACGACGAAAACGAAATGGGCACCACTGCCGTTCGTAAACTGGTTGAAACTCTGGACAGCTACATCCCAGAACCAGTTCGTCTGACCGACAAGCCGTTCCTGATGCCAATCGAAGACGTATTCTCGATCTCCGGTCGCGGTACTGTTGTGACTGGTCGTATCGAGCGCGGTATCGTTCGCGTTCAAGACCCACTGGAAATCGTTGGTCTGCGTGACACCACCGTCACCACCTGCACCGGTGTTGAAATGTTCCGCAAGCTGCTCGACGAAGGTCGTGCTGGCGAGAACTGCGGCGTTCTGCTGCGTGGTACCAAGCGTGACGACGTTGAGCGTGGCCAGGTTCTGGTTAAGCCAGGTTCGGTTAAGCCGCACACCAAGTTCACCGCAGAAGTTTACGTTCTGAGCAAGGAAGAAGGCGGTCGTCACACTCCGTTCTTCAAAGGCTACCGTCCACAGTTCTACTTCCGTACTACTGACGTGACTGGTAACTGCGAGCTGCCAGAAGGCGTTGAAATGGTAATGCCAGGTGACAACATTCAGATGACTGTTACCCTGATCAAAACCATCGCAATGGAAGACGGTCTGCGCTTCGCTATTCGTGAAGGCGGCCGTACCGTTGGTGCTGGCGTTGTAGCTAAAATCATCGAGTAAGCATCTCTTTTGAGATAGCTTCGATGCTTTGAAAAGGCCCCCGCTCAGCGGGGGCCTTTTTTATTGGGTTGACACCTATATGGGGCGTCTATAGAATTGCGCCTCCTTTTAACGGGCGTATTGCGCTCGGTGGGAATAGCAGCCGGAGTCTGAAATCCAATGCAAAATCAGCAAATCCGTATCAGGTTGAAGGCTTTTGACCATCGCCTGATCGACCAATCCACCCAGGAAATCGTGGAAACCGCGAAACGTACTGGTGCTCAAGTGCGTGGTCCAATTCCACTGCCTACCCGTAAAGAGCGGTTCACCGTTCTGGTCTCCCCGCACGTCAACAAAGACGCGCGTGACCAGTATGAGATCCGTACTCATAAGCGCGTTCTGGACATCGTCCAGCCAACGGATAAAACCGTTGATGCTCTTATGAAGCTTGATCTTGCGGCCGGTGTGGAAGTGCAGATCAGCCTCGGCTAAGACTCGGTCTTAGTCGTGTAACGCTCTGAAATGGGCGGCCATAGCGGGTGAAAGCCCCGTACACTCATGAGGTTTACAACATGACTATTGGTGTAGTCGGTCGTAAATGCGGTATGACCCGTATTTTCACCGAAGAAGGTGTCTCCATTCCGGTCACGGTCATTGAGATCGAGCCGAATCGCGTCACCCAGTTCAAAACTGAAGAAACCGATGGCTATCGTGCAGTGCAAGTCACTGTAGGCGAGCGTCGTGCTTCGCGTGTTACAGCTGCTCAGGCTGGCCACTTCGCTAAGGCGAACGTAGCCGCTGGTCGTACCGTAATGGAATTCCGTCTTGAAGAAGGCGAGTACCAGGCCGGCGATCTGATCAACGCTGAAATCTTCGCCGCTGGTCAACTGGTTGATGTAACCGGTCAGTCCAAAGGTAAAGGCTTCCAGGGTACGATCAAGCGTTGGAACTTCCGCGGGCAAGATAACACCCACGGTAACTCCGTGTCCCACCGCGTTCCAGGCTCTATCGGCCAGTGCCAGACTCCTGGTCGTGTATTCAAGGGCAAAAAAATGTCCGGTCATATGGGCGCTGAGCGCGTGACCGTGCAGTCCCTCGAAGTAGTGCGCGTGGACGCTGAACGCAATCTGTTGTTGGTCAAGGGCGCTGTTCCTGGCGCTACTGGCGGCAACTTGGTTGTACGTCCAGCAGCCAAGGCTCGCGGTTAAGGGGAAGCTGACATGCAATTAAATGTAAATGACGCTCAAGCGATCGAAGTTTCCGAACTGACATTTGGCGGCGAATTCAACGAGACGCTGGTTCACCAAGCAGTCGTGGCCTACATGGCCGGCGGCCGTCAAGGTAGCAAGCAGCAAAAGACCCGTTCCGACGTTCGTGGTGGCGGTAAGCGCCCATGGCGTCAGAAAGGTACTGGCCGTGCTCGTGCCGGTACTATCCGTAGCCCAATCTGGCGTGGCGGCGGTACCACTTTCGCAGCTCGTCCTCAGGATCACTCCCAGAAGCTGAACAAGAAGATGTATCGCGCAGCAATGCGTTCCATCCTTGCTGAGCTGGTGCGTACTGATCGTCTGGTAGTAGTTCAGGATTTCGCTGTTGAAACGCCGAAAACCAAAGATCTGCTGGGCAAGCTGAACAACATGAGTCTGACCGACGTTCTGATCGTGTCCGACGCTGTTGATCAGAACCTGTACCTGGCTGCTCGTAACCTGCCACACGTTGATGTACGTGACGTGCAAGGTTCCGATCCAGTTAGTCTGATCGCATACGACAAGGTGTTGATCACCGTGTCGGCCGTGAAGAAATTCGAGGAGCTGCTGGGATGAACCAGGAACGCGTATTTAAAGTTCTGCTTGGCCCGCACGTTTCCGAGAAGGCTACGGTTCTGGCTGACAAGAAAGGCCAGTTCGTTTTCAAGGTTGCCACTGACGCAACCAAGCTGGAAATCAAGAAGGCCGTCGAAAGCCTGTTCAGCGTGAAAGTAGAGCGTGTTACTACCCTGAATGTTCTGGGTAAGAGCAAGCGCACTGCTCGCGGTCTGGGCAAGCGTAATGACTGGAAGAAGGCAGTTATCTCCCTTCAGCCAGGCCAAGATCTCGATTTCAGCAGCAGTGCTGAGTAAGGAAGGGGTGCATCATGGCAATCGTTAAATGCAAACCGACTTCCCCTGGCCGCCGTTTTGTGGTCAAGGTGGTCAACCAGGAGCTGCATAAAGGCGCTCCTCACGCACCGCTGCTCGAGAAAAAATCGAAGACTGGTGGTCGTAACAACAATGGTCGTATTACCACTCGTCACATTGGTGGTGGCCATAAGCAGCATTATCGTCTGGTCGATTTCCGTCGCAACGACAAAGATGGCATCTCTGCCACTGTCGAGCGTATCGAATACGATCCAAACCGTACTGCTCACATCGCTCTGCTGCTGTACGCAGATGGCGAGCGTCGCTACATCATCGCCCCTAAAGGCGTGAGCGCTGGCGACCAGCTGATCGCAGGTGCTTTGGCGCCGATCAAGCCGGGCAACGCTCTGCAACTGCGTAACATTCCAGTTGGTAGCACCGTACACGGCATCGAATTGAAGCCAGGTAAAGGCGCGCAAATCGCTCGTTCCGCTGGTGCTTCGGCTCAGCTGATCGCTCGTGAAGGTGTCTACGTGACCCTGCGTCTGCGTTCTGGTGAGATGCGTAAAGTGCTGGCTGAATGCCGCGCGACCCTGGGTGAAGTCTCGAACTCCGAGCACAGCCTGCGTTCGCTGGGTAAAGCTGGTGCCAAACGCTGGCGTGGCGTTCGCCCAACCGTTCGTGGTGTTGCCATGAACCCGGTTGACCACCCGCATGGTGGTGGTGAAGGTCGTACCTCTGGTGGTCGTCATCCGGTATCGCCATGGGGCTTCCCGACTAAGGGCGCGAAGACTCGTGGTAATAAGCGTACCGACAAAATGATCGTCCGTCGTCGCAAGTAAATAGAGGGATACGACAGTGCCACGTTCTCTGAAAAAAGGTCCTTTTATCGATCTTCACCTACTGAAGAAGATCGAAGTGGCGGCGGAAAAGAATGATCGCAAACCGGTGAAAACCTGGTCGCGTCGTTCGATGATCCTGCCACAAATGGTCGGTTTGACCATCGCAGTACACAACGGTCGTCAACACGTCCCAGTTCTCGTTAACGAAGACATGGTCGGCCACAAACTGGGCGAGTTCGCCGGTACCCGCACTTATCGCGGGCACGTGGCAGACAAGAAAGCCAAGCGTTAAGGGGTTAGGAAATGGAAGTAGCCGCTAAGTTGTCGGGCGCTCGAATCTCCGCCCAGAAAGCCCGCTTGGTCGCCGACCAGATCCGCGGGAAGAAGGTGGGCGAAGCGCTCAACTTGTTGGCTTTCAGCAGTAAGAAAGCCGCCGAGATCATGAAGAAAGTGCTGGAGTCGGCCGTAGCCAACGCCGAGCATAACGAAGGCGCAGACGTTGATGACCTTAAAGTCAGCACCGTTTTCGTTAACGAAGGGCGTTCGCTGAAGCGCATCATGCCACGTGCCAAAGGCCGTGCTGATCGCATCGTCAAGCGGTCTTGCCATATCACTGTCAAGGTTGCTGACAAGTAACGGAGTCGAAGAGATGGGTCAGAAAGTACATCCCATTGGCATTCGCCTGGGAATCGTCAAGGAGCACACCTCCGTCTGGTACGCAGACGGTCGGACTTATGCGGACTATTTGTTCGCTGATCTGAAGGTGCGCGAGTATCTCCAAGACAAACTAAAAAGCGCGTCCGTAAGCCGTATCGATATCCATCGTCCGGCCCAAACTGCACGTATCACCATCCACACCGCTCGTCCAGGTATCGTTATCGGGAAGAAAGGTGAAGATGTTGAGAAACTGCGTCAGGACCTGACCAAGCAAATGGGTGTGCCTGTGCACATCAATATCGAAGAGATCCGCAAGCCGGAGCTCGACGGTATGCTGGTTGCGCAGAGCGTAGCTCAGCAGCTGGAGCGTCGCGTAATGTTCCGTCGCGCTATGAAGCGCGCTGTTCAGAACGCCATGCGCATTGGTGCCAAAGGCATCAAAATCCAAGTGAGCGGTCGTCTCGGCGGTGCTGAAATCGCACGTACTGAATGGTATCGCGAAGGTCGTGTGCCATTGCACACCCTGCGTGCCGACATCGACTATGCCAACTACGAAGCTCACACCACTTACGGTGTGATCGGTGTAAAGGTTTGGATCTTCAAAGGCGAAGTAATTGGTGGTCGCCAAGAAGAACTGAAACCACAAGCACCAGCGCCTCGTAAAAAAGCTGCTAAGTAAGGGGTACGCCAAATGTTGCAACCAAAGCGTACGAAGTTCCGCAAGCAGATGACAGGCCACAACCGTGGTCTGGCACAGCGCGGTAGCAAAGTCAGCTTCGGCGAATATGCGCTGAAGTCTGTAGCTCGTGGTCGTCTCACCGCTCGTCAGATCGAGTCAGCGCGTCGTGCACTGACCCGTCACGTTAAACGTGGCGGCAAGATCTGGATCCGTGTATTCCCGGACAAGCCTATTTCCAAAAAGCCCCTCGAAGTTCGGATGGGTAAAGGTAAGGGTAGTGTGGAGTACTGGGTTGCCCAGATTCAGCCAGGCAAAGTCCTGTATGAAATCGAGGGTGTTACTGAAGAGCTGGCGCGTGAGGCTTTTGCCCTGGCTGCTGCAAAGCTGCCGCTCGCCACCGCCTTTGTTAAACGGACGGTGATGTGATGAAAGCGAATGAACTTCGTGAAAAATCCGCACAGCAGCTGAACGAGCAACTGCTCGGCCTGCTGCGCGACCAGTTCAATCTGCGTATGCAGAAAGCAACTGGCCAGTTGGGGCAGTCTCATCTGCTCTCGCAAGTTAAACGTGACATCGCTCGCGTGAAGACTGTGCTCAACCAGCAGGCAGGTAAGTAATCATGGCTGAAGCCGAAAAAACTGTCCGTACGCTGACTGGCCGTGTTGTCAGCGACAAGATGGACAAAACCATCACCGTTCTGATCGAGCGTCGCGTTAAGCACCCGATCTACGGTAAATACGTTAAGCGTTCGACTAAGCTGCACGCGCACGACGAAACCAATCAGTGCCACATCGGCGACAAAGTCACTATTCGTGAAACTCGTCCTTTGGCCAAGACTAAGTCTTGGGCGCTGGTTGATGTTCTCGAACGCGCTGTGGAAGTCTAAGGACTAGGGGTCGGAGAAATTATATGATTCAGACTCAATCCATGCTCGATGTGGCCGATAACAGCGGCGCTCGCCGTGTTATGTGCATCAAGGTGCTGGGTGGCTCCCATCGTCGTTACGCTGGTATCGGTGACATCATCAAAGTTACCGTCAAGGAAGCAATTCCTCGCGGTAAAGTGAAAAAAGGCCAAGTGATGACTGCTGTTGTAGTCCGCACTCGTCACGGCGTACGTCGTGCTGATGGCTCCATTATCCGCTTTGATGGCAACGCTGCTGTTCTTCTGAACAACAAGCAAGAGCCGATCGGCACCCGTATCTTTGGGCCAGTGACCCGTGAACTTCGTACTGAGAAGTTCATGAAGATCGTCTCGCTCGCCCCAGAAGTGCTGTAAGGAGATCCGACATGCAAAAGATTCGTCGTGACGACGAGATCATCGTGATCGCCGGCAAAGACAAAGGTAAGCGCGGTAAGGTGCTTAAGGTTCTCGCTAATAACCGTCTGGTTATCGGCGGTCTGAACCTGGTCAAGCGTCATACCAAGCCTAACCCGATGTCGGGCGTACAAGGCGGTATCGTCGAGAAAGAAGCTCCACTGGACGCTTCTAACGTAGCCATTTTCAACGGCGAAACCAACAAGGCTGATCGCGTTGGTTTCAAAGTAGAAGACGGCAAGAAAATTCGTGTCTTCAAGTCGACCCAAAAAGCGGTTGATGCTTGAACACTGCTAGGTAGATGAGACCATGGCACGACTAAAAGAGATTTACTGGAAAGAAATCGCACCGAAGCTTAAGGAAGAACTTAAGCTCTCGAACGTGATGGAAGTTCCACGCGTTACCAAAATCACCCTGAACATGGGTCTGGGCGAAGCGGTCGGTGACAAAAAAGTCATCGAGCACGCTGTTGCCGACCTGGAAAAGATCACCGGCCAGAAAGTCGTTGTGACCTACGCTCGGAAATCCATCGCTGGCTTTAAAGTCCGTGAAGGTTGGCCGATCGGCGTCAAAGTGACCCTGCGCCGTGAGCGTATGTACGAGTTCCTGGATCGTCTGCTGTCGATCTCCCTGCCTCGGGTTCGCGACTTCCGCGGCCTGAATGCCAAGTCCTTCGATGGTCGTGGTAACTACAGCATGGGCGTTAAAGAGCAGATCATCTTCCCGGAAATCGACTACGACAAGATCGATGCTCTCCGCGGTCTGGACATTACCCTGACCACCACTGCCAAGAACGATGATGAAGGTCGCGCCCTGTTGCGTGCTTTCAAATTCCCGTTCCGCAACTGATTGGAGTAGGAAAATGGCCAAGATGAGCATGAAAAACCGCGAGCTGAAGCGTCAGCTCACGGTTGCCAAGTACGCCAAAAAGCGTGCAGCACTGAAAGCTATCATCGTTGATCTGAACGCAAGTCCAGAAGCGCGTTGGGAAGCTACAGTAGCTCTGCAAAAGCAGCCACGTGACGCAAGCGCTTCCCGCATGCGTAACCGCTGCCGCCTGACCGGTCGTCCACACGGCGTTTACCGCAAGTTCGGCCTCGGCCGTAACAAATTGCGTGAAGCTGCAATGCGTGGTGACGTACCTGGTCTGGTTAAAGCCAGCTGGTAAGCACTGTCAAAGTCTCGGTGGCCAGGATCGCAAGATCCTGACCGCCGGTGACCTTGAACTTGAATCAAGCCCCTTTTGGGGCTTGATTCATTTGTGGGGTGTGTCTAGAATACCCGGCTCGCCTGAGCCCGTGCTTTTTTCGCATGGATGACCTCGGCGACACGTAGTAGCCGCAAGGCTAATTTTTTTGTATTAGGAGCGTCTAGCCCATGAGTATGCAGGACCCGTTAGCGGACATGCTAACTCGAATCCGTAATGCCCAGATGGCTGAAAAGTCCGTCGTAAGCATGCCATCTTCTACTTTGAAGGTAGCTGTTGCCAAAGTCCTGAAGGACGAAGGTTACATTGCGGGTTATCAGATCAGCAGCGAAATCAAACCACTGCTGTCCATCGAGCTGAAGTACTTCGAAGGCCGTCCGGTCATCGAGGAAGTGAAGCGCGTTAGCCGTCCAGGCCTGCGTCAGTACAAGTCCGTCGATGATCTGCCAAAAGTTCGTGGCGGTCTCGGTGTGTCTATCGTCTCCACCAACAAAGGTGTGATGACGGATCGTGCTGCGCGCGCTGCCGGTGTCGGCGGCGAAGTTCTTTGCACTGTGTTCTAAGGGGGGATAAGCATGTCACGCGTCGCTAAGAACCCCGTTAAGCTGCCAGCCGGTGTCGAAGTCAAATTCGCAGGCCAACAGCTTTCGGTGAAGGGTGCCAAGGGCACTCTCGAACTGAACATCCATTCGTCCGTTGAGATCGTTGAAGAAGCTGGTGAGCTGCGTTTCGCTGCTCGCAATGGCGATCAACAAACTCGCGCAATGGCTGGTACCACTCGTGCGTTGGTAAACAACATGGTCCAAGGCGTAAGCCAAGGCTTCGAGCGCAAGCTCCAGCTGGTCGGTGTTGGTTACAAAGCGCAAGCAAAAGGCACAGTGCTGAACCTGGCTCTTGGCTTCTCGCACCCAGTGGATTATGAACTGCCGGAAGGCATCACCGCTGAGACTCCTAGCCAGACCGATATCCTGATCAAGGGCATCGATAAGCAGCTGGTAGGTCAAGTGGCCGCCGAGATCCGCGACTTCCGTCCACCAGAGCCGTACAAAGGCAAAGGTGTGCGCTACGCGGACGAAGTCGTCCGTCGTAAAGAAGCCAAGAAGAAGTAGGGCATAGCAAATGACCGACAAAAAAGTTACTCGACTGCGTCGCGCTCGCAAAGCACGCCTGAAAATGCACGAACTCGAAGTCGTGCGTCTCTGCGTGTTCCGCTCGTCGCAGCACATCTACGCCCAGGTCATTTCGGCCGACGGCAACAAAGTCCTGGCATCTGCCTCGACTTTGGATAAAGAACTGCGTGATGGCGCCACTGGCAACATCGACGCGGCCACTAAGGTTGGCCAGCTGGTCGCTACGCGTGCAAAAGCCGCTGGCGTCTCGCAGGTGGCTTTCGACCGCTCTGGCTTCAAGTACCACGGCCGCGTCAAGGCGCTGGCTGATGCTGCTCGTGAAGCTGGGCTGGAGTTCTAAGTTATGTCAAATAACGACCAAAAGCGCGACGAAGGCTACATCGAGAAGCTGGTTCAAGTTAACCGCGTAGCCAAAACCGTAAAAGGCGGCCGTATCTTCACTTTCACCGCGTTGACCGTGGTTGGTGATGGTAAAGGGCGTGTTGGCTTCGGCCGTGGCAAGTCACGTGAAGTGCCTGCTGCGATCCAGAAGGCAATGGAAGCTGCTCGTCGCAACATGATCCAAGTTGATCTGAACGGCACCACTCTGCAGTACGCAATGAAGTCCGGTCACGGCGCTTCGAAGGTGTACATGCAGCCTGCTTCTGAAGGTACCGGTATCATCGCTGGCGGCGCTATGCGTGCTGTCCTCGAAGTTGCTGGCGTTCAGAACGTTCTGGCCAAGTGCTACGGCTCGACTAACCCGGTAAACGTGGTTCACGCCACTTTCAAAGGTTTGAAAGCTATGCAGTCTCCTGAATCCATTGCCGCCAAGCGTGGCAAAAGCGTCAAGGAGATCTTCTGATCATGGCTACCGTTAAAGTTACGCTGATCAAAAGCATGACCGGCCGCATCCCTAACCACAAATTGTGTGTTAAGGGTCTGGGTCTGCGTCGCATCGGTCACACTGTAGAAGTCCAGGATACTCCCGAGAATCGCGGGATGATCAACAAGGCTTACTACATGCTGCGTGTCGAGGGTTAATCGATGAAACTCAATGATCTGAGTCCAGCGCCGGGTTCCCGTCGCGAAAAGCATCGTCCGGGCCGTGGTATCGGTAGTGGTTTGGGCAAGACCGGTGGCCGTGGCCACAAAGGTCAGTCCTCCCGCTCTGGTGGCACCATTGCTCCAGGCTTTGAAGGCGGTCAACAGCCGCTGCATCGTCGCCTGCCGAAGTTCGGTTTCGTTTCCCTGAAAGCCATGGACCGCGCAGAAGTGCGTTTGTCCGAGCTGGCTAAAGTGGAAGGCGACATCGTCACCGTGCAGTCCCTGAAAGATGCCAACGTGATCAACGTCAACGTTCAGCGTGTGAAAATCATGCTGTCCGGCGAAGTTACTCGCGCTGTTACCATCGGAAAGGGAATCGGCGCCACCAAAGGTGCGCGTGCGGCTATCGAAGCAGCTGGCGGCAAGTTCGAGGAATAAATGGCTAAGCAAGGTGCTCTCTCTGCGCTCGGCAAAGGCGGTATGTCTGAACTCTGGGCTCGTCTGCGTTTTCTGTTCCTGGCGATTATCGTCTACCGAATAGGCGCACACATCCCGGTTCCAGGTATCAACCCGGACCGACTCGCGGACCTGTTTCGACAGAATGAGGGGACCATTCTTAGCTTGTTCAACATGTTTTCCGGCGGCGCGCTGGAACGGATGAGCATCTTTGCACTGGGGATCATGCCGTACATTTCGGCATCGATCATCATGCAACTGATGACCGCCGTCAGCCCGCAGCTGGAGCAGTTGAAGAAGGAAGGTGAAGCTGGCCGTCGCAAGATCAGCCAGTACACCCGCTACGGCACTGTCGTCCTCGCTCTCGTTCAGGCAATTGGCATGTCCATTGGTCTGGCGGGGCAGGGCGTTGCGTTCACTGGTGACTTTGGCTTCCATTTCGTCGCGGTATCCACTTTTGTGGCTGGTGCGATGTTCATGATGTGGCTGGGTGAGCAGATTACTGAGCGTGGTGTTGGCAACGGTATCTCGATGTTGATTTTTTCGGGTATCGTCGCCGGTCTTCCGAGAGCGATCGGGCAGTCTTTCGAGTCTGCACGTCAGGGTGATATCAACATCTTCGCCCTGGTTGCCATCGGTTTGCTGGCAGTAGCGATTATCGGTTTTGTGGTGTTCATTGAGCGTGGTCAGCGTCGTATCGCTGTTCACTACGCCAAGCGTCAGCAGGGCCGCAAGGTCTTCGCTGCGCAGACTAGCCACTTGCCGCTGAAGGTGAACATGGCCGGTGTTATTCCGGCCATTTTCGCGAGCAGCATTTTGCTGTTCCCGGCTTCGTTGGGTGCCTGGTTCGGCCAGTCTGAAGGTATGGGCTGGTTGCAGGACATCTCGCAGTCGATCGCTCCTGGTCAGCCGTTGAATATTCTGCTGTTTAGTGCAGGGATTATTTTCTTCTGCTTCTTCTATACGGCGTTGATGTTCAATCCGAAAGACGTAGCGGAAAACCTGAAGAAGTCCGGTGCCTTTATTCCGGGTATCCGTCCAGGTGAGCAGTCTGCGCGCTACATTGATGGCGTTCTGACTCGCTTGACCATGTTCGGTGCTCTTTACATGACGGCCGTGTGCCTGCTTCCCCAGTTCCTGGTGGTTGCGGCAAACGTACCGTTCTACCTTGGCGGGACCTCGTTGCTGATCGTCGTCGTGGTTGTGATGGACTTCATGTCCCAAGTACAATCGCACCTCGTTTCGCACCAGTACGAATCCCTGATGAAGAAAGCCAACCTGAAGGGTTACGGCAGCGGCATGTTGCGCTGAGTACCCATAAGGTTCGAGGAGTTGGTGATGAAAGTTCGTGCATCGGTGAAAAAGCTGTGCCGTAACTGCAAGATTATTCGCCGCGAAGGTGTTGTTCGAGTAATTTGCAGCGCGGAACCGCGTCACAAACAGCGCCAAGGCTGAGTGTGATTGTGCTTCAAGCCCGGTAGCTAGTGCGCTACCGGGTTGATTATTTGTTATTACAGCGATATTATCTCGCGCCCTATTTCTTGGCTTCCGGGGCGTAGGTAGCTGTCAATTGGAGTCCCACTGAATGGCCCGTATTGCAGGCGTTAACATTCCAGATAACAAGCATACTGTTATCTCGCTGACCTACATCTATGGTGTTGGTCGCACTACTGCGCAGAAGATCTGTGCAGTGACTGGGGTAAACCCAGCCGCAAAGATCAAGGATCTGAGCGACGAGCAGATTGAACAGCTGCGTGGCGAAGTGGCGAAGTTCACCACTGAAGGTGACCTGCGTCGCGAAATCAACATGAAAATCAAGCGTTTGATGGACCTCGGTTGCTATCGCGGTCTGCGTCATCGTCGTGGTCTTCCAGTACGCGGTCAGCGTACCAAGACTAACGCGCGTACCCGTAAAGGTCCGCGTAAGCCGATCCGCAAGTAATCGCCCCAGCGAATCGACAGGAAATTAATCATGGCTAAACCTGCTGCTCGTCCTCGTAAAAAAGTCAAAAAGACAGTGGTTGATGGCATCGCCCACATCCACGCGTCTTTTAACAACACAATCGTGACCATCACCGACCGTCAAGGCAACGCTCTTTCCTGGGCTACCTCCGGTGGTTCGGGTTTCCGCGGTTCCCGCAAGTCCACCCCGTTTGCTGCTCAAGTAGCTGCTGAACGTGCTGGTCAAGCTGCGCTGGAATACGGTCTGAAAAACCTCGACGTCAACGTCAAAGGTCCAGGCCCAGGTCGTGAATCCGCAGTCCGCGCTTTGAACGGCTGTGGCTACAAGATCGCCAGCATCACCGACGTGACGCCAATCCCGCACAACGGGTGCCGTCCGCCGAAGAAGCGCCGCGTGTAATCCAGGAGATTGTAAAGAATGGCTCGTTACATTGGTCCAAAATGCAAACTCGCTCGTCGTGAAGGCACCGATCTCTTTCTGAAGAGCGGCGTGCGCGCGATCGAATCGAAGTGCAACATTGAAGCAGCACCTGGTATCCACGGCCAACGCCGCGGTCGCCAGTCCGATTACGGCACCCAATTGCGTGAAAAGCAGAAGGTCCGTCGTATCTACGGCGTTCTCGAGCGTCAATTCAGCGGCTACTACAAAGAAGCTGCTGGCAAGAAAGGTGCAACCGGTGAAAACCTGCTGCAACTGCTCGAATGCCGTCTGGACAACGTTGTATACCGTATGGGCTTTGGTTCGACTCGTGCCGAATCCCGTCAGCTGGTATCGCACAAATCCGTAAGCGTTAACGGTCAAACCGTAAACGTGCCGTCGTACCAGGTTCGTGCTGGTGACGTGGTCGCGATTCGCGAGAAAGCAAAGAACCAACTTCGCATTGTCCAAGCTCTCGATCTGTGTGCCCAACGTGGCCGCGTAGAATGGGTAGAAGTAGACACTGAGAAGAAGTCGGGCGTTTTCAAGAACGTTCCAGCTCGCAGTGATCTGTCCGCCGACATCAACGAAAGCCTGATTGTCGAGCTCTACTCCAAGTAAGGGCTAGAAAATAGGTGCATCCATGCAGATTTCGGTAAATGAGTTCCTGACACCCCGCCATATTGATGTGCAGGTTGTCAGTCCAACCCGCGCCAAGATCACTCTCGAGCCTCTCGAGCGTGGTTTCGGCCACACCCTGGGCAACGCGCTGCGCCGCATCCTGTTGTCCTCAATGCCCGGCTGTGCAGTAGTCGAGGCCGAGATTGACGGTGTACTCCATGAGTACAGCGCCATCGAAGGCGTACAGGAAGACGTAATTGAAATCCTGTTGAACCTTAAAGGTCTGGCTATCAAGCTGCACGGTCGTGACGAAGTTACGCTGACCTTGTCGAAGAAGGGTTCGGGGGTGGTTACCGCTGCCGATATTCAGCTGGATCATGATGTCGAGATCGTTAATCCCGATCACGTAATCGCTAACCTGGCGTCTAACGGCGCCCTGAACATGAAGCTCACCGTAGCTCGTGGTCGTGGTTATGAACCGGCAGACTCGCGTCAGAGCGATGAAGACGAAAGCCGCAGCATCGGTCGCTTGCAGCTTGACTCTTCGTTCAGCCCGGTTCGCCGTATCGCATACGTGGTGGAAAACGCCCGTGTCGAGCAGCGTACTAACCTGGACAAGCTGGTTATTGATCTGGAAACCAACGGTACTCTGGATCCTGAAGAGGCTATTCGCCGCGCTGCAACCATTCTGCAACAGCAGTTGGCTGCGTTCGTCGACCTCAAAGGTGACAGCGAACCAGTGGTTGTCGAGCAGGAAGACGAGATCGATCCGATCCTGCTTCGCCCGGTTGACGATCTGGAACTGACTGTACGTTCGGCTAACTGCCTTAAGGCGGAAAACATCTACTACATCGGTGACCTGATTCAGCGTACCGAAGTAGAGCTGTTGAAGACTCCGAACCTTGGCAAGAAATCCTTGACTGAAATCAAGGACGTTCTGGCCTCCCGCGGTCTGTCCCTCGGCATGCGCCTCGACAACTGGCCGCCTGCAAGTCTTAAGAAGGACGACAAGGCGACTGCCTGATCGTCGTAATCACCGAACGTTGTGTTTGGTAAGGAATGAACCATGCGTCATCGTAAAAGTGGTCGTCACCTGAGCCGCACCAGCTCGCACCGCAAGGCCATGTTTCAAAACATGGCGGTGTCGCTGTTCGAGCACGAGCTGATCAAAACTACACTGCCAAAAGCTAAAGAACTGCGTCGCGTTGCTGAGCCGCTGATCACTTTGGCCAAGACAGACAGCCTGGCTAACCGCCGTCTGGCTTTCGACCGTACTCGTTCGAAAGCTATCGTTGGTAAGCTCTTCAACGACCTGGGCAAGCGTTACGCTACCCGTGAGGGTGGCTACCTGCGCATCCTCAAGTGCGGTTTCCGCGCTGGCGACAACGCGCCTATGGCGTACGTCGAGTTGGTTGATCGTGCTACTGCTGGCGAAGCTGTATCCGCCGAGTAAGACGTCAGTCTGAAACAAGGAACCGGGCCTAGTGCCCGGTTTTTTGTGCCTGTAAGAAACGCGCTGTTCATACAAGCATCTCTTCGGTGTATGCCGTCAGTATGTGAACGGGATTGCTGTTAGTAATTTTCTAT
Source organism: Pseudomonas sp. PB120 (assembly GCF_009761815.1). Taxonomy (GTDB): domain Bacteria; phylum Pseudomonadota; class Gammaproteobacteria; order Pseudomonadales; family Pseudomonadaceae; genus Aquipseudomonas. The sequence continues at coordinate 33,496 of NZ_RWIN01000104.1, forward strand.
TGATCATCGCAATTTAATAAATTTGTCGATGCTCCGATCAATGGTCAATACTCGTCCCAAGCCGATTAGCCGGCAGTTCCAAAACTGACAGAGGAAGAAGATCGCATGAGCCAAAATAAAACGCTTACTACCGCCAGTGGCGCTCCTGTCGCAGATAACCAGAATTCCCGCTCCGCCGGCCCTCGAGGCCCGCTGCTGCTCGACGACTTCCACCTGATCGAGAAGCTTGCCCACTTCAACCGTGAAAACATCCCTGAGCGCCGCGTGCATGCCAAAGGCTCCGGTGCTTACGGTACGTTCACCGTCACTCGTGATATCACCGAGTACACCAGCGCCAAACTGTTTGATTCGGTCGGCAAACAAACACCAACCTTCCTGCGATTTTCCACGGTGGGCGGTGAGCGAGGCTCGGCCGACACCGAGCGCGATCCACGCGGCTTTGCCCTGAAGTTCTATACCGAAGAAGGTAACTGGGACATCGTCGGAAACAACACGCCGGTTTTCTTCATCCGTGATCCGCTCAAGTTTCCGGACTTTATCCACACCCAAAAGCGCCTGCCGCAGAGCAACCTGAAAAGCGCGCAGATGATGTGGGACTTCTGGTCGCACTCGCCTGAGGCACTCCATCAGGTCACCATCCTGTTTTCGGACCGAGGCATTCCTGACGGCTACCGTCACATGCACGGCTTCGGCAGCCACACCTACAGTCTGATTAACGCAAGCGGCGAGCGTCACTGGGTGAAGTGGCACTACAAGACCCAGCAGGGGATCAAGAACCTCGCGCCAGCCGATGCTGCACGCCTGGCCGGTACCGACCCGGATTACGCCCAGCGCGACCTGTTCGGTGCGATTGAGCGCGGTGACTTCCCGAAATGGCGCGTGTGCATCCAGATCATGACTGAGGCACAAGCCGCGGCGCACTACGAGAACCCGTTCGACGTGACCAAGACCTGGTCGCAGAAGGAATTTCCGCTAATTGAAGTGGGTGAGCTGGAACTCAACCGTAATCCGCAGAACTACTTTGCTGAGGTCGAGCAAGCGGCGTTCGGCCCAAGCAACATGGTTCCGGGTGTCGGTCTCTCGCCTGATCGCATGCTGCAAGGTCGCGTGTTTGCCTACGCGGATGCGCACCGCTATCGCATTGGGACCAATCACCAGCAACTGCCGGTGAATGCGCCTCGCAGCCCGGTGAACAGCTACCAGCGAGATGGCTCGATGGCATTCGGCACAAACGGCGGTGCAGCTCCCAACTATGAGCCGAACAGCTACGTTGAGTCGCCGAAGCAAGCACCCCGCTATGCGGAGCCGCCGTTGGCATTGAGTGGTGCGGCTGATCGTTACGATCATCGCGAAGACACCGATTACTACAGCCACGCCGGTGCTCTGTTCCGGCTCATGAGTGACGAGCAGAAAGCGCTGCTGGTTAACAACATTGCCGGGGCGATGGCGGGTGTTTCCAGCGATGTGGTTGACCGCCAATTGCAGCATTTCTACAAGGCCGATTCAGCGTATGGAGAAGCAATCGCAAAGCTGCTCAACGTACAGCTTAACGAAGTCTAAATGAGAAGCAGAACCGCCCTTATTTTGGCGGTTTTTGCGTTATTTAAACCACTTTTCTCAGAATATCTTCGCTTTTATCGCGCAAACAAAGTGACCAAACAGTCGCCTTGGTTCAAACTACAGACTTTCAAGCAGGGAGATGTAGGGCGATGCAAGGCCACCCAGACGTAATCGATTACCTCAACACGTTGCTGACCGGCGAACTGGCTGCACGTGATCAATATTTCGTCCATTCGCGGATGTATGAGGACTGGGGTTTCACCAAGCTCTACGAACGTATCAGCCACGAAATGGAAGAAGAAGCTGGGCACGCTGATGCCCTGATGCGTCGCATTCTGATGCTCGAAGGCACCCCTCGCATGCGTCCGGACGACCTTGATGTCGGCACCACTGTGCCGGACATGCTCGCCGCTGACCTGCGACTTGAATACAAAGTGCGCGCTGCGCTCTGCAAGGGCATCAAACTCTGTGAGCAGCACAAGGACTATGTCAGCCGCGAAATGCTGCGGGTTCAATTGCATGACACCGAAGAAGACCACACCTATTGGCTTGAAAAGCAGATGGGTCTGATCAAGTTGATCGGCCTCGAGAACTATCTGCAATCTCACGCGTGATGACACCGATAAAAAAGCCCCTGTCACTCAGAAAGTGACAGGGGCTTTTTCATGGGCGCGATTCAGGCCTTGTCGCGTTCCAACAGCGGCTTGAGGTAGAAACCCGTGTGAGATTGCTTCATCTCGGACACTTCCTCCGGTGTACCGACCGCAATGATCTGTCCACCCTTGGAACCACCTTCCGGCCCGAGATCCACCAGCCAGTCGGCAGTCTTGATCACGTCGAGGTTGTGCTCGATCACCACCACCGTGTTGCCGTGGTCACGCAGGCGATGCAACACATCGAGCAATTGCTGAATATCCGCGAAGTGCAGACCCGTGGTCGGCTCATCAAGGATATACAGCGTCTTGCCGGTGTCGCGCTTGGACAGTTCGCGGGACAGCTTGACCCGCTGCGCTTCACCGCCGGACAGCGTGGTCGCCGATTGCCCCAGCTTGATGTACGACAAACCGACATCCATCAACGTCTGGAGCTTGCGCGCCAGTGCCGGCACCGCATCAAAGAACTCCCGGGCTTCCTCGATCGTCATCTCGAGGGTTTCGTGGATGCTCTTGCCCTTGTACTTGATCTCCAGGGTTTCGCGGTTGTAGCGCTTGCTCTTGCAGACGTCGCACGGGACATAGATGTCCGGCAGGAAGTGCATTTCGACCTTGATAAGGCCATCGCCCTGGCACGCTTCGCAGCGCCCGCCCTTCACGTTGAAGGAGAAGCGTCCCGGACCGTAGCCGCGTGAACGGGATTCGGGCACGCCGGCGAACAACTCGCGAATCGGCGTGAACAACCCGGTGTAAGTCGCCGGGTTGGAGCGCGGCGTACGACCGATCGGGCTTTGGTCGATGTCGACGACTTTATCCAGATGCTCAAGGCCTTTGATGCTGTCGTGCGCGGCAGCCTCAAGGGTCGTTGCGCCGTTGAGTGCCGTCGCGCTCAAAGGGAACAGCGTGTTGTTGATCAGCGTCGATTTGCCCGAGCCGGAAACGCCGGTCACGCAAGTCAGCAAGCCAATCGGAATCTCCAGATCGACGTTGCGCAAGTTGTTGCCGCGGGCGCCCTTCAGGGACAGCGACAGCTTCTTGTTTCGCGGCGTGCGTTTGGCCGGAACCGCGATTTTTACGCGGCCCGACAAGTACTTGCCAGTCAACGAATCTGGATGTGCCATGACCTCGGCCGGTGTGCCTTCAGCGACGATACGCCCGCCGTGAACGCCCGCACCCGGACCAATATCCACTACATAGTCCGCCAGGCGAATGGCGTCTTCATCGTGCTCGACCACGATCACCGTGTTGCCGATGTCCCGCAAATGCTTGAGCGTGCCGAGCAAACGGTCGTTATCGCGCTGGTGCAAGCCAATAGACGGCTCGTCGAGGATGTACAGGACACCCACCAGGCCCGCACCGATCTGGCTGGCCAGACGAATCCGCTGGGCCTCGCCGCCAGACAGCGTGTCGGCACTGCGATCCAGCGACAGATAGTCGAGGCCCACGTTGACCAGGAACTGCAGGCGCTCACGGATTTCCTTGAGAATCTTGTCGGCGATTTCGCCACGACGGCCCGTCAGTTTCAGCAAGCCGAAATACTCGCAGGCGTCGCCAATCGGCAGATTGGTCACCGCCGGCAGTGTCTTCTCGCCAACCCATACATGCCGCGCCTCGCGGCGCAGGCGGGTGCCACGGCAATCCGGGCAATGCTGGGTGCTGAGGAACTTGGCCAGCTCTTCGCGCACCGAGGCAGACTCGGTTTCGCGGTAGCGACGTTCCAGGTTCGGCACGATGCCTTCGAACGGGTGCGAACGTTTGACGATGTCGCCCCGGTCGTTCAGGTATTTGAAGTCGACGTTCTGCGAGCCGCTGCCGTGCAGGATGTACTTCTGTTGATCGGTCGGCAGTTCATTGAACGGCACTTCAAGGCTGAATTTGTAGTGCGAAGCCAGTGACCCGAGCATCTGGAAGTAATAGACGTTGCGCCTGTCCCAACCGCGAATCGCACCTTCGGCCAGCGTCAGTTCGCCGTTGACCAGTCGCTTGATGTCGAAGAACTGCTTCACCCCCAGGCCATCGCACGTCGGGCAAGCGCCCGCCGGGTTGTTGAAGGAGAACAGCTTGGGTTCCAGTTCGCTGATGGCGTGGCCGCAAATCGGGCAGGCGAAGCGCGCGGAGAAGATCATCTCTTCACCGGGTTCGTCGTCCATCGGAGCGACCAGCGCGATGCCGTCGGCCAGTTTCAGTGCGGTCTCGAACGACTCGGCCAGACGCTGTTGCAAGTCGGCGCGGACCTTGAAGCGGTCGACCACGACATCGATCGAATGCTTCTTCTGTTTATCCAGCTTTGGCAGTTCGTCCAGCTCGCAGAGCCGGCCGTTGACCCGGGCCCGTACGAAGCCTTGCGCGCGCAGCTCTTCGAAGACCGAAAGGTGCTCACCTTTACGCTCGCGGATAACCGGGGCCAGCAGCATCAGCTTGCTGCCTTCCGGTTGCGCCAGAACCAGGTCGACCATCTGGCTGACGGTCTGCGCTTCCAGAGGAATATCGTGATCCGGGCAGCGCGGAATACCGACGCGAGCGTAAAGCAGGCGCAGGTAATCGTAGATTTCGGTGATGGTGCCGACGGTCGAGCGCGGGTTGTGCGAGGTCGACTTCTGTTCGATGGAAATGGCTGGCGACAAACCTTCGATGGTGTCGACGTCCGGCTTTTCCATCATCGACAGAAACTGCCGGGCGTAGGCCGACAGCGATTCGACGTAGCGGCGCTGGCCTTCGGCGTACAGCGTGTCGAACGCCAGGGACGACTTGCCGGATCCGGACAAGCCGGTGATGACGATCAGCTTGTCCCGTGGCAGGGTCAGGTCGACGTTCTTCAGGTTGTGGGTTCGGGCCCCACGAATCAGGATCTTGTCCAAAGTGGCCTCGCTTGGCGGGCGTCGAAAACGTAGGAGTATACGGCCAAATACTGGATGGATGCACACTATCAAACGAGTGGGCTACTGTCTTAGATGAAGAGTCTGTCAGCAGAGCGCGGCAAAGCGTCGCGATATACCCTGTCAATCGATGGGACTGGTAGAATCGCCGCCGGTTCACATGAGGTTTTTCCATGCACGATCCCCACAGCGAACGCATGAGTGGCAGTGAGACCCGCGCAGCAAGCGGTCTGGCCCTGGTGTTCGCCTTCCGTATGCTTGGCATGTTCATGGTGTTGCCGGTATTGGCGACCTATGGGATGGATCTGGCAGGAGCGACCCCGGCCCTCATCGGGCTGGCGATTGGCGCTTATGGCCTGACCCAGGCGATCTTTCAGATTCCGTTTGGCTTTATTTCCGACCGTATCGGACGCCGTCCGGTGATTTACCTGGGGCTGATCGTCTTTGCACTTGGTAGCGTGCTGGCGGCCAATGCCGATTCGATCTGGGGCGTCATCGCCGGACGAATCCTGCAGGGGGCCGGGGCGATTTCCGCGGCGGTCATGGCCTTGTTGTCGGACCTGACCCGAGAGCAGCACCGGACCAAAGCCATGGCCATGATCGGCATGACGATCGGTCTGTCTTTCGCTGTCGCCATGGTGGTCGGGCCGTTACTGACCCGCGCGTTCGGGTTGTCCGGCCTGTTCCTCGCCACCGGCGGGATGGCGCTGTTTGGCATCGTGATCGTGATGTTCATGGTGCCGCGTGCTACCGGCCCGTTGCAGCACCGCGAGTCAGGCGTCGCGCGACAGGCGCTGATACCGACCCTCAAGCATCCGGACCTGCTGCGCCTCGACCTGGGCATTTTTGTGTTGCACGCGATGTTGATGTCGAGCTTCGTCGCATTGCCGCTGGCCCTGGTCGAAAAGGCCGGTCTGCCCAAGGAACAGCACTGGTGGGTCTACCTGACCGCGCTGTTGATCTCTTTCTTCGCCATGATCCCGTTCATTATCTACGGCGAGAAGAAACGCAAAATGAAACGAGTTTTATTGGGCGCAGTGCTGACGCTGATGCTCACTGAGCTATTCTTCTGGCAGTTCGGCGATAGCTTGCGGGCCCTGGTGATCGGTACGGTGGTGTTCTTCACCGCGTTCAATCTGCTGGAAGCTTCGTTGCCATCGCTGATCAGCAAAGTTTCACCGGCAGGCGGCAAGGGCACGGCAATGGGGGTTTATTCCACCAGCCAGTTCCTCGGTTCGGCACTGGGCGGGATCCTCGGCGGCTGGATGTTCCAGCATGGCGGTTTGTCGGTTGTGTTCCTGGGATGTGCCGGCCTGGCTGCCCTCTGGCTGGCCTTTGCTGTTACCATGCGCGAACCTCCCTACGTGACGAGTCTGCGCTTGCCGTTGTCGCCCGAGGCGATCCGCGAAGCGGGTCTGGTCGAGCGCCTGAAGGCCGTCGTAGGGGTAACAGATGCAGTGATCGTCGCAGACGAAGCGGCGATTTACATCAAACTGGACACAGAACTATTGGATCGCACCACCCTTGAGCGCCTGGTGAACAACCCGGCCGGGGCAGCGTGCGTAGCCTAGGAGAACGTTATGGCCCGTGGGGTTAACAAAGTCATATTGGTCGGCACTTGCGGCCAGGATCCCGAAGTTCGCTACCTGCCTAACGGTAACGCCGTGACCAACCTGAGTCTGGCGACCAGCGAACAGTGGACCGACAAGCAAACCGGTCAGAAGGTCGAGAAGACCGAATGGCACCGTGTGTCGATGTTCGGCAAGGTCGCCGAGATCGCCGGCGAATACCTGCGCAAAGGTTCGCAGGTCTACATCGAAGGCAAGCTGCAGACCCGCGAGTGGGAAAAAGACGGTATCAAGCGTTACACCACTGAAATCGTGGTCGACATGCAAGGCACCATGCAACTGCTGGGCGGCCGTCCACAACAGGGCGACCAACAAGGCGGGGGCAACAACTATCAGCAGTCCGCTCCAGCTCCACGCCAGCAGCAGGCGCCGCGTCCGCAGCAGTCGGCACCGCAGCAGTCGCGTCCAGCTCCACAGCAGGCCGCTCCGCAGCCGGCTCCGGATTTCGACAGCTTTGATGACGATATCCCGTTCTGATCCGCTGCTTTTTCAGAACCGTAAACAAAAAAAGCGAAGCCATATGGCTTCGCTTTTTTGTGGGCGCCGTTAACGGGAAACTGCGGTCACATTGGCCCGAGCCGCATGCAATTTCTTGTAGCTGTCGATCAGCCGCAGGTGTCTGTCGAGCCCTTCCAGTTTCATGCTCGTCGGCGTCAAGCCATGGAAGCGCACCGTGCCTTCTACCGAGCCGATCACGGCATCCATCCGCTCGTTGCCAAACATCCGGCGGAAATTGGCCTCGTAGTCTTCCAGCACCAGGTCTTCGTCCAGCTTCATCTCCAGCACGACATTGATGGCCTGATAGAACAAGCCACGCTCAACCGTGTTGTCGTTGTACTGCAGGAACATTTCCACCGCCTCTTTCGCCTCTTCGTATTGCTGCAAGGCTAGATAAATCAGCAGTTTCAGTTCCAGGATTGTCAGCTGACCCCAGGCCGTATTGTCGTCAAACTCGATGCCGATCAAGGAGGTGATGTCGGTGTAGTCGTCCAGCTCGCTTTCCACCAGACGTTCGACCAGCGATTGCAGTTCCTCTTCGTCCAGGCGGTGCAGGTTCAGGATGTCGGCGCGGAAGAACAGCGCTTTGTTGGTGTTGTCCCAGATCAGATCGTCGACCGGATAAATTTCCGAATAGTCCGGCACCAGGATGCGGCAGGCCTTCGCGCCGATGTGCTCGTAGACCGCCATGTACACTTGTTTGCCCATGCCTTCGAGAATGCCGAACAAGGTGGCGGCTTCCTCGGCATTGGAGTTTTCACCCTGGCCGGAGAAGTCCCATTCCACGAATTCGTAATCGGACTGGGCGCTGAAGAAACGCCACGACACCACGCCGCTGGAGTCGATGAAGTGCTCCACGAAGTTGTTCGGCTCGGTCACCGCATGGCCTTCGAAGGTCGGCTGCGGCAAATCGTTGAGGCCTTCGAAGCTACGGCCCTGGAGCAGCTCGGTCAGGCTGCGTTCCAGCGCCACTTCCAGGCTCGGGTGTGCGCCGAACGAGGCGAACACACCGCCGGTGCGCGGGTTCATCAAGGTGACGCACATCACCGGGAATTCACCGCCCAGGGACGCATCCTTCACCAGTACAGGGAACCCTTGCTCTTCCAGCGCCTGAATACCGGCCAGGATGGCGGGGTACTTTGCCAGCACGTGGGCCGGCACGTCCGGCAGTGCGAATTCACCTTCGATGATTTCGCGTTTTACCGCACGTTCGAAGATTTCCGACAGGCACTGCACCTGGGCTTCGGCCAGCGTGTTCCCGGCGCTCATGCCGTTGCTCAGGAACAGGTTCTCGACCAGGTTGGACGGGAAATACACCACCTCGCCGTCGGACTGACGTACGTAGGGCAGCGAGCAGATGCCGCGCTCTTCATTGCCCGAGTTGGTGTCGATCAGGTGGGAGCCACGCAGCTCGCCGTCGCGGTTGTAAATCTTCAGGCAGTATTCGTCGAGAATTTCAGTCGGCAACGCGTCTTTGCGGCCGGGCTTGAACCAGCGCTCGTCCGGGTAATGCACAAACGGCGCATTGGCGATGTCTTCGCCCCAGAACTGATCGTTGTAGAAGAAGTTGCAGTTGAGTCGCTCGATAAACTCGCCCAATGCCGACGCCAATGCGCCTTCCTTGGTCGCACCCTTGCCGTTGGTAAAGCACATCGGCGAGTGCGCATCGCGGATATGCAGCGACCACACGTTGGGCACGATGTTGCGCCACGAGGCGATCTCAATCTTCATGCCCAGGTCCGCCAGAATGGCCGACATGTTGGCGATGGTTTGCTCCAGCGGCAGATCCTTGCCCGCAATGTAAGTGCCTGTCTCTGACGTGGAGGCCGGCATCAACAACGCCTGGGCATCGGCGTCGAGGTTTTCCACTTCTTCGATGACAAACTCAGGCCCGGCTTGCACCACTTTTTTCACGGTGCAACGGTCGATGGAGCGCAGGATGCCCTGGCGATCCTTGTCGGAAATGTCAGCTGGCAATTCGACCTGGATCTTGAAAATCTGGTTGTAGCGGTTTTCCGGGTCAACAATATTGTTCTGCGACAGGCGGATGTTATCCGTGGGGATGTTGCGCGTGCTGCAGTACAACTTCACAAAGTAGGCTGCACACAATGCCGACGACGCCAGGAAGTAATCGAACGGACCCGGTGCCGAGCCATCGCCCTTGTAGCGGATTGGTTGATCGGCCACCACCGTGAAGTCATCGAACTTGGCTTCAAGCCGAAGGTTGTCGAGAAAGTTGACCTTGATTTCCATGGGGGATTACCAGAATACGGGCTAGACAATGGCCGCCATTATCCGGCTTTTCGGCCGTAAGTCTTGTGGTTGTCTGGCCCAGGAACAGGTTTGCCCCTGTTTCGCCGCCAACGCCCGATGCACGGCACCGGGCGTTCTCGGTTTTGCGAGCGCCGGATGGCAGCATCCTGCGCAGCAGCGTTGATCAGCGATGTGCGGCCAGGAACTCGTCAGTGGACACCACGCTGGCGTAGGCAAAACCCAAGGCCGACATGAACGCGGCGTGAACGTGAGCCGCCGGGACGGTGACACCGTTGAACTCCAGGTCGCGGGAGGCACAGGCGTCGTGGATCACGGTCACGGTATAGCCGAAGTCAGCCGCAGCGCGAGTGATGCCATCGACGCACATGTGGCTCATGCTGCCGACGACGACCAGTTCCTTGATGCCTTGTTCGTCGAGGATCGATTTCAGGTTGGTTTCGCGGAACGAGTTGACGAAGTGTTTGAGCACCACCGGCTCGTCGGCGCGGTTGAGGACTTTGGGGTGCAATTTCGCGCCTTCGGAGCCCGGGGTAAAGAAGGGCGCCGCGTCGGAGGCAAACTCGTGGCGGATGTGCACCACTGAATCCCCGGCGTCACGAAAGGCCGAGAGCAGACGGACGGCATTGTCGGCGGCGGCATCGGCGCCGACCAGCGGCCACTTGCCTTGCGGGAAGTAGTCGTTCTGGATATCAACTACGATGAGTGCTTGCTTGGCCATGACTGTTTCCTCGAAATGCTTGTTGGGTGTGGAATGAAGTATTGGCGCTGGCGGGCCGTCCGAGGATTGGCCACACCGACAATAGAAGGGGGAAAACTGACAATGAGTGTAGACAGGGCCATAGCCGAAATCGGCGTGCTGATTTATCCCGGCGCGCAGATGGCGGCGGTGCATGGGCTGACGGATTTGTTCGCGGTGGCCAACCGGATTGCCGCCGAGCATCAGGCTGCGCAATTGCCGTTATTGCGGATCAGTCATTGGCGGGTCGATGACGATCAAATGCCTGAACGTATATTTGACAGCCACCCCGCGTCGGGCGATGCCTTGGTGGCGGTGCTGATCCCACCCTCGATTGCCGGTTTTTCCGAAGGCCAGGCGCCACAAGGATTGCTGCGCTGGATTCGTCAGCAACACGCCCAGGGCGCGACCCTCGGCGGCGTCTGCGTGGGTTCGATATTGCTGGCGGAAAGCGGCCTGCTCGACGGCCGCAGTGCCACCACTCACTGGACATCGTCCAAGGCCTTTGCCGAGCGTTACCCGGCGATCAAACTCAAGGCCGATACGCCCATCGTCGATGACGGTGACTTGATCACGACCGCCGGATTGATGGCCTGGTCGGAGCTGGGTTTGCGCCTGGTTGACCGCCTGCTCGGGCCGAGCATCGCCACCGGCACCGCGCGGTTTCTGGTGGTGGAACACAGCGACAGCGCGAGTGAATGCGGCAGCAACTTTGCACCGATTCTCAGCCATGGGGACGCGTCGATTCTCAAGGTCCAGCACTGGCTGCAAAGCACCGGCGCGACCGATGTGTCGCTGACGGCGATGGCCGAGCGGGCCGGATTGGAGGAGCGCACTTTCCTGCGCCGATTCCGCGCGGCGACCGGGCTCAAACCCACGGAATATTGCCAGCACCTGCGGGTGGGCAAGGCGCGGGAAATGCTCGAGTTCACCAACGGCACCATCGATCACATTGCCTGGACGGTGGGCTATCAGGACCCGAGTGCGTTTCGAGCGACGTTCAGGAAGATTACCGGGTTGGCGCCGAGTGATTATCGAGCGCGGTTCGGGGCTCGGTAGGCCCATCACCGCATACCCTGTAGGAGTGGGCCTGCTCGCGATGCGGTGTGTCATTCCCATCAATGTTGAATGACACACCGCATCGCGAGCAGGCTCGCTCCTACAAGGGGACTGCGTCGTGCAAAATGCCGGAGTCTTGCGGGTTGTCGTGCAGAATAAGACAGGCGCGATGCCATCATTTTTCTCCCAACTGGCTGATTCGAAAGCCGTTCCTCTTCTTCACCGCTTGGCCTGATCCCTGCACCCCATTCCCTACATTCATCAAGCGCAGTTGGAAGGGGGACGCATGACCCCAACAAACCGCAAGAAACTGGTGGTCGCGCACTCGGTGCGCGGTGAGGCGCCGTTGCACGAAATTGAAACCAATCGCGCGCTCGCCCGCTGGCTGGCGCAAATTGTGGGCCTCAAATACGGCGGCAGTTACGACCCCGAACTTCACAGTGGTCGTGACCTGTATCTGTTACCCACCCAGACGCTGGTGGGTGCTGCTGCCGCCCGACAGTTTGGGGTCAAGGGGCCGGAAGATTTGTGGGGCGGTTACGTCGACCATGACTTCATCTGCACCAAAGCCATCAGCCACGGCTTGTACAACAAAAACGCTGTCGCACCGCAAGGCTGGTCATCGCTGTTTTCCGAGCGCGTGCGTGACGTTGTGTTGGACGGTCTCAGCGTGTTCTCCCTGGACGATGCAAGGCCCGCCGCAGAACAGTTGCTGCGCAGCGGCCCGATCCGCATCAAGCCGATTCATGCCTGCGCCGGTCGGGGCCAGGAAGTGATCCAAAGCCTTGATCAGTTCGATGCGATCCTCGCCAGGCCCGATGCAAAAGCGCTGTTCACCGAGGGTGTGGTGCTGGAACAGGACCTGGATAAAGTAATCACCCATAGCGTCGGCCAGAGCTTTATCGGCGACAGCGTGCTGAGTTACTGCGGTGATCAATACTTGACCGAAGATGCCCATGGCGAGCAGGTTTACGGAGGTTCAAATCTGCTGGTGGTGCAGGGCAGTTACCACGATTTGCTTAAACTGGAGTTGCCCGAAGAGGTGCAATTGGCAATCCGGCAGGCGCAAGTGTTCGACGCGGCCGCAGATGAGGCCTACCCCGGTTTTTATGCCTCGCGGCGCAATTACGACATTGCCCAGGGCCTGGACAATAACGGCCAGCAGCGCAGTGGCGTGCTGGAACAGTCGTGGCGCATGGGCGGTGCCAGCAGCGCCGAGGTCGCGGCTTTACAGAGTTTCGTCAACGACCCGGGCATGCGCGCGATTCGCGTTTCCTCGGTGGAAACCTACATCGATCAACCGCTGCCGGCGGACGCCATCGAGGTGTACCGCGGGCCGGCGGAAAACAGTGACTTTCTTCTCAAGTACGTAACGGTCAAATCCTATGACGGCTAGAAGCGAAACCATTCAGATCGACATCGATGATGAACAGATGACCGGGACCTTTCTCAGTCCCAAATCGAAAGTCCCCGGCGTGCTGTTCGTGCACGGTTGGGGTGGCAGCCAGGAGCGGGACCTGGAGCGGGCCAAAGGCATCGCCGGCCTCGGTTGTGTGTGCCTGACATTCGATCTGCGCGGGCACACGGGTGGCACCGGGATTCCATTGTCCAGGGTTACGCGCGAAGACAATCTGCGCGACTTGCTCGCAGCCTACGACCGCTTGCTGGCGCACCCGGCGCTCGACACGTCGGCCATCGCGGTGGTCGGCACCAGTTATGGCGGTTATCTGGCCTCGATCCTGACGACGTTGCGCCCCGTGCGCTGGTTGGCGCTGCGGGTGCCGGCGCTGTATCGCGACGATCTGTGGCACACGCCCAAGCGTGATCTGGACAAGGCTGACCTGCGCGATTACCGCAGCACGCTGATTCGCGCCGAAAGCAATCGGGCGCTGCATGCGTGCTCGCAATTTACCGGGGACGTGCTGCTGGTGGAGTCCGAGACCGACACGTATGTGCCGCACGCGACCATCATGAGTTACCGCGCAGCCTGCCAGCGGACACACTCGCTGACACACCGCATTATCGATGGCGCCGATCACGCTTTGTCTGACCCGATATCACAGCAGGCGTACACCTCGATCCTGGTGGACTGGATTACCGAGATGGTGGTGGGGGAGCGGTTGAGCATTATTCAATCCACATGATCTGTGGCAACCCAGTCGTGTGGCGAGGGAGCTTGCTCCCGTTGGGTCGCGAAGCGGCCCCGGAATGGGCCTGCTGCGCAGTCCAGCGGGAGCAAGCTCCCTC
>NZ_RWIN01000105.1 GCF_009761815.1 Pseudomonas sp. PB120
GTGAAGCGTGTGATGGCGCTGTTGTGGCGAGCGAGCTTGCTCGCGCTGGGGCGCGCAGCGGCCCCAACATCTTGCGGCTGCTTCGCACCCGAGCGCGAGCAAGCTCGCTCGCCACAGGGTTGGGGGTTGCCTTAAACGCGAAACTGCTTGAGCAACCCGTTCAGCTGTTCACTCAGCCCCTTGAGCCGGACGCTGGCCACGCTCGATTGCTCGGCCGCCAGTGCCGTGCTGTGGGACAACCCGGCCGCTTGGGTGACGTTCTGGTTGATGTCCTCGACCACATGCGCCTGCTGCAAGGTGGCGCTGGCAATCGAGGCGTTCAGCCCATTGAGGTTGCGCAGTGCCTGGCCAATCGCGTTCAGGCTGGCACCGGCGAGACCCGCCTGTTCGATGGTCAGTTGCGAGGCGCGGCTGCTGTCGCCGATCACCTTGACCGCCGCTTCTGAGTGGCTTTGCAGGCGTTCGATCATCGACTGGATCTCGGCCGTGGACTTCTGCGTCCGCTGGGCCAGCAACCGCACTTCATCGGCCACCACGGCGAAACCGCGACCCTGTTCCCCGGCCCGGGCCGCTTCGATGGCCGCGTTGAGGGCCAGCAAATTGGTCTGCTCGGCGATAGAGCGGATGACTTCCAGCACGCTGCCGATCTGGGTGCTTTCGGTCGCCAGGGTACGAATCACTTCCACCGCCTGGTCAATGGTCGACGACAGCTTGTCGATCTGTTGCAGGCTGCCATCGATATTGACCTGGCCTTGCTGCGCCTGAGACTCGGCGTCGCGCATCTCGCTGGCGGCATGCTCGGCATTCTTCGCGACGTCCTGCACGCCATAGGTCACTTCGTTGATTGCCGTGGCGACCAGCTCCATTTGCTGAGACTGTTGCTGGCTGCGCTGCTGGGCCTGCACAGCGTCATTCCCCAACTCGGTAGAAGACTGGCCCAGGGCGCTGGCCGACACCTGCAACTCGCTGATGACACCACGCAGTTTTGCGGTGAACGCGTTGAAGTGGCGAGCCAGTTGCGTGACTTCATCCTGGCCCTGGGTGTCGAGGCTGCGGGTCAGGTCGCTCTCGCCGCTGGCGATATTGGCCATGGCGTTCACCGTTTCCTGGAGCGGGCGCACGATGCTGCGGGCAATCAGGATCACCAGCAGGGCCATGATCGCGGCAATCACCAGCCCGACGATCGAGGCTTTCCAGACCTGGCCAACGAACTCGGCCTGCATGTCATCTATATACACGCCCGAACCGATCACCCAGCCCCACGGCTCGAACAGTTTGACGTAGGAGGTTTTTTCCATCGGCTCGCTGGCACCCGGTTTCGGCCAGCGATACTCGACGGTACCGGCGCCTTTGGCCTTGGCGACGGCCGCCATTTCATTGAACACCGCAAAACCGTCCGGGTCGCGAATGGCCGAAAGGTTCTGGCCATCGAGCTTGGGGTTGGTCGGGTGCATGATCATGACTGGCGTCAGATCGTTTATCCAAAAGTAGTCGTTCTGGTCGTAGCGCAGGCCGCGAACGGCGGTCAGCGCCTGTTTCTGCGCGGCCTCGCGCGTGAGCGTGCCGGCGGTTTCCAGGTCGTGGTAGTAAGTCAGAATGCCGCTGGCGGTCTGCACCACGTGTTGGGTTTTCTGTACTTTGGCGTGATACAGGTCGTCATGAATCTGCTTGAGCATCAAGACGCCCAACGTCAAAAGCATCATGACCGCGACGATCAGGATGAGCCACAAGCGGCGGCTGATCGACATATTGCGCAAGCTGTTCATAAGGCTGTCACTCCGGATTCTTGTTCTTGTAATTAATGATCGCCAGCATCCAACCACACTTCGCCGATCAGGCCCATTCGACCCAAGTCCCATAACGCGGAAGCGGTAACAAGACTTGTCTGATAGGATTTCGGCCCCGCACGGAAAAACCTGAGTCCAGGCCGGTTTTTCACAGGATTTTTACGGTCCTGTGTGGATCTTGTGCGCGCGGGACTTCAGCTACGCTGATCGAAGTCAACGTTCTAAAAAATATTAACGGGGCATGCCTGGGGGCATCGCTTCTTGGGGGATTGATGGATCTTTGGACCGCCGTTCAGGCATTGATACTTGGCGTTGTAGAAGGGCTGACGGAGTTTTTGCCGATTTCCAGTACCGGCCACCAGATCATCGTGGCCGATTTGCTCGACTTCGGTGGCGAGCGTGCCATCGCGTTCAACATCATTATTCAGTTGGGCGCGATCCTGGCCGTGGTGTGGGAATTTCGCCGCAAGATCCTCGATGTGGTCACCGGTTTGCCCACGCAACCCAGCGCCCGGCGTTTTACCGCCAACCTGCTGATTGCCTTCATGCCGGCTGTGGTGCTGGGGGTGATTTTCTCCGATCTGATCCACCATTACCTGTTTAACCCGATTACGGTGGCGACGGCGTTGGTGGTGGGCGGGATCATCATGTTGTGGGCTGAAAAGCGCCAGCATGAAGTGCACGCCGAGACCGTCGACGACATCACCTGGAAAGATGCGCTCAAAGTCGGCTTCGCCCAGTGCCTGGCGATGATTCCGGGCACCTCGCGCTCCGGCTCGACCATCATTGGCGGCCTGTTGTTTGGCCTGTCGCGCAAGACCGCGACCGAGTTCTCGTTCTTCCTCGCGATGCCGACCATGGTCGCCGCGGCGGTGTACTCGGGGTTCAAGTACCGTCACTTGTTCGTGCCGGCAGACGTTCCGGTGTTCGCGCTTGGTTTTGTCACCGCGTTCATCTTCGCGATGATCGCAGTCAAGGGCCTGCTCAAGTTCATCGCCACTCACAGCTATGCGGCGTTTGCCTGGTATCGCATTGTGTTTGGCCTGGTGATCCTGGCGACCTGGCAGTTCGGCTGGGTTGATTGGGCTGCGGCCAAGCCATGAATGACTCCAGCGCGCGCAACAGGCCCGGACGCAATTCCGGCGGGCAAATCCAGAATCCCCGGCTGAAATGGCTGGTGTTCGCGGTGGTGTGCGCGCTGCCGTTATTCGGCTCGCTGGCGATGTGGCTGCAGGGGATTTCGCTGGTTCCCCTGTCGGCCTACGGCATCGTCAGCGTGCTGGCGTTCTTCCTTTATTGGAGCGACAAACGCAAGGCGCGCACCGATAGCTGGCGCACGCCGGAGAATGTCCTGCACGCGGTGGAACTGGCCGGCGGTTGGCCTGGCGCCTTGATCGCGCAGCAGGTATTTCGCCACAAGACCCGCAAAATCTCCTACCAGATCCTGTTCTGGATGATTGTGTTGCTGCACCAGGTGTTCTGGATTGACCAGCTGTTTCTGGGTGCGCATTTGTTTGCGCTGTTCTAGAGCAGCAATCCGATCTGGGTGCGCTTGGGCAGCTTGCTCACCACCAGTTGATGGGAACGTTGCAGCAAACCCTGTAGTTCTTCAGCACCCAAAGGGTAGGGCGTTTCCATGATCACCCATTGGGCCCGCGCCAGGTAAGGCGCGGGATGGATGCCCGGGCGGTCGCAGTGGCCGAGAAACAAGTCCTTGTCGACCTTGAACGCCAGGGAGGCGCCACGCAGGCCCTGCAGGGCGAACATCTTGTTCCCGGCAATCGAAAACACCCGCACGCCACCCCACTTGTAGTCTTCCCGTGCACCGGGCAGCGCAAGACAGAAAGCCGCGACATCCTCTTCGCTCATGCGTCCAGCCTTCATATCAATCGGTCCCCACAGGCGTTGAATGATTCGATCAAATGGTCGATCCAGGCTCGCACAGCCGGCATCACACCGCGCCGATGCGGGTAGACCGCTTGCAACCAGCCACCCGGTGACGCCCAGTCCGGCAGCAACTGCACCAGCGTGCCGTTTTCCAGTTCGTGTTCGCAATACATCATCGGCAGCAGGGTAAAGCCTTGACCGGCGAGGGTGCAGGCCTTGCGCACAATGAAGTCGTCGATACCCAGCCGCGCTTCGAGTGCGAGGTCGACGCTTTTTCCCTGTTGATCGAGCAAGCGCAGATGGACCATGCGGTCGGCTTCCTGTGCACCGAGCACCGGCAAGCCCTTGAGGTCATCGGGATGGTTGATTTCCCGACCCTCAAGAAACGCGGGGCTGGCCACCAATAGCGTTTGCGCCTGGCGCAGGCGCCGGGTGACCAGCAGCGGATCCTCATCGCCCAGTTCACGAACGCGGAGGGCGACGTCGACGCCCTCGGTCACCAGGTCGACACGGCGATTGAGCAGCATGACTTCCAGTTGAACCTGAGGGTGCTTCTCAAGAAAGCTGCTGATCACCATCGGCAACATTTCATGGGCCAGCCCGACGGGGCAGGACACCCGCAAACGCCCGCGCGGCTCGCTGCACATGCTGGCCACGGCTTCATCGGCCATCTCGGCTTCCAGCAACATTGCCTGGCAGTGTCGCAGGTAACGTTCGCCGACTGCCGTCAACTTGAGCTGCCGGGTCGTGCGTTGCAGCAGGCGCGCGCCCAGGCGCTCTTCCAGTTCAGCGATGCGCCGTGACAGGCGTGACTTCGGAATGCCCAGCAAACGGCCGGCCGCCGCGAATCCACCGGCTTCGACTACCTTCGCGAAGTAATAAAGGTCATTAAGGTCTTGCATGGGAGTGTCAGCTCGATTGTTCTATCAGTAGGACAAACTATCGCATTGTTGCCGGCTAATCAGCTATTGGTTTCGCCTGTAGGATTGTTTCCATCAGATCGCCTCGTGGCGGTCCTCACCTGGAGATCACACATGAAACTGTTGCATATCGATTCGAGCATTCTTGGTGACAACTCGGCTTCCCGTCAGCTGAGCAGTGAAGTCGTCAAAGCCTGGCAAACTGCCGAGCCGTCCGCGGTCGTGACTTACCGCGACCTGGCCGCCGATGCCATCAGCCACTTCTCCGCCACGACCCTGGTTGCTGCTGGCACCACCGCCGAGCTGCGTAACGCTGCACAACAGCACGAAGCCGAATTGAGCGCATCGACCCTGGCCGAATTCATCGCCGCCGATGCCGTTGTTATCGCCGCTCCGATGTACAACTTCACCGTCCCGACCCAACTCAAGGCCTGGATCGACCGCGTCGCCGTTGCCGGCCAGACCTTCCGTTACACCGAAGCCGGCCCTGAAGGCCTGTGCGGTGGCAAGAAGCTGGTGATCGTGTCGACTTCCGGCGGTATTCACGCAGGACAAGCGTCTGGCGTTGCTCACGAAGAGTACCTGAAACTGGTGTTCGGCTTCCTGGGCATCACCGACATCGAAATCGTTCGCGCCGAAGGCCTGGCTTACGGTGACGAAGTGCGCACCAAAGCCATGGGCGACGCTCACGCGCAAATCAGCGAGCAGTTGTTCGCCGCCGCGTAAGGCTTGCGTAAAGAGCGCAATCAGCTCGGGCAACACCACAAAAAACTCTGTATTCTGAACACGCAAGTGTCAGATACGGAGTTTTTTGTTTCTGGGCATTACTTCTTGTGGCCCGAGTTATGCAGTAGAGGGTTACCGTCTCCGGTCCAGTAACAAGGTGGGGCATCCCATGGTGCGTCTTTGTGCAACATTACTGATTTGCCTGCTCAGCAGCCTGAATTCAGTGCACGCCGCGCCTGCGCCGCACCCTCACTGGAGCGTCGGCTTCCACGAGATGACATTTCTCGACCCTCTGGACCTGCAACCGATGCGGGCCATCGCGTTCTATCCTTCCAGCGACCGTGAACACACCAGCAAACTCGAGGGTTACGCCATCGAGGCCGGTGAAGATACGCGCGTCGCCATGGGGCGCTTCCCGATGTTGATGCTGTCCCACGGCAACACCGGAACCCCGCTGGCCTTGCACGACCTGATGACGTCGCTGGCGCGCAAAGGGTTTGTGGTGGTGGCGGTGTTCCATCCCGGTGACAACTACAAGGACCACAGCCGTCTCGGTACTTTGAGTAACCTTTATGGTCGGCCGATCCAGATTTCCGAAGCGATCACCGCTACCTTGGGCGACCAGATGCTCGCGCCGTTCGTCAACGCCGACCAGGTGGGCGTGATCGGTTATTCGGCCGGCGGGGAGACGGCGTTGATCCTGTCCGGCGCGACGCCAGACCTGGATCGCCTGCGCCGTTATTGCCAGGAGCGTCCGGACGATCGCGACGCCTGCAACACCCAGGGCGAACTGATCGTCGACCGCGACGACCTGCAACCGGTGGCTGACCCACGGGTTCATGCGTTGATGCTGATGGCGCCCCTGAGCCTGAAATTCGGCCGCCACACCCTGGCGGACGTGCACGTCCCGGTGCTGCTGTACAGCGGTGACGGCGACAAACTGGTGCCGATCGACAAAAACGCGGTCGCGCTGGCGCGCAAACTGCCCACCGCACCCGACTTCAAGCTGCTGGCCGGGGCAGGGCACTTCGTGTTCATGGCGCCTTGCAATGACGAGCAGATCGTCATCATGCCAGCGCTGTGCACCGATGCCGATGGTGTCGACCGCGAAGACATTCACCGCAATTTGATTTCCGAGGCCGGGCGTTTCTTCTCCCACACCCTGGGTAAATCAACCCGCGCCGGCATGCAAACCGCCGATCAGTAACGCCGCTGTACCTGTAGGAGCGAGCTTGCTCGCGAAAAGGGCACAGGCAACGCGATCATTCAGGTTGAACGTATTATCGTTAACGTTCTTCGCGAGCAAGCTCGCTCCTACAGGAAACGTGTTCGTCAGGCCATTGCGCGGCGTTTCAGGAGCAGGGTCAAACCCAGCCCGGTCACCGACAACAGCGCCGCACTGAAGAAAATCCACGAGTACCCCAGGTTCAACGCAACGGCGCCCATCAACGGCCCGGCAATCGCCAGCGCCAGATCGAAAAACACGGCATAAGCGCTCAAGCCTGCGCCGCGACTGGAGTTGGGTACCTGTTTAATTGCTTCAACGCCCAGCGCCGGATACACCAGCGACAGACCAAACCCGGTCAGGCCGGCGCCGATCAGCGCATAACCGGTGGAAGGCGCCAGCCACAGCAGCACCAGGCCGACGGTTTCGATGATCATGCAGGCGATGGCCGAAGTGAAACCGCCAAAACGGCTGATCGCCGAGATAAACAGCAGTCGCGACACAATGAAGCAAATCCCGAACACCGTCAGGCAATAGGCCGCCCCGGTCCAGCCGCGGCTGACGTAATACAAGGTGATAAACGTCGTCAGCGTGCCGTAACCGATCGAGGCCAGGCTCAGGCTTGCACCAAAGGGTGCAATGCGCCCGAACACGGCCCAGAACGGCAGGCGCTCACCGCGAATGACCGGCACCGAAGGTTTGTTGCGGATGAGCACCAGCGCGGCCAACGCCAGCAGGGACAGCGCGATACCCAGGCTGGCAAAGCCATATTCCGCGACCATCACCACACCCAGCGGCGCGCCGATGGCGATAGCGCCATAAGACGCAATGCCGTTCCATGAGATCGAACGCGCAGTATGTTCTGCGCCGACCTGACCCATGCACCAACTGATCGTGCCTACGCCGATCAACCCCTGCGCGATGCCGAGCAGCAACCTGCCGGCAATCAGGACCGCCAGGCTCAGCAGCGGAAAACTTTGCAGCAGCGTTGAAACCAGCGTCAGCACGCCACTCAGTACGATCCCCGACAACCCGTAGACAATTGCCCGTTTAGTGCCGATGTTGTCCGACATACGCCCCGCCATGGGGCGGCTGAGGAGGGTGGCCAGGTACTGCGAACCAATCGTCAGCCCCGCGACAATGGCGCTGAACCCCAGTTGTTCGTGCACATACCCCGGCAATACCGCAATCGGCAGGCCGATGCAGAGGAAGGCAATAAAGGTGTAGAAAACGATGGAGACGATCTGCAGGGTGATCGCCATGGAGCTTTGCGGGGGCAGTTGCGGCGCAGACATAGGGCTCGTTCGCGGGCGGCGGTGGGAGAGTTGCATCATGGCGTGGGTGGAAAATAAAAGAAAGCAGGCTAACTATATTCGTTGCCTTCGCAATCCCCTGTAGGAGCGAGCTTGCTCGCAGAAAAATTCTGCACCAACACATTGCTAGAACCTGAAACGCAAAAAGCCCCGTCACCAGGACAGGGCTTTTCTTTTTATAGCGAACGCTTAGAACACAACGCCCTGGCTACGCAGGTAGTCGTCATAGGTCCCGCTGAAGTCGATCACGCCGCTAGGGCTCAACTCGATGATACGGGTGGCCAGCGACGATACAAACTCACGGTCGTGGCTGACGAAGATCAGCGTGCCCGGGTAGTTCTCCAGCGCCAGGTTCAGCGCCTCGATGGATTCCATGTCCAAGTGGTTGGTCGGTTCGTCCATGATCAGCACGTTCGGCTTTTGCAGGATCAGCTTGCCGAACAGCATGCGACCTTGCTCACCACCGGAGATGACCTTGACCGACTTGAGGATCTCGTCGTTGGAAAACAGCATCCGGCCGAGGGTGCCGCGAACCAGTTGCTCGCCGCCCTGGGTCCATTGGCCCATCCAGTCGAACAGGTTGCAGTCGTCTTCGAAGTCGTGCGCGTGGTCCTGGGCGTAGTAGCCCAGTTCCGCCGCATCGGTCCACTTCACGGTGCCGGCATCCGGGGTCAGTTCGTTGACCAGGGTGCGCAGCAGGGTGGTTTTACCGATACCGTTCGGGCCGATGATCGCCACGCGCTCGCCGGCTTCAACCACGAAGCTGAAGTCCTTGAACAGCGGCTTGCCGTCGAAGCCTTTGGCCATGCGCTCGACGATGACCGCCTGACGGTGCAGCTTCTTGGTTTGTTCGAAACGGATGAACGGGCTCACGCGGCTCGAAGGCTTGACCTCGGCCAGCTGGATCTTGTCGATCGCCTTGGCGCGGGAGGTGGCCTGCTTGGCTTTCGAGGCGTTGGCCGAGAAGCGGCTGACGAACGATTGCAGCTCGGAGATCTGGGCTTTCTTCTTGGCGTTGTCCGACAGCAGTTGCTCGCGGGACTGGGTCGCCACGGTCATGTACTCGTCGTAGTTGCCCGGGAACAGGCGCAGCTCGCCGTAATCCAGGTCAGCCATGTGGGTGCACACGCTGTTCAGGAAGTGACGGTCGTGAGAGATGATGATCATCAGGCTGGAACGCTGGGTCAGAATGTTTTCCAGCCAGCGAATGGTGTTGATGTCCAGGTGGTTGGTCGGTTCGTCGAGCAACAGCACTTCAGGATCGGAAAACAGAGCCTGAGCCAGCAATACACGGAGTTTCCAGCCTGGGGACACTTCGCTCATCGGGCCAAAGTGCTGCTCGATGCCGATACCCAGGCCCAGCAACAGTTCGCCGGCGCGGGATTCGGCGGTGTAGCCGTCCATTTCAGCGAATTCGGTTTCCAGCTCGGCGACGGCCATGCCGTCTTCTTCGGTCATTTCCGGCAGCGAGTAGATACGGTCGCGCTCGGCCTTGACCTTCCACAGCTCTTCGTGACCCATGATCACGGTGTCGATCACGGTGAATTCTTCGTAGGCGAACTGGTCCTGGCGCAATTTACCCAGGCGCACGTTCGGCTCGAGCATGACCTGACCGCCGGAAGGCTCGAGGTCGCCACCGAGGATTTTCATGAACGTCGACTTGCCGCAACCGTTGGCGCCGATCAGGCCGTAGCGGTTGCCCGCGCCGAATTTCACCGAAACGTTTTCGAATAGCGGCTTGGCGCCGAACTGCATCGTGATGTTAGCTGTAGAGATCAAAGGTTTTTCCTGCGAAGCATTCAGAGTAGCTAGGGTTTGCGGCAGTACCGATTCAGTACCCGTTTCCGGTATCCAAACCACGGGAAATGCATCCCGGTCAGAAGCGGAAGGTCCATCTGGCAATAAGTGGACAGCAGCAGTTGGAGCGCTTGGCCCGAGTCGAAGTGCGCTGAGACGGGGTTCATTCCCGTCGTCAACCAAGGGGGGCGCGTAATGTTTGGCGGCGATTGTACTGGTCTGGCTCTTTAAACGATAGGGCGTTGAGGCCGCACGGGCACTTTCGCGGCATCAGCGGACAGATTTTCACATTTTCAGGTTAACTATTGGTTACAAACTGTGGCTAAAATGCCACCTATCTACCGGATGCCGACAGGCATGAACGTTGTTTGTTCACTTCTGAAGTGTGACGATTTCCGTGAAACTGATTATTGCCGCTGTTTACGTTGTTTCCATCGCGTACGTTCACCTGCGGGGTCGCGTTCGCCATAAGCTGGGCCGCCAACTGAGCGATCATTCGACGTTTCTGGCGCCGATCAATTGCTTCCTTTATCTGTTCTCGAAGATTCCCGGCAAGCCTTACCTTGATCCGGCTGATTTTCCGGACCTGAGGCCGTTGCAGGATCACTGGCAAGAAATCCGCGCCGAAGGGCAGAACCTGATGAAGGCCGGCGAGATCAAGCGCTCGCATCAGTACGATGACGTCGGCTTCAACTCATTTTTCAAGACGGGATGGAAGCGTTTCTACCTGAAGTGGTACGGCGACAGCCACCCTTCGGCCATGAAGCTCTGCCCACGCACCACCGAACTGGTGCAAAGCATCGGCTCGATCAAGGCGGCGATGTTCGCCGAGTTGCCTCCGGGCTCCAAACTGGTGCGTCATCGGGATCCGTATGCGGGTTCGTATCGCTATCACCTGGGTCTGGAAACGCCTAATGATGCCGGTTGCTACATCAACGTCGACGGCGAGAACTATCATTGGCGCGATGGTGAGGCGGTGGTGTTTGACGAGACCTTCATTCATTACGCCGAAAACACCACCGACCAAAATCGCATCATTCTGTTCTGCGATATCGAGCGGCCCATGAAGTATCGCTGGGCGGCGGCGTTTAACGCCTGGTTCAGCCGAAACGTGATGTCGGCCGCGGGCGCGCCAAACGATGCGGGGGACAAGACGGGCGGGATCAACCGTTTGTTCACCCGAATCTACAAGATTCGTTTGCGCGGAAAGGCGCTGAAGAAGACTAACCGTAAGCGTTATTATCTGGAGAAGTGGGCGATTTTTGGCGGGTTGCTGGCGATTTTTGTGTTGATCTGATTTTTCCGTTATGGCAAATGCCCAATCGCGAGCAGGCTCAGTCCCACCGTTGAGATGCATTTCAATGTGGGAGCGAGCCTGCTCGCGATGAGGCCGGAAGATTCTCCGAGAATCTCACGGATGCACACCGATTGCTCAACCACTCGACCGTTTGCTGGCTTTTTTCGCCGCTGCCGGTTTATCCGCCGCTTTCGACTTGGCCGCTGGCTTGGCGCCAGCCTTTCCACCCAGGCTACGTTTCAGCAACTCAGTCAAATCAATCACATCCGCCGTCTTGCGCTCCTCTTCACCCGTCGCAGTCTCGACATCCTCGATCTTGCCTTCATTAGCCTTCTTCTCGACCAGCGCCATGATCTTGTCTTCAAAACTGTCGCGGTAGTCCTCGGGTTTCCAGTCGGCGCTCATGTCTTGCACCAGGCGTTTGGCCATGTCCAGTTCGCCCTTGGCCAGTTCCGGTTTCGTAACGTCGCTGCCCAATTCAAGCGTATCGAGGCTGCGCACCTCGGCGGGCCAGCGCAGCATCACCAGCACCATGGCCGACTCCAGTGGCATCAGCGCCGCGAGATGTTGACGGGTATGCAAGACCACATGGGCCAGCGCAACCTTGTTGGTTTTGCTTAACGTTTCACGCAACAGCGCATACACCTTGCCGCCGCGCTTATCGGGCGCGAGGTAGTAGGGCGTGTCGATGTTTTGCAGGGGGATTTGTTCACTGTCGACAAAGGCAAAGATGTCGATGGTCTGCGTGGACAGCGGGTGCGCCGATTTGATTTCCTCTTCGCTGAGCACCACGTAGCGGCCTTTTTCGTATTGCACACCTTTGACGATGTGCTCCTTGGTGACCTCCTTGCCAGTGACCTTGTTGATGCGCTTGTAGCCGACCGGGTCCATGCTGCGGTTGTCGAGCCAGTCGAAATCCACGCCTTGGGAAGACGTCGCCGAGACCAGCGCCACAGGGATGTGCACCAGCCCGAAACTGATTGCGCCTTTCCAGATTGCCCTTGCCATGGTCGTCTACTCCCAAGTGATGTTCAGGTGACCCGTGGCCCGCTGGAAAAGTTTCAGTGGCGTGCGGCCCAGCCCTGCCGGGGGAACAACCTGGTGTTACATCTTGGGGGGAGGTTTTGATTAACAAATCCGAACCCTGGGCGTAGCGTGATACGGAAGACGTGTATTCACGTAGAGAGGCTGCCCATGAACCGATTAATGCTTGGCATCATCGCGATGGCTTTGAGTGGCGTGGTCACTCACCTGGCCCAGGCTGAGGCCTTGTCACCGGCGTTACCGTTGCTGCTGGCCCAGAGCCCGACGGGCGCCGCCAGCAATCCTTACAACAGCCCGATTCGCCGGGCCAATCCCAACAGCATGCAGGGCACGCAACCCAGCGCACCAGTCATTCGCGGGCCCAATACCGTGCCCGTTCCGCGGCCGCCAACCCTGGACAACGGCGGCATTGGCAATCGCTATCCGCAGGATCGAACTGCACCGGCCAGTTCGCCGAAATTCATCCCCAATCCGCCTTATCGCGACCCGGACACCAGCAACCGTTGAACGTCAGGCCAGCCATTGTGTCTGTCATTCAAACGACAAAAGGAATCGTGCATGTTGCGTAAAACCCTCCTGGCCACCGTCTGCGCCAGCGTATTGATCAGCGTCGCTGCGCCCGTTTTTTCGGCGCCCGTTCAAACATTGAAAAGCGAGCAGGGCACGCTTGAGGTCACGCCCATTGCCAAGGGGCTGGACCACCCGTGGGCCCTGGCGTTTCTGCCTGATCGACAAGGAATATTGGTGACCGAAAGGCCCGGCAACCTGCGGATGGTCGACGCCAACGGCAAACTCTCGGCGCCGATCAGCGGCGTACCGGAAGTCTGGGCCAAAGGGCAGGGCGGTCTGCTGGACGTGGTGTTGTCGCCCGACTTCAAGCAGGACCGCACGGTGTATCTATCGTACGCCGAAGGCGGTGGCGAGGGCGGCAAGGCCGGCACGGCGGTGGGTCGCGGCCAGTTGTCCGAAGACCTGACGTCCCTCAGGAATTTCAAGGTGATCTTCCGTCAGGAACCCAAGCTGTCCGTCGGCAACCACTTTGGCTCGCGCCTGGTGTTCGACCGCGACGGCTATCTGTTCATCACCCTCGGCGAGAACAACGACCGGCCGACCGCCCAGGACCTGGACAAGCTGCAAGGCAAGATCGTGCGGATCTATCCGGATGGCAAGGTTCCCGACGACAATCCCTTTGTCGGCCAGGCTGGCGTGCGTCCGGAAATCTGGTCCTATGGCCATCGCAACCCACAAGGCGCGGCCCTCAACCCTTGGACTGGCACCCTCTGGGAAAACGAGCACGGCCCACTCGGCGGTGATGAAATCAACATCATCGAGCGTGGCAAAAACTACGGTTGGCCGCTGGCAACAAACGGCCTCAACTACTCCGGCCAGCCGATTCCGGAATCCACGGGCAAAACCGCCGAAGGCACTGTCTCGCCGCACCATGTCTGGGAAAAATCCCCTGGCCTGAGCGGCATGGCGTTCTATGACGCCGACCGCTTCAAAGCCTGGCAGCACAACGTGTTCATCGGTGCGCTGGTGAGTCAGGAGCTGATCCGGCTGCAGTTCGACGGTGACCGGGTGGTCTACGAAGAACGGTTGATGGGCGAACTGAACAAGCGCATCCGCGATGTGCGGCAGGGGCCTGACGGGTATTTGTATGTGCTGACGGATGAGGATGATGGTGTGCTGTACAAAGTAGGCTTGGGCGATTGAGAATTTTGTGGCGAGGGAGCTTGCTCCCGTTCGGCGGCGCAGCCGTCGCAAGATCTGCTGGCAGGGTCATTCTGGAGGAGCGCCAAGGGCCGCTTCGCAGCCCAGCGGGAGCAAGCTCCCTCGCCACAAGTCATTATTCATCGTTATAAAGAATCACCGCAGCCCGCAACTTGCCGCGCCCGAAACTGCACATCTTTTCAAACTCCCCATGACTGACCGGCAAGTGCTGGCAGTCCATGGGCTGACGATGCTGGCTATGGTCGACATCCGGATCGTGCAGGTACACAAACTCGTCATCGCAATCGGTGACGATCACCCAATGCGGCGACTTGGATCGGGTCAGTCGGTAGCTGCTGATCAGCACCAGCGGTTGGCCGCCATCGTGCAGTAACCGAGGCAGATCCAGCGGCCCACCGATCAACTGTTTGATGTCAGTAGCCAGCAACTGAGCGGTGAACTCCTCGTGCACCAGGCGCATGACGTCTTTTTTATGCTCATCGCGCACGCCATCGAGGAACAACGGCCCCGCCATGCTCACTTGCAAACGTACGCGAAATCCACGTCGCGACGCCGCCAGCGCCAGGCCTTGAGGGCTACACCCGCCGTGGCCGGAGGTCATGAACACGGTGGTCGCCTCACGCCAGATCTGCAGTTCTTCGCGGCGTTCCAGCACGCGATCCTGTTGCAGCGCGCCCATTGCCATCAACAGACAGGCCGGGCCGCAGGTGAAGTCGGTGGTCTGTGGGTAGTAGGGCACCTGGATGTTGCGCGAGTCGCGGTGCTGGAGGATGCGCTTTTCCAGGCGCAGCGCATCCGCATGGTCCTGGTAATAGTCGTGAATCAGGGCAAATCGCCGGTAACCGTTGCGCTCATACAAGGCAATCGCTGCGGGGTTGTCGGTCCGCACTTCCAGTCGCAGGTAAGCGCAGTCGTGCTCAAGGGCGCAGGCTTCGATGCGCTGGAGCAGTTGCTTGCCCAGTCCACTGCCTCGGGCCTGCTGGCTGATGGCAATCGAATACAGTCGCGCCAGCGACGTGCCCCGGTGAAACAGCACCACCGCGTAACCGACCAATGCCTCGCCACACTGGGCCACCAGCAGTTGCCCGTGAGCACGGGTCATCATCCATAAAAAGCTCCGTCTGTTAAGCCGGTCAGTGGTGAAACAGTGCTGTTCAAGTTCCAGAAGTTCCGCCAGGTCCTCAACCCCTGCCAAGCGAAAAGCAGTATTCATATGACCACCGTAAAAGTTGCGTAACGAAACGGGACTTTCGAAAAAGTTCGTGCTTAATAGGAAAGGTCTTGTTCTCCAACGGATCAATCACTATGTCAGCGGTACAGGGTCATTGGCGCGAAGTATCCGAGCAAACTTTGCCGGCGGCAACTTATTTAAATGACGGAGTTAGAAGTGCGAGTCAGTTGATTATTATCGTCGAGCGCAAAGAAGACTGGACGTCTTACTTTTCCAGCGAAGACATTGTCAGTGCGCAGGAATACCTTGAGCAGACCCGCGACAACGATCAGGGCAAACGGGTCCAGGTGATCAACCTGTGCCGCAGCTACAAATACCTGGGACACGGCTATTACTGCTCGCTGCTGGCTGAGGCGCGGGGGCACAAGGTCATTCCCTCGGTGCGGACCATCAGCGAGCTGACTCGAAAATCCCTGTACGGGCTGTCACTGGATGACCTTGATAAAACCCTGGAAAAAGCCCTCAGTCATCATCTTTACAGTGACACCGAAGGTTTTACTTTGACGCTCTATTTTGGAAAAACCCATATCGAGCCACTGCAGGACCTGGCGCGGCAGTTATTTGAGGTGTTCCCATGCCCGATACTGTTAGTTGAGTTTCGGCGAACTAACGGCTGGCACATCGAAGGTATTAAATCCGGCGCGTTGCACAAGTTGCGTGAAGATCAGGAAGATCAGTTCGCCCACTCACTTGACAGTTTCAGTCGCAAGATCTGGCGCCTGCCGCGTTCGCGGCGTTTGGCCCGCTACGATCTGGCGATTCTGCACGACCCGCAGGAGGCGTTGCCACCTTCCAATGCCAAGGCACTGGAAAACTTCGTACGGGTCGGCAAGACGCTGGGCATCGATGTGGAGCTGATCGAGCGCAAGGATTACGCGCGTATCGCCGAATACGACGGCCTGCTGATCCGCGAGACGACCAGTGTCGATAATCATACTTACCGATTCGCCAAGAAAGCCGAGAGCGAAGGGTTGGTCGTGATGGACGACCCGACGTCCATCCTGCGCTGCACCAACAAGGTCTACCTGACGGACCTGCTCAAGAGCCACCAACTGGGCATGCCCGCCACCGAAATTCTTTACAAGGAGCGACCGGAGGATTTCGAGCGGTTGGGGGAGCGCCTGGGTTTCCCGTTGGTGCTGAAGATCCCCGATGGCTGTTTCTCTCGTGGCGTGATCAAGGTCGAAAGCCAGCAAGCCTTGCTCGAAGCGACGGCTGAGTTGTTCGAACATTCGGTATTGCTGCTGGCCCAGGAGTTTTTTTACACCGAATATGACTGGCGCATCGGTGTGCTCAACCGCAAACCGATTTTTGCCTGCCAGTATTTCATGTCCAAGGGCCATTGGCAGATCTACAACCACAAAGCCAAAGGCCAGGACATCAATGGCGAATGCCGCACCCTGGCGGTTCACGAAGCACCGCGGGCGGTAGTGGAGCTGGCCGTCAAGACGGCCAACCTGATCGGCGATGGCCTCTACGGCGTCGATCTCAAGCAATCCGGTGACAAAGTCGTGGTAATCGAGGTCAACGACAACCCGAACATGGACGCCAGTATCGAAGACGCCTACCTGCAGGACGATCTGTATTCGCTGGTGCTGGAAGAGTTCGTCCGCCGGCTGGAACTCAAGCGCCGCGGCCAGGCCTGGTGACGGAATGAGGGTGCCCGCGGGATAGCCTTCGCAGGCAAGCCCGCTGCTACAGGGTCCATGACGATCACAAAATTGTGGTCAAACACATGTCCTGTGGGAGCGGGCTTGCCCGCGATGACAATCTGAAAACCAGCGCAAACCCAGAATCAGTTCACGTGTTTGGCGTCGGCTGGATTTTTCCCATTCTGCAACCCGCGAACCACGAGATACAACAACGGCCCAACCGACACAAAAACCGCCGTAATCACCAAATAAGGCACCACCGACAACGCCGACTGCCCCCGCTTGCGCGCATCTCCATACATCCAGATCCCCGCCAATGTTGCCAGCAAATAAAGATCAATCACCACCTGCGCAGTATCCGGGCGGGACATCAGGCTAATGCCAAAATCAATCAACGACTGTTCCGCCTGGAACATCACCGATAGGGTGTAACCGGCGAATGCGATCAGAGCAACGAGGGGCAGGGCTACAGACCTCATGGATTCCTTCCTTGGGGAGATGGGTAAGAATTTCAGCCTAAAGAGGCGCGCCACAATTGGCCATCATGTGGCGCCCTGAAGGTTTACTCCTGGACGGCGCTCTCTACCTTGCTAGACGCCGACCAGATCCGATAGCGCACTTCGATGTCCTTGGGCACGTAAAGCACAATCGGCAGTTTGCTGTTGTAACGCAGCATGAACCCGTCGCCGACCACCGGCACGAAATCCTGTTTGCTTTTGCCATCCGGGCAGGCCATCAGCGTGCTCATGGGGCCGATGACTTTTTCCAGTCGATAGAACGGATAGCCCCAACCTTCGAGATTTTTCTCTTCGAGCATGCCGCCCAGGCGTTGGCGATTGCAGTCAACCTTTAAGGTCTTGCCCGCGAGAATCTCGACTTGATAACAGTCTTCCTGGCTTTGTGGGGCAAGGTGAATGACCTGGCGGGTAAAGCCTTTTTCGGGTTTGGGGAAAGGTGCAACGTCTTCGAGTTTCGCCGCCTGAACGACGGTCGACAGTCCGGCAACCATCAATCCGACGGTGGTGATACGAGCCAATGAGCCCATGATGCCTCCTTGCGTATAAGCAGGTCAGTGGAGAGTGATTAAACGGCCCGCAGTTTTACTGTCATGGATGGCCAATGCAAACGCGGACTCATCAGGTTGCAATTTGCAGGGGAAAACACAGCCTTTCTTGCAATCTGCATGAGGGTATTTATAGACGAGTTTGATAAACCGTTGATTTACCGATGAGCTGCAGGGCGAAAATCAAGGCATGTTTTATGCTGTAGCTGGTCTTTAAGCTGACCAGCATTTTTAGAGCCAGCGTTGATGTGTCATTGGCAATCTCACAATAAGGAGAGGGTCGCCATGTTTCTGTCTGCCTTGGAACTTCGCAATATCATTGAAAGCAGTTTTCTGCCAAAACGCTGCTTGTGCACGCTGTCACCCGAGCTGTCGATGACCGTAAAAGTGTATGCCGACGGTGTCACCGATCAATTGGACCTGATGGTGACCGGTATCAATGCCCAACGGCTTAACAGTTGTCGAGAAATACACGAACTGATCGCCGAGCTGCGTTCCGACATGGACTCGCAACATCGGGCCAGTGCACAACCTTTGCACCTGAACAGAGCTGCGCCTTAGCTCGCGGTTTCAGGTGCCTGCGACGCGCTCCGGGTCTGGAAGAAAGCCAGGCCCAGCGCCAGCTCGACGGCGACCCCCAGCAAAATGCCCGGACCGGCGTGACCATTCAGCCACTCGCCAAAGCCCAAGGCAGCCAAACCCCAGCAGCCGACAATAAAACCGTTACTCACTGCATTGCGAGTGACTGACGGCCCTTCGTTTCGAACACCGTAAAAAATCACGCTTAATACGGCGAACAGCATCGCACTGCGTCTGGCCACCAATCCGGTGGCTGTCGAGTATTCAATACTCCAGATCGCCAGCAGCCAGTCGGGCATCAATCCCCAGACCAGGGCCAGAAGAAAACAGAGAATGGCGGAAAAACTCGACAACGCGCGAAACGAAAACTGCATGGCTAATCCTTGCGGCAGTGAGGGAAGGCGCTAGAGCATAGCGCCAGTTCCCTCTGAGGAACACCGTCAGGGAATGTTTCAGACCGGACGGTCAGTTTTGCAGGTTGCAGATGTCGGCGAGTTTTTGATAGGAAATTTCTGCCGGCTTGCCCGTGTTGTCGATGTATTTCATGTCCGCAGTCACGACTTTGCAGTCGTGGGTGGCGGGTTCGGTGAGTGCAACAACCTTGGCCACATGCAACGGCATGCCGTAGTGATAGGGCACGGCTTGGGAGGTTGAGGTGTCGTTGGCCTGGGCGAGACCGGCTAAGCCGGTGCAGGCGAGGGCGGCGGTCAGCAGTAACGTGTGCTTGTTCATGAACGTTCTCCGGTGCGGACGGAAAGTCAGCTCGATGTCGTGGACGTCGAACCTGCCGCACTGGGCGTCAGAGGAGTCTGAGGGCGTGCGGTCCAGTAAAGTCTTGGACCGCAGGGTTAAGCGATGGTTAACCCACCTGAATGCCGCCTGTCGGCGTAGTGATGATGCTTCTGGTCGAACGATCCCTGTAGCAGCTGGCGCAGCCTGCGTCCGGCTGCGCAGCAGTCGTAAAATCAGCCAATGCGGTGCCTCAGGAAAACCGCGTGTGCAGGTTTAACGACTGCTGC
>NZ_RWIN01000106.1 GCF_009761815.1 Pseudomonas sp. PB120
TGCTCGCGATGGTGTGTCAGTCGACACACATTCGCCTGACACTCCATCGCGAGCAAGCTCGCTCCTACAGGGGTTCGTGCAGTTCACAAAAACCCAGGCAAAAAAAAGCCCGATCTCGCTAATGCGTTCAATCGGGCTACAGCACTCAGGAGCAACAAGTGCAAAGGGAGGTCGATGCGCGTACAGGCTTAAAGGGGTGCGCCAGGTCACTTGAACATCAAGGGATTATCTGGCGATTAAAGCCTCATGCCACTTGGGAAAGCTTGGCGTTGGCCTGGTTCAGGCCTTTCTCCTGGAAGTCGCCGCCCAGGTTCATGCCTTCGGCGTGAATGAACGTCACGTCGTGGATCCCGATGAAACCCATGACCTGGCGCAGGTAGGGTTCCTGGTGATCGGCGGTGCTGCCGGCATAGATCCCGCCGCGGGCCGTCAATACGTAAGCGCGTTTGCCGCTGAGCAAACCTTGAGGGCCGGTGTCGGTGTACTTGAAGGTCACACCGGCACGCAGCACATGGTCGAGCCAGGCTTTCAGGGTGCTCGGGATCGCGAAGTTGTACATCGGCGCGGCCATTACCAGCACATCGGCGGCCAGCAGTTCATCGGTCAGCTGATTGGAGCGATCCAGGGAAGCCTGTTCGATATCGTTGCGTTGTTCGACCGGTTTCATCCAGCCGCCCAGCAGGTTGACGTCCAGGTGCGGCACCGGGTTGACGGCCAGGTCACGGACGGTGATCTGGTCGTTGGGGTGCTTGGCTTGCCACTGGCTGATGAAGGTCTGGGTCAGTTGACGCGAAACCGAGTCTTGCTGACGGGCGCTGCTTTCGATGATCAGAACGCGTGACATGGGATGTAGGCTCCATCTGAGAATGCTGTAGGTCGATGGAGTGAAGGTTAAACAGAGTCCTATCGATGAAAAAGCGCAAATAACTGCTATAACCCATCAATAAATTCGTTTATAAGCAGAACATGCCTAGCCCCTCTGTAGGAGCGAGCCTGCTCGCGATGGCGGTTCGTCAGCTAACAGAGATGTTTACTGATAATCCGCCATCGCGAGC
>NZ_RWIN01000107.1 GCF_009761815.1 Pseudomonas sp. PB120
CCCAGACAACGCGATCATCCAGACTGGGCGCGTTATCGTTGACGTCCATCGCCAGCAGGCTGGCTCCCACATTTTTGAACCGGGCACATCCGCAAGAGTCAGGTCGGCTTTCAGGCCGCCTCGCTTTGCTGTTGCGGTGTTCGCCCCCTCACGCTCAAGTCTGATTCACCGGAGACCGCCCCGCCCTCGCCCGATAGGCAGGAAGCGCCGCCGCATAGGCCAATGCCTCCTCCCGACTACCAAAAGCGCCGAGCCGATCAGCTTTGGTGCACACCCGCCACGGCCCATTGTTCACGCTGAGTACGTCATAACCGTTCATGTGCATTTTGTTCAGAACAGGAACACTCATAGTCATCTCCTTAACGGCAGTGATAAACCACGATTAACTTGGCTACCTTACACCCGCCCCCTGCCAAAATGCCGACCAGACGTCGCGCCAGCATTCCGGCAGCCAACGGCACTTTTTCGGGCATCCCCTGCTCCAACCCTTGTAACAGCGCGCTCGGCCCGCATATTGCATTTTTATGTCCGTTTAATGACAAAGAGCAATCAGGTTACAGATGAAAGTACGCGCCACCGTTATTTGCGAACAGGATCGACACGTTCTTCTGGTGCGCAAGCCCAGGTGTCGCTGGACCTTGCCCGGCGGAAAAGTCGAGCCTGGTGAAACCACAGCGGGTGCCGCCCTACGTGAACTTCAGGAAGAAACCGGCCTCGGCGCCGACAGCGTGTTGTACCTCATGGAGCTGGAGTCCGGCGGCACCCGGCACCATGTCTACGAAGCCTGGGTGGAGAGCTTCGACGCGCTTCGGCCGCTAAACGAAATCATCGCCTGCATCTGGCACCCGCTGGATTCGGTGCAGAACCTGAACACCAGCGACGCCACGCGCAAAATCGTCAGCGCGTTTCGACGTCGCCTGTAGCGCCTCAGCCCTGATCCCCGCCGCCGACCGGCATGACCATGCCCGTGATGTAAGACGCCTCGTCACTGGCCAGAAACAGAATGGCGCCGGCCTGCTCATCCAGGGTGCCATAGCGTTTCATCAAACTGCTGTCGAGCGTCTGGTCGACGATCTGCTGATACCAGACCTGCTCTTGCGCGCTCGGCTCGGCGCTGTTTCGCGGAATCATTCGGGGCGGAGCTTCGGTGCCACCCGGCGCAGTGGCATTGACCCGAACCCCACGCCCGGCGGTTTCGAACGCCAGGCACGCCGTCAATGCATTCACCCCGCCCTTCGCCGCGCCATACGGCACGCGGTTGATGCTGCGCGTGGCAATCGAGGAAACGTTGACGATGGCCCCACTCCCCTGTTGCAGCATGAACGGCAGCGCCGCATGGCAACACCACAATGTCGGGAACAGCGAGCGCCGGACTTCCGCTTCAATCTGCTGCGCGTCGTAATGCTCGAACGGTTTGGCCCAGATGGTCCCGCCGACGTTGTTGATCAACACATCCAGCCGACCGAAACGTTCGACGGCGGTTTGCATCACGCGGCTGCACTCGCTGTATTGCTCAAGGTCGGCGGTGAGCGCCAGCACCTGACTGGACTGGCCTAACTTCAGTTGCACGTCGAAGACCAGCTCGGAGCGATCAACCAGAATCAACCGCGCGCCCTCCGCCGCCATGCGCTCGGCAACGCGCCGGCCGATGCCTTGGGCGGCCCCGGTGATCAGCGCGACTTTTTCATGAAATCTGTTCATGTGTACCTCATGACGAAAATCGTGTTCACGGATAGCTGATGCCGGGCCGACACTATTCTGTGGCGAGCGAGCTTGCTCGCGCTGGGCTGCGAAGCGGCCCCAAAAATCTGGCCACGCGTGCCTTTTTTGCGAGTGCTGCGCACTCGAACGGGAGCAAGCTCCCTCGCCACAAAATGGTGTATGACTTCACATTGTCTCGGCCAGCAAGCGTCAGAGACCGCCATTCAGGCCGCGCTGGCGGCGAATTTTTCGTAGTAGAAATTCGCAGGCTTGATGCCTTGCTCACGGATGTACTGGCTGACCGCTTCGACCATCGGCGGCGGACCGCACAGGTAAACGTCGACGTCGCCATCGTTCAAATGCTGCGGTTCGATGTGCTGGGTCACGTAGCCCTTGAGCGGATGCTGACTGTCAGGGCTGGCCACGCAGGCGCTGAAAGTGAAATTCGGAATCTGCGCGGCGAATGCTTCGAGTCGGTCGAGCTCCACCAAGTCGAAATCGTGGGTCACGCCGTAGATCAGATGCAGCGGATGTTCACTGCCCTGCTCGGCGATTTTCTCAAGCATCGCCGTAAACGGTGCCAGCCCCGTACCACCGGCCAGCAGCAACAGCGGCCGGCGGATGTCCCGCAGGTAAAAGCTGCCCAACGGCCCGGCCAGGCGCATGCTGTCGCCGGCCTTGGCCATACCGGTGAGGAAGCTGCTCATCAGGCCCCCGGGCACGTTGCGAATCAAAAAGCTGACTTCGCCGCCGCGTTGCAACGAGCTGAACGAGTACGCCCGGGTCTGTTCACTGCCGGGAATCCCGAGGTTCACGTATTGCCCCGGCAGAAACGCCAGTTTGCTCAGCGCGTCGCCCTTGATCGACAACAAGAGGGTGCTGTCGGACAACGGGCGCACGGCGCTGATGGTCGCGTCGTAGCTGGCCTGACCCGTGCGACAGACTTGCGACGATGTCGGCACCCGCACTACGCAATCGCTCTGCGCGCGCATCTGGCAGGTCAGGACAAAACCTTGCTCGGCTTCTTCCGCGCTGAGCGCATCCTCGATGTATTCCTCGCCCAGGTCATAACGCCCGGCTTCGGCGAAACACTTGCAGGTGCCGCACGCGCCGTCGCGGCAGTCCAGCGGAATGTTGATGCCCTGGCGATACGCAGCGTCGGCCACGGTTTCGCCGGCATTGGCGTCGATAAAGCGCGTGACGCCGTCTTCGAAATTGAATGCGATGGAATGAGTCATGACGGCCGCCTCACAGGTGGTAAACATCGATGACCTGGCGAACGTAGTCGTTCTTCAGGATCACTTTCTTGGCCTTGATCAGCGGGTTTTCACCGCGCACATCGAGGGTGTAGAAACTGCTGCCGAAATAGCTGTCGACGGTCTTGTAGCGAAAGCTCAGGGTGTGCCAGTTGAAGCGTACCTTGCACACGCCGTCGACCTGCTCCAGCAACTCGATGTTGCTGATGTTGTGGGAGGTGCGGGTGTCGGGAATGCTCGCGCTGGAGCGTTCGGTCTTGATACGGAAGATGCGGTCTTCCAGGCCGGTGCGGTTGCCGTACCAGATCAACGAGATTTCCCGCTGCGGGTCTTCGGTCAGCTCGTCGTTGTCGTCCCAGGACGGCATCCAGAAGGTCGCGTCCGGGGCATACAACTCCAGCCATTCGTCCCATTGCCGATCATCGAGGTAGCGCGCTTCGCGGTAGAGAAAGTCGCGCACGGCATCAAACGTGATGGTCATTGCACAGCCTCCACGGCGATCAATTCGGACTGCTCGGCGGCCAGCGCCTTGAGCATCGTTTGCTGCCAGTACTTGTGTTGCAGCACAAACAGCCCTTCATCTTCAGTGCGCACGCCACTGAGCAGCGGGTGCAAGTCGATTTCCCTGGCCGCCTCGTCGGCGCCTTCGATCCAGTGCTCAGCCCCCCGGGACATGTCGTTCCAGGTCGTGACACTGCCCTGATAGCTGGTCTGGCAGGAGCGGAACTCTTCCAGATCGTCCGGTGTGGCCATGCCGCTGACATTGAAGAAATCTTCGTACTGACGGATCCGGCTCGCGCGCGCGCTGTCGCTTTCGCCTTTGGGGGCGATGCAATAGATGGTGATTTCGGTGCGGTCGACCGAGATCGGCCGGGCGATGCGGATCTGCGAGCTGAACTGGTCCATCAGGTACACGTTCGGGTACAGGCACAGGTTGCGCGAGTTCTCGATCATCCAGTCGGCGCGGGCCTTGCCGAAGTCCTCGGCCAATTCATCGCGGCGCTCGTACAGCGGACGGTCTTCGGGGTTCGACCACCGGGTCCAGAGCAGCATGTGGCCCTTGTCGAACGAGTAAAAACCGCCGCCCTGCCTGGCCCAGCTGCCGGCGCTCATGGTCGGGTTGCTGTCGCCGGCTTCGCGTTGTTTGCGCTGGTTCTGGGTGGCCGCGTAGTTCCAGTGCACCGAGCTGACGTGGTAGCCGTCGGCGCCGTTTTCGGCGGTGAGTTTCCAGTTGCCTTCGTAGATATAGCTTGATGAACCACGCAGTACTTCCAGGCCATCGGCGGACTGGTCGACGATCATGTCGATGATCTTCGCCGACTCGCCAAGGTGCTCCACCAGCGGCACCACATCGGCCTTCAGGCTGCCGAAGAGAAAGCCGCGATAGGACTCGAACCGCGCGACTTTGGTCAGGTCGTGGGAGCCTTCGCAGTTGAAACTCGCCGGGTAGCCGGCCTGCGCCGGGTCTTTGACTTTGAGCAGCTTGCCGGAGTTGTTGAAGGTCCAGCCGTGGAACGGGCAGGTGTAGGAACTTTTGTTGCCTGACTTGTGCCGGCAGAGTGTTGCGCCGCGATGACTGCAGGCGTTGATGAAGGCGTTGAGCACGCCGTCCTTGTTGCGCGCGATGAAGATCGACTGGCGCCCCATGGTGGTGGTGTAGAAATCGTTGATATTGGGGATCTGGCTTTCGTGAGCCAGGTACAGCCAGTTGCCCTCGAAGATGTGCTTCATCTCCAGATCGAACAGGCGCGGGTCGGTGAACATCTCGCGTTTGCAGCGATAGATGCCGTGCTCTTTATCGTCTTCCAGCAGGGCGTGAAGGTATTCGGGTCGCAGGGTCATGGCCGCCGCCTCCATTGTTATTGTTCAGGCAGGGCCATGCTAGGACGGGGGGATGGGGGGGGACTATCCGATGGGTGCAGACCTTTATCCGGTTTGTGCAACGATTAACTCGGTATTTGAGCCCGGCCAATGTGGCGAGGGAGCTTGCTCCCGCTGGGCTGCGCAGCGGCCCCAAAAAAATGACTGCTTCGCAGTCAAGCGGGAGCAAGCTCCCTCGCCACAGTTTTGGTGTCGTTTGAGTGAACTCAGTGCCGGCGCTTGAGCGTATCGGACGGCAATTCGCCAAACTGTTTGCGGTAGCTCTCGGAGAACCTTCCCAGGTGCAGGAAGCCGTAATCCATCGCCACTTCCGTGACGTTACGCACATTGCAGGTCGGGTCGCTCAGGCAGGCGTTGACGCGTTCCAGCCGTTTCTGCCGGATATAGTTTTTCGGCGTAGCCCCGGCGTTGCGCTCAAACAGGCCATACAACGAACGCAGGCTCATCCGCGCCAGACGCGCCAGTTCTTCACTGTCGATGTCCTGTTTCAGGTTGCGCGCGATGTAATCGGCGATCACCTCGAACGTGGCCGAAGGGGAACCGAGGCTGACCCGGCTGACATTGGTCTTCATCAGGCTGAGCATCTTGCTGACGATAATCTGCGCGTAATGCTCCTGGACCTTGGGGATCTGCTCGGTGGCTTCGGCTTCCTGGCAAATCATTGCCAGCAGGCTGACGAAGCCTTCAAGTTCATCGAGCTGGTAACGGTTTTCCAGAAACCGCACGCCCTGCCCCGGGTACCGCCAGCGCTGCTCGTCACACACCGATTCCAGCAAACGGGTGGGCACTTTCAGGATGAATTTTTCGCAATCGGCGGAATAGGTCAGGTCCACCGGATCGTCGGGATTGATCAACAGCAGCTCGCCCGGCGCGAAGTAATGCTCGTCGCCGTGCCCGCGCCACAGGCAGTTACCGCGCAGCAGCACCTGCAGATGATAAATGCTGTCCAGCGCGCCGGACGTCACCCGCACGCTGGCACCGTAGCTGATGCGACACAGGTCGAGACTGGCGAACTTGCGATGATCCAGGCTGGCCAGCGGCCGACCGGTGCGGGGCATCAGGATGCAGTGATTGCCGACGTGCTGATTGACGTAGCCCGACACCGCGTAGGGGTCGGCCTGGTCGAACACTCTGCTGCGCTGACTCAACAGTTGCGCGTGCATCATCGGTTCACTCTCGCTGTTGTTATCGATTACGCCACCGAACTGTAGGAGCGAGCTTGCTCGCGATGGACTCAAGGACGCCGCAGGGAATCAGGCTCCCAGCGTCATCGTTAACGACCATCGCGAGCAGGCTCGCTCCTACAGGGTTGGCGCATGGTGCGCTGTCAGTCTTCCAGTGCGCGCACCCGTTCGTGGCGCTGTTGCTCTTGCGGCTGGGCAGACGACTGCAAGGTAAAGTCGAATTCGATTTCGGCAAAACGACCGCTGACGCCATGCGCCGCTGCGCGCTCCTGATCATCGCTGAAGGTGATCTTCGCGATCAGCTCGTCACGGGTAGCATAGGCGAAATCGTCGTGCAGGTACTGGTCGCCATCCAGGTTGATCTGGGTGGTCAGGTGACGATGATCCGGTGCCGAGATGAAGAAGTGCACGTGCGCCGGACGCTGGCCATGACGGCCCAGTTGATCGAGCAATTGCTGGGTCGGACCGTCCGGTGGGCAGCCGTAGCCCGACGGCACGATGCTGCGGAAACGGTAGCGGCCTTCGGCATCGGTAACGATGCGGCGGCGCAGGTTGAATTCCGATTGTGCGGTATCGAAGTAGGAGTAAGTGCCGCCCGTGTTGGCGTGCCACACGTCCACCACCGCGCCGGCCAACGGTTCGCCCGCCGTGTTGAACACCCGGCCTTGCATGAACAGGGTCACACCCGGATCGAGGCCATCGTCCAGACGCGCTTCGCC
This sequence comes from Pseudomonas sp. PB120, assembly GCF_009761815.1. Classification (GTDB taxonomy): domain Bacteria; phylum Pseudomonadota; class Gammaproteobacteria; order Pseudomonadales; family Pseudomonadaceae; genus Aquipseudomonas. The sequence goes on from NZ_RWIN01000107.1 coordinate 6,742, forward strand.
TTGCGACAACGGCGCACCCGCCACGTACAGCGGCCCTTCGATGGTCCGCGGCGTGCCACCGGATTTACCGGCCTGCTCGTCTTCAGCGTCCATCAACAGGTCGAGGTAATGCTCCAGACCGAGCCCCGCCACCAACAAACCGGCTTCTTGGCGAGCACCCAGCACGTTGAGGTAATTGACGGCTTTCCAGAATTCTTCCGGGGTCACGGCCAGGTCTTCGATGATGTTCACCGAATCGCGCAGGATGCGGTAGACCAGGGCCTTGACGCGCGGGTCGCCGGCGTCATTCAACAGGCCGCTGGCCTCTTCGAGAAACTTCTGGGCGCTGGCAGTGTGGGAAATCTTGACGTTCATGGTGGTTCCTCATCTTGTAATTATTGGCGTGGCGAACTGAACAGGCTGGGTTCAGCGGTCATCCTCGCGGATGGAAGAAGGATGCCGGCACATCGCGGTGACTTCGATCGCCATGTACGGGTACAGCGGCAATTGCATCAGCAGGTCGTGCAGCTCTTGGACGCTGTCGACATCGAACACGCTGTAATTGGCATAGAGCCCGGCGATGCGCCACAGGTGACGCCACTTGCCTTGTTCCTGCAGGCGCTGGGCCAGGGCTTTTTCGTCAGCCTTGAGCTTGGCGGCGGCTTCCGGATTCATGTCGACCGGCAGGTTCACGGTCATTTTTACGTGGAACAGCATAATGCTCTCCTCAGGCTTGATGAATGGCGGTAGACGTTTTATCGCGACGGAAGAACGCCAGGCGCTCTTCGTCCAGGCTCAGGCCCAGGCCCGGCGTTTTCGGCACGTGCAACTCGAAATCGCGATAGACCAGCGGCTCGCTGAGGATGTCTTCGGTCAACAGCAGCGGGCCGAAGAGTTCGGTGTCCCACGCCAGTTTGTTCAGCGTGACGAAGGCATGGGCCGACGCCAGGGTGCCGATCCCCCCTTCAAGCATGGTGCCGCCATACAGGCCGATGCCCGCCGCTTCGGCGATGGCAGCGGTTCGCAGCACGGCGCGTGGGCCGCCGTTCTTGGCGATTTTCAGGGCGAACACTGAGGCCGCGCCGTCCCGGGCCAGGTTGAAGGCATCTTCGACGCATTCGATGGACTCATCGGCCATGATCGGTGCCGGGCTCATGGCATTCAGGCGAACCATACCCGTGCGGTTGTTGCGCGAGATCGGCTGTTCGATCAAGTCGATGCCGTTGGTGCCCAGGATCCGGCAGGCACGCAAGGCGACCGCTTCGTCCCAGGCCTGGTTGACATCGACACGCACACTGGCGCGGTCGCCCAAGGCTTTCTTGATCGCAATCACGTGGGCCAGGTCGCGGTTGACCTCGCCCGCACCGATCTTCAGTTTGAAGATCCGGTGGCGGCGCAGGTCGAGCATTTTTTCCGCTTCGGCGATGTCCTTTTCCGTGTCGCCACTGGCCAGGGTCCAGGCCACCGGCAGCGCATCGCGAACCCGGCCGCCCAGCAGTTCGCTGACCGGCAGCCCGAGGCGCTTGCCCAACGCGTCGAGCAACGCGGTTTCGATACCTGATTTGGCGAAGGTATTACCACGGATGCTGCGTTCCAGGCGCAACATCGCGGCATTGATGTTGCCGCTGTCCTGGCCGATCAGCAGCGGCGCGAAGTGTTTGTCGATGTTGGTCTTGATGCTGTCCGGGCTTTCATTGCCGTACGCCAGGCCACCGATGGTGGTGGACTCGCCAATGCCTTCGATGCCATCGGCACAGCGTACGCGAATGATCACCAGAGTCTGATTCTGCATGGTGTGCATCGCCAGCTTGTGCGGGCGGATGGTCGGCAGATCGACGATGATCGTCTCGATCGATTCAATGGCTGTTGCAAGCATGGCGATACCCGTCAGGTTCTTAAAGTTCTGGAACCGATTCTGGTACGGCTTTTTTTTCAGTGCCAATATAGAATTGGTCTGACTTGATACCTTAAAGGTATGCAACCGTTTGACGTGTGGAGGCCCCATGGAACTGCGTCACCTGCGGTATTTTCAGGTACTGGCTCAAACCCTCAATTTCACCCGCGCCGCCGAACTGCTGCACATCGCCCAACCGCCCTTGAGCCGGCAGATCCAGCAACTGGAAGACGAACTCGGCGTTCTGCTGCTGGAACGCGGACGGCCGTTGAAGCTGACGGACGCCGGGCGGTTTTTCCATGAGCACTCCACCGCCCTGCTCGAGCAACTGGGTAAGGTGTGCGACAACACACGGCGGATCGGCCTGGGTGAAAAGACCTGGCTGGGCATCGGTTTTGCCCCTTCGACGCTTTACGGCGTGTTGCCGGAGCTGATTCGCCGTTTGCGCAGCGGTGAGCCGCTGGAGCTTGAACTGGGGCTTTCGGAGATGACCACGCTGCAACAGGTGCAGGCGCTCAAGGCCGGGCGCATCGATATCGGCTTCGGCCGCATCCGCATCGACGACCCGGCCATCGTCCAGACCGTGTTGACCGAAGACCGGCTGGTGGCCGCCCTGCCCGCCGGCCACCCGTTGCTGGCCGGGCCGATCAGCCTGCGGGACCTGGCGAAGGAGCCCTTCGTGCTGTACCCCGGCAACCCACGCCCCAGCTATGCCGACCACGTCATTGCCCTGTTCGAATCCTATGGCGTGAGTATTCATGTGGCGCAATGGACCAATGAACTGCAAACGGCCATTGGATTGGTGGGGGCTGGCATCGGGGTCACACTGGTGCCCGCGTCGGTGCAACTGCTGCACCGCGATGACATTGGCTTTACACCGCTGCTGGAGGACAACGCGACCTCGCCGATCATCCTCAGCCGACGGGTGGGCGATGTATCACCGGGGTTGAATCATTGTTTGGGGATGATTGATGTGTTGCTGCCGCGGGGGAGTGAATAAAACGGGCAATGCATTTCTATGGCGAGGCTGCTTTTTGTGGCGAGGGAGCTTGCTCCCGCTGGACTGAGTAGCAGTTCCAACAATGCCAACTCAGTGAAAGACCCCTATGGGGGCTGCTGCGCAACCCAGCGGGAGCAAGCTCCCTCGCCACAGAAGCATCACCACTTCTTGAATAACATCCGTTAACCCGCAAACGCCCTACGCCCAGCGCTCATTTCGGTGCGCAACTCGCCGATCAGGTCGGAAATCGCCCGCACGCTGGTCAGCTGAGCGGTCGATACACCACTGATCAACAGTTCGACCCGCCCGCTGGCCGGTTCGAAAACCTCGATGCGCAACAAGCCGCCGTTCTCCGTGCAATCGCAGGACAGCGGCTCAAAACCGGACTCCATAATGTTGCAAAGCACTGAAATCGGAACCATGGCCGACGCCTCGATAGCAGTTGATCGGATTGGACCCACTGAGGATAGATGCGGTTTGGCCATTTTGCGCGAGCAAAAAGTGCTACCTGGCTCTCATTTCGGGCAGTTTTTCTAGTGAGAATCGCCATCCCAGATCCAATTCCAGATGCCCGGCAATTTCACCGGCTCTGAACTGTCTCGAACGGTGCGCGCCAGTGCCGCCGCTTGCAGCGCGGCCGTGTCGTCGTAAAACGGCTTTTCTGCGGTTTTCACGCCGGTCGCCTGCGCGCTGTCGAGGAGGATTTGCAGGTATTCACGGGTATGCCGGGCGGTATAGCGATTGAGGTCGTGGAAGGTCACTACTACCGGGATCACCCCGTCCACCACCGGCAACTCACCCAGGGCAATGCGTTCGCGCACTTCAGACATCGAGCGCAGCATGTGCGAGCGCCGCCGAGGGCTGGCGTTGAAGCCCCAGATTTTGCCGTCATTGGCGCTCAGGTCGGTCAGGAGCACATGCAGACCGTGCAGCTGATAGGCGGCGAAAACCCGTTTGTCGTAGTTCCAGAACGGCGGACGCACCAGCACCGGTGGTGCGTCGGTGATCGCGGCAATGTCGGCGCAACCTTTGGTCAGCGACTGCTCCAGTTCTTCCGGGCTCAGGGAACGGTGATTGGTGTGCGAGTGGGTGGCGGTGTGGAAACCCAGAATCTGGCCCTCCGCATGTTCGCGACGCATGACCTCGCGCCCGATGTCGCTGTCCCCCGCCCGTGGCGCGCCAGTCTGGACGAAGAACACTGCCTTGAGGTTCGGTTGCACCGGGTTGCTGGCCAGGCTGTCGAGCACCGTCATCGTCGGGTTCCAAAAGCTCGAGGCACTGGGACCGTCGTCAAAGGTCAGCAGGAAACGAATCGGTGGCTGCGCGCGCAGACGCTGTTCGGTCTGCGGCGTCAACTCGATGGGGGAAGCGATACACCCCGCCAGCCCGACGGCAATGGCGAGTAAAGAGAGAACCTTGAACAGCTGTTTCATGATGTGCCTTGGCCGAACCGTTACGCCCGCACAGGTGTGCGGGCGCTGGTTGGATAAGGGTACACAGAGTTTGGTTCCGGTGCTTGCGGCCGCGCCGTGGTTACTGGATCAACGCCTGTTGAAACGAGTGGTCGATGATCGGGGCGGTGGCCAATGCGGTCGGCAGCGCCTTGACCTTGAACAGGAAGTCGGCGGTGCTCTGCAGGTCCGATGCCGCCTGGGCATCCACCGGCCCGACGGTCATGTGCGCCTGGCGCAGCCAATGGCGCGAAACGTCCTGGTCGAGGTTGGCCTTTTTGGCCCACAGATCCGCGTACTCATCGGTGTGGTTGTCGACCCACGCCCGAGCCTTTTTCAGGCGCCCCAGGAAGTCGGCAATGGCTTCACGCTTGGTGTCGATCGAAGGCGTCGAAGCGGCGATGGCGCTCAGGCCTGGCATCAGGTTCTTTGCGGTGAGAATCGGTCGCGCGCCAGAGAACAGAATCTGCTGGGAGATGTAAGGCTCCCAGACCGGAAACGCATCGATGCTGCCCTGAGGCAACGCGGCGGCGGCATCAATCGGCATCAGTTTGATGAAGTCGACGTAGTCCTCCGGCAGGTTGGCATTTTCCAGGGCGCGCAAGGTCAGTTGCTGGCTCCAGGCCCCGGGCCAGTAAGCGACTTTCTTGCCCTTCAGATCGGCGATGGTCTTGACCGGTGAATCCTTGGGCACCAGCAGCGCGATGGTGTCAGGGTTCTGCCGGGATACGCCGATCAGCTTGACGGGCGCCTGTTTGGCCGCCAGAAACAGAAAGCCCGAATCGCCGAGGAAGCCCACGTCCAGCGCGCCGGTATTCAGTGCTTCGGCCAGCGGTGCGGCGGCCTGAAAATGTTTCCAGTCGACGGTATACGGCGCGTCTTTCAACACACCCGACGCCTCAACCGATGCCCGAACGTTGTAGTAATTCTGATCGCCTACGTGCAGGACGACGGGTTCGGCGGCGTAGGCCATTGGCGCAGCAAACAGTGCGCTGGCCAGCACACTTCGTACGAATCGGGACAGGTTCATCGAGGGCTCCTTGTAAGTCATTGCGATAGACCATAACGCTCTTACAAGTCACTTCTTAAATTCGAATTATGCATAAGCTCATGACCGGCAGCGAACAGTGTTCACCCAGCAACAGTGACTCAACAGACTGTTTTCCCCGGAACAGCTCTACCCCTCGCCCGCAACGCCAACCCCTTGGAAACGCTCCCCCCGGCAACATGGCACAGAGCCTGCAATATTCCTTTTTATGCAGTATCAATTTTAAAAAATGACTTTTTAGAAATAAGAAACTTGCCGCCTTGCCTGGAGCTGTCCCATGAAACCCAACGCCCGTTTCTCTACATTCAAGTATTTGCTCAGCGCCTGCGCCCTGGCCTTGAGCCTGCAACCTGCCGCCCAGGCCGCTGAAGCGCCGCCCGCCGAAGTGCACCTGGATTACGCCTATTACTCGCCAGTCAGCCTGGTGCTCAAGCACTTTGGGTTTCTGGAACAAGCCCTGCCACAGACCAAGGTCAGCTGGGTGTTGAGCCAGGGCAGCAACCGCTCGCTGGAATACCTGAACAGTGGCGGCGTCGACTTCGCGTCTTCTGCCAGCCTCGCCGCCGTGCTCAGCCGCGCCAACGGCAGCCCGATCAAATCGGTCTACGTCTATAGCCGCGCCGAATGGACCGCGTTGGTGGTGCGCAAGGATTCGCCCTACAAAACCGTGGCCGACCTGAAAGGCAAGAAAATCGCCGCGACCAAAGGCACCGACCCCTACCTGTTCACCCTGCGCAGCCTGCAACAGGCCGGCCTCAGCAAAGACGATGTGGAACTGGTGCACTTGCAGCATCCGGACGGCCGCACCGCGCTGGAAAAAGGTGACGTCGACGCCTGGGCGGGCCTCGATCCGCACATGGCCGCCAGCCAGGTCCAGGCCGGTTCGCGCCTGCTCTATCGCAACACCCACTTCAACAGTTACGGCGTGGTCAGCGTCACCGACACCTATGCGAAAGAGCACCCGCAAGCCATCGACACCGTCCTCAAGGCGTACGAAAAAGCCCGCGACTGGGCAGTAAAAAACCCTGAGGAACTGGCGAAATTGCTCGCCACCGAATCCGGCCTGCCGCTGGAAGTGGCCAAGCTGCAATTGTCGCGCACGGACCTGAGCAGCCCGCAATTGACCGCCAACGATGTGATCGCCTCCAAGGCGGCCGCACCGATCCTGGTGTCGGAAGAACTGGTGCGTCGCGGAGTCAACGTCGATCAAGTGATCGATCAACTGATCGACACCGGTTTCAAAGACGCCGTGGCACGCCAGTAAACGTCCCCCCCAGAGAACGCCATGACCAGTAAAAGCAAAGACCTGCCCCTTGGATTGCCAGCGCCGCGCCGCGCCAGTGTGTCCTTGAATAACGCCTGGCGTTTGCGCCTCAAGGGGCTGGCCCTGCCGGTGCTGATCCTGCTGGTGCTGGAATTCGTCGTGCGCGTTGGCTGGCTGCCCTCCTACCAAATGCCCGCCCCCAGCGAAATCGCCCTGACATTGCGCGATCTGGCCGAAGGCGCTTTGTGGAAGCACATCAGCGCCAGCCTGTTGCGGGTGCTGCTGGGGTTCGCCATTGGTGCGAGTCTGGCCCTGGTGTTTGCCGCCTGGGTCGGGCTGAGCCGCGAAGCCGAAGCCTGGCTGGAGCCGACGTTTGCCGGGCTGCGTTCGATTCCAAGCCTAGCCTGGGTACCGCTGTTGTTGCTGTGGCTGGGCATCGACGAAACCTCGAAAATCGTCCTGATCGCCATCGGCGCCTTCTTCCCGGTGTACCTCAACGGCGTGGCGGCGATCCGCGACATCGACCGCAAACTGGTGGAAGTCGGCCAGATGTACGGCTTCAGCCGCACACGTCTGGTGCGGCGGATTCTGGTGCCGGCTGCCCTGCCCGGCCTGTTCACCGGATTGCGCAGCGGCATGAGCCTGGCCTGGATGTTTCTGGTCGCGGCCGAGCTGATCGCGGCGACCAAAGGTTTGGGTTATCTGCTCAGTGACGGGCGCGAAACGTCCCGCCCGGACATCGTCCTTGCGGCAATCATCGTTTTGGCGCTGCTGGGCAAACTGAGCGATGGCCTGTTGGCCGGGCTGGAAAAACGCTGCCTCGCCTGGCGCGACACCTTCAACGGCCAAAGCGCAGAGGATTGAGCCATGACCGAACACTTGCTGGACATTCGCGTCGAGCGCAAAACCTTTGGCGCCACCACCGTACTGCAAAACATTCATCTGCAATTGCAGCCCCGGGAAGCTGTCAGTCTGCTGGGCCCCAGCGGTTGCGGAAAAAGCACCTTGCTGCGCATCGTCGCCGGTCTGGAAAAGGATTATCAGGGCGAGTTGCGCAACCGTGCCGGCGAAGTTGCGTTCGTCTTCCAGGAACCACGGCTGATGCCCTGGCTGACCGTTGAACAGAACATCGGCTTCAGCGCAGACAACGATTACGACAAGGCCTGGGTCGCGCAATTGATCGAGGAAGTCGGCCTGGGCGGTTTTGCTCAAGCCTTGCCGAAGGCGTTGTCAGGCGGGATGGCCCAGCGCGTGGCCATCGCACGCGGCCTCTATTCACGTCCGCACGTGCTGTTGCTCGACGAGCCGTTCAGCGCCGTGGACGCCTTCACCCGCATGAAATTGCAGGACTTGCTGCTGCAATTGGCCGAGCGCCACGCCATCGCCCTGCTGCTGGTGACCCACGACGTCGATGAGGCGCTGTACCTCAGCGATCGCGTGCTGGTGATGGACAATCGTCCGAGCAGCATTCGTCAGGAACTGGCGGTGCAACTGACGCATCCCCGTGATCGCCGGGACCCATTACTGGCGCAGCTAAAGGCGTTGTCGCTGACCGAGTTGCAGCGGGCGCATGTGATCTGACACAACTAAGCTGAAGGCTCGAACCGGAGGATTCAGCCGATGTGCGGACGACTGTCGCAATACCGGGGCATTCACGATTTCGTGGCGGTGCTGAGCATCCCCGACGCGCTGATCAACCACGTCGGCGACGAACCGCTGGCGCGTTACAACGCCGCGCCGACCACTCAACTCGCCCTGCTGCATCTGGAGAGCGATGGCCTGCACGCCGATTCGCAACGTTGGGGCTGGCGACCGCATTGGGCGAAGGACCGCGCCGCGCCGATCAATGCACGGGTCGAAAAAGTTGCCCACGGTCCGTTCTTCAGGGCCATCTGGCCGCACCGCGCCATTGTGCCGGTCGACAACTGGTTTGAATGGGTCGATGCCGGGGATTCAACCCGGCAACCGTGGCTCATCCGGCGCAGGGACCGCGGGCCGATTTTCTGCGCAGCCATTGGACAGTTCCCGGTGGGCGCAGGTGAGCCAAAGGCCGACGGCGGTTTCGTGATCATCACCGCGGACAGCGCGGGCGGCATGCTCGACATCCATGACCGCCGGCCGGTCGTGTTATCTGCGGAACTGGCGCGGGAATGGCTCAATCCGGCGACTCCCTTGGAACGCGCGGAACAAATGGCACTTTTGCAGGGTGAAACCAGCGAGGTCTTCGAGTGGTACAAGGTAGGCAAAGCGGTCGGCAACACACGAAATCAAGGCGCGACGCTGATTGAGGAGTTCATTTGAACTATCAATATCGACAGTCATGCTGGCATAAATAACAGTTGTCTATCCCCATTAAACTCTCAAACGTTACACCTAGTGTTTCATCCAGGAAACACTTGCTTCGGAGTGAAGGCGACGGCATTAACCGCTTGTCTGACAATCCGATACATTTAGTAATACTACAGCTAGGATTCGCGCCGCATTTCCCTCGTACCACCCAGTTGACCAAAGAGTCAGCAAATTAAGGAAATCCCTAAAACTACAAGCCTTGCAGAGAATCAAATTGCGCGACGATTTAATAATTAATCAAGTCGGCGGTCTGGAGTGCATTTATCTTTCGACGACAGAGCGTTACAAACTTGACTGTTTTATCGGGCAATACATACAGACCCGAAACTTGCGTTCAATTAGCAACATCGACAACCTCCTGCGTTCAACCCTCGACGTCTATCCGGGCAAACACCCGGTCATGGTCAATGAGCTGAACGCATGGATCGACAAAACCCTGGGTTATCGGGCTGAGCACCCCGATTTTGAGCACCTGGAAGACATCTGAATCGCGGCCCGGAATCTGTTCGGCAAAAGAACTGAACGAACCCGGTGTCGGAACACTCTCAATAGCGGAGGCTCTATGAGCCTCTTGTATTTTCAGTCTTCTCATTTCTGCACTTTCTTAAATTGCAGACCACTCTGAATTCCCTTTCGATTACCGAGCTAAGTCTTTGATTATCCTCAGGAGAGCACATGAGCGAAGTCATTCCCTATGCCGTACATTACTTGTTTGATGGAGTGCGGCAGCATTTTTTCAAGTTGGCTGTGCAGTTTTCGGATGTCGAGGCGATACATTCGGCGTTTGCGCATGCTTATCCCTCGGCGAGGCGGCGGATTGCGGTGCATGCCAGTCTCGAGGTTGCGCGGGTTGAGGCTCAGGGGTTGGGGATTACGAAGGTTCGGTGGAATGAGGCGGTTTGATTTGCGCCTGCGCTATTTTTACGGCGTACATATCCGTTTTTGCGGTAACGGCCGCTATTGGTTTCGCCCTTACGGCGACTCACTTTTCCAAACGCCGAAAAGTAAGCAAAAGGCTCTTGCCCCACCACTTGGTGCCTCGCTAAGGCTCGGCATGCCCTCACTCCGGCATTGCTCCGTGGGTCGCCGCCATCGGCCATCCATGGCCGAGGGCGGCTAAACCGGCGTCCTGCCGGTTTCCCCACTCCGCAATGCCTGCGTTCGGCCATCGTGGTTTAACGGGGCGCCTAAATCAAAAGCAAAGCGAGGCGGCCTGACAGCCGACCTGGCTTTTGCGGGTGTCCGCATTCCCCCTGTGGGAGCTGGCTTGCCAGCGATGACGGCCTGACAGTCGACTGATCTCTCTCAAGTACACCCCAATCAAATGTGGGAGCCAGCCTGCTGGCGATGGATACCCAGACACCGCGATCCTCCAGACAGGTCGCGTTATCGTTGACGTCCATCGCCAGCAGGCT
>NZ_RWIN01000108.1 GCF_009761815.1 Pseudomonas sp. PB120
CGGCATGCCCTCGCTCCGGTCCTGCTCCGTGGGCCCGCCGCCATCGGCCATCCATGGCCGGGGGCGGCTAACCCGGCATCCATGCCGGGTTGCCCACTGCGCAGAACCTCCACTCGGCCTCTCGAGGCGGCAAGAAAATCAAAAGCCAAATCAAAAGCGAGGCGGCCTGACAGCCGACCTGATTCTTCTGGTGCGCGCACTCCCCCTGTGGGAGCTGGCCTGCCGGCGATGACGGCCTGACAATCAACTGATCTCTCTCTGGTGCCCCCCATTCAAATGTGGGAGCCAGCCTGCTGGCGATGGTCGTCAACGATAACCCGGGCTGCCTGAATGAACGCGTTGCCTGGATATTTTTCGTCGGAACGCCGCCCGGAGCAAGCTCGCTCCTACAGTTTCTCCACCTACCGACTCAGCCGTTTCCCCTACGCCGAAATCTCCCCCTGCAATCGCCGCCCCACCACATCCATCAAATCACACCCATCGCGCAGCGAAGTCACCAACACCCGCGCCAACTCACTGTGAACCCCCTCCCCGTACGCAAAACTCTCCAGCAACTGTGTGGCAGTGCGAATGCGGTAAGCCGCCGCTTCATGCAACACATCCAGCGGTGCTTCAGTGTCGATCAACAACGATGGGATGCTGCAGTCGATGCCTGTGACAGGCATGTATCGATCCATGACGAATAACCTCCATTGGAAAAAAGTACACAACTCTTCAGCGTCGGCAGTTGGACGGAACATCAGACGGTCCGCGTGGCGGTTCCAGAGTGTCCAGTGCCCGATTGACCAGCAACTCGCCCAGCGCGGACAGTTGCTGAATAGCCAAAATGACATGGCGACGCGGGCCTTCCAGTTCGCGGGCGAGATCGGTGGCCATGACGCTGAGGGAGGCCAGGGTTTCAGAGGCGTGGCAGAGCATGGATTCGGTGTCGATATCCGGGACGACAGCGAAGAAATGGCTGACGGGTTCGGGGCGTGAGTGATTGCGTAGGGGAATGCTGACGAGTTGTTCGGTGGCTTTCGAAGGCTTGGTTTTATCAACGGTGGAATGGTTTGGCGCGACTAAGGAGTTGGGGGTAACTTTTTTCATAAAAGAGCTCCTTGCAAAGTTAAAAGTGCAAGCCCCACGCTTTCAATTGGGACTAGGCCGAGCACTGTACTCGCGTTATTTGAGAGGGAAAACACCTAATAAAAAATTAAACTTTATTAACCAAACAATTTAACAAACGTGCAGAAATATGATTATAACCGGTTAATAAATGCACAATATTGCGCAACACTAAATTTACGAAATAACCAACATCACCCTTGACCGTAAACCTCGACACAAAAACCCAGTTTCCGCTTCCTTATTTCTGTAAGAAATTTCCTAAATTCGCCATAATAGCCCGCTATGAAACATTATTTAACGTTTACCCCCCGTGCCGGCGACTTAATCTTGTACATAATTCATTGATGGAAAACACCGACATTATAAAAAACATCGCGCCAGCTATTTCGCTTAAGCATCGAGATTTACAGCAGGGGTACAGTGCTCATGTACAGAAAAGAAAAGACGGAACACTTAAAAAATAATATTAAATACCTTATAAAAAGCCGCGGAGAAACGCAGCTATCTTTGTGCAACTCCATCGGCCTGACCAGGACCACCATATACAACATATTGGAGGGGAAGGTCGTCAACGTTCAACAATCCACCATTCGAAAAATTCTGATTTTTTTGGCGTCTCATACAAAGAAATAGAAAACGTGGACTTTGAGAAAAAGGAACTTATCGAAAACAGCTCTTCCTTAGAAGGAAATATGAACCCATCGGCAGTCCCCATAATAAAAGAGAGTTTACTTATTCAGAATCTAGACAAAAGAATCGGTGAACTGTCCACACAACACCCACTGACATATTATTTTGGAGTAGCGTGCAACTTGATCGGTGTACTTTTGGAGAAGGAAATCAGCGACGCTCATGAACCTGGCGAATTATTGATAATAAAAAAGGGACAATCAAACAATAAAAACGAAAAGCTTATGTACGACAAAATTACGAAAAAATTATTTATAACCAGCTCAAATCTTCCTGACTCCGATCTTGTTTGCATTGTAGGAGAAGTCTTAGAGGAAAGATTTAATGGTTAACAAAAGCGAAATTGAAAACAGCAAATACAAGCTATTAGGATTTGAGAACAGCAAAGAACTCGCCATCATTATGGTCATTTCCACTGGGAAAATTATCAAGATACATCTAGGCAAGCTTGTAAAAAGCGAAGTGATTGACAACTTAAACAAAGCAGAAATAAAAGAGATATATAAAAAATTCTATTCGCGAGGGAGTGCGGTGACAGCCTATGAAATGACAGACCGACATGAGAAATCGTGGACAATATACGTCGCACTAAATCTTCTGCTTTTTACGCTTTACATTTTCTCCAACATCGGCGCAGCAAAACCCATTTATTTACACCAACTCGACATCACCATTACGCTGGGTGCTTTTCTATACCCACTGACGTTTTTAATAGTTGATTTATTGAATGAATTTTACGGACTCAGGCTTGCTAAAAAAGCCATTCTTTCTGTATTTTCCTGCAATGCCGTCATCATGGTACTTCTTGGCGCATCGACTTACCTTCCCGGATTGCCTGGCTGGAAGCTAGAAGTATCCTACAACGAGGTAATTAGCCATGTGTCTTCTATACTAGTCGCGTCATCCGTATCATTTCTCGTCGCTGAATACATCAACTCCTATCTCCTGTGCAGGATAAAAGAACTCACTAATTCGCGATTACTATTTTTGCGTGTATTTTTTAGTACTTTCTTCGCAGTCATAATAGACAGCTTTATTTTCTGCTTTATTGCATTTTCTGGAACAATGGAAACCAGCGATATCCTGAAAATAGTCTACGTTCAAATAGCCATAAAAATGTGCTTCGCCGTTTTCAATATTTTGCCCGCCTACGGGGCAAGATCACTGTTCAAACGATACATATCAGCAGCCCAAACCGCATAAAACATAAGAGATGTTCTGTGAGGTACACAATGGGCCTCACAGCACCACCCACCACTTGATAATTTCCACCCGCAACTGGTCGCAATCCATCAACCCCCCCCTCGCCCGTCCCCCTAGATTAACTCCCAGAACACGTCGCCGTGCCGTGCGGCCAGTCACTGTGGAGATCGCCATGCAAAACTTCCAAGCCCGCAAACTGCAGAGCCCCGTAGAGGGTTGGGACCATCAGGATCCGGAGGAAGCCTTCACCCTGCCCTCGCGCTACTTCTATGACGACACCCTGTTCAAGGCTGAGCGCGATAACATTTTCATGCGCGCGTGGCATGTGGCCGGGCATGTCAGCGAGTTTGCCGAGCCGGGTCAGTATGTGGTGACGGAGGTGTTCGACCAGAGTGTGGTGGTGGCGAAAAATCGTCAGGGGCAGATTCATGCGTTCCACAACGTGTGCCAGCACCGTGGCAATCGGCTGCTTGAAGCGCGTCGCGGCACCACGGGCGGCGTGGTGCGCTGTGCTTATCATTCGTGGTGTTATGAAATGGACGGCAGCCTGCGCAGCGCGCCCCGCTGCGAGAAGATGAAGAATTTCGAGTTGCAGCAGTTCAACATTCCGCAGATTCGCACCGAGGAACTGGGCGGGTTCATTTACTTCAACCTCGATCCGAATGCGCCGTCGATGCGGGATTTGTTCCCCGGGGCCGATGAGGAAATGCGCCGGGTGTTTCCGGACCTTGAGCACATGCGCCTGATCGAGGAACAGGACGTGATCGTGCCGGCCAACTGGAAGGTGATCATGGACAACTCCATCGAGGGTTATCACTTCAAGTTGTCCGGACCGTGCCATATCGACCTGGCCAGGTTGATCGATTTCAAGGGTTATCAACTGACCAAACGCGACAATTGGTGGACGTACATTGCCCCGGCCAACCTGACGGTGACCGAAGCCTACGGCGTTCCGCTCAAGCCCGAGCTGAACCCGGACGAATGCTTTTTCAACATTGGCCTGTGGCCGAACAACACCTTTTATACCTTCCCGTTTTCCGAGTTCCTGGGCTCATTCATCATGATCCCGCTGGATGCCGAGCGCTCGCTGCTGCGCTTTGGCTATTACTCCACTAACAGCGAAACCGCTGCCGTGACGGCGTCGTGCATGAAGTGGATGAACGAGGATCTGGGGCCGGAAGACATTGCCCTGAACATCTCGGTGCAAAAAGGCCTGCGCTCGCTCGGTTACGACCAGGGTCGGTACATGATCGATGCCCAGCGCAGCAATGAAAGCGAGCACCTGGTGCATCACTTTCATCGGCTGGTGTTTAACGGGATTCATGGGGATTCGACTGCTTGAACCCACCCCCCCCCCTGTAGGAGTGAGCCTGCTCGCGATGACTGAGTGTCAGTCGACATTTGAATCGCCTGATACTCCGCTATCGCGAGCAGGCTCACTCCTACAGGGTTTTGTGTCATGACCTTCATTGATGGAGAACGCCGAACCATGACCGATCATGAGTTTGATTACCTGATTGTGGGCGCAGGGTCTGCGGGCTGCGTGTTGGCCAACCGGTTGAGCGAAGACCCGGCGGTGCGGATTCTGCTGCTGGAAGCTGGCCCGGCAGACTCCAGCTGGACCATCGACATGCCTTCCGCCGTGGGCATTGTGGTCGGCGGCTCGCGCTTCAACTGGCGCTATGACTCCGAGCCGGAACCCTATCTGGACGGTCGCCGGATCGGCACGCCACGAGGCCGGACGCTGGGCGGTTCGTCGTCGATCAACGGCATGGTCTACATTCGCGGCCATGCCCTGGATTACGACGGTTGGGCCGCGCAAGGCTGCACAGGCTGGAGTTATCAGGAGGTGCTGCCGTACTTCAAACGGGCGCAAACCCATGCCGACGGCGCGGACGATTACCGAGGGGCCCACGGTCATTTGCATGTCACCCCCGGCGATGTACAAACGCCGCTGTGTGCAGCGTTTGTCGCCGCAGGCGCCGAGGCCGGGTACGGCGTGAGCAGCGACTTGAACGGTTATCGCCAGGAGGCTTTCGGGCCGGTGGACCGCACCACGCGCGAGGGAAGGCGCTGGAGCACTTCGCGCGGTTACCTGAGCCAGGCGCTGAAGCGCGGCAATGTCCGCGTGGCGACCGATGCATTGGCCTTGCGCATTCTGTTCGACGGCGACCGCGCCATCGGGATCGAATACGAGCAGAGCGGCCAGACTCATCAGGTTCACGCCCGGCGCGAGGTCTTACTCACCGCCGGCGCAATCAATTCGCCGCAACTGTTGCTGCTGTCCGGGATCGGCCCGGCGGCGGAACTGAGGGACCTGGGCATCACGGTCAAACATGACTTGCCCGGTGTGGGCTGCCGGCTCAACGATCACCCGGACACGGTCGTGCAGTACCTGTGCAAGCAACCGGTGTCGCTGTATCCGTGGACGACCGCACCGGGTAAATGGTGGATCGGCGCGCGATGGTTCGCCACCCATGATGGGCTGGCGGCGAGCAATCACTTCGAAGCCGGGGCGTTCATTCGCTCGCGGGCGGGGGTTGAACATCCCGACCTGCAACTGACGTTCATGCCGCTGGCGGTCAAACCCGGCAGCGTCGACCTGGTGCCGGGCCACGCCTTTCAGGTCCATATCGACCTGATGCGCCCCACCAGTCTGGGCAGCGTCACCCTGAACAGCGCCGACCCTCGACAGCCGCCGCGCATCCTGTTCAATTACCTGAAAACCGAGCAGGATCGAGCCGACATGCGCGCCGGTGCACGGCTGGTGCGCGAGATTATCGGGCAACCGGCGATGGCGGCGTTCAAGGGCGAAGAGCTGGTCCCCGGCCCACATGCGCAGAGCGACGAAGCGTTGGACGCCTGGGCCAGGCAGGTCACGGAAACCGGCTACCATGCCAGCGGCACGTGCAAGATGGGGCCGGTGGATGACCCGGAAGCGGTGGTCGACGCGCAATTGCGCGTACATGGGCTCGACGGTTTGCGCGTGGTGGACGCGTCCATCATGCCGGTGATCGTCAGCGGCAACACCAACGCGCCGACGGTGATGATTGCGGAAAAGGCCAGCGACCTGATTCGCGGCCTGCCACCATTGCCGGGCAGCGAGGCACTGGTGTGGGTTCATCCACAGTGGCAGACACGGCAACGATAGAGATCACTCATGAGCAATCAGTCGTCCGGCAACGCAGAACCCCGCTTCACCTGGCAACGCGGCGATGTTGCGCCGTTGCGGGTCGCGGTGCTGTTGCTGCCGTCGTTCTCCAACTTCGGCCTGGCCGCCGTCCTCGAACCCTTGGCCATTGCCAATTGGCTGAGCCAGCGCCAGCTGTTCCAGTGGTCGCTGTTGTCACTGGACGGCGAACCGGTACTGGCGAGCAATGGCCTGGCCACCGTGGCCAACGAAGGGCTGCGCACCGACCAGGGTTTTGATCTGTGCCTGGTGATCGCCAGTTTTGATGTGCACCAACACAGCCGCAACGCGGCGCTCAAGAGTTGGTTGCGCAAACAGGCGTTGTTCGGCGCGGTGCTGGCGGGCGTGGAAACCGGCACTGAACTGCTCGCGGCCGCCGGGGTGCTCGACGGCTACGAAGCGGCAGTGCACTGGGACAATCTTCAGGGGTTTCAGGAAAGTTATCCACGGGTGCAGGCCAAGCCGCAGCTCTACACGCTGGAGCGCCAGCGCATGACGTGTGCCGGGGCGACCACAACCCTGGACATGTTGCTCGGCTGGATCGGCCAGAGTATCGACAGCGAACTGGCGCGGGAAATCGGCATGCACCTGCTGATGGGCCGTGTGCGTGCGCCGGCGGACAATCAACTCGACGGCGGCCTGACCAACACCGGAATGTTCGGCAGCAAGATCCGCCGAGCGGTGCAACTGATGGAACAGGCGCTGGAAGAGCCGCTGGATTGCGAAGCGATTGCCGGCCAGGTCGGGCTTTCGCGGCGGCAACTGGAGCGGCAATTCAAGCATCAGACCGGCCTGTCGCCGCTCAAGTACTACATCACCTTGCGACTGGCCAAGGCCCACAGCCTGTTGCAACAAACCCGCTTGAGCGTGGCGCAAGTGGCTGCCTGCTCGGGGTTCGGCTCGCTCGAGCATTTTTCCCGCACCTACCGTGCGCGCTTCGGCTGCCCGCCCAGCGAAGACCGCAGCCAGAGCTGGACTGCCCCGGTCATGCGCCAGCCGCTAAGCAAGGACTATCACCCGGTCGAGGCCGACTGAATTCACAGCCGATACCCGGCCCCCTCCTCGTCCAGAATGCCCATCAGCGCGTTGAAATGCTTGTCGGAAAAGCCCGGATAGTCGAGCCATTGCCGACAGGTTTTGCGCGCGATTTCATCGCTGGCGATGCGCAGTTCGCGGCCGGTGGACAACGCGGTGATGTAGGTTTCGCAGGCACGTTCGAAGTAATACAGATCATCGAACGCCTGAGCGATGGTCGGCGCCGCGACCAGCAGGCCATGGTTGCCCATCAACAAAATCGGTTTGTCCCCCAGCAGTCGGCTGACCCGCTCGGCCTCGTCCCCCAGGCCCATGCCATCGAAGCCGTCGTCGATGACCACACGCTCGAAAAAACGCATCGCGTTCTGCTCAATCGGCGGCAGCCGCGAATCCGCCAGGCACGCCAGCGCCGTCGCGTATTTCGAGTGCGTGTGCAAGATGCAACGGGCGTGTGGCTGGTTGCGATGCAAAGCGCTGTGCAATGCCCATGCGGTGATGTCCGGCGCGTTCGGGCGGTCGAGGCTGGCGGGGTCATCGGCATTCACCAGCAGCAGGTCGCTGGCCTTGATCGTCGAGAAATGCTTGCCGTACGGGTTGATCAAAAACTCCCGCCCGTCCCCCGACACGGCCACGCTGAAATGATTGGCGATGGACTCGTGCAGGTTCAACCGCGCGGCCCAGCGAAAGGCGCAGGCCAGGCGGATTCTCAGTTGCTCGACAGGCTGATTCATCGCGTGCTCTCTCAGCTTCATTGGCAGATGCCTGCCAGTGTAGAGAGGCGCGGTAGGCGCACTTGACGAGAAACGACACCGGTTGCCGGTTTTGCCAACGACAGCGTATTGATCGCATTCTTCACCTGACGACCGGCAGCAAAAATTAATTGCCACCAAATATTACATGCGTCATATTACATGCGTAATAAACACCCGTTTCCCACAGGTATTCATCCATGACCAGCATGCCCAGCCTCGAACCCGACCTTGCGGTACCCGTGAGCACCAAGCCTCCCCTGCTCAAACGGTTGATCCTGCTGACTGCGGTTGTCGCTGCCCTGGTAGGCGCGGGTGTGTATGCGTCTCACTGGTGGAGCGCTGGACGTTTCATCGAAGAAACCGACGATGCCTACATTGGCGGCGACGTGACTGTGATCGGGCCGAAAGTCGCGGGTTACATCGAAGAAGTGCTGGTCACCGATAACCAGAAAGTGAAGGCTGGCGACGTGCTGATCCGTATCGATTCCCGGGACTACCGCGCCAACCTGGCCAAGGCTGAAGGCGCCGTCGCCGCCCAGGAAGCTTTGCTCGCCAACCTCGACGCCACCCAACAACTGCAACAAGCCGTGATCGGCCAGGCCCGCGCCGGCATTGACGCGGCCGGTGCCGAAACCGCCCGTTCCCGGGACGACAATGCGCGCTACAAAAAACTGGTCGGCAGCAATGCCGTGTCGGTGGAGAGCGCCCAGCGCGCGGACGCCACGTTCAAGACCGCCCAGGCGCTCAGTTCGCGAGCCCAGGCTGAATTGCTGGCCGCACAACGGCAGTTGAACGTGATCGAAACCCAGAAACAGCAAGCCCGCGCCGCGCTGATGCAGGCCAAGGCCGAGCGCGATCTGGCACAACTGAACGTCGGCTACACCGAACTCAAAGCCCCGGTGGACGGGGTGGTCGGCAACCGCCGGGCGCGGGTCGGCGCCTATGCACAGGCGGGTTCGCAGTTGTTGTCGGTCGTGCCGTCCAGCGGTTTGTGGGTTGATGCCAACTTCAAGGAAGATCAATTGGCGCGCATGACCCCGGGTCAGCGGGTGATCATTCATGCCGACGTGCTCTCGGGGCAGGAATTCCACGGTCATCTGGACAGCCTTGCGCCGGCCAGCGGCGCACAGTTCAGCGTCCTGCCACCGGAAAACGCCACCGGCAACTTCACCAAGATCGTGCAACGGGTGCCGGTACGGATCCTGCTCGACCCGGCCGATGGCGTGCTCGGCCACTTGCGTCCCGGCCTCTCGGTAACGGCAGAAGTGGACACCCGCCAGTCACCTGAAACCCCAGCCGTGGCCGTTACGCCATGAGCCGCCCCCTCGCCGTCCCCGCGCAACCGTTCAATCCCGCCAGCATGGCGACCGCGACCAAAGTGTTCGCGTTCGCCAGCATGTGCATCGGCATGTTCATTGCGCTGCTGGACATCCAGATTGTCTCCGCCTCGTTGCGCGACATCGGCGGCGGGCTCTCGGCGGGCACGGATGAAACGGCCTGGGTGCAGACCAGTTACCTGATCGCCGAAATCATTGTGATCCCTCTGTCGGGCTGGCTGTCCCGGGTGTTCTCGACCCGCTGGCTGTTTTGCGCATCGGCAGTGGGTTTCACCCTGGCCAGCCTGCTGTGCGGCGCGGCCTGGAACATCCAGAGCATGATTGCCTTTCGCGCCCTGCAGGGGTTTATCGGCGGTTCGATGATCCCGCTGGTATTCACCACGGCGTTCTTTTTCTTCACCGGCAAACAACGGGTAATCGCTGCGGCCACCATCGGCGCCGTGGCGTCCCTCGCGCCTACGCTGGGGCCGGTCATCGGCGGCTGGATCACCGATGTGTCGTCCTGGCACTGGCTGTTCTACATCAATTTGGTGCCGGGGATTTTCGTCGCGGTGGCGGTGCCGATGCTGGTGAAAATCGACCAGCCGGAACTGTCGCTGCTCAAGGGCGCCGACTACCTGAGCATGCTGTTCATGGCGCTGTTTCTCGGCTGCCTGGAATACACCCTCGAAGAAGGCCCGCGCTGGAACTGGTTCAGCGACAGCACCATCCTGACCACCGCGTGGATCAGCGGCATCGCCGGCCTGGCCTTCATCGGCCGAACCCTGCACGTGTCCAACCCGATCGTCGATTTGCGCGCCTTGAAAGACCGCAACTTCGCCCTCGGCTGTTTCTTCTCGTTCGTCACCGGGATCGGCCTGTTCGCCACTATTTACCTGACCCCGCTGTTTCTCGGCCGGGTCCGTGGTTATGGCGCGCTGGACATTGGCCTGGCGGTTTTCTCGACCGGGGTGTTCCAGATCATGGCGATTCCGCTGTACGCCTTTCTGGCCAATCGCGTCGACCTGCGCTGGATCATGATGACCGGCCTTGGCCTGTTCGCGTTATCGATGTGGGATTTCAGCCCGATCACCCATGACTGGGGGGCCAGGGAATTGCTGTTGCCGCAAGCGCTTCGGGGCATTGCCCAGCAATTGGCGGTGCCGCCAGCGGTGACGCTGACCCTGGGTGGGTTGGCGCCCGCGCGGCTCAAACATGCGTCGGGATTGTTCAACCTGATGCGAAACCTGGGGGGGGCCATCGGCATCGCCGCCTGCGCGACCATTCTCAATGACCGCACCAACCTGCACTTCACGCGGTTGGCGGAAAACCTGAATAGCACGAATGAAGCGCTCAATCAGTGGCTGTCCCAGGTCGGCAATAACTTCGCCGCCCTGGGCCAAAGCGGTGACGTGGGCGTCACCGCCAGCCTGCATCAGCTCTGGCAGCTGACTTACCGCGAAGCCCAGACACAAACCTATGGCGACGCGTTCCTGATGATCATGGTCTGCTTCATCATCGCCACGGCGATGGTGCCCTTGATGCGCAAGGTGCAACCACCGGCGGCGCCGTCAGCAGACGCACATTGATCAGGCCTGAGGCATTTTACGGAAGCCAATTGCCAGGCGGTTCCAGGCGTTGATGGTGGTAATCGCCACGGTCAGGTCGACCATTTCTTTGGGGCTGAACTGAGCGGTGGCCAGTTCGTAATCTTCGTCTTCTGCATGGGTCTGGCTGATCAGGGTCAGGGATTCGGTCCAGGCCAGGGCGGCACGTTCACGGTCGGTGAAGAACGGGGTTTCACGCCAGGCCGACAGCGTGGCCAGACGGCGCTCGTCTTCACCGCCCTTGCGGGCATCGGCGCTGTGCATGTCGAGGCAGAAGGCACAGCCGTTGATTTGCGAAGTGCGCAACTTGACCAGTTCGATCAGGTTTTTTTCCAGTGGCAGCTTCGACACGGCCGTTTCCAGGGCAATCATGGCTTTGAGGGCGTCAGGGGAAGCGGTGTAGAAATCGATACGAGGTTTCATGGTGTGCTCCAGGGCAAGTGGGTGTGTGGCTACGTTAGTCCTGATGCTGGATTGCACAAATAGCCAATATTTGAGAAGTCGAGGAGGCCATTGGGGGGCCATCGAACAGAAAGTGCGATTTGAGAATTGCCAGCGCTCGGTCCACGCCACTAGAATGCGATCAATTCTTAATTGCACTCACGCCAGGATGGCGAAACGAGCATTTGCCCGCCATGTCGTCAGCCAACCAGCCTTTGAACCAACAGATCCACAACCTCTATAGCGAACACCATGGGTGGCTGCAGGGTTGGTTGTACCGCAAGATGGGTAACCGCTGCGATGCGGCCGACCTGGCTCACGACACCTTCCTGCGTTTGCTGACACGCCAGATCGTCAAGCCCTTGGGCAATGAACCCCGGGCGCTGCTGGCGCACATTGCCAAAGGCCTGATGATCGACCGCTGGCGTCGCCAGGACATCGAACGCGCCTATCTGGACACCCTCGCCGACATGCCGGAGGCCGCAGTGCCGTCACCGGAAACCCGCCTGCTGATCCTCGACACCCTGATGCGCATCGAGGCACTGCTGCGCGAATTGCCGGCCGTCACCCGTGACACCTTCCTGCTGTCGCAGATCGAAGGGTTGACCTACGGTCAGATTGCGACGCGCCTGAACGTGTCGCTGATCACCGTCAAGCGCCACATGCGCACGGCGTTCATTGCCTGCCTGAGTGTCGCCTGATGAAGGCTTCGGCGATCGACCCGCAGATTCTCGGCGAAGCGGCCGACTGGCTGGTGCAACTGCATTCCGGCACCGCCACCCCGTCCGACCATCAGGCCATTGCCCAGTGGCGCAATCGCAGTGCCGAGCACGCCCAGGCCTGGCAACGGGCCGAAGCATTACTGGGAGAATTTCAAAAGGTGCCGGCCAACCTCGCCATTCAGACCTTGCAACGAGCCGCGCGCAATGACGGCCTCAGCCGCCGGCAAACGCTGACGTGGCTGGGTCTGTTGCTGATGGCCGGCCCCGTGAGCATCGCCTCGCAACAGGTGCCCTGGCAACAATGGACCGCCGATCAACGTACCGCCGTGGGCGAACAGAAAAACCTGCACCTGCCGGACGGTAGTCAGGTGGTGCTGAACACCGAAAGCGCCTTGGACATAGCCTTTAGCGTAACGGAGCGTCGACTGGTGCTGCGCGAGGGCGAAGTGTTGATCCGCACGGCCAAAGACCCGGCAGCCCGGCCCTTCATCGTCGAAACCCCGCAAGGCATCGCCCATGCGCTGGGCACCCGGTTTTGTGTGCGGATCAATGAGGCGCGAAGCCAGGTGTCGGTGCTCGAAGGGCTGGTGGAGGTCACGCCGCAACGGCTTCAGCAGCCCGCGACGCTCAAGGCTGGTGATCGCCAGAGTTTCACACTCCAGGGGTTTGACCCGCTGGAGCGTTTCGACACCAGCACCCTGGCCTGGGACAAGGGCATGTTACTGGCCAGCAATATGCGCCTGGATGAGTTGCTCGGCGAGTTGAGCCGATACCGGCCGGGCGTGTTGCGCTGGCATCCCGATGTCGCCGCGTTGCGGGTGTCGGGGGCGTTTTCGTTGCGAGATACCGATGCGAGCCTGCGGTTGCTGGGTGATACGTTGCCGCTGAAGATCAGCAGTTTGACCCGGTACTGGATGTCGGTTGAACCGAGGGTTTGACGGTGGATGGCCGCTGCAAACCCTACGCCCTACTCCGCAACCACTGCAAAAACCCCTTCTTCGCCACCACCTTCGGCGTTTCCTGGGCAAACACCTGCGCCTTGTGCAAACGGAAATCCAGCAACGCCTTCATCGCCTCGCCAATGTCATGCCGCGCCTCCAGGCACGGTTTGAGGTAATCCTTTTCGATCCGGTACAGGCTGCACGCAGTCTTGGCATTGAAGTCCGCCGGCAGTGCCGTGTCCGACAAAATCCCGCCCTCGCCGATCACCTCACCCGGCCCCATGCGCCCGGACTCGAACTTGATCCCGCCACGGCTCAGCGTAACCGACACCACGCCCGATTCGATGATGAACAAATGATCGCTGACCTCCCCTCCCGGCAGGATCACGTCACCCGCACGGAAGTGTTGCAAGGTCATGTGCTGGCTGAAGGTTTCTTTCTCTTCCTGACGCAGCGTCGAGAAAATCGCCGAGCTTTCCAGCAACGCCCGTGGCCGTGACAGGTTGGCCTGCACATTGGGTTCGACGCTGGACAACAGGCTGACGCCGGACGCCTGCAGATGCCGGAACGCCAGGTCGAACAACAGATTGCGCACCATGCGCTTCTGATCCATCGACACCACGAAACCGCTGATTTCGTATTCCACGCCCGCGGGGCTGGAGCCTTTGAGCGCCACACACGGTGCCGGTTTGTTCAGCAGATAACGACAGCCTTCCATCGCCCGCTCCAGGGCATCGAGCACCGTTTGCGGACGCGCGTGGGGGCTCAATTGCAGGCTGATCGAAACGCCGAAGATGTCGCTCGGCCGGCTGAAATTGATGATTTTGGCCTTGGCCGCAAGTGAGTTGGGGATCACCGCCATGCTGCCCTGGGCGGTTTGCATGCGCGTGGCCCGCCAATCGATGTCGGTGACACGCCCTTCGGTGCCGTCGATGGAGATCCAGTCATCCAGTTGATAGGGTTTGGTGGTGTTGAGGACGATCCCGGAAAACACGTCGCTGAGGGTACTTTGCAACGCCAGGCCGACGATGATCGCCAAGGCGCCGGAGGTGGCCAGCACACCCTTGACCGGCAGGTCGAGCACGTACGCCAGGGCGGCGATGATCGCGATCAGGAAAATCACCGCACCCAGCAAATCCTGAAGCAAACGCCCGGTGTGCCCGACCCGTTGCATCATTACCGCGCCAATCAACACCGTCAGCGTTCGCGCGCCGAACAGCCACCAGCCGATCTGCAAACCGGTGGCCGCCAGGTGCAGCGGCACGTTGTCGGCCCAGGGTGCCACTTCCAATGGGTTCAAGCCTTCGTTGAACAGCAGCACGCTGAACAACGAAAAAATCAGCACCCGCAGGAGCAGTTTCCATGGCGGCCCATTGGCACTCATCAAGCGCCATATCCCCAGATCGATCAGGATCAGGAGCAGCGCACAGACCAGCGGGTGATTGGTGACCAGAGACAGCATCAAGCGACTCCAACGATGTACGGATATGTAGGAGCGAGCTCGCTCCGGGCGGCGTTCCGACGATGGTGTGTCAGACGACATTAATGTAGCTGATAAACCATCGTCG
>NZ_RWIN01000109.1 GCF_009761815.1 Pseudomonas sp. PB120
AGCTGCCGAGCTTGCGAGGCTGCGTTGCGTGTCCGCAGGACCGCCCCCGGGGGCCGCTGCGCAGCCCGACGCAGCCTCGCAAGCTCGACAGCTGCTACAGTTTTACTGCGCCTGGTTCTGCGGGAACAGGTTGCGACGGGTTTCTTCGTCGAACTCGGCCTTGAGCACCAGTTTTTCTTTCAGGCCATGGGCACGTTGGGCCGCCGGGCGGGCGCTGATTTCATCGAACAGGCGCTTGACGTTCGGGTACGCCGCGAGGCCGTTCTCGCCGAGGATGTACGGCGCGTAGTTGGCCCAGCCCCACAGTGCCATGTCGGCGATGCTGTAGGTGTCGCCCGCCAGGTATTGGTGATCGGCCAGGCGCTGGTCGAGCACGCGGTAATGACGCTCCACTTCTTTCAGGTAGCGATTTTTCGCGTACGGCAGGTCTTCCGGCGCGTGGTGCAGGAAGTGCACGGCCTGGCCAGAGAACGGCGACAGGCCGGTGGCGATGAACATCAGCCACGACAGCAATTCAGCCTGGCCGGCAATCGAGGTCGGCAGGAAGCGCTGATGGGTTTGCGCGAGGTGCAGCAGGATGGCCTGGGAGTCGAAGACGGTGGCGTCGCCGTCGACCAGGGCCGGAACCTTGGCGTTCGGGTTGATCGCCAAAAAGGCTGGCAGGTGTTGCTCGCCCTTGAAGGTGTCAACGCCGATCAGTTCGTAAGGGGTTTGCAGCTCTTCGAGCAGCAGGGCAACTTTCATCGGGTTTGGCGAAGGGTGGAAAAAGAATTTCATGGTGTAGGCCTCAGTCAATGTTGGGTTAGGAACTGAGGCTGATGGTGAGCCAAACCCGTTCGATTGACGTACGAGGTTTTCGCTCTATTCGTTCGAAACCATCGAAGGTGTTGTCGGGGCTTTGGGGCTGGCGTGCGACGTGGCAATGACCGCGCCGGCGATGATCAGCAGCGCGGGAATGATCAAAAAAGGACTGGCATGACTGCGCCCCACGGTAATCAGCAGCAACGTGGAGATCAGCGGCGCCAGGTAGGACAGCGCGCCCAGCGTCGCCAGGCTTCCGCGTTTGGTGGCGTGGTCCCAGGCCAAAAACGCCAGCCCGACCGGCCCCAGGCCGAGGACGACAATCGCGGTCCACTGGCTGACATCCGGCTGTACCGAGGTTTCAAAGGCCAGGTGACAGACCAGCCCCGCGAGAGCGACCAACCCGCAGATACCGCCGATGATGTTGCTGGGCACTTCACTGAACCGGCGGTTGAACACCGAGTAACTGGCCCAGATGACTGCACAGCCGAACGCGGCGAGATAACCGGCGATAGGCACCGCTGCGCTCACGTCGGGAACCCGTTGCTGCATGATGAACGCGGTCCCGGCCAGGCCCAGCAACGCACCGAGCATTTGCCGCTTGTGCAGCTTTTCTCCGGCCGAGAGCGCCGACAGCAGCACCAGCAGCAGGGGCCACAGGTAATTGATCAGGCTGGCTTCGGCAGCGGGCGCAGCCTTCAGCGCAAAAAAGTACAGCGCGTGATAGACGAATATGCCGACGAACCCGGTCGCCCATACGGCCCACGGTTGTCGCCAGCTGTTGAAGCCCGCGATCCCGCGTCGACCCAGGATCATCACGCTCGCGACGAACGCGACGCCAAAACCCAGGGTCAGCAGTTCAAAGGGCGGGATGCCTTCGGTCAGGGTGGTCAGCAGGGCGAGGGAGGACCAGAGCACGATCGCGATCACGCCGACGGCCGTCGCGGATGTGGCGCTTTGAAGCTGAGTCATGACTGTTCCTTCAGCGCGAAGAGCGGGCAACTATCCTGATAACGCGTGGATCGGCCGCTGGACGTCCTGTAGGCGCTAGCTTGTTTGCGATGGTCGTCAACGAAAACGCGGGAAGCCTGGCACTCCGTGGCGTTCTCGGGTTCATCGCGAGCGAGCTCGCTCCTACAGGGTCTGCGACATTTTCTGATCCACTGGCCCGGTGACTTGAAGCAGCTTAGCGCTTGATGGCCGTACGTCCAGCGTCCGCCGTGGGGGTCGCTGGTTTGGCCAACAAGCGCCGGGTGACCCCGAGCATCGCCACGGACACCGCAACGCCGAGGAGGAACGCTGGCAAGCCCATCTCAGGCAAGGCCAGCGCCAGCACCAGGCAGAACGCGGCGAACGAATACATGCCGGTGGCGGTGGCGCGTAGCAAGGCCGCGGTAAAGGCCGGCCCGCGGGTTTGCTGGGAAAACACTGCCATCACGCTGCCCAGCACCGGGAACACCGCGAGCAGTCCGCTCCAGCGATCGCCGACGGTGCTGGCCAACACAGTAACGGCCAGGGTCAGCAGGGCGCCGGCGACCATGCGCAGCAGCAGTTTGTCGGATTTAGGTGCGGGGCCTGAAACGATGGGCCGGACCTGCGGGAACAGGTAGGGCGCCGCCAGCAGCGCGCTGGCGGCGGCGATCACCGAAAAGGTCAGGGACGCCGGGATCAACGACAGCACCACGGCGATGGTGGCCCAGACCAGCAGCGAAATCGTCAACGCCCACGGCCAGCCGGCACGTTGCGCGACCTGGGCATAGGTGACGCAGAAGGCAATCATCGCGAACATGGCCGACAACGCCGCCGTCGCCGATTGGGCCGCGAATACCTGGCCTTGCTCGATGGCGAGGAAAAACAGAATCGGCCCGACAACCACCGGCAACCCCGACAGCCAGCCCGCCACACTGGGGCCCCAGCGTTTCCCGGCCAGGGAAATCAACAGCAGAAAACCAGGAATCACCAGCAACTTGAGCATCAACACCGACACATCTCCGACCCGAGTGAGCGGCAACGTTAGCATTGCAGATGATGGATTGCTCTATGAAATACCGGTTTTTGTATACAAAGCGCAATTCGCGAATAGTTGTACGGCAATCTATTCTCCGTATAAGTATCAGCCCCGAACCGCGATGAATCGAGCCGATCATGAGCCCACAACGATCCCCTTTACGGCATGGCCTGTGGCTGTTGGCATTGTTGGGCAGCCAGGCATTCGCCGGTTGGCAGGACTCCTTGCCCGGTGCTCAGGTCATTGGTACTGGCGAGTTCCGGATGTACGGTTTCGACGTCTATAACGCGCGGCTGTGGAGCGTCTCGCGACCCTTGGCCAGCGATCAGCCGTTTGCCCTGGAGCTGATCTATCAGCGTGCGATTTCCAGGGAGGATCTGGTGCAGGCCAGTATCGATGAGATCAAGCGATTGTCCGGCCCGTCGATCAGCGCCGGGCAACTGGAGGCCTGGCAAGCGCAGATGCAGCAGTCGTTCATCGATGTACAGGCCGGGACCCGGATCACCGGCGTGTATTTGCCGGGGCAGGGGGCGCGCTTCTTTGTCGGTCAACAGTTGCAGTACGAAGTGAAGGACCCGCAGTTCGCCCGGGCGTTTTTCGATATCTGGTTCGATCCGCGGACACGCAATCCACAATTGCGCCAGCAGTTGCTGGGCACCGCGAAACCCTGAACTTAGAGGGCTTTTGGCCTTGGGCCCTCGGGTTTAAACGTCTAAGCTGCCCACTCCCACCTGTTGACGGACCCTCGCGTGAAATTCACTTTGCCCAAAGTCGCCACGGCGCCGTTTTGCCCACCGGAAGTGGCCGGCAGTGTTGCCGTTGACCCGAGCGCGTCGTTCTTCAAACGCGTCCTGCGTTTTGCCGGTCCGGGTTTGCTGGTGTCCATCGGCTACATGGACCCCGGCAACTGGGCGACCGCCATCGAGGCCGGCTCGCGGTTCGGTTACAGCCTGTTGTTTGTGGTGCTGCTGGCGAGTCTGGCGGGGATGGTGGTGCAGTGCCTGTGTTCGCGGCTGGGCATTGCCACCGGGCGGGACCTGGCGCAATTGTCCCGCGAACGCTACAGCACGCCGACCGCGCGGTTGCAGTGGTTATTGGCGGAAATCTCGATCATCGCCACGGACCTGGCCGAAGTGCTCGGTTGCGCGTTGGCGTTCCACTTGTTGCTGGGCTGTTCGCTGACGGTTGGCATCGCGCTCACGGCGTTCGACACGCTGCTGGTGCTGGCCCTGCAAAACCGTGGCTTTCGGCGACTGGAAGCGATCATGCTGGTGTTGGTGAGCACCATCGGCGTGTGTTTTTTCGTCGAGTTGCTGCTGATCAAGCCTTACTGGCCAGACGTTGCCCGAGGGTTTACGCCGTCATTGTCGGCCCTCACGGACGCGGCGCCGCTGTACCTGGCCATCGGTATTCTTGGCGCCACGGTGATGCCGCATAACTTGTACCTGCACACCTCGATCGTACAGACCCGGATGATCGGCAAGGACCTGGCCAGCAAGCAGGATGCGGTGAAACTGGCGCGCATCGACACCATTGGCTCCCTGGCCCTGGCACTGCTGGTCAATGCGGCGATCCTGATTCTCGCGGCGGCAGCGTTTCACAAGACCGGGCATACCGATGTCGTGGACATTCAGGACGCCTACCACTTGCTCGATCCATTGGTGGGCGGCGCGTTGGCCAGCGTGCTGTTCGGCGTGGCGTTGCTGGCGTCGGGTCAGAGTTCGACCTTTACCGGCACCATCGCCGGGCAGGTGATCATGGAGGGCTACCTGAACCTGCGGATTCCCTGCTGGCAGCGGCGCCTGATTACCCGGGGGCTGGCGCTGATTCCGGCGTTCATTGGTGTGTGGCTGATGGGCGACGGGGCGATTGGCAAGCTGCTGGTGTTGAGTCAGGTGGTGTTGAGTTTGCAGTTGCCGTTTGCGTTGTATCCGCTGATTCGCATGACCAATGACCGAAAGCTGATGGGGCCGTTTGTGAATCGGCTGCCGACGCGGGTGTTGGCCTGGGGGTTGTTTGCGGTGATCAGTGGGGCTAACAGTTGGTTGATCTTTCAGTTTTTGGGGTGACTGGGCGGGCCTCATCGCGAGCAGGCTCGCTCCCACAGGTTTTGGATTCACCGCAGATCAAATGTGGGAGCGAGCCGGCTCCGGGCGGCGTTCCGACGATGAACGATTACGCAGTCTCCCTTTGGAATGCTTCAACGACAAAATCTATAAACACCCGAGTCTTGGCCGGCATCAACGTCCGGCTCGGGTAATACAACGAAATCGGCCCCGCATCGGCGTACCAGTCGGGCAGCAATCGCACCAGTTCCCCGCGCTGAATATTCGCCGCCACATCGGGCAAGACCAGCAACGTCACGCCCAACCCCAGGATCGCCGCCTCGCGCATGGCCGCCGGATCGTTCAGCACGATGGTCTGGTTGATGTTGGCCGCCGCTTCGTTACCGGCGCCATCCTGCATCACCCACTGGCGAATCCGCCCGGTGCCGCTGCCCCGCATCGCAATGCCGTCGAATCGCGACAGCTCCTGTGGATTGTCGGGCAACGTGCGACCTTGCAGGTAACCCGGCGAGGCAACGGCCACCACATCCGCCGCCGCCAAGGTCCGCGCCACGACGCCTGGTGTCAGTTCGAACCCGCCACCGATGGCCGCGTCGTACCCCTCGGCGATCAGGTCCACGGCGCGATTTTCGAAGTGCCATTCCGGGCGAATCAATGGATAGCGCGCCAGAAACGCCGGCAGCAATGGCAGGACCTGGCCAATGCCGAAGGTCGGCGCCAGGCTCACCTTGAGCACGCCGGCCGGCTCGCCACGGTCGGTGGTGACCGCGCTGATCGCCGCCTGCAACGCTTCCAGGTTGCCGCCGATACTGGCGAGAAAACCTTCTCCGGCTTCGGTCAGGGAAAGTTTGCGTGTCGAGCGCTGGAACAGCCGCACGCCGAGGTTGCGTTCCAGCACCGCCACGTTGCGACTCACGGCTGCGGGCGTGAGCGCGAGCAAGCGTGCGGCACCGGAAAAGCTCCCGGTCTCTGCACTGCGCACGAATGATTCGAGGTTGGTGAGGGTTTCCATGGCTAGCACCTGATAGCAATGCTTGAAGATCATTCAAATCATTACCCGCTAATCAAGCCTCAATGGCAAGCGCAGTATTCACTCCAACACCAACCCCTCGGAGTGAAAAATCATGAGCACTATCGGAATCATCGGCGCCGGCGCCATCGGGACAGCCTTTGCCAGAGCGTTGTCGCGTCAAGGCATCGAATTGGTCATCGCCAACAGCCGTGGCCCGGAAACACTGGCCGCGCTGGTAGAAGAACTTGGGCCGACGGCCCGTGCCGGAACCCGTGAAGAAGCGGCGGCGCAACCCATCGTGCTGGTCGCGGTGAACTGGTCGAAGTTGCCGGCTGCGCTGGGTGGCCTACCGGATTTCGGCGGACGGATCGTCATCGACGCCAACAACTCGATTGAGGCGCCATCGTTCAAAGCCGTTGATCTGAACGGGCGGATGTCCAGCGAAGTGTTTGCCGAATGGGTGCCGGGCGCACGGCTGGTGAAGGCGTTCAATCACCTGCAGGCGCGTTTTCTGGAAAGCGACCCGGCAGCGGAGGGTGGGCGGCGGGTGCTGTTTGTGTCGGGCGATGATGCCGAGGCGAACGCGCAAGTGATTGCATTGACCGAGCGCTTGGGGTTCTTCGGGATTGATCTGGGGGCGTTGAGTGTCGGGGCGCGGCTGGTGCAGTTCCCGGGCGGGCCGTTGCCGACGTTGAATCTGGTGAAGTTTGCCTGAAGCCAGGCACATCTGACGCCCGTCACGGATACAGACGATGACCCATTGTGGCGAGGGAGCTTGCTCCCGCTCGAGTGCGAAGCGCTCGCAAAATCTCACATTTTGCCGAGATTTTGGGGCTGCTCCGCAGCCCAGCGGGAGCAAGCTCCCTCGCCACAAAAGCCCCCACCACAAAATATGGGGGTGTGCTTTATGCCCGCTCGAGCGCCAGCGCTACGCCCTGGCCGCCACCGATGCACAGGGTGGCGAGGCCTTTCTTGGCGTCACGCTTGATCATTTCGTGCAGCAAGGTCACCAGCACGCGGCAGCCCGAAGCACCGATCGGGTGGCCCAGGGCGATGGCGCCGCCGTTGACGTTGACCTTGTTCAAGTCCCATTCCAGGTCCTTGGCCACCGCCAGCGATTGCGCGGCGAAGGCTTCGTTGGCTTCAACCAGATCAAGCTGATCGATGGACCAGCCGGCCTTGCTCAGGCAACGGCGAGTGGCCGACACCGGGCCGATGCCCATGATGGCCGGGTCGACGCCCGCATTGGCGTAGGCAGCGATTTTCGCCAGTACCGGCAGGCCCAGGGCCTTGGCTTTTTCGGCGCTCATCAGGATCACGGCGGCAGCCCCGTCGTTCAGAGACGAAGCGTTACCCGCGGTTACCGAACCATCCTTTTTGAAGGCCGGTTTCAGTTTGCCCAGGGCTTCGGCGGTGGTGCCGGCGCGTGGCTGTTCATCAGTGGCGAAGGACAGCGGATCGCCCTTGCGCTGAGGAATCAGGATCGGCGTGATTTCATCGACAAAACGCCCGGCTTCAATGGCGGCCGAGGCTTTCTGCTGCGAAGCGGCGGCGAAGGCGTCCTGTTGTTCGCGGGTCAGGCTGTATTTTTCCGCCAGGTTTTCGGCGGTGATGCCCATGTGGTAATCGTTGAACGCATCCCACAGACCGTCGCTGATCATGGTGTCGACGATTTGCGCGTGACCCATGCGCAGACCGGTGCGTGCGCCGGGCATGACGTAGTTGGACAGGCTCATGTTTTCCTGACCACCGGCAATGATCACCTCGGCGTCGCCGCAGCGAATCGCCTGGGCGCCCAGGTGCAGGGCCTTGAGGCCCGAGCCGCAGACCTTGTTCAGGGTCATGGCGGGCACGGTGAAGGGCAGGCCGGCCTTGATCGCGGCCTGGCGTGCAGGGTTCTGCCCGGCGCCGGCGGTCAGTACCTGGCCCATGATCACTTCATCGACTTCCGCCGGGTTGAGGCCGGTTTGTGCCAGCAGCTGACGGATGACCGCCGCGCCGAGGTCAACGGCAGAAACATTGGCCAGGGAGCCCTGGAAACTGCCGATCGCGGTGCGCGTGGCGGCAACAATGACAACTTCTTGCATGGAATGATTCCTCACTGGGCAGCGAACTGCATTTCCGGAACGTGATCCGGGACGATCAGTTTACCAGCGGTTTTGGCGACGATTTCCTCGACGCTGACGCCAGGTGCGCGTTCCTTGAGGACAAAAGCGCCATTTTCGATTTCCAGGTAAGCCAGGTCCGTCAGCACGCGCTTGATGCAACCGGCGCCAGTCAACGGCAGGCTGCATTGGCTCAGCAGCTTGGACTCACCGTCCTTCGACGCGTGGGTCATGATGACGATGATGTTGTCGGCGCCGGCCACCAGGTCCATCGCGCCGCCCATCCCCTTGACCAGCTTGCCGGGGATCATCCACGAAGCGATGTTGCCTTGCACGTCGACTTCGAAGGCGCCGAGCACGGTCAGGTCGACGTGGCCACCGCGGATCATCGCGAAGGATTCGGCCGAGGAAAAGATCGACGCGCCGGTACGCGCGGTCACCGTTTGTTTGCCGGCGTTGATCATGTCGGCATCGATGGTTTCTTCAGTAGGAAAAGGACCCATGCCGAGCAGGCCGTTTTCCGACTGCAGCATGACTTCCATGCCTTCAGGGATGTAGTTGGCGACCAGGGTCGGAATGCCGATGCCCAGGTTCACGTAGAAGCCGTCCTGCATTTCGCGGGCGACGCGTTGAGCCATTTGTTCGCGGGAAAGTGCCATTGTTGTTATTCCTTCATTCGGTCCGGGGGCAGGGGATCACTTACGCACGGTGCGCTGTTCGATGCGCTTCTCGAACGTGCCGCAAATGACCCGGTCGACGTAGATGCCAGGGGTGTGGATCTGCGCCGGGTCCAGCTCGCCGGGTTCGACGATTTCTTCGACTTCGACCACGGTGATCTTGCCGGCGGTGGCTGCCAGCGGGTTGAAGTTCTGGGCGGTGTGGCGGTAGATGACGTTACCGAAATGGTCGGCCTTCCAGCCTTTGACGATGGCGAAGTCGCCGGTGATGGACTCTTCCATCAGGTACTTGCGGCCTTTGAATTCGCGTACTTCCTTGCCTTCGGCGACCGGGGTGCCAACGCCGGTGGCGGTGAAGAAGGCCGGGATGCCGGCGCCGCCCGCGCGCATTTTTTCGGCGAGGGTGCCTTGGGGAGTCAGGATCACTTCGATCTCGCCTTTGAGCAGTTGTTCTTCGAACAGCTTGTTCTCACCGACGTAGGAGGCCACTACTTTGCTGATCTGGCGATCGGTCAGCAGCACGCCAAGGCCGAAACCGTCGACGCCGCAGTTATTGGAAACGACGGTGAGGTCGCGGGTGCCCTTGCGCTTGATCTCGGCGATCAGGTTTTCCGGGATGCCGCACAGGCCGAAGCCGCCAGCGATCACGGTCATGCCGTCTTCAAGACCTGCCAGAGCTTCCTCATAGGAACTCACGCGCTTGTCGAAACCTGCCATATGCACCTCTTTTATTCTTTGTGGGCGGCTGGCTAGCCGTATGGGTAGAGTGTCGCGCCGGAGTATTCTTTTGTTAAGTTGATTTTTAATGTCGATTGATAGATAAAACTCACCAATCAACCCTGTGCCTGTAGGAGCGAGCCTGCTCGCGATGGCGATTTTATTACTGGAGCAATTCCCGCATGACAGTCAAGCAGATCCGCGCGTTTCTGGCCGTGGCCCAGAGCCTGAGCTTTGCCGTCGCATGCGAACGGTTGCACCTGTCGCAATCGGCCTTGAGCCTGACCATCAAGGCGCTGGAAGAGGGGCTGGGCGGGCGCTTGTTTACCCGTAACACGCGCAATGTGGCGCTGACCCCGGAAGGCGAATCCCTGGTGCCGCTGGCGCGCCGGCTGATTGCCGATTGGGACAATGCCGAAGATGAACTGCGCCAACGCTTCACCCTGCAACGCGGTCGCGTGACCCTGGCTGCCATGCCGTCGTTTGCCGGCAACCTGCTGCCGCCGATCCTCAAGACTTTCCGCGCCCGGTACCCAAAGGTCAACGTCACGGTCAACGACGTGATCAACGAGCAGGTGCTGGAGATGGTGCGTGACCGCCAGGTTGAGCTGGGGGTCGCGTTTGAGCCGACGCAGAGTTCGTCGCTGGCCTTTACGCCGTTGTACGTGGACCGGTTTGTCGCGGTGGTGCCTCATGATTCTGTGTTCGCCGAGCGGGCCGATATCGACTGGCAGACGTTGCTCACTGAACCGTTCATCACCTTGCAACGGCCATCCACGGTGCGGGTGATGCTCGAAGAACATTTGCAGGCCCGGGGGATGAAGTTGCCGGTGGAGTTCGAGAGTCACCAGTTGGCGACCGTCGGCAAGATGGTGGCGAGCGGGTTGGGGGTGAGCGCGGTACCGGCGTTGTGCGCCGGGCAAATGCGTGAGCTGGGCGCGCGGTGCATTACGTTGCGCGATCCGGTGGTGGAGCGGGCGATCGGGGTGTTGACCAAGCCAGGGGTTGAGCTGTCGGCGGCGGCGCAGGCGTTGTTCGATATTCTCAGGGCGGAGAACCTGGGTGAGCAGATTTCCATGAATTGATCACGATTCCTGTAGGAGCGAGCTTGCTCGCGAAAAACCCGAGGGCACCGTTGGGCATCTGGTTTAACGCGTTATCGTTCACGACCATCGCGAGCAAGCTCGCTCCTACAGGGGGGCTGGTTTTTTCAGTGATTGAGGTGCTGTGCCAGTAATGGAAGCAGCTGTTCGCAGGAGCCTTCGATTTTTAGGTCAAGGAGTTCATCCGCTCGGGTTTTCCCCAGATTGATCGCAATCAACGGTTTGCCCTGATCCGCCACCGCCCGGCACAGGCGAAACGCCGAATACGCCATCAACGACGACCCCACCACCAGCAACCCCGCAGCGGCTTCGACCGCCGCCATTGCCTTGGCCGCTGTCACCTGTGCCACGTTTTCGCCAAAGAACACCACGTCCGGTTTCATCCGTTCACCGGCGCAATGCGGACAATGCGGCACCTGGAACCGTGCCTCGAACGCGGCATCCAGCAAGGTGTCGCCATCCGGCGCCTGCACCGCGTCCACTCCGGCCAGGTACGGATTCTGCGCTTCCATCAATTGCTGGATCGAATCCCGTTCGCTGCGTTCGCCGCAATCCAGGCACAGCACCCGATGCAGGCTGCCATGCAGCTCGATCACGTCATGACTGCCGGCCTGGTCATGCAAGGTGTCGACGTTCTGTGTGATCAGTCCGTTGATCCGTTGCGAGCCCTGCAAACCGGCCAGCGCTTCATGGGCCACGTTCGGCCGGGCCTGGCGCACCCGCGGCCAGCCGAGCATCGCCCGCGCCCAGTAGCGGCGCCGGGATTCGGGGGCCGAGAGAAATTCCTGATACATCATCGGTTGCCGGCCACGCCGCACACCCTGATTGTCGCGGTAATCCGGAATACCGGACGGGGTGCTGATACCGGCGCCGGTCAGGACCGCGAATGGCTGGTCAGCCATCAGTTGCTGGAGCTGGTTGAGTTGTTCGCGGATGGGACTGCCTGGCATGTTCAACACGGCGGTGACCTTTGTAGGAGCGAGCTTGCTCGCGAGGGTGGGTCAGCAACATCAATGTACCTGACCCTCCATCGCGAGCAAGCTCGCTCCTACAGGGATCGCGTGTTTATTTACGGGCCTCCAGGATCAGGTTGAACGGCGTTTCCGTAGCCCGGCGGAATGTCTTGAACCCGGCCTCGGTGAACACTTTGCGCAGCCGCGCTTCACCGGCCTGGGCGCCGAGCCCGAGGCCGACTTCCTGGGACAGCGAGTTCGGCGTGCAAATAAAGGTCGACGCGGCGTAGAACAGCCGACCCACCGGGGTGACGTTGTCGTCGAGGGCGTCGTTGGCGAACGGTTCCACCAGCAGCACCGTGCCGTCCGGTTTCAGCGCATCGAACGCGTGTCGCGCTGCCCCCACCGGGTCGCCCATGTCGTGCAGGCAGTCGAAGTAGCAGACCAGGTCATAGTCGTCGCCAGGAAAACTCTTCGCGGTGCCTTGAAAGAACCGCGCGCGCCCGGACACGCCACCTTCTTCGGCGCGTTGGGTGGCCACGGTGACGGAGGGCGCGTGGTAGTCGAAACCGACGAACCGCGAATCAGGGTAGGCCTGGGCCATGATCACCGTGGAGGCGCCATGCCCGCAGCCGATGTCCGCCACTTTGGCGCCGGCCTCCAGTTTCGCCACCACGCCGTCTAGGGCCGGCAGCCACTCGGCGACCAGGTGCGCCTTGTACCCGGGCCGGAAAAACCGTTCCGTGCCGCTGAACATGCACGGATGGTGATCGCCCCAGGCGAGGCCGCCGTCGCCGCGCATGGCTTTGACCAGTTTGTCTTTGTCATGAAAAAACGATGCAACCACGCCGATGCCGCCCGCCACATACACCGGCGAATCGTCGATCGCCAGCGCCAGGGCTTGCTCTTCGGGCAGGCGGAACTGGCCGTCGCGGTGTTCCATGTAGCCGGACGCCGCGTGGGCGCTCAGCCATTCGCGCAGCAGACGGGCGTTGCAGCCGGTTTTGTCGGCAAGTGCTTCAGGGGTAATGGGCTGGCTGTCGGCCATGGCGCGGTACAACCCGAGCTCTTCGCCGAGGATGACGTTGGCCAGCATCGCTGCGCCGCCCATGTCATTGACCAGTTTGCCCATGAAATCGTTGAGTCTGGCCTCGTCCATCACGTGTGCTCCTTCAAAAGGATCACGGTCCAGGGGCCTAGGTTTTTGAAGCGTTCACCTCTGGGCGGTGGTCGTGGGTATGAACAGGACGGTAATCATGTCCTGGGTGCATTAAGTTTAGTTCGCGGGTCATGCGCTGCCGTCCGGAGCGACGAAAGCCCTGACTCACACAAATCCCCTGTAGGAGCGAGCCTGCTCGCGATGGTCGTCAACGATAACGCGTAAAACCAGATGCCCAACGGTGCCCTCGAGCTTTTCGCGAGCAGGCTCGCTCCTACAGGGGGGGGGATGTGTATCGCAGTGTATCCAGTCGGCCTCTCGATACAGTTCCCGGCATTACCCGGTCCCCCCAAACACAGCCCGGATACAAAACTGCGATGAACTGCACAGGCCATGTGGCGCCCTATCCACCGTAAGGGGACAACAATGACCACGCTCCTGCCTGAAACCGACCTGAAACCTGCACCCGTGAATCGTCTGCGCGTCGACCAATACACCAGCGGCATCATCGGCCCGAGCCAGGCGATGCTCGGCCCGTTGGCCGACGGCGGCACCCTGATCACCGGCACGCCGCCGGGCTGTTGGGGGCCGATGATCACGCCGGCGTTCGAGGGCGGCCATGAAGTGACGCAGCCGGTGACGATTGCCGGTGCCGAGATTGGCGATGCCGTGGCGATCAAGATCAAGAGCCTGCGCGTCACCTCGCTGGCCACCTCGTCCGGGGTGATGAAATTTGTCGAAGGTCGCTATCACGGCGATCCGTTCGTTTCCAAATTCTGCGCCAAGTGCGGCACTGAACACCCGGCCAGCCACGTCGACGGCATTGGCGAGGATTCGATTCGCTGTAACACCTGCGGCGCCGAGGTCAGCGCGTTCCGCTTCAGCCACGGCTACGTGATCGTGTTCGATGCACAAAACCAGGTGAGCCTGACGGTCAATCAAGCGGTCGCGAACCAACTGGCGGGCAATGCTGCAGAGATGTCGGCGCTGCCGGAATTCGCCGCCCAGCATTCGATCCTGTCCCTGGCCCGCGCCGACATCCCGGGCGTTGCCGCGCACATGCGGCCGTTCCTCGGCAACATCGGCACCACGCCGTCCCGAGATTTGCCCGACTCCCACAACTGCGCCGATTTCGGCCAATACCTGATCAATGCACCGCACCGTTTCGGCATGTCGCGTGAAGAACTGCATGCAGCCAAGACCGACGGCCACATGGACACCAACTCGATCCGCGAAGGCTGCGTGCTGATCTGCCCGGTGAAAGTGCCGGGCGCCGGGGTGTACATGGGCGACATGCACGCCCAGCAGGGCAACGGCGAAATCGCCGGGCATGCCACCGATTGTTCCGGGGAAACCGAGGTGCAGGTCGAAGTGATCAAAAACCTGACCCTGGAAGGGCCGATCCTCCTGCAAAACCTCGACGACCTGCCGCCGATGGCGCGGCCCATGAATGCCCTGCAACGCCAGAAAGTCCGCGAGTTGGGTGAGCGCTGGGGGCAGCATGAAATCGAGGATAGCGGCCCGATCACTTTCATCGGCAGTGGCGAAAACCTCAACGTGGCCGTGGAAAACGGCCTGAAGCGCGCGGCCTCGGTCACAGGCCTGCCGTATGACGAAGTGCTCAACCGCGCGACCATCACCGGCTCGATCGACATCAGCCGGTTGCCCGGTACCGTCCGCGTGACGTTCCTGTGCCCGATGAACGTGCTTGATCGCATCGGCATCGGCCATCTGGTGCGCGAAAAGTACGACCTGGCGTAACGCTGAGCGGCGGGTTTGTACCGCAGTGTGTACAGGCCCGCCGACGACACAAACGCAGCGATTTTCTGCCGGACTGGAACACAGGCCCGATACAGCCCTTCGGTTAACTGTAAGTCCGTTCCGGCAACCCTTGAGACCGACATCATGCAGACCTCCATCACCTCAGCAAACGCGACCGTCGGGCTCGGCCTGCGTCGCGGTTTAATGAAAGACCTTCAAGCGGCGCGTGCCGGCGATTTCGACTTTCTGGAAGTCGCACCGGAGAACTGGATCGGCATCGGTGGCGCCCACGGTCATGCGTTGCGTGAACTGGCCGAGCGCTATCCGCTGTCCTGCCACGGGTTGTCCCTGTCATTGGGCGGGCCGGCGCCGCTGGACGTGGGTTTTTTGCAGGAAGTGCGGGTGTTCCTCGATCACCACAACGTGCCGCTGTACAGCGAGCACTTGAGCTATTGCAGCGATGACGGTCATCTTTACGACCTGTTGCCGTTGCCCTTTACCGAAGAAGCGGTGCACCACGTGTCGGCGCGCATCCGTCAGGCCCAGGACATTCTCGGTCGGCGCCTGGCGGTGGAAAACGTGTCCTATTACGCGGCGCCACAACAGGATATGGACGAGCTGACCTTCACCAACGCGGTGCTGCGCGAAGCCGATTGCGACCTGCTGCTGGACATCAACAACGTGTACGTGAACTCGATCAACCACGGTTTCGATCCGCAAACCTTTCTGGCCGGCATCGATTCCGGCCGAGTGGTGGCGATGCACGTGGCCGGGCATTTCGATGAGTCCGACACCTTGAAAATCGACACCCACGGCGCGTCAGTCAAACCGGTGGTGTGGTCGTTACTCGCTCAGGCCTACACCCTGTTCGGGGCACAGCCGACGCTGCTGGAGCGAGATTTCAACTTCCCGGTGTTCGCTGAACTGGTCGCGGAACTGCAGACCATTCGCCGCCTGCAAAGCGAGGGGGTGAACCGTGGATAAGCCGAGCCTGTTTCAGCAGCAAGCGACCATGGGCCGTTACCTGCGCGATCCCGAACATTGTGCACCGCCCGGCGAGGTGAACACCGCCCGGGCCCAGGTCTATCGCGACCTCATTTTCGCCAACCTGCTGACGTTGCTCAGCGGAACCTTCCCGGTGCTGATCAGGATTCTGGGCGATGAACAATGGCGTTCGCTGGTTCGGATCTTTCTGCGGGACCATCGCGCGCAAACGCCAAAATTCGGCGAAATCGCCAGGGAGTTTGTCGAGTTCATGGCATCGCAGCCGCAAGCGTTGAGTGAGGGCGAGTGGCCACCGTTCATGGTGGAGCTGGCGCATTACGAGTGGGTCGAGATGGTGTTGCAACAGTCCGACGCCGAACCGTTGCCGGCGACCGATGTGGCGCTGATCCTGGATCGACCGTTGCAGGTTTCGCCGCTGGCCTGGCCTCTGGCTTATGGCTGGCCGGTGCAGTGGGTGGGGCCGGATTATAGACCTGAAGCTCCCCCGGCTCAGCCGACGTTGCTGCTGGTGCGCCGGGTTGAGGACTGGAGCGTGAAGTTTTCCGAACTGAGCCCGTTGGCGTGGCGGCTGTTGCAGCGGATCGAAGAGTTTCCCCAGTTGAGCGGGCGTGAGCAACTGGAGGGTTTGGCGGTTGAGGCAGGAACGGCCGGCTCGCAGGACTTCATGGACAGCGGGGCGGCGTTGTTGCGGCAGATGCATGGGGAAGGGGTGGTGGGCTGATCAATCGCAGTCTCCCAAACACCACCGTCCCACTGTAGGAGCGAGCTTGCTCGCGATGGCGGAGCGTCAGCCAACCTCTATGTTGGATCTGATGGCCTCATCGCGAGCAAGCTCGCTCCTACAGTGGGGCGGTAGTGTTTGGGATTTAAGGGGCAGAGAAGAAGTACCGCGTCAGGTGAAAGAAGATCGGTGCCGCGAAGCAGATCGAGTCCATCCGGTCGCCAATGTTCCTATCAAGGGTGAAGGCTTTCCGGGGTTCGT
Source organism: Pseudomonas sp. PB120 (assembly GCF_009761815.1). Classification (GTDB taxonomy): domain Bacteria; phylum Pseudomonadota; class Gammaproteobacteria; order Pseudomonadales; family Pseudomonadaceae; genus Aquipseudomonas. Next base: position 16,350 of record NZ_RWIN01000109.1, read on the forward strand.
GTTTTTTGCCGCTCGTCTTATTTGTTTCCAAATCCCGTAAACATTCTCAACACCCGCCGATACAGAGAACAGGCGCGCACCACCGGTGCCACGACACCCCTGCAATACATCGATCACGGCAAGGATGCTCGACGCTTAAATCACCCGAGAGTCATCCTATGTCCCTGCGTAATCTGAACATCGCGCCTCGAGCTTTTCTGGGTTTTGCCTTCATTGCCTTGCTGGTTATCGTGCTCGGTGTGTTTGCCGTGAACCGCATGTCGATCATTCGCCAGGCCTCCATCGACATGGAAAGTACGCAACTGCCCAGCGTCGGTTTTTTGGGCAACATGACGGAGAACGTCCTGCGGATGCGGATTCTCTCGTTCCGGGTGTTGGTTAACCGTGATCCGGCGGCGTTGCAGGATGCCCAGTCGCGCATTACCGTTCTCGCTGACAAGCTGCGCAGCGCGCAAGCCAGTTACGCCGCGTTGCCCGCGCAGCCGGAAGAAGCGGCGCTGTACAAGACCTTCACGGTCACGCTGGACAGTTACATGCAGGCGCAGAACCAGATGATGGAGCTGTCGCGGCAGAATCAGCTCGATGACCTGCGCACCCTGATCAACACGCGGATCAAGGACGGCACCGACCAGATGGGCGAGCAGCTCAACAAGCTGGTGGCACTCAACACTGGCTATGCCAAAACGGCTTCCGCTTTAGCGGGCGAGCAGTACAGCAGTGCCATCACCGGGATCATTGTGGTTGCCGTGATCGCCGCGTTGATGACTGTCCTGCTGGCCTGGCTGCTGACCCGCAGCATCGTCACGCCGCTAAATCGCGCGCTCCAGGCGGCGCAAACCATTGCTGGCGGCAACCTGACCAAGACCATCGACGTCGACGGCAAGGATGAACCGGCCCGTTTGCTCGGCGCCTTGTCCGCCATGCAGACCAACCTGCGCCAAACCATCGAGCAGATCGCCGGTTCCGCCACGCAATTGGGCGCCGCCGCCGAGGAACTCAGCACGGTCACGGAAGAAGCGTCCCGTGGCCTGCAGCAGCAGAACAACGAAATCGAACAGGCCGCCACCGCCGTCAACGAAATGACCGCCGCCGTGGAAGAAGTCGCCCGTAACGCCGTCTCGACGTCCGAGGCGTCGAGCCAGTCGACCCAGGCCGCCCGGGAAGGTCGTGACCGCGTGGTGGAAACTGTCGGCGCGATCCAGACCATGACCCACGACGTGCAAAACACCTCGCTGATGATCGAAGGCCTGGCGGCTCAGGGGCGCGACATCGGCAAGGTGCTGGACGTGATTCGCGCGATTGCCGAGCAAACCAACCTGCTGGCGTTGAACGCTGCCATCGAAGCCGCCCGTGCCGGTGAAGCCGGGCGCGGTTTTGCCGTGGTGGCGGATGAGGTTCGGGCACTCGCGCATCGCACCGCGCAATCGACTCAGGAAATCGAGAAAATGGTTGCCGGCATCCAGAACGGCACCGGTGAAGCGGTTTCGTCGATGCAGCAGAGTAATCAACGGACCCAAAGCACTCTGGAAATGGCGCGGGCGGCGGGGGTGGCACTGGAACAGATTACCCAGTCGATCCATCTGATCAACGAGCGCAACCTGGTGATCGCCAGCGCGTCGGAAGAACAGGCGCAGGTTTCCCGTGAAGTCGACCGCAACCTGGTGAACATCCGCGACCTGGCGACCCAGTCCGCCGCCGGCGCCAACCAGACCAGCGCCGCCACCCACGAATTGTCGCGCCTGGCCGTGGACTTGAATGGGCTGGTGTCACGCTTCGTGATTTAACACCCACCGTTGTAGCAGCTGCCGAGGCACGAGGCTGCGTTGCGTGTCCGCAGGACCGCCCTCGGGGGCCGCTGCGCAGCCCGACGCCGCCTCGTACCTCGACAGCTGCTACGGGACGGGGTGTCAGCGGGTTGTGATTTGCAATACGCACGTTGTAGCAGCTGTCGAGGTACGGGGTGGGGTGTTAGCGGGGAGTTTTTTGTGTCGGTAATTTCAGCTCCGCGCACAGCCCGCCGCCTTCGCGATTGCTCAACGTCAACGATCCCCCGAGCGCCAGCGCTAGCTGCTGCGCGATCGCCAGCCCCAGCCCGGTGCCGCCGGTGCTGCGGTTGCGCGAGTTCTCGACGCGGTAGAACGGCTCCATCACCTGGGCCAGTTCGTCTTCCGCGATGCCCGGGCCACGGTCCATTACCTTGATCGACAAACGGCCATCAGCCTTCGATTCCACCTGCAACTCCGCCGCCCCGGCGAACTTCAACGCGTTGTCCGTCAGGTTCACCAGCACCCGGCGCAAGGCGTGTGGCCGGGTGTCGATCACCGCCGCGCTTTTGCCACTCAACTGTACGTCCTTGCCCACGTCCTGATAGTCAAAGACCAGGCTGTCGAGGAACGAATCCAGGTCGGTGCGCCGGCTTTCTTCAGTGGCGCCATGCACGCTGCGGGCATAGGCCACGCCTTCGCGCACCAGGTGCTCCATTTCGCCGAGGTCGTTCCACAGTTTGTCTTTCTCGCTGGAATCATCCATGAATTCGGCGCGCAGTTTCATCCGGGTGATCGGGGTTTGCAGGTCGTGGGAGATCGCCGCCAGCAGTTGCATGCGCTCCTTCAGATACGCCGCGATGCGCGCCTGCATCGAGTTGAAGGCCCTGGCGGCGTGGGCCACTTCGGTCGGGCCTTTTTCGTCGAGGAGCACCGGGTGGGTGTTGGGGTCGAGGGTTTCTACGGCTTCGGCAAGGCGAGTGAGCGGGCGGATGGCGATTCTCACGGCCAGCCAGGTGCAGGCAATCATCAGTGCCAGTTGCCCCAGCAACACGAAGGGCAGCCACGGCGACAGCGGCACCATGGACGGCCGGACATCGATGGTCACCGGGCTGCCGTCAGCCAGCTTCAAATGCACCTGGAAGTGTTTTTGCGGACCGGGGATGTCGGTCACGGTCATCGGGTAATCCTTGCCGATGGCGTCCTTGATCGAGGTCACTGCAATCGGCGTGTCGCTCATGGCCACGCCGGGCGAACCGTCATCCAGCAGATAGCGGTAATTGCGCCGTTCCAGTTGCTGCAGCCAGCTCTTGCGCTCTTCGGCGGGCAAGCGGTCGAGGATGGCGATGGACGTCGAGACGTCGGTTTCCAGGTTGCCCAGCATGGTGTTTTTCGCGCTTTCGTAACGCTCGTAGTACTGCGCGCCGAAGGACAGCGCCTGGGCGAGGATCAGCCCGATCAGGAAAATCAGCGAAAGCCGCGAGGCGAGGGTACGGGGCCAGCGAAACGTCAGGTTCATGACGCTTCACCGAGCACTTCTATAGGCAGCGAAAACACATAACCCTCGCTGCGCACGGTCTTGATGTAGGCCGGTTCCCGGGCGTCGTCCAGCAAGCGCTGGCGCAAGCGGCTCACCAGCAAATCGATGGAGCGGTCGAACAGGTCGGCGTCGCGGCCCTGGGTCAGGTTCAGCAGTTGATCGCGGTTGAGCACCCGTTGCGGGTGATCGAGGAAGACCCGCAGCAATCGGTATTCGGCGCCACTGAGCGCAACCATCGTGCCGTCCGCATCCAGCAGGTGCCGGGCCGAGGTGTCCAGGCGCCAGCGCCCGAAGGCCAGCAGGCGACTGCTTTCGGTGACCACCAGGTTGGGCGGCAGCATCCGCGTGCGGCGCAGCACGGCATTGATGCGGGCCAGCAGTTCACGGGCGGCGAACGGCTTGACCAGGTAATCGTCGGCGCCCATTTCCAGGCCGATGATGCGGTCGGTCTCATCGTTGCGCGCAGTGAGCATCAGCACCGGCGTGGCCTTGTGTTTGCCGGCGCGCAGCTCGCGGCAGAGCATCAGGCCGTCGTCGCCCGGCATCATGATGTCGAGCACGATCAGGTCCACGGGCGTCGATTCGAGAAAGGAACGCATTTGCCGACCGTCCGCGACAACGGTGGTGCGCAGGCCGTTCTTCTTGAGGTAGTTGCCTACCAGCTCCCGGATTTCGCGGTCATCGTCCACGATGAGAATGTGATCGACGTGTTCCATGGGACCTGCCTCTGTGAATGGGGAATGTGCGCAGTCTACCGAGCCCGGAGCCGCTCGCCCTTATCGCTTTGTATTGCAGTGTATCTGGCTTGTCGGCGGATACACGTGAACGCAAAAACACCGATTTCCAGGGGTTTTGTATCGCTCTGTATCGCAGGGCGACTTAGATACGTACCGATTTACACCCGCCTGTTTTCGACACAGACGAGATACCTCGCGGGCTTCTAATAGGTTCCAACGAGGCAAACCCAACCGCCTCGGCTCAATAGAACGACCTGACCATTGAAGCCTTGAGGACATTGCCATGAACACCAAAGCCATCTACGCCGCTTGCCTGTTTGCCGCACTGAACATCTGCACTTTGTCGGCCCGGGCCGAAGCGGACGTCAACGCTAAAACCTACACCTACGGCACGCAACTGGACATCAAGAAAGTCGTGTCGCTCACACAGGACGCTTCGGCTTCCTGCGGAATTGTGAATGCCCAGCTGACCTACCTGGACTCCCACGACAAGACCCAGGTCCTGGACTACCGCAAATTTGCCGACTGCAACGAAGACAACTGAGTCCTTCGCTCGCCAATCCCCTTTGATACAGGAAGACCACCATGAACAACGTCACCCGCTATCTGACCGCCGCCGCTTTTGCCTTCGCCGGCGCCGCCGCCCACGCCAACGCTGCTGTCGAAAAAAGCAGTTGCGGCAGCGCGACCTGCTTTCAACTGACGCCCGTGGCCGGGAAGGGCGGCGACGCCTTGTTGGCACAGGACGGTGCGAGCCATACGCCGCAGGGGCAGCAGCTGGATAGCCAGACGGCCTGAAGACCAAACTCGGGTCACTCCTGATTAAGTGGCCGACAACGCACTTGTGGCGAGGGAGCTTGCTCCCGCTCGGCTGCGTAGCAGTCGTAAAAACCTGCCCATGAGTTCTATTTGGCGAAATGTAATCGCAGGTTTTGGGGCCGCTTCGCGGCCAGCGGGAGCAAGCTCCCTCGCCACAAGGTTCATCGTTCCTTCCACATTTTTTAAGGTGATCCCATGTTCCTCATCGCTTTCCTAGGCGGCATTTTGACCGTCCTCAGCCCCTGCATTCTGCCGGTGGTACCGTTCCTGTTCGCCGGCGCCGACCGCTCGCGGTCTTCCATCCTGCTCACCCTCGGCGGCATGGTCCTGACCTTCGCCCTGATCTCCAGCCTGGCCGTGGTCAGCAGCGAATGGGTGGTGCAAGCCAACAACACCGGCCGTCACGTGGCCCTGATCGTGATGGCGCTGTTCGCCCTGTCGCTGATTTCCGCTCGAATCGGCGGCTGGCTGGCCCGTCCGTTTGTACTGTTGGGCAACCGCCTCGACCCCGACACCCGCAAAATGTCCGGCCCGCTCGGCTCGCTGATGATCGGCGTCGCCACCGGCCTGCTTTGGGCGCCGTGCGCCGGGCCGATCCTCGGCGTGATCCTCACCGGTGCCATGCTGCAAGGCGCCAACGCCCAGACCAGTCTGTTGCTGGTGGCGTACGGCCTGGGCAGCGCCTTGTCCCTGGGCACCCTGATCTTCGCCGGTCGCGGCCTGGTCAATCGTTTGAAAGCGTCGATTCCGGTCACCGGCTGGTTGCGTCGCGGTGCCGGTGTTGCCGTGCTGGGCGCTGCGGCGGTGATTGCCACCGGCGCCGACAAAACCCTGCTGGCCGGAACCTCGTCCGAAGGCGTGAGCAGCGTCGAGAAAGGCGTGCTGGAAACCGTGCCGAAAGTCGTCGATTACCTGGTGAGCAAGGTCAAGGCCGACTCCTCGATGGACAACGCCAAGGGCGCGATGCCGTCACTGTCCGGCGCGGTTGAATGGATCAACTCGCCAGCGCTGACCAACGACGCCCTCAAAGGCAAAGTGGTGCTGGTGGACTTCTGGACCTTCGACTGCATCAACTGCCAGCACACCTTGCCGTACGTGAAGGACTGGGCAAAGAAATACGAGAAGGATGGCCTGGTGGTGATCGGCGTGCACACCCCTGAATACGGGTTCGAACGCATCATCGATAACGTCAAGGCTCAGGTGAAAAAGCTCGGCATCACTTACCCGGTGGCGATCGACAACAACTACGCGATCTGGCGCAACTTCGACAACCAGTACTGGCCTGCCCACTACCTGATCGACGCCAAGGGCCAGGTGCGTTACACCCACTTCGGTGAAGGCAGCTACGACACGCAGGAGCAGATGATTCAGCAGTTGCTGCAAGAAGCCAAAGCGCCTGCCGCGTAACCCGTCGAATCGATGGCTCACCGGCCCGCGTCGTGAGCCATTTCGCGTTTTTCCTGGTTGCGCCGCCAGGCTGCCGGTGGCGCACCGAACTCGCGACGAAAGGCCCGACTGAACGCCGTATCGGTCTGGTAGCCCACCTCTTCGGCAATCCGCATCAATGAACTGTTACTGCTGCGTAACAAGTTCGCCGCCAGCAACATCCGCCATTGCGTCAGGTACTGCATCGGCGAAATCCCCACCAGTTGTTGAAAGCGTTCGGCCAACACCGATCTTGAGGTGCCTGCGGTACGGGCCAGTTCCTCCAGGGTCCAGGCATGGCAGGGTGTCTTGTGCAGCGCGTTGAGCGCGGCACCGACAATCCGGTCACTGACCCCCGCCAGCCAACCGGTTCGGCCTTCACCCTGTTCGTGCATGTACAGGCGCAGGACTTCGATAAACAGCACCTCGGCCAGTTTGGCCAGTACGCCTTCGCCGCCGGGCCGGGGGGATCGGGCTTCCGCCAGCGCATAACGGACCGACGATTCCAGCCAGGTTCCGGCACTGGAGCCGCGCACGTTGACCCGCACAATCGCTGGCAGCCCGGTCAGCAGCATGCCCGCCAATCGCGTATCGCACGCCAGATAACCGCACACCAGCCGCGTGACCGCGCCGCCACCGCCATAACTCAACTGCCGGGGACGACGCGCCAGCACCACGTCCAGCCGCGCGCCGGTGGCGGGTTTCAGCCCAGGCTCAGAACCCATGCGATGGGCGTCGCCCTGGGGAAACACCACCACATCGCCGGCGGTTAACAGGAGGGGAGGGTCATCGCCCAATTCGACGTAGCACTCACCTTCGGTGATCAGGTGGAAGATCACCACGCGCTCGGCGCCGGGCTCCAGGTACGGCGCCGCCGTGTCGGCGCTGGGCGACTGGTAGCACCAGGGCGCGGTGAACCTGGCGTTGATGAAAATCGCGCCGACCAGGCGGACGACGCGCAGGGTTTGGGACAGGGCATCCATGGTGATTTCCCGGCTGGCGTGGCAATGGTTGATTGTGAGCCCGTCGCGACGCCAGGCGGAATCTCCGGACGATCGGACAAGGTTGGCCGACGATCGGGCAGGACGCTTAAGGCTGCCGGCGCGATAGTTGGCTCACAGGGTCACCTGGCCCTGTCATCCATAACAAGAATGAGAGGTTGCCATGCCGAAGTTCGTTATAGAACGCGAGATTCCGGGTGCTGGAACACTGTCAGAAAGGGATTTGAAAGCCGCTTCGCAAAAGTCCTGCAGGGCTTTGCGCGACTTGCCGGAGGTGCAGTGGCAGCAGAGTTATGTCACCGGTGACAAGCTCTACTGCGTGTACATCGCGCCGAGCGAAGAGTCGATCAGGGAGCATGCCCGGCAGAGCGGTTTCCCGGCCAATCGCATTTCCCAGGTCACGGCCGTCATTGATCCCACCACGGCCGAATAAGCCGGGGCTGTGTTCCAACCCACAACGGAGTGGAATTCATGAGTACACCCATTGATCTTGCTGCCTTGAAAAACCGTCAGATGGCCGCGTGGGCCAGCGGCGATTACGCCGTGATCGGCACTACTTTGCAGATTGTCGGCGAGCAACTCGCCGAAGCCTGTGACGTGCTGTGCGACGAGCGTGTGCTGGACGTCGCCGCCGGTAACGGCAATGCGACACTCGCGGCGGCTCGCCGTGGTTGTCACGTCACTTCCACTGACTACGTGGCGGCGTTGCTTGAACGCGGCGAGGACCGCGCCAGGGCCGAGCGTCTGGAAGTGAATTTTCAGGTGGCCGATGCCGAGGCGCTGCCCTTTAAGGACGGCAGTTTCGACTGCGTGCTGTCGACCTTTGGTGTGATGTTTACGGCGGACCAGGCCAAGGCTGCTTCGGAGCTGGCGCGGGTTTGTCGCACTGGAGGCCGGATTGGCTTGGCCAACTGGACGCCTGAGGGGTTTGTCGGGCAGATGTTCAAGACGCTGGGCCGTCATATGCCGCCACCACCGGGGGCTCAGCCGCCCTCGAATTGGGGCTCGGAGAGTTGGTTGCACACGCACTTTGATGAGCGTGATTTTTTGCTTCAGGTGACGCGTCGCACGTTTAATTTCCGTTATCGCTCGGCAGCGCATTTTGTGGATGTGTTTCGTAATTGGTATGGGCCGATGCACAAGGCGTTCGCGGCTTTACCGCCTGAGGCAGGGAAGGCGCTTGAAGAGGATTTGACGGAGTTGATCCATCGTATGAATCGGGCGGGTGATCGGTCGTTGGTGGTGCCGAGTGAGTATCTGGAGGTGGTGATTACTCGGCGTTGAGGCTCGTAAAAGCGGTGTCAGTCGACATCCATGGTGGATGTCAGTCCGCCATCGCGGGCAAGCCCGCTCCCACAGGTATTCCAGGGGAGTAAAAAGTGTTATGTACGCCATGGATCACTGTGGGAGCGGGCTTGCCCGCGATGGCGGACTGACAGGCACCACTGATGTCGACTGACACGGCCTCATCGCGAGCAGGCTCGCTCCCACAAGGGGTCATCAGGAACTAGCGAATGAAGTGAATCCTGCCGCTGTCGTCGTTGCCGATGTAGATGCCATAGACCCCAGCCTGGCGCTCCTCGATGTAGCGTTCGAGGATCTGCCGGATGGCCGGGTAATAGATGCTTTCCCAAGGAATGTCCTCGGGCGCGAAGAATTTGTAGTCGAGTGTCTCGGGCCCGTACTGGCCGGTGATTTCCAGCGCGGTGGCGCGGAAGATGATGTACACCTCGCTGATCTGCGGCACGCTGAAGATCGAGTAGGGCGACACGATTTCCGCGCGCACGCCGCTTTCTTCCCAGACTTCCCGCAGTGCTGCCTGCTCGGTGGTCTCGCCGGCTTCCATGAAGCCTGCCGGCAACGTCCAGGTGCCAGGGCGCGGCGGGATGGCGCGCTGGCACAGCAGGTACTTGCCGTCCTGCTCGATGATGCAGCCGGCGATGATTTTCGGATTGACGTAGTGGATGTAGCCGCAGCCGCGGCACATCAGGCGCTCGTGCGTATCGCCCGGCGGAAGCTGCGACTTGAGGTCGTTGCCGCCGCACTTTGGGCAAAAGCTCGGGCTGAACATTGTTCAGCGACCTATGCGCGGTTCTTTCAGCGCGATCGGCAGGGTGATTTCGGGAATTTTCCCGGTCTCTTCCTGTTTGCGCTTGAGGTAGTCGAGGGCCACGGCGGCGGCGGCGCGCACGTGGTCGACGCACGCCTGATGGGCCACCAGCGGATCGCCGCTCTTGATCGCCTCGACCATGCGTTCCATTTCCTGATTACTGGCGCCGCGACGGTTTTCCTGGGACACCGAGGTGGCTCGCAAGTAGCTGATGCGTGCCTGTAACTGGCGCAGCTGCGTGGCCGCGACGTGGTTGCCGGAGCCTTCGAGCAGGACGTCGTAGAAACCCTGGACCGAATCGATCACCTGTTGCAGTTCGCCTTCTTTGAGGGCCTTGCGGTTTTCCTCGAGGGCTTTTTCCAGGGCCTTGATGTCCTTGGCCTTGGCCCGCAGGGTGAACAGCTGGACGATCAGGCCTTCGAGCACACAACGCAGTTCGTAGATATCGACGGCATCGGCGAGGGTGATGATGGCGACCCGTGGGCCCTTGGCGTCGGCGAATTCCACCAGGCCTTCGGACTCCAGGTGGCGCAAGGCCTCGCGAACGGACGTGCGGCTGACCCCCAGGCGATCGCACAGATCGCGTTCGACCAGACGGTCTCCCGGCATGAGCTGGAAGTTCATGATGGCGCTTCGCAGTTTATCCAGCACGATTTCGCGCAGGGTAACGGGGTTGCGATTGACCTTGAAGCTGTCGTCGAGTGGCAGGCGTTTCATGGGGTCCGCTCTGAATGTGGCTGTCCATGCAAAAAGAGCACGTCGATCATCACGATCATCGTGCTCCGGTCAGATCAAACAGCCAAGGGTTAACTGGAGGCCTCGGCATCGGCTTCGGCGAACGCTTCACGGGCGAGCCGGAAACTGTCTACGGCAGCGGGGACACCGCAATAAATACCGACCTGAAGCAGAATTTCGCGTATTTGTTCACGACTCAGCCCGTTACGCAAGGCGCCGCGCACATGCAGCTTGAGTTCGTGCGGCCGGTTGAGGGCCGAAATCATTGCCAAGTTTATCATGCTGCGTTCTTTTAGCGACAAGCCCTCACGGCCCCAGACGTGGCCCCAGCAGTACTCGGTGACCATCTCCTGCAGCGGCCGGGTGAAGTCGTCAGCGTTCTCGATGGAGCGATTGACGTAGGCTTCGCCCAGCACCTGGGTCCTGATTTTCAGGCCTTTCTCGTATTTTTCGTTGCTCATCGCGCTGTGCTCCCGAAGTCGTCGAGCCCACCCATCAGGGTGTATTTGAGTTCCAGGTAGTCCTCGATGCCGTACTTCGATCCTTCACGGCCCAGGCCCGAGGATTTGATGCCGCCGAACGGGGCGACTTCGGTGGAAATCAACCCTTCGTTGATCCCGACCATGCCGTATTCCAGGGCTTCGCTCATGCGCCAGGCGCGGCCCAGGTCGCGGGTGTAGCAATAGGCGGCAAGGCCGAATTCGGTGTCGTTGGCCTGGTGGATCGCCTCGGCCTCGGTGTCGAAGCGGAACACCGCCGCCAGCGGGCCGAACGTTTCTTCCCGGGCGACCTTCATCGAAGTGGTCACGCCGGCCAGCACCGTCGGCTGGAAAAAACCGTGGCCCAGGGCATGACGTTCGCCGCCGCAGCGCAATTGCGCACCGTGGGCGAGGGCGTCTTGCACATGGTCTTCGACCTTGGCCACCGCGCGCTCGTTGATCAGCGGACCTTGGGTCACGTCGTCGTCGAAGCCGCTGCCGACTTTCAATTGCGCCACACGCTCGGCCAGCCGCGCGACGAACGCATCGTGAATGCCCGCCTGCACCAGGAAGCGATTGACGCAGACGCAGGTCTGCCCGGCGTTGCGGAACTTGGCAATCAATGCGCCTTCCACGGCCCGTTCCAGGTTGGCGTCGTCGAAGACGATAAAGGGCGCGTTGCCGCCCAGTTCCAGCGACACCTTTTTCAGCGTCGGCGCGCACTGGGCCATCAACAGCTTGCCGATGGCGGTGGAGCCGGTGAAGGACAATTTGCGTACCTGCGGGCTGGCGGTCAGCTCGCCACCGATGGCCACGGCGTCGCCCGTGATCACGTTGAAAATGCCGGGCGGAATCCCGGCCTGTTCGGCCAGTGCAGCCATGGCCAGCGCCGAGAACGGGGTTTCCGGTGCCGGTTTGACAATGCACGGGCAACCGGCGGCCAGCGCCGGGCCGGCCTTGCGGGTGATCATCGCCGCCGGGAAATTCCACGGGGTGATGGCCGCGACCACGCCAATCGGTTCCTTGCTGACCACGATGCGCGCATCGCCCTTATGGCTCGGAATGGTGTCGCCGTAGATGCGTTTGGCTTCTTCGGCGAACCACTCGATGAAGCTCGCGGCGTACAGGATTTCGCCCTTGGCTTCGGCCAATGGCTTGCCTTGTTCGAGGGTGAGGATTTCGGCCAGTGCATCGGCATTGGCAATCATCAAGCCGTGCCAGCGCTTGAGGAGGGTGCTGCGTTCCTTGGCGGTCAGGGCACGCCAGGCCGGCCAGGCGTTGTTGGCGGCGGCGATGGCTTGGCGAGCCTGTTCGGCGCCGAGGTTGGGCACCTGGCCGATCAGTTCGCCAGTGGCCGGGTTGAAGATGTCCTGAACGGCACCGTCTGGCGCATCCAGCCATTGGCCGTTGAGGTAGGCCTGTTGGCGGAACAATTGCGAGGCTGCTGGGCTCATGCCGGCTCCAAAAATGAGGTGAAAACCTGTAGGAGCGAGCCTGCTCGCGATGGCGGTGTGTCAGTCAATATATATGTTGAATGTCAGTCCGCTATCGCGAGCAGGCTCACTCCCACAGGGGATTGTGTGAAGCCATCAAGCCATCAGGCCAAGGCGGGCAGGGGGCCCAGCTTGCCTTTGTGGTAGATCATCGGCGTGACCGGCTGCTCGGGCAGAATCAGGTTTTTCACCGCGCCGACAATGATCGCGTGATCACCGCCGTCGTATTCGCGCCACAGTTCGCACTCGATGATGGCCGTGGCCTTGCCCAGCAACGGATTGCCCAGTGCGCTGAGGTGCCACTCGATGCCGTTGGCCTTGTCCTTGCCTTTGCTGGCAAACGCATAGGCTTCGGCGGTCTGGTCGGCGGACAGCAAATGAATCGCAAACTGCTTGCTGTCCCGCAGGATCGGGTAAGTGTCCGAGGCGTAGTTGGGGCAGAACAGCACCAGTGCCGGATCAATCGACAGCGCACTGAAGGCGCTGGCGGTAATGCCGACGATGCCGCCGTCCGGGTCCAGGGTGGTGACCACCGTGACCCCGGAAGGGAACGAGCTCATGACGTCTTTGTAAATGCCGGGTTCGATCATGGTCGGGGTCTCTTAGCGCATCACAAAAGGGTCAGGCATCGGTGCCTGGGAGAGGTTGATCCACACCGTTTTCAGCTCGGTGTAGGCCAGCACCGAATCGATGCCGCTTTCGCGTCCATAGCCGCTGTTCTTGAAACCGCCGATAGGCGCCATGGCCGACACGGCACGGTAGGTGTTGACCCAGATGATTCCTGAACGCACGTCCCGGGCCAGGCGGTGGGCGCGGCCCAGGTCGCGGGTCCAGATCCCGGCGGCGAGGCCGAACTGCGAGTCGTTGGCAATCGCCAGGGCTTCGGCTTCGTCTTTGAAGCGAATGACCGAGGCCACCGGGCCGAAGACTTCTTCCTGCATGATCTTCATCGAGTTGCGGTCGCATTCGAACAAGGTCGGCTCGTAGAACCAGCCTTCGCCCAGATTTTCCGGACGCTTGCCGCCCAGGCGCAGACGTGCACCTTCAGCGATGGCATCGGCGACCAGGCCTTCGACCACGGCCAGTTGCTGGGCGGTGGCCATCGGGCCCATTTCGCTGCTGTCTTCCTGCGGACTGCCGATGCGGATGCGCTTGGCGCGCTCCACCAGGCGGTCGACGAACTCGTCGTAGATCTCGTCCTGGACCAGCAGCCGTGAGCCGGAAACGCAGCTTTGACCGGAGGCCGCGTAGATCCCGGCGATCGCGCCGTTGATCGCGCTGTCGAGGTCGGCATCGGCAAAGATGATGTTCGGCGATTTGCCGCCCAGTTCCAGCGACAGCTTGGCGAAGTTTTCGGCGCTGCTGCGCACCACATGCCGGGCGGTTGCGGCGCCGCCGGTGAAGGCGATCTTGCGCACCAGCGGATGGCGGGTGAGGGCCGCGCCGGTGCTTGGGCCGTAACCGGTGACCACGTTGACCACCCCCGGCGGAATTCCGGCTTCCAGTGCCAGTCGCGCCAGTTCGAGGATGGTGGCCGAGGCATGCTCGGACGGTTTGATCACGATGGTGTTGCCGGCGGCCAGGGCCGGGGCGAGTTTGATCGCGGTCAGGTACAGCGGGCTGTTCCAGGGAATGATCGCGGCGACCACGCCCATCGCTTCGTGCACGGTGTAGGCAAACAGGTCGGGCTTGTCCAGCGGCAGGGTGCCGCCTTCGAGCTTGTCGGCCAGGCCGGCGGTGTAGTGGAAAAACTCCGGCAGGTAGCTGACCTGGCCGCGGGTTTCGCGGATCAGCTTGCCGTTGTCGCGGCTTTCCAGCTGCGCCAGTTGCTCTTTGTTTTCGGCAATCAGGTCGCCCAGGCGTCGCAACAACTTGCCCCGCGCCGTGGCGGTCAAGCCGCGCCAGGCCGGGCTGTCGAACGCCGTCTGCGCCGCCTGGACCGCGCGCTCGACATCGGCTTCGTCGGCATCGGGCAGTTCAGCCCAGGCTTGGGCCAGTGCCGGGTTGAGGCTTTCAAAGGTCTTGCCGGAGAGGGCATCGACCCATTCGCCGCCGATGCACATCTGGAAGCGTTCGAGTGTCATGCAACGATCCCCTTAATTTGGTTTTGTCGGGCGTTTGCCGTGTCCAGGAATTCCAGCAACAGCTGGTTGACCAGGCGCGGCGACTCTACGGGCATCATATGCCGCTGCTCGGCGAGCACGGCAACTGTCGCACCGGGAATTCGCTCGGCCAGTTCGCGGGCCATTTGCGGGGTCGAACCCGGATCGAGTTCCCCGGTCGCGATCAGGGTGGGCACCTGGATGCTGGCCAGATCGTCGGCGCGGTACATGTCCTGGGTGGCGAACAGTTCATAGGTGGTCAGGTAGCCCTGGGGATCATTGTTCGCCAGGGTCTGGCGCAGCGCGGCAATCTGCGCCGGATTGGCCGCCTGGTATTCGCGGCTGAACCAGCGCGACAGCGCGGCCTCGGCATTGGCATCCGGCCCGTGCTCGGCCGCCTGTGCGGTGCGGGCGATCACGCCGGCGCGCTGCTCGGGGCTGCGATTGAACACGCTGTTGAGCACCACCAGGCCTTGCAGGCGTTGCGGGTAATGCAGGGCAAACGCCCGCGCGACCAGCCCGCCCATGGAAAACCCGATCACCGTCGCCTGCGGTAACTGCAGGTGGTCGAGCAGCTCCAGCAACTGATCGGCGTAACCGAGCAGTGGCGTGCCACTTTCGGGGCGCGGACTGGCGCCGTGGCCGAGCATGTCGTAGGCGATCACGCGGTACTTCGTGGCCAGGCCCACGACCTGGCCGCCCCACATTTCTTTGTTCAGGCCCACGCCGTGGATCAAGACCACGGGCTGGCCTTGGCCGGTCGCCAGGTAACTGGTGCCAGCCGGGGTGCGTTCAGCGGTGAGCCGAATCATGGAGCGCTCCTGCATACCTTTTTGTTGTAGTGGCTCTCACCGGAATTACTGGGCCTTTTCGGCCGCCAGCTCTTCCAGGTCGATGTAGCGATTGCCGATGCGTGGGTGCAGGCGGCCGCCATCGGCACACCCCAGGACCACGACGATTTCGTCGGCGCGCGGTGCGTCTTCGATCTGCATTTCCAGGGTGATGTAGTGCGAACGCAGGCCTTCGTCGTCCTTGTGCATCATCGGGATCTGGATCGAGGTGCCAGGGCCGCCGCGCTTGTTGGTGAAGCTCAGGTAGCTCTTGGCTTTCACCGCTTCGCGGTAATGATTGCCAAAGCGCAGGGTGTGGATCACGGCGGAAGCGTGCTCGATTTCACCGTCCGCACCGACCACCGCAGCCTTGCCGTAGGCCTCGATCTTGTCGGCGCCACCGATGATGCCCACCAGGCGTTCAACCATCATTGCGCCGAGGTCGGAGCAGTTGGCGCGAATTTGCGGTTTCAGGTCTTCGACAAAGCCGCTGCCTACCCAAGGGTTCTTCATCACGACCGCCAGGCCAACCATGGTCACAGGCGTGTCAGAGGCCTTGCCGCCTTCAATGAAGGTTTCTTCGACGTAGCTGACGATCTTGCGGATTTCGAAACTCATGAGCTGCTCCGTATGAGGGTTGTGAGTGTCTGTGCGTCTGATGGTATACCATAATACCGACAGTGCAAGTGCCCGGCATGAATTTCTGGACGCAAGGCGACAAAACGCAGCAGAGTCACTAAAGCGAATAAAAACTATTGAAAAAAACTTCCATAAGCTTTAAACGGAAGGCTCACTGGCATATTGCTAGCAACCACTGAGTGAGAATCGCCACTAATTGGCACAGGGAGCGCTGATGAGTTTTCGTCCATTGACCGACTTCTCGCGGCAATTAAGCGACCGCGACGTTGTCGCATCTCAATCAGAAGGGAATTCGGAAACTGGCGGCATGGCCTACGCAGGCAACGAAAAAAATATCGAACACTTGCTGGACTCAGCGCGTCACTGGGACCACACCACGGCGTGGGTGGTTTACCGCGCCGGTGAGCAGATGCATTTGGTTGGACAGGGCGATCCACGGGTGCAGTGGCCGTCAAGCGTTGCGAATGATGAGTTCGAAGCCTTTTGCGAAGCCTGGCAGTTGCACCGTTGGCCGACCGGCCGAGGCGAAAGCGTGCTGGGTTGGCTGCTCGCACCCATTGACGACGCTGCGGAGCCCGCACTCGCCGAATTTGCCCAGCGCCTGGGCGTTCAGGTGCAGACCGATACCCTGGCTCGTGCGCAGATCACTCAGCGTGTGCTGTATGAAATCACCTACCTGGCCAGCTCGACCCGCGACCGCTCAGTGTTTCTGGTGGGAGTCCACCGGCTGCTGGCCAGCCTGATCGACGCCGAGAACTTCTATCTCGCGCTGTATGACCCGCACAGCGGCAAAATCGACTACCCGTATTACGTCGACATCATCGACGTGGATGCCCTGGAGTCCGAGAACTACGAATTCCTTGATCGCTCGCACCTGTCCATGACCGGCCAGGTGTTGACCAGTGGCCAGCCGTTGCTGATTGACTCCGCCGGCATTCTCGCGGCTCAGGCCGAGGGTCGTTTTTACTGCATCGGTGATCGCCCCGAGTTCTGGATGGGCGCCCCGCTGAAAAATGCCTCGGACGAGGTGTTCGGCATGCTGGCGATGCAGGTCTACGACGTTTCCCGCACCTACAGCGCTGAAGACCGCGCGCTGTTTCTGGTGGTGGCCCGTCACGTGGCGATGGCGCTGGACCGGATTCTGCACCGCGAGGACCTCGAAGAGACGGTGATGCGCCGCACTCTGGAGCTGTCGGAACTCAACGACGCCTTGCGCCAGGAAGTGGCAGACCGCGAGCGCGCCGAACATCTGCAGAGCGCGTTGTTCCAGATTGCTGAACTGTCGAGCCAGCCGGGCGACATGGCTGAATTGTTCCAGACTTTGCATGGCATCGTTGGCGACCTGCTGTTCGCGCAGAACTTCTATATTGCGCTGTTCGACGATGCGACCACTGAAGTGACCTTTCCGTACTACGTCGATGAACGCCAGACCACTTGCCCGGCGGCGCGGCGGGGGCGTCGCGGCTTGACCGAGTACGTGATCCGTCAACGCCGTCCTTGCCTGATCGACGTCGACGAGGCAGAGCGGTTGTCAGCGCAGGATGAAATCGAGCTGGCCGATGAGTATGTCCGTTCCTATTCCTGGCTGGGCATTCCCTTGTTCGATGGCGATGTAGTGCGCGGCGTGCTGGCGGTGCAAAGCTATACCTCGCAGGTGCGATACACCCTGCGCGACCAGGAACTGCTGACGTTCGTGTCGCGGCACATCGACACCGCGTTGTCGCGACGCACGGCCGCCGAAGCGATCCATGCCGCCAACCTCAAGCTCGAAGCCCGGGTGCAGAACCGTACCCGCGAGCTCGATCACGCCAACGCCAAGTTGCAACACGAAAACTCTCACGATGCGCTGACCGGGCTGCCGAACCGTACTTATTTGCAACAGCGCCTCAACCTGGCCTGGTCGCAGTTTGGCAGCGAAGGCGGGCACCTGGCGGTGATGTTCATCGACCTTGATCGCTTCAAGATGGTCAACGACAGCCTCGGCCACCATTTTGGCGACCTGCTGCTGATGCAGGCCGCGCACCGTTTACGCGGCTGCCTGCGTGACACCGACATGCTGGCACGCCTGGGTGGCGATGAGTTTGCGGTGCTCGCGCCCGAGGCGCCGCTGGACGTGGTGATCGAAATCGCCGAACGAATCCTGGTGGCGTTCGACCTGCCGTTTTTCATCAACGGTTATGAAGTGTTTTCGTCCTGCAGTATCGGGATTGTCAGCGCCGACAGTCAGTTCCATCACGAGCCGGCCGACTTGCTGCGCGATGCCGATGCGGCGATGTACCGGGTCAAAAGCGCCGGGCGCGACAGCTACGCGGTGTTCAACCAGGAAGTGCGGCGCGAAGTGTCGGACCAGGTCGAGCGTGAAGGGGCGTTGCGCAACGCCCTCAAGCGGACCGACGAACTGCTGCCGTATTTCCAGCCGATTGTCAGCGTCGAAACCGGGGAACTGTTGGCCCTTGAGGCACTGATCCGCTGGCATCAGCCGGGCGGCCGGGTGATCGCACCGGGCGAGTTCTTGCCCGATGTCGAGGGCCTGCGCCTGATCGGTCGACTGGACCTGTACATGCTCAACAGCATCGCAGCGATCCTCGCCCAACCCGAACACGCCAATTGGCCGCCGGTGCACGTCAATTGCTCCAGCTACAGCATGACGCGCCCGGACTTTGCCAGTGAGGTGCTGGCCCTGTTGGCGCGGCATCAGGTCGAACCGTCGCGGATCTGCCTGGAGCTGACCGAAGGTGCACTGGTGGCCGAACCGGCGATTGCCCGCTTGACCATGCAGCAATTGGCCGACAACGGCATGTCGGTGGTGCTCGATGACTTCGGTGCAGGGTTTTCATCCCTGAGCTATGTGCATCAATACCGCTTCAGCGGCTTGAAGATCGACAAGTCGTTCATCCTCGAACTGACCACCAGCCCCCGCAGTCGCGCCATTGTCCGGGCGATTGTGCGCATGGCCGAATCGCTGGACCTCAGCGTGGTGGCCGAAGGCGTCGAGGATGAAGCGACGCTGGTCCTGCTGCGCGAAATGGGCGCGGGGCAGGCCCAGGGTTACTACTTTGCCAAGCCGATGGGGCTGGAGGCGTTGTTGGCGAGTTCACTGCTCGAACGCTAGGGCCCGAGCCGTTCAAGTCAGGCTGAACTCACCATAGCTTCCAGGTGTAATCGACGTTCAACCGCAGCTCATTGTCATCCCGATGGCTGGCCCGGGCGGTGAAGTCGTTGCGGTACCAGGCGTTGCGCACCCGCAGGGCCAGGCCTTTAAGGGGCGTGCCCTGCAGCACGTAGGACAGTTCGATATCCTTTTCGCTTTCCTTCAGGTTGGAGCCTCCCAGCTTGGGCAACTCAATGTTGTCGCCGCTGACGTAGCGCAGCATGCCGTTGAGCCCCGGCAACCCCATGGCCACGAAGTTGTAGTCGTACTTGACTTGCCAACTGCGTTCCTTGGGGTTGAGGAACTCGGAGCTCATCGTGCCTTCGGTAATGACCAGCGGCTCGGTGCCGAACAGGTAGGGCATGGCAGACTCGCCGGTCAGTTGCATGTAGCCGGCACCGAATTTGTGGGCGCCCAACGAATACGTCAGCATCAATGCCGCATTGCGGTTGTCCACCGGGCCGGCCTTGGCGGCGCCGTCTTCACCGGTGACGAACAGGCGAAAGTCGCTTTTCAGGCTGCCGGGGCCCATCGGACGATTATCGACAAAGCCGTAGAAGTCCTTGCGGTACAGGTCGGCGAGTTCCGCGTGGTAGTACTTCAACGTCAATTGCGGCGACCAGGCGTAGTCGCCGCCGATGAAGGAAAAGCGGTCTGATTCGGCGGCGCCGTTGAAGCGTCCGTTGGGTGAACTCACCGACATTTTCTGGTAGTCGGTGGAGTCGCGCAGGTTGATGCGATCCAGCCAGCCGAGGTGCAGCGTCAGGTTGTCGATTTCCTGGGACTTGAGGTACGCGCCACGAAACGTTTGTGGCAGCAGGCGGGTCGGGCTGGCGAAGGCGATCGGCAGGAAGGTGCTGATGGTGCCCAGTTGCAATTCGCTTTTCGAGACCCTGGCTTTGGCGGTCAGCCCCAGTTCCGAATAGTCACTGGCCGGTTCCCGGGTGGTGGCGCTGTAAGGCAGCAGGCCGGTGCCGGCGCGATCCGGCGAAGAATCCAGGCGCACACCCAGCAGACCCTGGGCGTCCAAGCCGAACCCCACCGGCCCATCGGTGTAGCCCGAACGCACGTTGAGGATGAAGCCTTGCGCCCACTCGCGGGCAGCGGCCTGGGGCGTGGCGTTCACGTAATTGCGGTCGAAGTAATAGTTGCGCATCGTCAGGTCGGCGTGGCTGTCATCGACAACGTCGCTGGCGCCGGCCTGACCAAGGAAGAAAACGCAGGTGCAAGCGCTGAGCGCCCCAAGAGAAATCCTGAGCATGGCAGTGTTCACTTTTATTGTTGTAGGAAGGTGCCCGCGCCTTCGCGGCGCGGGGGTGTTACGGGTTGGGCGTCAGTCGGCGCTGGTGCCGTTGCGTCGAACCGACAGGTAAAACATCGCCAATGCCGCAATGACAATCCCCGGCGCCGAGGCCAGCATCACGCCGGTGGTACCGGTGCCCAGCGCGAGCATCTTGCCGGCCACCAGCGGTCCGCTCATGGCGCCCAGCCGGCCGATGGCGACCGCACTGCCCACGCCCGTGGCGCGGATGGACGGGCGATAGAAATGCGGTGCCAAGGCATACAGCACGCACTGCCCGCCAGTGGCGAAAAAACCGGCGATGAAACCGGCCGCCAGCATGCTTTGCAGTTGGCTGACCATGCCCAGCGCGGTCAGCGAACCGAGCAGCCCGACGTAGATCAGCGCCGACAATGCCCAGGCCGGCAGTCGGTCCATCACCCAACCCAGCAGCAAGGTCCCGGTCGCGGCGCCCAGTTGCAGGGCGAACATCACCCAGCTGGCCTCGCGACCACTGAAACCCTGGCCAACCAACAGGCTCGGCAGCCAGTTGATCAGGATGTAAACCACCATGAGCGTGAAGAAGTAACTCACCCAGATCATGGCCGTCGGCAGCGCGGCGCCTTCACGGAACAGACCGCGGACAACGCCGACGGGGGCGGCGTCCCGGGCATTGCGGAACTGCGCCGACTCAGGCAGATAAAGCCCCAGCAGCGGTACGATCAGCAGCGGTACCAGGCCGCCGACGTAGAACACCACCTGCCAGCCGCCGGCCAATTGCGCGATGCCGATGCTGGCGGCCATCGCGGCCCCCAACGGCACGCCGCAATACATCAGGCTCACGGCCATGCCACGCAGTTTTGGGCCGGCGACTTCACTGGTCAGCGCGATCAGGTTGGGCAGGGCGGCGCCCAAACCCACGCCCGTGAGGCAGCGGGCAACCAACAAGCTGTTGAAATCCCAGGCCATGGCCGTGACCAGCGAGAACAGTCCGAACAGCGCCACCGACGCCATCAGCACACGTTTACGGCCGATGCGGTCAGCCATCAGGCCGCCGAGGAAAGCACCGGGCAGCAGGCCGAAAATTCCAGCACTGAACACCCAGCCCATGTGTAATTTATCGAGTTCGAACGCGGCCGCCATGCCTTGAGCGGCAATCCCGGAGGCTTGCAGGTCGAGGCCTTCCATCAGGGCGACGAGGAAACACAGGGCGATGGTTCGTGTCATGTGCAGCGGTGTTGCCAGGTTGAGCGTTGTCATGGGGTGTACCCGTTTTATTGTTGTAATGTCATGAGCTTTGTAGGAGCGAGCCTGCTCGCGATGGCGTCGGCACACTCGACATCACCTTTGGCTGACCCACTGCTTTCGCCAGCAGGCTGGCTCCCACATTGAGATGCAGGTGTATCTACAGGTATTGGCGGTATTAGCGGTTTTTGAGCAGGTCCAGCGCGACGTCGACGATCATGTCTTCCTGACCGCCGACCATCCGCCGTTTGCCCAGCTCGACCAGGATGTCGAGGGTTTTCAGGCCGTAC
>NZ_RWIN01000110.1 GCF_009761815.1 Pseudomonas sp. PB120
CCCTGTGGGAGCGAGCCTGCTCGCGATGAGGCCAGTTCGGCCACCTCAAATATCAGGGCTTGAACCCCTGCCCCAACAACCACCCCCGAACCACCCGCCCCTGCTCCACCGTCAAATCCGCCAACACATGGTCCGCGGGTTCGGTCCGCAACCTGCGCACCAACGGCGCCAACTCCACCCCTTGTACATGCCAGATCCCCAGCGGCTGATCCACCGTGATCACCACCTCGGCCTCATCCACAAACCCGCCCTTCAGCACCGGCGCCCGCTTGATCCGCAGCGCGCCAAAATCCGGTTCAGCGTGGGCCACTTCCGCATCCGGCCATTGTCGCCGCGCCTGCCAGAAAGGCCGTTCTAACCAACGCTGCTCATCGGCATAAAAGTCCCGTCCGATCCGCGCGAACCGCAAAAACAACTGCTCCACCCGTTGCTGGTGAAAACGCTGTGCCAGCGCCGCTCGCTCAGGTTTGCGCAACAGGGTGTTGATCACCGTCGGCGCCTGCAACGCCGAGGACAGCGACTGAAAAATCCCGTTGCCCGACAACGGGTCCACGGCCATCGCTGCATCGCCGACGCGGATCCAGTGTTCGCCACAAACCTGCGGACTCAAAATGGCCGTGCTGCTGCGGGCATGCAACTGCAGATCCGTATCTGGCTCATCCCCGAAAAACGTCCGCGCCAACGCGCTACCTTGCCGCCGTTCCCGACAGTAATCGAGCAACTGCGCCTTGCCCGGCAGCTCGGCACTGGCCACGTCCACGGTCCATTGCCAGTAACACTGGCCGTCGGCGCGCCGAGCCATCCATGCCCAGCCGTCCTCAAGGCTTTCCACGGCGCTGGCCGTTGCACCGGGCGTGCCTTGCCAGCGATTCAACAGGCTGACCGTTTCCGGCCCACGCAGCCCCTTACCGAGCGCGGGCGCCTGGCGTCCACGGGCTTCGACCAGAAAATCCGCGACCAGCACCTCGCCGCCTTCGATCTCGACCCGATGTTCTGAAGGCGAAGACCGAACGTTCAACACCCGCCCTTCGATCAGCTCGACACCGGCCAGGCGCAAGTCCTCGCGCAGGCCCCGGTCGAAGCGCGGACGATCCAACAGGAATTCAATGTTTTGTGCATGCTGCTGACCATTCCACGACACCTGTCGCTGAGACGGCAGCGCCGCGTCGGCCAGGGCGTGATGCAACCCGGCACCGCGCAGGGCGTCCAGCACTCGGACCGACACGCCTTCGAGCGCCGCAAACCGGCGCCACTCGCTGACCAGGGTCACGGGATAACCCAGCCGCCGCAGCCCCAAGGCCACCGCCGCACCCGCAGGCCCTGCACCCAGAATCAGAATCATGGCCCGGTTCGCCGTTCCGGACCGCGATAGCGGGCATTCTCGCGCAGCCACTCGATGAGGCGTTCATTGCTCGCACCGGGCTGCTGGACCAGAAACCCTGCAATGTGCCCGCTCAATGCGGCACACCCGAGGCTGGCGCCGGACTGGCCGGGATACGTGCCATGCACACAGGCGCCGAAGTCCGCCTGAGCGCTGTCGAGCCATGACCATTCCTGTTCCGCACAACGCGCATCGCCCGTGACCCGCAGCACCTGAGGATAATTCGCCGGGTAAACACCCTCACCCTGAGCCGGGCTGGAGGCGCAGAGCAAAACACCCCGCCCTACCGCCGCCGCGCAGGCCTCACGCAACAGGCTGCGATCCTGACGCAAGCCCAGGCTGAGATTGATCATCCGAACGTCCTGCGCCACCAGCCAGTCAATCGCCGTGGCAATCTGCAATGCGCTGGTGACCCCGCGCTGATCAAACACCTGAGCCACACAAAACACCGCCGAAGGCGCCCGCCGGCCGATGGCTTCGATCACCGCGCTGCCATGGCCGAGCGGATCGTCGCGCAAATCGCCCTGCGCCAGTCCATCCTCCAGCAATGAAAAGCGCCGGCCCGCAATTACTTGCGCCCGTTGCGCCGCCGAGTGGCCGCTGTCGACCACGCCGATTCGCAGTTCAGGCTTCATGCAGCACCGTTTTTGAAGTCAGGACGCCGTCGACCAATTCAAAACGCAGATCGGCATCGGCCAGCGTCGAGGGGCGATGGCTGATGAGGATCCGCGTGCGCCCGGCAAACAGTCGGTCTATCGCCTCGATGACTTCGCGCTCAGTCGCTTCATCCACCGCCGAAGTGGCTTCGTCGAGCACCAGAATCAAGGGGTCCTGCAACAGTGCCCGGGCGATGGCGATGCGCTGTTTCTGCCCGCCGGACAACTGTTGCCCACGCTCGCCCAGCGGACTGTCGAGGCCTTCGGGCAAGGACGCAATCAGGCTGTCGAGTTGCGCCAGCCGCGCGACTTCGGCGATGGCTTCGCGGCTCGCGTCCGGCACGGCGTAGGCCAGGTTGTCGGCGAGACTGCCGCGAAACAGCACGATGCCCTGACTGACCACGGCGATCCGTCGACGCAACTGGAACAGGTCCAGATCGCGCACATCGACCTCCCCCAGCAACACCCTGCCGGACTGGGGGTCGTGGTGCCGTTGCAGCAGGTCGATCAGGGTCGATTTGCCGACGCCGGAGCCACCGCTCAGCGCCACTTTCAAGCCGTAGGGAATACGCGCTTCGATACCGCGCAAAGTCGTGGGCCGACCGGGATGGCTGAAGTGCACATCGTCGAACCGCAGGTCGCCACTGGCGGGCATCGGCTGCGGTGTGACGGGCGTGACAACGGTCGGCTCTTCGCCGCGCAATTCCATGACACGCCCGAGGCTAACGGTCATGCGCTGGATCGCAACATAGAGACCGAGCAGGCTTTGCACCGGCCCGACGGCCATGCCCAGATAGGTAGAAAACGCGATCAGCGCACCCAATTGCCAGGTCCCCTGCACCACCCAATAGCCGCCGATCAGAAACGCGCAGGCCCGGGATAAAGAGGTCAGCGTCCCCGGCACGGCCTGGGTGAAAAACTCCGTGACTTGCAGGCGCAGCAACTGGCTCATGTAGCCCTGGCCCAAGGCTTCCAGTCGCCGCGATTCGCGCTGTTGCTGACCGGCAGACTGGATGAACTTCATCACCGGCAAGGTCTCGACCATGAACGAGGACATGTCCGCCGAACGCTCGCGCAGCTGCCGCACATCGCGCTCGACCTTGCGCCGCATCCAGCGCAGCCAGAGCACGTCGAGGGGAATCAGCACCAGCGCCAACAGCGACAGCTTCCAGGACA
The DNA here is from genome assembly GCF_009761815.1 of Pseudomonas sp. PB120. Lineage (GTDB taxonomy): Bacteria > Pseudomonadota > Gammaproteobacteria > Pseudomonadales > Pseudomonadaceae > Aquipseudomonas. The sequence goes on from NZ_RWIN01000110.1 coordinate 3,214, forward strand.
GGGTCAGCAACATCGCCACCGCGCAGACCAGACCAATGACGCTCGACACGGCAGAGAACAGCGAATCCACGGCGAAGCGCTGGATCTCGGCGACGTCGCCATCGAGGCGCGACATCAGGTCGCCGATGCGCCGTTGCCCGTAGAAGCTCGGCGACAGGGTTTGCAAATGCCGATAGAGGTCATCACGCAACGAAAACAGAATCCGCCCGGAGAGCCGTGTATGCAGATAACGATTGATTCCCGACAACCCTGTGCCCAGTAACCCCGCGACGATCATCAATCCCGCAATCAGCACCAGCTTCGGAAAATCGCGCGCCAGCAGGCCATCGTCAATCAGCAGTTTGGTCAGCCAAGGTTGCACCAGCACCAGCAGCGAAGCGCAAACCGACAATCCGAGAAGCCCGGCAATCGCCAGCCGATGCGGTCGCACAAAGCTGTAGAGCCAACGCAATGCCGCTTGCAGCGCGTCGGGGTTCTGGCTGTCGATCAGCCGAACGATCAGGCGCTGCATCACGAACGCAACTGTTTGAGTTTGCGATAGAGGGTCGCGCGACTGATGCCCAGGGCGTCGGCGGCGGCCGTGACGTTGCCCTGATGACTGTCCAGGGACTGGCGAATCAGCTCCAGTTCATTTTCGCGAATACTGCCCGACTGGGGCCGCTCGCTGGCGTTGAGTTCGTCGAGCATACTGTCGGGCAAATGATCGAGGGTGAGCACGGTTTCCCCCGGTTCGCGCATGGCCAGCGCGGTGCGCAGCACCATCTCCAATTGACGGATGTTGCCCGGCCAGTGATAGGCACCGAGCAAGCGATTCAAATCGTCATGCAGGACGACCGTCGGCGCGTCGAGCCTGGCCAGCAACCGGCCGACCAGCGCGCTGAAATCCTCACGTTCACGCAGGGCCGGGAGCATGACGCTGATGCCGTTGACCCGGTAAAACAGGTCTTCGCGGAAGTGTTTTTCTTCCACCAGGCGCTTGAGGTCACGGTGGGTGGCGCAGATTAGGGCAACGTCGATATCCTGCTCTTCGCCAGCGCCCAGCGGTGCCACTTTTCGGTCCTGCAGGACTCGCAGCAGCCGGGCCTGCAAGGGCAGTGGCATGTCGCCGATTTCATCGAGAAACAAGGTGCCGCCGTGGGCCTGTTGCAAGCGCCCTACCATGCCGCCGCGACGGGAACCGGTGAAGGCGCCTTCGCGGTAGCCAAACAGCTCGGACTCGATCAGGCCTTCGGGGATCGCCGCACAGTTCACCGCGACGAAGGGTTTGTCACAACGGGTTCCGGCCATGTGCAGCGCACGGGCGATGACTTCCTTGCCGGTGCCGGTTTCACCGAGCAGCAGCACCGGGAGCTCATTGGCCAGGCCCTGCCGGGCCATGCGCAAGGCCCGGGCATAACGAACATTGCTGCCGGCCAGGGTGTCCAGATCGGGTGGCGATTTGGCGGTTTTCGGGGTGCTGCGCGCAGGGCTGCTGGCATTGATCGAACGCTGCGGCGCGCGCAGGGTTTTGTAGAAAAACTCACCTTTGGCGGTCTGCAGGCTACCGACACCGTCCTGATGCAGGCGCGCTAATAGTTGCAGGCCGTCGACACCGAGAAACTCTTCGCAACGCCGACCGATCAATGCTGAACGTTCTGCGTGGAGTAGCTGGCAAGCCTGGGCGCTGACCGCCAGGATCTGCCCGCCCAGACTCACGGCAAGCAGGCCCTGCCAGGGCGACTCGAGGTATTGCCGACGGCTATGGAACGCCAGGACGATCTGGTCCGGAAAACTGGCGTTGAACACTCGGCTTTCAATCTGGCTGACCGCCATGGCCAGCAACGCGGTGCTGTCGTGGGCGCGGCCGAGCGGGCCTTCTCGGGTCAAATCAAGCACGCCGAGAATATCGCCCTGAGGGCAATGGATGGGCACCGAAGTACAGGAAAAATCAGACAAGCGATCAAGATAATGTTCGCCGCAATCGATCAGCGTTGGCCGGGCTTCGACCAGCGCAGTGCCGAGGGCGTTGGTGCCACGAGCGGCTTCGCTCCAGCAGGCGCCGAGGGTGATGTCTTGCAGGCCGCTGCCCTTGAGGCGGTCGGCGCGGCCTTCGACGGCCAGAATGGTGGCGTCGGAGTTGGCGAGGATGATCAGCCCTTCCTTACCCTGCCGCTCGGCCAGGTAATCGATGGCCGGCAATGCTGCATCGATCAGCAGCCGATTGCTCGCCAACAGCAGCTCGACGCTGGCGCTCGACTCCAGCGCCAGTTCATGTTTGCTATTGAAATGCACGCCATGACTGAGGCTGCGTCGCCACGAGGCATCGATTTCCGCGCGCAACACGCCATCGGGGACTTCGCCCTCCAGGTGAAGTTTTTCCCGGGCCAGCCGGGCTTCAGGGTGCAGCTTGGGGGAAGTTGTTTTTATGAGTGTCATCAAGCGCTCCGGATCGGTCCGCCCTGCGCTTTTTTAAGTTCAGCGCCCTGCCACAATGTTTACGTTAACGTAAGGTCAATGGCAAGTGCCTTACAGCACTTGTGTTTCATCACAAGCGCCGTAAGGTTTCGAACCGGCCCTTCGTGCGAGTGGGCCTGCTCGCGGCAGCCTTAAACGTGAGGATCGCCAGGCGGTTTGGCGGGCGCGGCGTATTGCGGCTTCAGGTGACCGTCCTGATCAAGCAGCCAGGCGTCCATGATCTGCCGCACCACGGGGCCGGCGACACGACCACCCGCCTCGCCGTTTTCGATCATCACCGAGATGACGATCTTCGGGTGCTCCGCCGGAGCGAAACCGACAAACAAGGCGTTGTCGCGGTTACGCTCCAGGGTTTTCGCCCGGTTGTAACGTTCGCCCTGCTTGATCGCAACCACTTGCGCGGTACCACTCTTGCCGGCGATGCGGTACTGAGCGCCAAGCGCTGCCGCCCGTGCAATCCCGCGAGCATCGTGCATGACCATTTGCATGCCGTGGTTGACCTGCTCCCAGTCGTGGGGATTTTTCAGCAGAATGTTGGGCATCGGATGCTCATCCACCGGTGCAATACCGTCGACGGTTTTGGCCAGGTGCGGGCGGTTCCACACGCCTTTGTTGGCGATCAGCGCCGTGGCCTGGGCCAGTTGCAGCGGGGTGACCTGCATGTAGCCTTGACCGATGCCGAGGATCACCGTCTCACCAGGGAACCAGGCCTGACGACGGGTAGCGCGCTTCCAGGCCTGTGACGGCATGAGGCCAGCAGACTCTTCGAACATGTCCAGCGAGACCTTCTCACCGAGGCCGAACATGGCCATGTAATCGTGCAAGCGATCAATACCCAGCTTGTGGGCGAGGTCGTAGAAGTAAGTGTCGTTGGAACGCATGATCGCCGCGTCCATATCAACCCAACCGTCGCCACTGTGGTTCCAGTTGCGGTATTTGTGATCGTAATCCGGCAGTTGGTAATAACCTGGGTCGAAGACGCGGGTCTGCGGGGTGACGACGCCCGCGTCGAGGCCGGCAATGGCCACTTCAGGCTTGATGGTCGAACCCGGTGCGTAGAGGCCACGCAAGACGCGGTTGAACAGCGGTCGGTCGATGGAGTCGTGCAGCGCCGCGTATTCCTTGAAGCTGATACCGGTGACGAACAGGTTCGGATCGAAGCTCGGTTTGCTGACCATGGCCAGCACTTCGCCGGTCGACGGATCGAGTGCAACCACCGAGCCACGGCGATCACCCAAGGCATCTTCGGCGGCTTCCTGAAGTTTGACGTCGAGGCTCAGGACGATGTTTTTGCCGGGAATCGGATCAGTGTGCTTAAGCACCCGCAGCACACGACCCTGGGCATTGGTTTCTACTTCTTCGTAACCAACCTGACCGTGCAACTCGGACTCGTAGAATTTCTCGATGCCGGTCTTGCCGATCGATTGCGTGCCGCGGTACTCCACCGTATCCAGGGCCTTGGATTCTTTCTCGTTTATACGACCGACATAGCCGATCGAATGCGCAAAATGCGCGCCCAGCGGGTAGTGGCGGACAAATTGCGGTTCGACATCGATGCCCGGCAAGCGGAACTCGTTGACCGCGAGCACCGCGATCTGTTCTTCGCTGAGTTCATAGAACAGGGTGACGGGCACGAAAGGATGCCGCGCCTGCTTCATTGCCTTGTCGAACAGGGAGCGGTCTTCAGCCGGCAACTGCAGGAGGCTGATCACCTCGTCCAGCTCCTGTTTCACATCCGAGGCGCGTTCACGGGTGATGGTCAGGTTGAAACTGGGCCGGTTGTCCGCCAGGAGGACGCCGTTTCGGTCATAGATCAGCCCACGGGTCGGGGTAATTGGCAGGACATGGACGCGGTTGTTTTCGGAGATCGTCGAGTGATAGTCAAACTCGACGACTTGCAGGATGTACATGCGCACAACCAGGGCGCAGGAAATCGCGACGACAAACAAGGCGCAGGCGATCAATCGCTTGTTGACCAGGCGCGTCTCTTTTTCGTGATCCTTGATGGGTATCGGTTCGGGCATTTCTGCAGCAGCTCTTTGACTAAAGGGAACACCGATCCGTGGGTTTGAAAGCAGTCCATTAAAAAAACGAGCTGCACCATACCAAAAACTGCCCGGTCACTTTAGTTCGATTTCCTCTAACGGTTGTCCTTGAGCGTTCAAACGACGGCCTTGGGTAGGTTAGTTTGGTTCGGTTTCGTGCTTTTTGCTCAAGATTGATGTTCCCATTGATGCGTTTTTCTTGCGGGTAAGCCTGTAGATACTGGGTGCATGTCATTCCCTTTATGGAGCTTTCCATGCACTCGCGTTTTCAACGACTACTTGGCTCGAAAGGATTTTCCATCGGGCTGGAATTACCGCTGGATAACGATTGGTCCAGTGCAGGCCAGCAGTTGAGGCTTGCTGAGGACAGGCCGTTTGGCGTGCCCGATCTGAAGCAGCACGCTGCCATGGCGAGATTGGCCGACAAGGCCGGTTTCCGTGCGCTGTGGGTTCGCGACGTGCCCGTTTACGACCCTGATTTCGGCGATGCCGCGCAGGTGTTCGAAACCTTTTCCTACCTTGGATACCTGGCGGGCATCACCGACAACATTATGCTGGGGACGGCGGCTGTTGTGCTGCCTCTGCGTCAGCCTTGGTTGACGCTTAAGGCGGCCAACAGTATCGATGAGTTGAGTGATGGACGGCTGCTCCTTGGCGTGGCCAGTGGCGATCGTCCGGTGGAATATCCGTTGTTTGGCGTGGACTACGATCAGCGGGGAGAAATTTTTCGCGATACGGTCGAGCTATTGCGCAGCCAGGGCGAAGGGCGGCTACCCATCGGCACCCGATTGCTTCCGGAGCGTGATCAGCCGGTACCGTTACTGGTAGCGGGTCTTGGTCAGCAATCCCCGGCCTGGATCGGTGAGCACATGGATGGCTGGCTCGCCTACCCCGGCACTCCGGATGAACATCATCGTCGAGTGGGGTTGTGGCGGGAGGTGGGTGGCGATAAGCCGTATATCAGCTTCGTTCATCTGGATCTGGCAGCCAACCCTCATGCACCGATGCGCCGTGTTCGTTTCGGCGGCAGCTGTGGGCGGTTGGCGTTAATCGATGAGCTGCAAGCATTACGCGATGCGGGTGTGCAACATATTGGTTTACACCTGCGCCGTAGCGAGCGGCCGGTTGCGGAAGTAATCGAAGAGATTGCGGAATACGTGCTGCCTAAGTTTCATTAATGATGTTGCTGGAGTGAGGGGTAGCCATTGGGCTATCCCTTTTTTCGGAGCACTTTCCTGCGGACAAAACAAAACCCCAACTGCTTGCGCAATTGGGGTTTCGGAATTTAATCTTGACGATGACCTACTCTCACATGGGGAAACCCCACACTACCATCGGCGATGCATCGTTTCACTGCTGAGTTCGGGAT
>NZ_RWIN01000111.1 GCF_009761815.1 Pseudomonas sp. PB120
CGAGCTTGCTCGCGATGGTGGGTCAGTCACATTGGTGTCGACTGACACTCCATCGCGAGCAAGCTCGCTCCTACAGAAAAGCGGGTACGGCGTAAAAAATTGGTTCGACGCCTGAAGGGTCAGGCGTCGAAGGGTCTATCAGGCTTGCGTCAGTTTCGCTGCAGCGCGTTCGAAACGGTCCAGGCCGGCATCGATGTCGGCGTCTTCCACCACCAGGCTTGGCGCGAAACGCACCACGTCCGGGCCGGCTTGCAGGACCATCAGGCCTTCACGCTCGGCGGCGTTGAAGACGTCCTTGGCCTTGCCTTTCCAGGCATCGCTCAGTACGCAACCGATCAACAGGCCCATGCCACGCACTTGGGTGAACAGGCCGTACTTCTCGCCGATCTGCTCCAGGCGAGCCTTGAACTTGTCGTGTTTTGCATTGACGCCGGCCAGCACTTCAGGGGTGTTGATCACGTCGATCACGGCTTCGGCAACAGCACACGCCAGCGGGTTGCCGCCATAGGTGGTGCCGTGGGTGCCCACGACCAGGTGCTTGGCCAGCGCTTCGGTGGTCAGCATCGCGGCGATCGGGAAACCACCGCCCAGGCTCTTCGCGCTGGTCAGGATGTCCGGGATCACGCCGTAATGCTGGTAGGCAAACAGATGGCCGGTACGGCCCATGCCGGTCTGCACTTCGTCGAAAATCAGCAGCGCGTTGTGCGCGTTGCACAGGTCACGGGCGCCTTGCAGGTATTCGAGTTCGGCCGGGATCACACCGCTTTCGCCCTGGATCGGTTCTAGGATGACTGCACAGGTCTTGTCGGAAATGGCCGCTTTCAGCGCCGACAGATCGTTGTACGGCACGTGGGTGATGCCGGTGATTTTCGGACCGAAGCCGTCGGAATATTTCGGCTGGCCACCGACGTTCACGGTGAACAGGGTACGTCCGTGGAAGCTGTTGACGGTCGCGATGATTTCGTACTTCTCGGTGCCGGCACGGTCGAAACCGACGCGACGGGCCAGCTTGAGGGCGGCCTCGTTGGCTTCGGCGCCGGAGTTGCAGAAGAATGCACGCTCGGCAAACGTCGCATTGATCAGCTTATGCGCCAGGCGCAGTGCCGGCTCATTGGTAAACACGTTGGACACGTGCCACAGCTTGTTCGCTTGTTCGGTCAAGGCACCGACCAGCGCCGGGTGCGCATGGCCCAATACGTTGACGGCGATCCCGCCGGCGAAGTCGATCAGCTCGCGACCAGACTGGTCCCAGACGCGGGAACCGGCGCCACGCACAGGGATGAATGCGGCAGGCGCATAGTTGGGAACCATTACCTGGTCGAAATCGGCGCGTTCTACCGCAGCGTGCTCAACGGACATCGGAGTCTCCTGAAGAGGAACACCCGCCTGAAACTGGCGAGCGATGGGGGGATTGTAAGGACAGTTTTCAGCCCGGCCTTGCCGCCAAGCGACAACTTCTTATAGCGCAAACCCCGGTTTCAGCCGGGTTTACGGCAATGCGACATATACCGTCGCAAAGGCGCAGTTTAAACCGCTGGCACAGGTTATAGGCAGGCTTGTCGAGCAGTGCGGTAAATATGTACCGCACAGGGTGCTTCATTGTTTGTTTTCCTTTGGCCTCCCTCCAATCGCTAAAGGACTAGCGCAATGATTCAGCACGACCCCGAGCTTACGACCCAGCCAGACGCGCATTTCCAGCATGCGTTTCACAATTTGCCCGCCTGGGTAACAACTGCATCCCCCGCGACACGCCTCGCACTGAAGAGCGCCCGGCTCGACTTCCCCGACTGGCACGCTCAGGCAACCCGTGAGCAACATCAATCACTGAAAGCGGCCACCACGGAATACCTGACCCAACGCAACCAGCTGGAGTCGCGGCTGAACAAACTGCAAAACGTTCGGGACTTTGCCGAACCGCTGCTGAGTGACGCATTGAAAACCCGGTACGGCCTGGAACTGGACGTCAAAACCACTTTCCTGCGCCTGTATATCCCGCAGACCATCCCGTGGTTTCCGGTCAAGACCGGTGCCGCTCGTACCTGGACGGTCTCGCTGCTCGACGCCGCCCTGCACAACTTTCAGTCTTCAGAGACTGAAACCAGTGCCTACGAAACCGACTCGACGTTCATCACCGAACCTTCCCCCGCCGGGCATTTCGATACGTTGCCGGCGATTAAACGCCAACTCTCCATTCAAAACTTCACCCGTTTGTGCAGGGAACTGGATATCGGCGGTCGATACGAAGCGCACCTCAAGGAAAACCTGGGGTTTACCGATGCGGTCGCTGCGGCTGTGTTGAAATCGAATGTCATCAAAACGCACAAGGCAGCACTTCGTTCCGCCCTGCAACTGGCCCAGACCCGGAAGGACCTGCCGGCTGATGCCTGCCGTTCGATTCTCGACCTGATGGAAGGCCGCGAAAACGTGGGGCTGGATGATTGGCTACTGCACTGCCACGACCTGAAAATAATGTCTTCATCGCTGACGGGCATCGTGATTTTCGCACCGAAACTCGGGCTCATGCCCCAACGCTCGCGGATCATCGCTTACATCCCGGACGATCCGGAACATCCGCTCAAGCAATACCCCGACACCCTGTCGTTCATGACAGAACTGACCCGCAAACTGCGCGCTCCGGCTTATCAGGCGTTCTTCAGCCGGTTTGTCGATCATCAGGAAAGAGGGCACTTTTTCGCGGACCTCAACAGCCGTCTACGCGCCGTGACCTGGCATGAACACACGCGCGGTGATCCGTTGCCAAGCTGGCGTGATACCCCCGTCGAAAAACCTAACCTGCAGTTCTCGATAAGCCAGATCAGAAACAATCTGTGGGCCCACCTCTACCAACAGCAACTGAACAAGATACTCAATGACGCACGCACCCAGGCCGTCTCTACCGCCAGTGCCGACCGGGCGGCACGATGGGCGGCGTGGGACGCCTTTAGCAATGTCGCCGAAAAGGTCCTGGAAGTTGCGTCGTTCGTTGCCCTGCCCTTTGTGCCTTTTCTGGGCGAGTTGATGCTGACCTACATGGCGTACCAGGTGCTCGACGATACCTTCGAAGGCGTCATCGACTGGGCCGAAGGCTTGAAGACCGAAGCGTTCGGCCACTTGATGACAATCGTCGAGACGGTCGTTGAAGTGGGGACCTTCGCGATGGGTGGTGCGCTCGCTGCCGGTGCCTTCAGCCGTCTGCTCTCGCGCGAAGCGGTTGCGCTGATCGATCCGCTCAAACCCATCGCGACGCCAGAAGGGAAAACCCGTTACTGGAAGCCGGATCTTGCGCCTTATGAACAGACGCTGCGCCTGCCCGACGGGGTAAAACCTGATCCATCAGGTCTCTATCACCATCAGGAAAAAACGCTTCTGCCCCTGGAGGGGAAACTCTACGCCGTAAAACTGGACAGCGAGTCCGGACGGTTCCTGATTCAGCATCCGGATCGGGCCGATGCTTATCAGCCCCCTTTGCGGCACAACCAGCATGGCGCCTGGCAAACATCTCTGGACCAACCGTTGACGTGGAACCGGGAAACCGTGATGCGCCGCCTCGGTCACAGCGTCGAGTCGTTCACCAGCGCCGAGCGCGAGCAAATCCTGCAGATCAGCGGTTTTCACGAGAACGTGCTGCGCGAAACCCACGTCGAGAATCACCGCCCACCTTCGCTGCTGACCGACACCATCAAACGCTTCCAGATCGACCGCGACATTCAGGCCTTGATCGAGCAACACCGCAGCGACCATCCTGATTACGATCAGGCCATGAACCAGCGCAAATCGCTCTTCCAGTCTCGCTACCAAGCACTGGAAAAACCCGCAGGCCGGCAGGTTCAACTGCTGCTCGACGACGTACGGGGTTTACCAACCGACGCAGCACAAGAACTGGTGAGCAATGCATCGAGCACCGAGCTGATGCAACTGAACAACGGTCGAGTGCCACAGCGTCTCAAGGACGTCGCACTGAAAGCGTTGGAAGCGGTGCGCGTTGCCAGAGCGTACGAGGGTTTCTATCTCGAGGGCATGGACTCCACCGATACCCATCGCCTGGCGCTGCACAGCCTCGAATCGTTGCCCGGCTGGCCCCCCGCTGATATACGGATCGAAGTCAGGGAGTATTCCCATGACGGAATCTTGCGCGACAGCATTGGCGAGCCCGATGCGACAAACCTCAAAATATTGGTGCAAGCAGAGGACTTCACTTATCAGGTCCACGGGAACAATGAGCGGCCCGGTGATTTTTATCAGGCCATTCTGGACTCATTACCTGAGGCACAACGCAACGCCATGGGGTTTTCGGCCGAAGACGGCCCAGCACTCAAAGTGCGCATCGCCGAGCAGGCAACAAGCAAACCGCAACTGCGCACGCTGTTCGCGAAAAACCCGATTCGAAAACCGTTCTACGACCCCACGACCATGCGTTTGCCCGGGGGCACAGAGGGTTATGCCCGCAGCGGCAATCCAACGCCCACGCTCGATGAACGGGTTCGCGCGGTTTATCCCAGCCTGACCCAGGAAGAACTGCAACCATTGGTCACGGGTTTACAGAGCCATCCTGATGGCGCTCGCGTCGAGCTTTCTCGCCTGTACAACGAACTGGAGCGACTGCATCGCGACCTGGACAACTGGATAAGCAACGCCCCGAGCATTCACCCCGAAACCCGTCTCCCGCTGAGCGATCTGGAGTTCCAGGGCCAGCAGCACAATCGACGGTTGCTGGCGCAAGAAATCCAGCGTAGCTGGCGCAGGCAATCACCCCGGGACCTGGATTCAGCGGACGGTGGTAATCGATACACGCTGAGGTTCGCGGAACCGATTCTGGGCGATCTGCCAGTCCTGACGGCCGACTTCAGCCACGTCTCGCTGCTTGCCCTTGAAGGTAGCCATGCCGAGCAAGGTCTTCACGGCTTTCTGCAAGGTTTCGAGGGGCTTCGTCGACTTGATTTACGCCGGTTCTCGTTGAGCACCCTGCCCGATGCGATTCCTCAGATGGCCAATCTAGATGCGTTGCTGCTCAACGACTGCGCAATCACGTTCGACGCCGCCAACTGGTCAAGGCTGTCTTCATTGAAAAAACTGGTGATGCTGGACCTGTTCCGCAATCCGTTCGACACGGTTCCCGGTATTCAGTCCATGCCAGAACTGGTGCACCTGGACCTGAGCGAAACAGGCCTGACAAGGATTCCCGACAGCGCCCTGCGCCACCCCAAGCTCGACACGCTTATGCTGACGAACAACCAGATTACCGAGCTGCCTCCCGGGATACTCGACAGCGTCGCCTACGAAAAGCGCGGCGTGCACCTCTCAAACAATCCGCTCGCCGACAGCGCCCGAGAACTGATCAAGCTTCATTACCTCGAAAACTCATACGACCTGGGCGTTCTTGCCCCCGAGACAGATATCGAACGCGTCAGGGCGCTTTACCCGAACCTGGAGGTTGAGCAAGCCAGTGAGTTCGTCTACGAATTGCCCGGCACACTGGCGGATGGCCGAGTGGAGCTGAGCAATCTGGAAGCAGAACTGGCCCAGTTAAGTAACGATCTGGCGGCATGGACAGCGGATGTGCCAGCGCTCCACCCGCGCACGGGCGAACCGTTCAATGAGCGCCAACTGTTTGTCGAGCACGCCAACCGCGACGAATTCAAGCAAGCGCTGGAACGATGCTGGCGGCATGACACCGAACTGGACGATTTCAATGAGTTGCTTGAGCCAACGTTTGAACTGGTCATCAGCCCCCGAATAACCGGGGAGTTACCGACGCTAAGTGCAGACTTCAGCCATGTCTCGTCGCTGGAGCTGCAAAGTGTCGAGGGTGTGACTCGTATCGGACGCTTCCTAGAATCATTCCCCAACCTCAGAAGCCTGAGGCTGCGAGAGTGCAACCTTGGCGACATTCCCGAAGCGGTGTTCAAGATGGGACGACTGCGATCACTGTCACTGCCCGACTGCCGCATCAGTTTGTCCACTGAATCCGCAAGCGCATTAGCGGGAATGGAGCAGCTCGACTACCTGGATCTGAGCCTCAACCCCTTGGGGCTGACGCCCGACCTCAGCCAAATGCCGGGGCTCGCCACCGTTCTGCTGCCTGAGACCGGCATCACCGAAATCCCTCGCGGCCTGCTCCAACTGCAGGAACTGGATTGGGCCGATCTCAGTGAAAATGCCATCACTGAGGTCCCGAGCGACATCATGGAATTGTCCATGGACGTGGCCGAGAACATCAGCCTTCGCGGCAATCCGTTTTCCGAGGAAAGTGTGTTGCGACTGATCGACTATTACGAGAGCACGGGCACCGATTTCGGTGTGGAAGAAGTGATCAATCGAGGTGAGATGCACATTTCGTCCACGGACGGGTCCGAAGTCGACGAATAAGGCCGCGGTCAGCCCCGTTCCGACGGCACCGACGACAACTCGAACGGACTGCTGCTACGCCGCTGGTTGCGATCTTCCCGCGGCGTGGCACCGAAGAAGTTGCGGTAGGCGCTGGAGAAATGCGGCCCTGAAGAGAAGCCACACGACAGGCCGATCTGAATGATCGACTTGCTGGTTTGCATCAACATTTGCCGGGCCTTGTTCAGGCGCAATTCCAGGTAGTACTGGCTCGGCACGCGGTTGAGGTATTGCTTGAAGATGCGTTCCAGCTGCCGGCGGGAAACGCACACATGCTGGGCGATTTCGTCGGTGGTCAGCGGTTCTTCGATGTTGGCTTCCATCAGCAACACCGCCTGGGTGAGCTTCGGATGGCTGGAGCCGAGACGATTCTGCAACGGGATGCGCTGGCGTTCGCCGCCTTCGCGGATTCGCTCGACCACCAGTTCTTCGGACACGGCGCCGGCCAGTTCCGCACCGTGATCACGGGCCAGCACGGCCAGCAGCAGATCGAGTACGGACATGCCGCCGCATGCGGTCAGGCGATCGCGATCCCAGTCGAACAGATGGCTGGTGGCGATGACTTTCGGGAAACGTTCGGCGAAATCGTCCTGCCAGCGCCAGTGAACTGCGGCGCGATAACCATCGAGCAAACCGAGCTGTGCCAACGGGTAGACACCGGCGGATAAACCACCGATCACGCAACCGGCCCGCACCAGTTGTTTCAACGAACTGCTAAGCGCCGGCGCGAGGGTGGTCGGCGGCTCATCGGCGAGCAGGAACAGTTTCTGGAAGTTTTCGAGCTTGCCGGTCCACGGCTCTCCCGGCAATTGCCAGGCACCTTCGGCCGGCGGCTCGGCCTGCAGGAACGACAGTTCGTAGACCACGTCCGGATGCACACGCTGGGCAACACGCAAGGCCTCCTCAGCCAGCGCAAGCGTCAGTGCTTTAGTGCTGGGCCAAATCAGGAAACCAATTCGATGGGCAGTCATGGGCGGGCAATCCGAAGCGAAGAACAGTGATGAAGGCATGGGCCAATGCTAGCCCGTAAATGAACGCACATCTAAAAACCAACAAAGATCAAATGTGGGAGCTGGCTTGCCGGCGATGTCGGTTTATCTGTACCAGAGATGTAATCTGACACACCGCCATCGCCGGCAGGCCAGCTCCCACAAGGGATCGGGGGTGGCCTCTAAATCGCGAAGCATGCACTATCCCGGTGCACAACGGCAGTCCTGATTACTTCAGGCTGCCCGAGAGGAATTGCTGCAGGCGTTCGGACTGTGGATTGACCAGCACTTCACGCGGGTTGCCGCTTTCTTCGACGACACCTTTGTGAAGGAACACCAGCTGGTTCGACACTTCACGGGCGAAGCCCATTTCGTGGGTCACCACCACCATGGTCCGGCCTTCGAGGGCCAGGGCCTGCATCACTTTCAGCACGTCGCCGACCAGTTCCGGGTCGAGGGCCGAGGTCGGTTCGTCGAACAGCATCACCTCGGGTTCCATCGCCAGTGCACGGGCAATCGCCACGCGCTGCTGCTCGCCACCGGACATGTGGCCCGGGTAAGCGTCCTTGCGATGTGCCACGCCTACCTTGTTCAGGTAGTGCTCGGCCTTGTCGCGGGCTTCGGCCTTGGACATGCCGAGCACGTGGACCGGTGCTTCCATGATGTTTTCCAGCGCAGTCATGTGTGACCACAGGTTGAAATGCTGGAACACCATCGACAGGCGCGAACGCATGCGTTGCAGCTGCTTCGGGTCGGCCGCTTTCATCGCGCCGTCCTTGTTTGCCACCAGTTTCAGCTCTTCGTTGTTGAGCAGAATCCGGCCAGCGTGCGGCTGCTCCAGCAGGTTGATGCAGCGCAGGAAGGTACTTTTGCCGGAGCCACTGGAGCCGATGATGCTGATCACATCGCCAGCCGCCGCTTTCAGGGACACGCCCTTGAGCACTTCGTGACTGCCATAGCGTTTATGCAGGTCTTGGACTTCAAGTTTGTACATGCGGTCGGTTCTCACAAAAACAGTCAGTCAGTCGTTGAGCAAGCGCCCGTGACGCAGCGCTTCGCGCCCCGCCACCTTGGCCAGCCAGAAACCGGGTTGGGCATAACGCAGCCGTTCAATGGCAAACAGCACCCCGGACGTACCAGCACACACCGTGCTGACCCGATCCGATAACGGATCGATCACTTCGAAAATCTCGTCGCCGGCGTCAATCCATTCGCCCGGCTTACGCAGGAAACTGATCACGCCCGGATGCGGCGCGAACAACAATTCGGTGCCTTCGAACGGCATGCCTTCGCAAGGGTCTTGCGCAGGTTTCGGCCATTCGCCGCTAATCAAGCCTTGCTCGGCGAGGAACGCCAGAATGCCTTCGGCGTAAGCCTCGGCGTCCGCGCGGCCGGTATCGGCCTGGCCCCCTAATTCAATGGTAGTCGCCAGACAGGCCAGTGGAATCTGCGCATCCGGGAACTGACGCGACAGACGCAGCCACGGCAGCGAGCAGGCTTCGTCGAAGGAACTGCCACCGGAATCTTCCGCCAGCAAACCCACCTTCACATTCAGGTGCGCGGCCAGGGAACGCCATTGCGGCCAGTGTTGCGGCAACGCATACATGTGCAGCGCGGCTTCGGCGTCGCAGTGCAGATCCAGCACCACATCGGCGGTGCAGGCATGGCTGAGCAACACGCGTTGCATGCCTTGCAACTGACTGCTCGCCTCGGGCAATGCCGCGAGGTGATCGCTCATGGCCTGACGGATCAAGCGGATATTGGCGTGCGGATCATCGCCCAGATGCCCATCCAGCGCAGCGGCCACGGGCGCGCTCAGCTCGACGAAATCGCGGTTGAAATTCTTGCCGCTGCCCGCTTCGAAACGCCCTTGATGACTGCCTTGCAGCAATTGACCGAGGCCCAGTGGATTGGCCACCGGCACCAGCTCGATCACGCCGTTGAGCAAGCCTTGAGCCTCGAGTTCGGCCAGGCGCTTTTTCAGCTCCCAGGCCGTGCGCATGCCTGGCAATTCGTCGGCGTGCAGGCTGGCCTGGATGTAGGCCTTGCGCTCGCCGCTACCAAAGCGGAACACCGAAATCTGGCGTTCGCTACCGAGGTGGCTCCACGGCAATGGATGATCGATGCGTTCCATATCAGTGCTTCCGCGGGGCCAGATAGCCCAGCCAGCGGCGCTCGGCCAGTTTGAACAGCTTCACCAGGATGAAGGTCAGGCACAGGTAGAACACGCCGGCGGTGATGTAGGCTTCGAACGGCAAGTAGAACTGGGCGTTGACCGTGCGCGCGGCACCGGTGATGTCGATCAGGGTCACGATGGACGCCAGGCTGGTGGTCTGCAGCATCATGATCACTTCGTTGCTGTACTGCGGCAGCGCCCGGCGCAGGGCCGATGGCAGCAGAATCCGCTTGTACATCTTGAAGCGCGACATGCCCATCGCCTTGGCCGCTTCGATCTCACCGTTCGGCGTAGCGCGCAGGCTGCCGGCGATGATTTCAGCAGTGTAGGCGCTGGTGTTGATCGCGAACGCCAGGCACGCACAGAACGTCGCGCTGGACAGCCATGGCCACAGGAAGCTTTCACGCACGGCTTCGAATTGCGCCAGACCGTAGTAGATCAAAAACAGCTGCACCAGCATCGGTGTGCCGCGGATCACGTAGGTGTAGAGCCAGGCCGTCATGTTGACGACCGCGTTCTTGGAGACGCGCATCAGCCCCAGCGGCAACGCACACAACAGGCCGAAGAACAGCGACAGCGCGAGCAACTTGAGGGTGGTCACCAGGCCGCCGAGGTACAGCGGCAGGGCCTCCCAAATGACGTTGTAGTCGAAGATCATAGATCAGCCGCCCTTACGCCTACCGAGTAGCGCTTCTCAAGGTGACGCAATGCCAGCAACGAGACGCTGGTGATCACCAGGTACATCGCCGCCACTGCGAGGAAGAAGGTGAAAGGCTCGCGGGTGGCATCTGCCGCCTGCTTGGCCTTGAACATCATGTCTTGCAGACCGACCACCGAAATCAGCGCGGTGGCCTTGGTCAGTACCAGCCAGTTGTTGGTAAAGCCCGGAATCGCCAAGCGAATCATCTGTGGCACCAACACCCGGAAGAACACCTGAAAACTGCTCATGCCGTACGCCATGCCGGCTTCTGCCTGACCTTTCGGGATCGCCATGAAGGCGCCACGGAACGTCTCCGACAGGTACGCACCGAAGATGAAGCCCAGGGTGCCGATACCGGCGGCCAACGGGTTCAGGTCGATGTAATCGTCATAGCCCAGCATCGGTGCGACGCGGTTGAGCAGGTCCTGACCGCCGTAGAAAATCAGCAGGATCAGCACCAGGTCGGGAATACCGCGGATCACCGTGGAATACAGATCGCCCAGCCACGCCAGCCAGCGCACCGGCGAAAGACGCAGCGCAACGCCGATCAGACCCAGAACGATGGCCAGGGCCATGGACGACAAGGCGAGCTGAAGCGTCAACCATGCGCCATCGAGGATGACAGCCCCGTAGCCTTTCAACATGATTCAGGTCCTCGAAAGTTGGGATGAAAAAATGGCGCAAACCTCAGAGATCCTGTTGCTTGCGCCATTCGGGCTTGTCGCCGGGACGTGTTACTTGCCGTAGATATCGAAGGCGAAGTACTTGTCCTGGATTTGCTTGTACTTGCCGTTCTCGCGAATGGCAGCGATCGCGGTGTTGATCTTGTCTTTCAGCGCGTCGCCCTTGCGAACCGCGATGCCTACGCCGTCGCCGAAGTATTTGACGTCGGTGAAGGCCGGACCAACGAACGCGAAGCCTTTGCCGGCGTCGGTTTTCAGGAAACCGTCATCCAGCAGCGTAGCGTCTGCCACGGTGCCGTCGAGGCGACCGGCAGCCACGTCGAGGTAAATTTCGTTCTGCGAACCGTACGGCTTGATCTCGGCACCCAGCGGGGCCAGGACTTCGCGGGCGAAACGCTCGTGGATCGAACCACGTTGCACGCCGATGTTCTTGCCCTTCAGCTCAGCCAGGCTGTCGCTGACCGGAGTGCCGGCCTTCATGACCAGGCGCGCCGGGGTGTTGTAGTACTTGTTGGTGAAGTCCACGGACTTCTTGCGGTCTTCAGTGATCGACATGGACGACAGGATCGCGTCGATCTTGCGCACTTTGAGTGCAGGGATCAGACCGTCGAACTCTTGCTCGACCCAGACGCACTTGACCTGCATCTGCTCGCACAGGGCGTTGCCGATGTCGTAGTCGAAACCAACGATGCTGCCGTCCGGTGCTTTGGAAGCGAACGGAGGGTAAGCCGCTTCGATACCGATTTTCAGAGGTTTTTCATCGGCGAAGGTTGGCAGGGACAGCACGGACAGTGCCAGGGCGCCAAGCAGCACGAGTTTCTTCATCTTGGGACTCCATCGGTAAAGGGCTAAAACGGCAGAGTGAGCGACGGCCCAATATGCGAGTGAGTGGAACCTGAAAGCGTTGCCGCGCTGCAGGAATCGCGCTTTTTTTTAAACGCGAGCAACAACGAGCGAGTGATCGGCATTCTAACGACAGGCCCGAAGCCGATATTTCTTCAATGCGACAACAAATTACAGAAGCACCGAGAAAGCCGCTTGGGCGCGTTGACAGCTCTGCAAATTCATGCAAGAGCAAAAGACAGTGAACCGATATACATAGCAAATTGCGGGCCTATTATTGGCAAAGCCTTCTAATCCGGCAAGTGCAGCGTGGGTTCTTATTTTTGGCGGGACGTATGGGTGCGCTGATGCGGGGCTTTGCGTTTCCCATCGCCCCGTATCGGCGCGGGCGGTTACACATTCAGTTACTTGAAGGGTGGCGGGTAACAGTGGGAAATGGGCTGCGGGGGAAGCCGATAATTATTGGCTGGGGTTTATGGGGTGTTCGATAGATCGCCATCGCGAGCAGGCTCACTCCTACAGGGGATCTGCGTCTGGCACGCAATCTTCATCCACTGGAGATCCACTGTGGGAGTGAGCCTGCTCGCGATGAGGCCCTATCAGGCAACACAAAACCATCAGCCAATAAAAAACCCCACCAGGCTCAACACCTGGCAGGGGTTTAATAACGCCAAACGCTACTTACGCAACATTCATCGTCTTGTGCGTATCAATCAAATGCTGCACCACACCCGGGTCCGCCAAGGTCGAAATATCGCCCAATCCATCGTACTCAGCCGTCGCAATCTTGCGCAGAATCCGGCGCATGATCTTGCCCGAACGCGTCTTCGGCAGCCCCGGCGCCCACTGAATTACATCTGGCGAAGCAATCGGGCCGATCTCTTTACGCACCCAGTTTTTCAGTTCCAGACGCAGCTGCTCGCTCGGCTCTTCGCCACCAATCAACGTGACATAGACATAAATGCCCTGCCCCTTGATGTCGTGCGGCACGCCGACTACGGCAGCCTCGGCGACTTTCGGGTGCGCAACCATCGCGCTTTCGATTTCGGCGGTGCCCATGCGGTGGCCGGAGACGTTCAGCACATCATCCACGCGACCGGTGATCCAGTAATAACCGTCCTCGTCACGACGCGCACCGTCACCGGTGAAGTACATGCCACGGAAGGTCTTGAAGTAAGTGTCGACGAAACGATCATGGTCGCCATACAACGTGCGCGCCTGGCCTGGCCACGAATCGAGAATCACCAGGTTGCCCTCGGTAACGCCTTCGAGAATGTTGCCCAGGTTGTCCACCAGTGCCGGCACCACGCCGAAGAATGGACGCGCCGCCGAACCCGGCTTCAGGCCATGCGCACCCGGCAACGGGCTCATCATGTTGCCGCCGGTTTCGGTCTGCCACCAGGTATCGACGATCGGGCAACGGGATTGACCGACGTTCTTGTAATACCAGTCCCACGCTTCCGGGTTGATCGGCTCACCCACCGAACCCAGCAGGCGCAGGCTGCTGCCATCAGCGCCTTCAACGGCTGCAGTGCCCGCCGCCATCATGGCGCGGATCGCGGTCGGCGCGGTGTAGAGGATGTTGACCTTGTGCTTGTCGACGATCTTCGCCACCCGGGTGATGTCCGGGTAGTTCGGCACGCCTTCGAACAGCACGGTGGTCGCGCCGTTGGCCAGCGGGCCGTAGACGATGTACGTGTGACCAGTGACCCAGCCGACGTCGGCGGTGCACCAGTAGATTTCGCCCGGGCGGTAGTCGAACACGCGCTCATGGGTCATGGCGGCGTACAGCAAGTAACCGCCGGTGGTGTGTTGTACGCCCTTCGGTTTGCCGGTCGAACCGGAGGTGTAAAGGATGAACAGCGCTTCTTCGGCGCCCATCTCTTTCGGTGCACACACGGTGCCGGCCACTTTCATCAGGTCTTCAAACCAGATGTCGCGATGCTGGTTCCACTTGATGTCGCCACCGGTGCGCTTGCACACGATGACTTTCTGGATGCTGCTGGTTTCCGGGTTGGTCAGCGCATCGTCGACGTTGGACTTGAGCGGGATTTTCTTGCCGGCACGAATACCTTCGTCTGCGGTGATCACCACTTTGGAGCGGCAGTCAATGATGCGACCGGCCAGGGCTTCCGGCGAGAAACCACCGAACACCACCGAGTGAATCGCGCCGATCCGGGTGCAGGCCAGCATGGCGACCACGGCTTCGGGAATCATCGGCATATAGATAGTCACCACGTCGCCACGGTGCACATCCTGGCCGCGCAAGGCGTTGGCAAACTTGCAGACTTGTTCGTGCAGCTCGCGGTAGGTGATGTTGCGACTTTCGGCAGGGTCATCCCCTTCCCAAATGATCGCGACTTGATCGCCGCGCTCGGCCAGATGACGGTCGAGGCAGTTGTAGGAAACGTTCAGGGTGCCGTCGGCAAACCATTTGATGTCGACATGGTGATCGTCGAAAGAAGTCTGTTTCACCGTGGTGAAAGGCTTGATCCAGTCGAGGCGCTTGGCTTGCTCGCGCCAGAAGCCGTCAGGGTTGACGACCGACTGCTGGTACATGGCTTTGTAGGTTGCCTCGTCGGTCAGCGTGTTGGCTGCTACCTCGGGACGAACGGGATACAGAGAAGCCGCACTCATCTTTCTTACCTCGGTGAAATAGTTGTTTTTGTATGACTCCGTTGTAGCCGGGCCGGGGCTATAGAACCATTCGACGATGGTAGTAACAAGCCCCTACAAAACATCGTGATAAGCCCACCCGGACACACGCGCCCCTGTAGGAGCGAGCCTGCTCGCGATGGTCGTCAACGATAACGCGCCCCTCCTGACACCCCGTGGCGCTCTCAGGTTTATCGCCAGCAAACTGGCTCCTACAAGGTCAGCATCTGCCCACCAACACGTTATTCGGTGATTGTTACGAAAACTGTCAAAGGTGTTTATCAAAAGCCCACCTATATGAATCCCGACCCCACGCCTAAAATCCACCTCGCCAACAAGGCAAACCCTGATTAACCAAGTTACAGCCCCCACGAAGGCAGTTAATCAAACACCCGGTAATGAAGTTCCACACGCAACCCCAAAAAGGTTGCGTGACCCCACTCGACCTCTAAAAGGTAAAACTGAAATGAAAGCTTTATTAGTTCTAGTCCTCAGCAGCCTGTGCGCAACAGCGATGGCAGACGAGGCCCAGACTGATGTCGCACAGCAACAACCCGCCGTTGAGGAATACACTTACTCCACTCACCTGGACATCGCCAAAGTTGTTTCCATGAGCGAAATCCCGAATGTGTGTGAAGTGGTACCGGCGAAAATGGAATACGACGACTCGAAAGGTCAACGCCACATTCTGAGTTACCTTGTCATGGGTAACGGCTGCTCCAACGGCTAATCCCCCGCACTCCCCCTTAACGGTTCGACCCACCCGCCTCGTTGATCAGGCAGATGAAGCGCCGGACCGTATATATCGATTTAATTGATTCTTTTAAGCATTTATTTGCGCTTTTTAATCGAATTGATCGGCGTAACATGAAATCCATACCAAGGCACACAACGCCAACGAACCTGGAGCAAACACCATGAAAACCAAACTGATCCTCGCCCTGACCCTGTCTGTGCTGGCCGCCAACACCTTCGCCGCCGACGGTTACGACCGCACCGGCTCGGCCGCTTTCACCACCGAAGCCGCTGTCGCTGCTGACGGTTACGACCACACCGGTTCGGCCTCCTTCGCCGCCGATGGTGCCGATCACGTCGGTGCAGGCAAACTGGCTTCCGATGGTTTTGATCACACTGGCGCTGCCAAAGTCGCGGCTGACGGCTCCGATCACACCGGTGCCGCCAAAGTGGCTGCCGATGGTGCCGACCACGTAGGTGCCGCTCGCCTGAGCTAATCCTCGAGCGTGACTTACAGCCCGGCTTCGGTCGGGCTTAGTTGTGTCTGGGGCCACCGAAAACCGACTCAAAACACAACATGTAGTGAAAAAACCGATTTTCTGGCTATTTTTTGAACAAAAAAGTAGTACGTCAAAATTTATAAAAAAAAATCTGCACCCGCGATCTCCAGTCAAAGCCCTATAAACCCTCGCTCCGACCGAAAAACCCTCCTTCTCGACCGCTCCGTGCGCGGATTCGCCCCACCACGGCCGCAAAAATTTCCCTATAATGCCGACTTAAACGGGCCTGCAATATTCCCTTACAGGGGATGACAGCCAGTCCGAAGCCCAGGCCGACGTCGTCAACGACTGCAGCGCCATCAGCGGCTCTCGGAACCCCGTAAAAAATTCTGTTTATTTGCCTGCGTGTACCGCTGCAAAAAACGCTATCCAACGCGGCCAGACCGGTCGTGTGAAAAACCAACCGATCAGTTTTCACACGGGCATCTGGCCCTCACGCAGGAGACGACACGTCATGCTGAGCTGGGACGAATTCGACAAAGAAGACAGCGCCGAAGCTGTGGTTAAAGGCGCCAACGCCGGCCACGCGACAGAAGCCAACATGGACCGCCTCGACACCGCTGGCGGTGTTGCCGCTCAAGAAGCTCGCGCTGTAACCGCGTCCGACTCCGCCGCCATCGCTCGCGCCAAGGCTGCCCTGGACAACCTCGACGTCGCCGAAGGCCTCGCCGAACTCGAAGGCGCCTCCGCCCGTGTCGCCGTTGACGAAAAGCGCATGATCAACTGCCGCGCCGACCTCAACCAACTCGTACCGTTCAAGTACGACTGGGCCTGGCAGAAGTATCTGGACGGTTGCGCCAACCACTGGATGCCGCAAGAAGTCAACATGACCGCCGACATCGCCCTCTGGAAAGACCCGGAAGGCCTGACCGACGACGAGCGCCGCATCGTGATGCGCAACCTCGGCTTCTTCTCCACCGCCGACTCCCTGGTTGCCAACAACCTGGTCCTGGCCGTGTACCGCCTGATCACCAACCCGGAATGCCGCCAGTACATCCTGCGCCAGGCGTTCGAAGAGGCGATCCACACCCACGCCTACCAGTACTGCATCGAATCGTTGGCCATGGATGAAGGCGAGATCTTCAACATGTACCACGAGATCCCATCGGTCGCGAAAAAAGCCACCTGGGGCCTGAAGTACACCCGCTCGATCTCCGATCCGAAGTTCGAAACCGGCACCGTCGAAACCGACAAAGAACTGCTGCGCAACCTGATCGCCTACTACTGCGTTCTGGAAGGCATCTTCTTCTACTGCGGCTTCACCCAAATCCTCTCCATGGGCCGCCGCAACAAAATGACCGGCGTCGCCGAGCAGTTCCAATACATCCTGCGCGACGAATCCATGCACCTGAACTTCGGCATCGACGTGATCAACCAGATCAAAATCGAAAACCCGCACCTGTGGGATGCCGAGATGAAGGAAGAGGCTTCGCAGATGATCCTGCAAGGCACTCAGCTTGAGATCGAATATGCGCGTGACACCATGCCTCGCGGCGTGTTGGGCATGAATGCGGCGATGATGGAGGATTACCTGAAGTTCATCGCTAACCGTCGCTTGTCGCAGATTGGTTTGAAGGAAGAGTATCCGGGGACTACGAATCCGTTCCCTTGGATGAGCGAGATTATGGACTTGAAGAAAGAGAAGAATTTCTTTGAGACTCGGGTTATTGAGTATCAGACTGGTGGGGCGCTTAGCTGGGATTAATTTCCGAGCTCGCCACGATTTGATGATTGCAATCTGAATCGTCGAATCGAAAAAGCAAAAGCCCCGATCTGATCGGGGCTTTTTTGTTGAGGAATGAATAACCCTTTTCAATCCCTACGTCGCTACGCCAAAACTCCTACAGATCTTCCAGCCACTTCCGCATTGATGCCCACTCAAAGCACCTCTAAGCTCAATTGCAGGTGCCTAAGAAACGCCCAACGTAGAAGCCACTCCGTCACACAGTAATCGCGCATGTCTCGAAGACATACGTACGATTTTCTGTTTGAAGAGAACGCTTGTTGGGATTTCTTTAAGTCCTCTACGTCGGGTTTTGGCCCTCTCAAACTTCACACGTAGAGGTAATGGATATGCCGACACAAAGACCACTCCGCTCATCCTCCTTCTCGGAGATCGGTCATGCCTGATCCGATCATTCCAACACGCTTCGCACGCCACAACCTTCACCTTCATGCCCTCCTTTTGGAAAACCAACCATGGTTCTGCGCCCGCGATCTCGGTCGCCTAATGGGCTTCCATCTAAGTGATCGCGTGGTGAGCAAACTGGACGAGGATCAGCGACATACGTTGCTGATTGAGTACTACGGACAATCTGAGCAACGACTAATGCTCAGCGAATCCGGTGCTTATGCGTTGTTGGTGTATCACTACGCGCCCGGGAACCGGTTATTGCGTGAGTGGTTGACCCACCAAGTGGTCCCGGCCTTACGCGATGCGGGGCAATGGAAGAATGCAGATCGGCCGATGTTAAGTTTGTTGGACTGGCCAGATATGTCGCTGAGCCTGTTGCATTGGCAGGATGAAGGCTGGATTCGGCTACGAGACATGCCCTTTCTGTTACTCGGTCGTACACGTCGGAGCGTGCCTGCGGTTAAGCCTTGGTGGCGAAAGGTTTTGGAGGCGTTTAAGTCTTCAAAGCATTCTGTTGGTAGGTTTTGTAGGACCGACCGAAAGAAGCGTCGGCATTTTCTGTAGGAATTTTCGTAGACAGTCGTAATGGCCACTCAGTATCGTCCGAGGGTTTTCAGCCCTCGGCGATTGTATGGACACGGAAAAGAGCAACAGCGACTGGAGTGACGCGGAGATTCAGGCTGCGGTCGACGCCTATCTCAGCATGCTGTCACGCGAGAAAAGCGGTCAGAAGGTCAATAAAGCACACGAGAATCGGGTCCTGCGCGAAGGTGCTTTAGCGGGTCGCACCAAAGGCTCGGTTGAGTTTCGGATGCAGAACATCTCTACCGTGTTGGTCGAACTCGAACGAGACCGCATTGAGGGCTACAAACCCGCCAAGAATGTCGGCGCGAATGTTGCGCGCAGCATTCGTGAAGCGCTGAACGCAACGAGTACTTTAACGCCGGAAGACTTTGCCCCGACCGCCGATGAGGCAATGCTAGAACAACGTGCAGCCAAACTTGAGAAGCAACCGTTCAAAGGCAAGCCGAAGGGGATTTTGAAACCACAACAAGTGTCGAGCTCGGGCAACGCTTTTGTACGCGATCCTGAGGTAAGAGCCTGGGTGCGAAAAGAGGCCAAGGGTATCTGCGAGGGTTGCGGAAAACCGGCGCCGTTTGAGAAGGACGGCAGGCCGTTTCTTGAGGTTCATCACGTTAAGCATTTGGCGCAGGAAGGTTCGGATCGCCCGAGCAATGCGGTGGCGCTGTGTCCGAATTGTCATCGACGTTGCCACTATTCGAGTGATCGGGATGAGTTCACTGCTTCGCTGTTTCAGAAGGTGAAGCGGTTGAAGATTGAGTGATTAGGCTTCTAAAACCTACGCTCACGAAGCCGTTGAGCCCTAAGGATTGCGCTGCAATCCCGACGAAAGAGAAACCGCGTAGAGTCATTCAGGATCCGTCCTACAGCCACGATTAACCACGTTCGTTAACGTCGCGCAGCCCATTTTCCGGGGCTGCCGATGGATGAACGAAAGGATGATCAGTGGCTGGCAACAAGGACATTCCGCGGATTAAGAATTCACCCTCCGGTGATGGGCATCACATCACCTATCGCCATCCTTGGTCTTCGTTGTGGCTCGCAACGTAGCCACTCTATTAAGCTGTCCTGCGGACTTGCGTTTAGGATTGGCGCCGCGAACGGGCGCTTTGGAAACCGGCTTTTGCTGCCCAAGCGGCGGCGTGTAAAGGGTTGTGGCAGCCATGGTCAGTCCCAGGCGCAACCCGAATTTTCTCAAGATGGCGTCGATGGTGCTGATGGTCGGATTACCCTTGTCCTTTTCGATCTGGTACAGGGCCTTGGTCGACATGTTGCACATGGCAGCAAAGGTTTCCTGATCCAGACCGGTCACCTCAAGCCGTAGCCGGCGAATAGAGGTCCCGAGGGTTTCGGTCCCTATCCCGTGCTGCATCACGATGTCGTCAATGAGTTCCCTGCGCCCCTCGTTGGTGTTCTCTTTCATTGCAGCCCCCATTCAACCAGGCGCTTATCCAGATTGTTCATTGGAATAGACTGGGCGCGCCTCACTTCCTCTGGAAGATCGACCAGCAGATCCGGCAAAGCTCTAAACGTCTCAGTTGCTTCGAGCAGACGCTCGAAGAGCACGTCAGGGCCCACCACGTCCTGGAAGTATCCGCAGATCGCTCTCCAGTCAGGACTTCCCATATGCTCGGGCACCCACTTGGTGACTCGAGTAACGCCTTCCGGATCGAGCACCATCGGTGCAAGGTCGTATATTGGCGCCAGCTCGAATTTGTCCCGATACCTGAAAATGGCCATGTTGCGCCCATGGTTATCCGAATTCCCCAGGATACGGTTCAGCAGGTCACGGCGTAGGTACTCAAATACCAGTTCCTCAAGCTCTCCCTCCTGCCCATTCTTACGCCACAGGTGGATCAGGCGGCTGAGCACATCCTCATGATTCATCCTCGAACCAGGCTCGGTGTTCCCACACACTGAATAAATTGACTCGACCGGAATCCTCTCCACCACGCCGTTGGCGACTCGCCTATCAAAGCGCGGCATCCACAGACTTGGCTTATCAGCTTCCTCCAGCACCAGTTCATCTGTGGATATCGTGTTCAAACCGAGCTGGGATATCGCTTTGTAGTAGTGGTACTCGGCCCGCAGGATGTTTTTGTCGCGCTCAGTGGCTTGGTTGCGAGCAAACTTCACCAACCAATGGCGACGCGCAAGCTCGTCAGAAAGCATCGCATCGGCATAAAGCGCTCCATCCCCATCCTCTACCATAAGCAGCTTTGGTGCTTCCCCCTGAGCACCCGTAGCACCGCCTAGCGCAGCGCCAGATTCATAGGCGTATTCGAGGAAGTTATTTGTTCTGTCTACGACTTCTTTGCGCGCAAAGGCCTCCCTGCGAGTCTGATCGATATGCTCGAAAGACTCCTTCACGCGCAAGTGCCCAATGGGGGAAGGCGTGCAGCGACTCAGGAGGAAAAAGCTCATGTCCATGCCATCAGGCTTTTCCCCACCGAATCGTTTCTGCAACGATTTACGAGCAGCGCCGGCTGGAATGATGTCGTAGACAAATGGGGGATAGCCGTTGCTATCGACAGGGTTCCAGCTCAGCGGTAGGTTCACGCTGATGGCGGGCTCGAACGGCGTCTCTAGTTTATCGATGAAATCGACCAGGTAATGCTGGTCGTAAGATGCACTGCATCGCGACTCATCAACCTTCTGAACGTTCGACACAGAAAGCGTCATTGCATCGTGCCAATGGCCTTCAATGAAAGTCTGGATCGTGAATTTTCCTGACATGGCGCGCCATATAATCGGAACTATGATGCCGACTACTGTGACTCAACCCTTCACTTTCAGCAATATAATTCTGACTACCCAGGGAACCCACCTAAAAACCGGTATTTTAATGCCGATCATATCGATCTGGGTGGCTCCGTTGGTTTTGAGAGTCGCAATCCGGCTCGGCGGATTTTGCACCAAGTCGAAAACAGTCAGTGCAACCCGCTCCACCTCCCGCTATTAATACCCTTCCCCACTCAAGGACCCGAGCCCACCATGAAATTCGACCTCGCCTACTGCCTCAGCCTCGACGACAAGCTGTCGATCTATGACGTGCGCGATCTGAATTTCGACGAAACCATGGAGTTTGATTCCGCCAAGGAACACTTCCAATGCCCCAACGACGCATGCAGGGCGACATTCG
Source organism: Pseudomonas sp. PB120 (assembly GCF_009761815.1). Taxonomy (GTDB): domain Bacteria; phylum Pseudomonadota; class Gammaproteobacteria; order Pseudomonadales; family Pseudomonadaceae; genus Aquipseudomonas. The sequence goes on from NZ_RWIN01000111.1 coordinate 21,584, forward strand.
ATGCGGCAAACGTACTGACGACGTTCAATGCCAAAAACGTGAATTACGTCCGCACCCCGCACTTCAAGAACACGCCCAGCACCCGGCATGTCGCGGATTGTCCTTACGTCAGTCTCAAGGCACCGGCGTCCGGTGTGGATGCTGACAGCGCGGAAACGGATGACAGTCGTGAGGAGCATTTCCCGTCGGAATTGTTGCTGACTCGGCGTCAGTATGTGCGTAAGCCGTCGAACCCGGCGGTGGCGGCGGATGCAACGCGGGATGATCCGAAACCGCTTACACAGCACAACGATACCGATCACCCAAGCCACGAATCAGCGCCGGATAAGACCAGCGTCTTCGCCCACCCGGTGGAGTGTTTTGTCTCGAATTTCGAGGACAAGGAGTTACTCAAGCGCGTGCCGCTGAAGATTGGCGAGCACACGGCGCCTTATGGGTCGTTCTTCAAGAAGATCGAATACCTGACGGACAACAAGGGGCTGATTTACTGGGGCAGGATCAAGGAGATCAAGGATTACACGCAGAGTTTTCGTATCGATTTCGAGCAGAAGGTGTGGTTCAAGCAAGCGGATGAGGCGAAGAAGAAGCCTTATTCGGTCAACGTTTACCTGAGTAAGAAGCTGATCGAGAACTACCGCAAGCGCAAAGCGTTTCTGGAGGAGATCAAGCATGCCATCGACAGTGAAGCGGAGTTGTATTGTTTCTTTTATGGCGTGACGCCGGAGTTGAAGCAGGTGCCGAGCAAGAAAAACCCCGAGCAGACGTTCGGGGTGTTCAGTGCGAATATCGAGAACCTGGATCACTTTATTATTCGTGAGGCACCGGGGTTGGAGGCGAAGTGACGGCGTTCAATTCAGGCACATGCTGAGCATCACCAGGACCAGTAAAGCGATGTACACCCGCGCATGTGTCCGGTCTGGAATCCGCCCGATCCAAGGCGTAGCCAATCGAATCCCCACCAATGATCCCATCGTCAAAACTGCAAACGCCAGCAAGTCCACATAGCCGACAAACCACACGCCCAGATCAGACTCGGTAAACCCCGCCATCGCCATGTAAGTCAGCGTCCCGGCCAGCGCCACGGGCAGGCTTAGTGGATTAGCCATGGACGTTGCCTGGGACATGCTCAACCCGCATCGACGCAATAACGGCACGGTCATGACGCTGCCGCCCACACCGAGAAACGTGGCGATGGCGCCGATTCCTACACCGCCGCCGGACGCTTCCGCCCTTCCCAATCGTCGTGGGATTGCGTTACCAGCGCGAGTAAGAAATCCGCGTCGGAACAAGCAATCCACAAGGGTTACGCCCAGGTAGGCAATGAATGCATAGCGAATCACCTCACCGCTCACCCACATCGCTGCCACTGCACCTACCACTGCGCCAATCCCGATAAACCCACCCAACGGCCACAGGTAATGTCGAATCAGATTACCTGCGCGGTGATGTTTTCCAGTGGCGACCAGCGCGTTGACGATCATCACGCAGGTCGAGGTGGAGACGGCAATGTGCATCGCCGATTGGCCGATGGGGTCGTCGGCACCGTGGCTCGCCATGAGCATTCGGTACAACAACGGCACGACGACGAAGCCGCCGCCGAAGCCGAACAGCACGGCGGTAACGCCGGTCACGCAGCCGAAGAGTGTCAGCAGGAGATAGAACATTGCGCGTCGTCCGTTGGTTGGGAGTGGTCGACGATAGAGCGATGCGGCTTGGCCTACTTCAGCAAGTCAGCCAATAATGTTTGTGTTTACGCCAATTGCTGGAAGCCGCTCGATGCGCAATGTTTCGATTAATGTGCTGGATGACACGCCACGTTCGGTGGTGGCGATCGGTACGGATTATTCCTACGGGCATGTGTTGCCTCGTCATACGCACCGGCGGGCGCAGTTGTTGTATGGCGCTACCGGCGTGATGCAGGTCAGTACGCATGACGGCAACTGGGTGGTGCCGCCTCAGCGGGCGGTGTGGATTCCGGCGGGGGTGGCGCATGAGGTGTTGATGCTGGGGGTGAGCACGCGGAGTTTGTACATCGAACCGCTGGCGGTTGATCTGGGAAGTCGTTGTCAGGTGATCAGTATTTCGCCGTTGATGCGGCATTTGCTGATGGAGGCAGTGGAGATCCCGCTGGCGTACGACGAGGCCGGTCGTGATGGGGCGTTGATCGACTTGCTGTTGCATGAATTGGCACGCAGTGCTCACTTGCCGTTGCACATTCCATTGCCGGTGGACGCGCGACTGCTTGGGCTGTGCAAGGGCTTTTTGCAGCGGCCGGATGCGCATCAGTCGCCGCAGCAATGGGCCGATCAGTTGCACATCAGTTTGCGCACGTTCAATCGCTTGTTTCGCCAGCAGACTGACCTGAGTTTCAGCCAATGGCGGCAGCGGGCCTGTGTGGTGCTGGCACTTGCACGGCTGGCGGTGGGCGAGCCGGTGACGCGCATTGCCCTGGATTTCGGTTATGACAGCCCGGCGGCGTTCTCGACGATGTTTCGCCGTGTGTTGGGTCATGCGCCGTCCGTCTGGTTGGAGGGAGCGAAAGCGCAAAAATAAAAAAATCAATTTGATCCAGGCTCAAAACAACTGTACAAAAACACAGTACATTTTGAATCAGCACTCTCGAGCCCGGAGAACACCATGGCCTCTTATGCGATGAAAATCACCCTGGAACGTATCGCCCTCTTCCAATTCACCCCCGCCCATTGCGCCCAGGCCCGGGCGATGTTGGGTTGGAGCGTTGATGAGCTTTCCCGGGAGTCTGGCGTTTCGGTCGACGCGATTGAGCGGTTTGAGGCCAAGCGTGAGGTGTCGGATTTGACCCGATTGACGTTGGCGTATCGGTTTGAATCTGAGGGGTTGGTGTTTTTCCCGGGGTTTGCGCCGGGACGGGGGATGAATATGAGGGGGCCGGCAGCTGAGTCGGTGGGGCGGGGTGATTTTGCGAGGGTTGAGTGATGTGGCAGATCGCAACTCCAACACGTGTCAGCGTTTGAGTTGCGACCTGATTTACGTTGGTTAGTGACTAGGGCTTGAACCCTGGGGTCGGCCTTGCGTTGGACGCCTGTTCATAACCATACGCCAACGCCAGAAGTGCGGCATCGCTCCAGCGGGTTCCGAAGAACAGCACTGACGTGGGCACTCCGTCATCGTCCACTCCAGAAGGCATCATGATGCCGGGATATCCCGCCAGCGGTATGACGTTCAAACCAGGGGAACCCACATCCAGGACCATGGCATCCAGTTGATGTTCAATCAGCAGGTTGTCGATGATGGCCGCGTTTTCACTTTGAATTTTTTGCCACGACTCGTTGTAAGTGGCCTCGTCAAAATCGATGTTGCTGGCTGCGCTCAAGGTAGCTTGCCCATAGCCTTCAGCGCCGGATGAGCGATTGTTGTATTGCAGAAGATCATCCAGCGTCTGGATGGCAAGACCGGATCGCGTCGCAAGGTATTGGGGAAGATGCCGCTTGATCCCCATCGAGAAGGCCCTGTCCACGGCCTCTGGGGTTTGCGATTCAGGGTCATTGAAATCCACCGGAATCAATTGGGCCCCAGCGGCCTGCATGACTTCCAGCGCCTGGGAAAATTGAGGGTCGCTTTGTCCCGCTTCGCTGGTTGTATCGAACTTGACTGGAAAACCGATTCGCCGCCCCACCAGCGAATTTGGAAGCAACATTGCTGTGTAGTCCACACCACTGAGGGCCAAAGGTTTTTTGATCGATTCAGCATCGTCGCTGCCCGTCATCGCATTCAATAGCAGTGCTGCCTCGCGGACCGTCCTCGTCATCGGTCCGGGGGTATCGACTTTATGACTGATAGGAACGATGCCACTGCGACTCAGCAGGCCCACAGTAGGCTTGAGGCCCACCACGCCGTTGATGGACGCCGGCGCGACAATCGAGCCAGCGGTTTCCGTTCCAACGGCCAACGGTGCAAACCCTGCGGCAACCGCTGCGCCGGAACCTGAGCTGGAACCTAAGGGTGTGACGCTCAATACGTGCGGATTTTTGGTTTGCCCACCCCGGCCGCTCCAACCATCCGGAATGCCCGTTCCACGAAAACCGGCCCATTCACTGAGGTTGGTTTTCCCCAGGATGATCGCTCCGGCGGCCCGGAGCTGCTGCACAATAAAAGCATCCTTTGAGGCCGGTTGCCCGACCATGGCCAATGATCCGGCGCTGGTCTGCATCTGATCGTAGGTATTGATATTGTCTTTGAGCAATACCGGAATGCCATGCAGCGGACCCCGGACATGTCCACGCCGTCGCTCTTTGTCCAGTGATTCAGCGATGGCCATGGCATCGGGGTTGAGTTCGATGATCGCGTTGAGTGCCGGTCCTTGTTTATCCAGCGCCTGGATCCGGTTCAGCAGGTACTGCACGAACGCCGCAGCACTCAATTGATTGCACGCCATGCGCAGTGTGAGTTCATCGACACTTAAATATTCCAGCCCCGATTCGGGAGCCGGCATTGGCGCATAGCCCTTTAAACTGTCATCCATGTGATCCATATCCCTGTGATAACTGAAAGCGAGTGAATGAGCTCACTCGCTTTCCAGCCTACAGACGCTGCTGGAAATATCCGTCATCTACCGGCGCTGGATCACGTATGAATATTCGTCTCTATCTGTAGTTCAGCCGACGCTCTGCTGGTAAACCTGCTGCTCGACTTCATACCACCACGCACTCCCCCGCTGTGGGTGCATCACGTTAAACGCCTCACCCATCTGCGGCGTAGTGATCGACACATTCCGTTCCCAGGCCAACGCGAGGATTCGGTCAAACGGTTCATACCAGGCATGCATCGACAGGTCGAACGTGCCGTTGTGGATCGGCAGTAACCAGCGGCCTTTCAGGTCGATATGCGCTTGCAGGGTTTGCTCGGGTTGCATGTGCACGTGTGGCCACTCGACGTTATAGGCGCCGGTTTCCATGAGGGTCAGGTCGAACGGACCATACTGTTCGCCGATGCGTTTAAAGCCATCGAAATAACCGCTGTCGCCGCTGAAGAAAATCCGCGTGTCGCCGTCGATCATCACCCACGAGGCCCACAGTGTGCTGTTGCCGTCGAACAGGCCGCGACCGGAAAAGTGTTGCGACGGTGTAGCGATGAATCGAATGCCATCGACTTCGGTGCCCTGCCACCAGTCCATTTGGCGCACTTTGCTGGCGTCGATACCCCATTTGATCAGGGTGTCGCCGACGCCCAGTGGCGTCAGGAAGTAGTTGGTTTTGTCCGCCAGTTTGAGCACGGCCTGATAATCGAGGTGGTCGTAGTGATCATGGGACAGGATCACCGCTTCGATCGGCGGCAAGTCTTCGAGGCAGATCGGTGGCTGGTGGAAGCGCTTCGGGCCGGCCCATTGCACGGGCGAGGCGCGCTCGGCGAAGACCGGGTCGGTGATCCAGAATTTGTCCCGCAGCTTGAGCAATACCGTGGAGTGGCCGAGGCGGTAGATGCTGTGATTGGGAGCGGCAATCAGCGCGGCCTGCGTCAGGGTTTGCACAGGGACGGGCGCAGTCGGGCGGGTGCTGCGCGGTTTGTGGAAGATCATGTTCCACATGATGCGCACCATTTTGCGAAACCCTTCGCGCTGTACCGGCGCATGGTTTTTGAAGTGACCTTCGACCTGGCGCGAAGATTCAGGTTCGCAGACGGTGTCCGCTGGGGAAGTTGTAGTGGCCATGACTGAGTGACTCCAGAAAAACCGCAAGGTTGCGGCTGTTCACGGTGGGACGATAAATGGCCAAAGCACGCACGCATCAGCCGGGACTTTCGAATAATCACTGCACAGGATTAACAAAACATTACACTGCACAGTGTAGTTTCTAGGTTGCATCAAACCTGATCACAAGTAAACTGCCGAGTGTAATTCTTCATTTTCTTCCTGCCGAAGCGTATTTATGACAGCTCCACAGCGCCTGACCGACCGTAAACGCGCAGCCATCATCCAGGCGGCGATTACCGAATTCCGTGCCAACGGTTTCGACATCACCAGCATGGACAAGATCGCCGCCACCGCTGGCGTGTCTAAGCGCACGGTGTACAACCACTTCCCCAGCAAGGAAGAGTTGTTTGCCGAAATCCTCAATCAATTATGGGCTCGGGTAACCGGCGGACAGGAAACGGCCTACCGTCCTGACCAGCCCTTGCGCGAGCAGATGCGGGTGATGCTGGCGACGAAAATGAAGATGCTGGGGGATGACAATTTTCTTGATCTGGCACGGGTGGCTATCGCGGCTACCATTCATTCTCCCGAACGCGCACAGAACATGGTCGCCCAAATGGGTAAACGCGAAGAAGACCTGACCGTATGGATTCGTAACGCCCAAGCTGATGGTCGCTTGAAGCCGGTCGATCCCGGCTTTGCCGCGCAGCAGCTTCAGGGAATGCTCAAGTCCTTTGCGTTCTGGCCGCAGATTTCCATGGGGCTCCCCAGCCTGCCGCCCGAGCAGCAGTCCATCGTCGTGGAGTCGGCACTGGACATGTTTCTGGCGTGCTACCAACTGCCATAAATGACAATGTCCGCTGCGTTACCGATCTCACTTCAGTGCTGATTCAGGCGGCGCAATGTGTTTCAGAATGAAACTGCAGCGGGGGTTATAGTGAGCTTCAGTCCTCGCGCCATGCAGAGAGCATCATGACCACCACGACCACCGACACCAAAGCCACCGCCCCTGTCGATCACCTGCGTTTCCATCGCCCTCACGCTCATCTGGCGCCCACATTCGGCAACGACAAGTTTGCCCTGCGCGCCGAAGCCTTTGCGCGGTTCTTTGGTACGCCGACTTTCCTCGGCGCGCAGACGCTGATCGTGGTGTTGTGGGTGTGCCTCAATCTGTTTGGCGTGGCGCACTTCGACTTGTATCCGTTCATCCTGCTCAACTTGGCATTCAGCCTACAGTCGGCTTACGCCGCACCACTGATTCTGCTGGCCCAGACCCGCCAGGCGGCGCGGGACAAAGCTCAGTCCGATGCTGACGCGCAACATCGCGAAGCATTGGCCGTGGCCAACTCCGAACGCCAGGCTCAAGCGGCGCAGAACACTGCGCAGTTGCTGGAACTGCTGGAGCAAAACACCCGGCTCACCGAAATGACCAAAACCTTGACCGAGCGCATCGAGAACCTGACCTCGGAGATGCACCAGCACTTCGTGGGCAAGGATCAGCCGAATGCCTGATCAGCGGACCAAGACCTTGTCGGCGGGGACCTGAAGCAGCGTGACTGCACGCTGCTGCCAGCGCTTTTTATAGCTGGGTGTCGATGTTTCGTTGTTGCCGTCGAGCACGATCTGGATGACGCCCTTCTGGCAAATCGTGAACACCCGTTGAACGCCGACCGCCCGGCCACCGTCCTCGGTGATGGCCTGCGCCAATTCCGCTTGTGCGTCGCTGCCCAGAAATTTTCCGGAGCAAGTGAAAGGCTGTGCCATGACTGGCCATGCCCCTGCGCACAAACACACTATCAGCAGCTTTCCCGCTATTTTTTTCATGGGTATCCCTTTCCATATTTTTGAAGTTCAGTCGAATGACTGGATTCAAATTAGAGGGTGGTGAGGAGATCAACAATCAGAAAAGTCGACACAGGCCCTAGGTTAAAAGCACCGGGTCTTGAAGACTGTTTCGGGGGCAAGGATAACGTCAGGTTGAGCGGGTGACGGGCTCAAACAGTCGATGATGCGGTGTTCTTTAGGCCGCCTTCGTCGGAACGCCGCCCGGAGCAAGCCCGCTCCCACAGTGTTTGTAGGTGTACACAAAACATATATCCGACACAAAATCCTGTGGGAGCGGGCTTGCCGACGAAGAGGCCAGCACATACACCGCAAAAATTCAGCCCTGTACGAGACTGCGTACCGCCACGATCTCCGGCACTTCCCGCCGATTCATGTACACCCGCAACGGCTCGGTGATGTTGATCCGGTCATCAATGTGCTGATCCAGCAGCAGCTGGATCAATTCACGCTTGAGGGTCATCGCCTGCTCCGGTCCCGGGGCCCAGACAAACTCGCTGGCAGTCATGATGCCGTCATCGGCCACGTCCATACCAAAGGAATCTTCACTGAAACGAACGATGTAATGGCCGGTCTTGCGATTGAGACCGACAAAGCCTTTGAGCTGGTCGGCGGCCTGACAGATAAGCGGGGAAGTGATGCGCATATAAACCTCACAGAAGGTCGCGGAGGACCGGTGATCGATGGTTTACACGCAGGGCTTATCGAACGGGACTCCCTCTGCCGGGGAATCTTCTGACGCCAAGAGTACTTGGAAAAATCCCCTTTAAACACGTTTATGTCGGTCTCGCGATAGCGCCTCCCGCGCTCAGTTGTTAAAAGAGACCTCTACTGAACAACTGCGAAAGGATCTCGACCATGCCTGCTACTTTCACCAAGAGTGCCCTGTTGCTGAGTCTGATGATCGGCCTCGGCCAGGCTCAAGCCGCCAGCGAGCCAAGCCCCTCCGCGCTGGCGGCCACGATGGGCATTCCGCATCCGGCGGTTATCGCTCACCGTGGCGCCTCGTTCGATGCCCCGGAATCCACCGCAGCGGCTTATAAACTGGCCCGCGACCTGGGTGCCGATTACCTGGAAATGGACCTGCAACGCAGCAAGGACGGCGTGCTGTTTGCCTTGCACGACAACAAGCTGCAACGCACCACCGATGTGGCCACGCGGTTTCCGGAGCGCAAGGACAGCCCGGCCAACGCTTTCACGATGGCCGAACTGAAAACCCTGGATGCCGGCAGCTGGTTCAACACGGCTTACCCGGATCGGGCGCGCCCGTCCTACGTCGGTCTGAAGATTCTCACCCTCGACGAAATCATCGACATTGCCCAAGGCAACCCGCTGCACAAGCCGGGCCTGTACATCGAAACCAAAGAACCGAAGCAATTCCCCGGCATCGAGCGTGACCTCAAGGAGAAACTGCAGGACCGTGGCTGGCTGAGCCCGGCCGGTTCGAAACTGGCGAAAAGCGATCTGGCCGTCGGCCAGGGCAAAGGCAAAGTGGTGCTGCAAACCTTCGAGAAGAGCAGCCTGGAATTGCTGCAAAAGGAAATGCCGCAAGTGCCCAAGGTCTTGCTGTTGTGGGTCGGTGAAGGCAGCATCGAGCCGGAATCCAAGGTGACGTTCGCCGACTCGGGCGACAAGGACAAAGCCACTTACTACGCCAGGCAACAGCCGAAGAGCAAAGCGGAATTCCAGCAATGGGTCGCGTACGCCAAGGCCCAGGGCGCGATCGGCACCGGCCCTTCTGCCGCGTTGACCAACGGTGGCGACCAGAGTTATTCGGACCTGGTGAAACCGTGGATGAACCAGTTCACTCATGATCAGGGCCTGCTGGTGCATGTCTACACCGTCGACGATGCGGTGGATTATCAGAAGGTGATGGATGCGGGGGTTGATGGGATTTTTACCAACCGGGCCAGTGAATTGTTGAAGTTTTATAAGCGGCCGGCGGCGGGGACTGTGGCGCAGTTGCTGCAGAATAATGGTTACTGATTCGGGACCGTGGTGCGGCCTTCGCGGGCAAGCCTCGCTCCTACAAACAACACCGTGCCGGGAATTAAGGGTGAATTAAGTTGCTCCAGCTAATCTGATACCACTTAAACGGATTACCCAAGGAACGAACCTCATGAACACCCTGACAGCCCTGTTCACCGCCGCTGCCATGACCCTCACCGCAGGCCTGGCCCAGGCCGCTGATGTGCCGGCCGATCAGATTCCTCAGCTGGTCAAGGACGGCAAGATCAAGCCGCTGGAAGAGCTGAACCAGATCGTGATGAAGCTGCACCCGGGTGCGACGATTACCGACAGCGATCTCGACAAACACTCCAACCTCTACGAGTACGAAGTCGAACTGAAAGACGCCAAAGGCGTTGAATGGGACGTGGATCTGAACGCCGCCACCGGCGAAGTCCTGAAGAACAAACAAGACTGATCCGCAAAGTAAAAAGCCGCACGATTTTCCAATCGTGCGGCTTTTTTGCGTTCGTCATCAGGCCGAGGTGCTGACCACCGAGCCCGAGGTGCTGCTGCCCTCTTCCTGAAGCGCCGCCAACAACGCCGCCGTCGCGGTTTGCAACAAACCGGACGTCGCCGCCATCTGCGCCTGGGCTGCGGCCACATCGGCGACCTTGGCGTCGGCACTTTCCTGCTTGGCCTCGGCGGCTTTCACTTGCTGCTGCTGTTCCTGCAACTGCTTTTGCAACTCGGCAACTTGCTTGCGCAGCGCGGTCACCGTGTCCGATTCTTCACTGCTGCTGGAACTGCTGCCGCCCGCTGCGGGCGCACCACCACCGGCAGACGTCTTGGTGCTGTCAGTGGTGGCCTCTGTCGTTGCAGTGGCTGACGTATCGTCAGTGGCGGCGGCGGTGGTTTTGCCGGCCGTGACAGAGAGGGGTTGAGCGATCGAAACCGAAGTGACGCTGACCATGACGGGTAATCCATTAAGGTGATGGGAATACGCTCATCATCGACATTGCGGCGTCCGACTTGAGATCGACTGTGTACCGACTCGGTAAGCAACCCGGTACACAGTCATTTCCGTTTACGCGCTCAGGCGTGCCGTCACTTCATTGAGCTGCCCCGACAACCCGTTCAGGTTCTGGCTCGCCGCTTCGGTGCGTTGCACGTTGTCGAGGTTGGTACTGGCGATGCTGGTGATTTCGGTGAGGTTGCGCGAGATATCTTCGGCCACTGAAGTCTGTTCTTCAGCGGCGGTGGCGATCTGGCGGTTCATGTCGCGAATCGCTTCCACGGCATGAGTGATGCGCTCCAGCATCGCACCCGCCTCGGTCACTTGCTGCACGCTTTCTTCACTGCGCGACTGACCACTTTCAATCGCCTGCGCCGCGTCCACCGCGCCGGTTTGCACGGTCAGGATGATCTGGTTGATCTCGATGATCGACGCCGCCGTGCGCTGGGCCAGGCTGCGGACTTCATCGGCCACCACCGCGAAACCGCGCCCGGCTTCACCGGCACGGGCCGCTTCGATAGCCGCGTTGAGCGCCAGCAGGTTGGTCTGTTCGGCGATGCCGCGGATCACTTCCAGCACCTTGCCGATACGCCCGCTGTCGGTTTCCAGCTGCCGAATGACCGTCGCCGTGTTGGCGATTTCGCCGCGCATTTGAGTGATGGTGTGAATCGTCCCCTGCATGACTTTTTCGCCCTGCTGGGCGGACTGGTCGGCATCGTCGGCCGCACGTGCCGCATCGGCCGCATGCCGCGCGACTTCCTGTGCGGTGGCGGACATTTCGTTCATGGCCGTGGCCACTTGATCGGTGCGGTTGAACTGTTCGTTGGTGCCGCAGGCCATGAGGCTGGCGATCGAATTCAGTTCACCGCTGGCGCTGTTCAGATCCTTGGCGCTGCGCTGCAAATGGGTGAAGGTGTCGGCGAGGAAATCGCGCAAGGTGTTGGCCGCAACCGCCAACTTGCCCAGCTCGTCCTGACGGGTGCTGGCGACGCGTTCGGCAAATTTGCCCTGGCTCAGTTGCGCCACGTATTCGATCAGTTTGCGAATCGGCTCGACCAGGTGGCGGTTGACCAGCCATAGGCTCAACAGACCAATCAACAGGCCCGAGGCGAGCATCACGATGATCCCCAGCAACACGGTGCGGTCAGCACTGGCGCTGATCAACGCCGACTGCTCGGTGCCCTGCTTGCGCAACTCGCTGACCAGTTCACTCATCTGATCGCTGGCTGCACGGTCCACGCCTTTGACCGCATTGTCGCCGGCCATTGGATCGCCCCCGGCCGCCACATAGGCATCACGGCCCTTCTGGTAAGCACTGCCCAATTGACGATGCTCGTCACGCAGGCGTTCGATGCGGGTTTTCAGTTGCGGCTCGATACCTTTCTGCACGGCCAGTTCGCCGAGGATGCCTTGTACGTCGCGCTGACGGTCTTCGAACTGTTTCCAGTATTTGTCGAGGTCGGCCGGTTGCTTGCCGCGCAGCAGGACGTTTTTCCATTCCTGGACCTGCACCTTGAATTGCAGGTTGGCTTCGTCGATCAGTTGCGAGGTGTGCAACGGGCCTTCGATCAGGTTGGCGTAGCTCTGGACGCCGCTGGACAGGAAATGAAAGCAGGCCAGGGCGATCAGCAACATCGCCAACAGGCTGCCGCTCAACAAGGCGAGGATTTGTGCTCTCAGGGATTTTTGCAGCATCGAGTGATACTCATGACAGGGATGAGGCACGCCGCAAGAAGGCGTGAAAAGTGTCCGGACATCCCTGTCTGCGACCTTGGTTTTTGGCCTTGGCCGTGCGTAGCTAACGTCTGCGTAATCGGCGTGCCAGAGCGGTTCTTGAATAAATTCCGACCACCGGCGTGGCCACTATTTGGCCGCCATTCAACTGTCACAAAACCGTCAAATTTCCTTGCGATGATGCGGCTCAAGTGAACCTGTGAAACATGCCGTAACACACCCTGCCCCTGTGGAAGCGAGCCTGCTCGCGAAGGCGATCTGTCAGCTGCATTGATGTCGACGGACACGGCCTCTTCGCGAGCAGGCTCGCTCCCACAAGGGCGCAGCCGAACGCAGGCTTCGCCAGCTGCTACCCAGAGCGATTGCGCCCCCCATGCGAGCACTAATGAATCACAGCATCGATCAAAGCCATCGCGACCCGGACCTGTTCGGTCTGCTGTACGGTTTCAGTTTTCGTCCCGGTGAGCGCGGTCGGGAGATCGATTCGGCCAAGGCGTTGCAGTGCCTGCAGCAACCGGACGACAGCGACGAATTCCTCTGGCTGCACCTGAACCTCGCTCACGCGGCGTGCGAACGCTGGATGAAAAGCAATCTGGAATTGCCGGATGAGTTTTTCGAAGCCTTGCACGAAGGTTCGCGTTCAACGCGCATCGAGCATGTGGACTCCGCGTTGCTGGCGGTGGTCAACGACGTGGTGTTCAACCTCAGCAGCATGGTTTCCTCCGATGTGTCGACGCTGTGGGTGTGCGCCCGCAGCCGGCTGATCATCAGCGCCCGTCTGCAACCGCTGCACTCGGTGGACAAGTTGCGTTCGTCGGTGAAGGCCGGCGAGTGCTTTCGCTCGCCGCTGGAATTGCTGGTGCATTTGCTGCGTGACCAGGGCGAAGTGCTGACGCAGATCGTGCGCAAGACCAGCCTCAGCGTGGATCAGATCGAAGATCAATTGCTGTCTTCGCGCCTGTCGACCAACCGTGCGGAGCTGGGTGCCAATCGCCGGGTGCTGGTGCGCCTGCAACGGCTATTGGCATTGGAGCCGGGCTCGCTGCTGCGCCTGCTCAATCGCCCGCCCCAGTGGTTGCAGAAGGAGGACGTGAAGGAGCTGCGCAAATCCACCGAGGAGTTTGCGCTGATCATCAACGACCTCACCGCGCTGGGTGAGCGGATCAAGCTGTTGCAGGAAGAGATCGCCGCCAACCTCAACGAACAAAGCAACCGCACGCTGTTCACCCTGACCGTGGTGACGGTGCTGGCATTGCCGATCAACATTATTGCCGGTTTCTTTGGCATGAACGTGGGCGGGGTGCCGCTGGCGGGGGATCCGGAGGGGTTCTGGATTCTGGTGGCCCTGGTCGCGACGTTTACCGTGATTGCCGGGCGCTGGGCGTTTCGCAAGCGACAGGATTATTGAAACATCCAAACCTGATGCGACCCCCTTGTGGCGAGGGAGCTTGCTCCCGCTCGGCTGCGCAGCAGTCGTAAACCTGCCAACACGATGTGAATGACCGAATGATGGGGCGGCTGCGCCACCCAGCGGGAGCAAGCTCCCTCGCCACAGGGTTTGTGGGGGAATTCTGATTAATGGGCAGGCAAATCACCCAAACCCTGACCCAACGCAGTCTCCCTGTAACATTTGGCAACGATCATGACCGACACACCTCCCTCTTCAGGATTGTCCGTCATGGCTACTCCTTCCTACTCCGCCGAAGCGCAGGCTCCCGCCCGCAGCGGCAAACCCCAGTTCGATAAAAAGCCCGGCCTCTTCACCCTGGTGATTTTTTTCGGCGTGCTGGCCATCGGATTGTTGTTCACCGCGTACAGCCTGATGCACGACATGCACGAACTCGGCGCGGTGGTGACCACCTGGACGCCGTTTCTGCTGCTGGGCGTGGCGTTGCTGATTGCGCTGGGCTTCGAGTTCGTCAACGGTTTCCATGACACCGCCAACGCGGTAGCCACGGTGATTTACACCAACTCGATGCCGCCGAATTTCGCGGTGGCCTGGTCGGGTTTCTTCAACTTCCTCGGTGTGCTGCTGTCGAGCGGCGCAGTGGCGTTCGGCATCATTGCCCTGCTGCCGGTGGAGCTGATTCTGCAAGTCGGCTCCTCCGCCGGTTTCGCCATGATCTTCGCCCTGTTGATCGCCGCGATCCTGTGGAACCTCGGCACCTGGTGGCTGGGCTTGCCGGCGTCTTCGTCGCACACGTTGATCGGTTCGATCATCGGCGTCGGCGTGGCCAATGCCCTGATGCATGGCCGTGATGGCACCAGCGGCGTGGACTGGGCGCAGGCGACCAAGATCGGTTATGCGTTGCTGCTGTCGCCACTGGTCGGTTTCGGTTTTGCCGCGCTGTTGCTGCTGGCCCTGCGGGCCTTCGTCAAGAATCGTGCGCTGTATAAAGCACCGGAAGGCAACACGCCGCCACCGTGGTGGATTCGCGGCATGCTGATCGTGACCTGCACTGGCGTCTCGTTTGCCCACGGTTCCAACGACGGTCAGAAAGGCATGGGCCTGATCATGTTGATTCTGGTCGGTACGCTGCCAATGGCTTACGCACTGAACCGCACCATGCCGGCCGATCAGGCGCTGCAGTTCGCCGCTGTCGCCGAAGTCACCCAGCAAGCGCTGGTGAAAGCGGCCCCTCAGCCTGCCCCGGCGGATCCGCGCCCGGTGCTGTCCGATTACGTGCGCAGCAAGGAAGCCACGCCGCAACTGGTCCCGGCCCTGGCCGCGCTCACCGGCAGCATTGGCGCGCAGGTCAAGGGTTACGGTTCGTTGTCCAAAGTGCCAGCCGAGGCCGTGGGCAACGTGCGTAACGACATGTACCTGACCAGCGAAACCATTCGCCTGATGGACAAGAACAAGGTCGGCAACTTCGACGCCGACACCAGCGGCAAGCTGCAACTGTTCAAGGCACAGATCGACAACTCGACACGGTTCATTCCGCTGTGGGTGAAAATTGCGGTCGCGATTGCGCTGGGCCTGGGCACCATGGTCGGCTGGAAGCGCATCGTGGTCACGGTCGGCGAGAAGATCGGCAAGACGCACCTGACCTACGCCCAGGGCGCCTCGGCGGAAACCGTGGCGATGCTGACCATCGGCGCGGCGGACATGTTCGGCTTGCCGGTATCGACCACCCACGTGCTGTCTTCGGGCGTGGCCGGGACCATGGTCGCCAACGGCGGCGGGCTGCAGATGAAGACCATCCGTAACCTGCTGATGGCGTGGGTACTGACCTTGCCGGCGGCGATCTTGTTGTCGGGCAGCCTGTATTGGTTGTTTACCCAGATTTTCTAGTTTCAACGCAACCCCTGTAGGAGCGAGCTTGCTCGCGATGGTCGCTAACGGTGCCGCGTGTTCACTGATTGAACGCGGCGCTCTTGAGTCCATCGCGAGCAAGCTCGCTCCTACAGGGGATTTTTTTGTCTGGGGGAAAGCATTTCGTCGCAAATTCAGGGGATTACGCTTTTATTGATCGACCACCCGCCCGATCGCACTTCAGTTTGTTAACGTGTTGCCGATTCTTAAGAGACTCGATGCATTCAGGAGAGGAACCGTGAATCTGTTTATCAATCAGCTTCAGCAGAAAGCTGACTTCAAAGAAGCCATCTACGCCGGCGACATTTTCCTGAACACTCAGCTGCGCGCCGCCAAAGAACTGTGCGCGTTCGCCCAGGAAAGCATCACCGTCGCCTTCGACGGCGAGACCAATCACCAGGCGCTGCACACGCTGATGCCGGTGGAAGAATTCGTGGTACTGGTGACACGCCTCAAGGGCCAGTTCACCAACAGCCAGCGCGCCAAGGATCTGATCCTGTCGTTCATCGACGAAATCGGTGCCGACCCGCGCGAGTATATTTTCGACGTGCCGCGCATTCGCGTGGTGCCGGACTACGACTACCTGCATGCCGGCGTCAGCTACGCGTACAAGCCGCACCGCGACACCTGGTACGGCAGCGTCGATTGCCAGATCAACACCTGGATGCCGGTGCACACCATCAGCCCCGACCAGACCATGATGATCAACGGCGGCTACTTTGACGTGCCGGTGAAGAACACCTCCAGCGAATGGAGCCTCAACGACTGGATCAGCAACCAGCGGCACAAAGCCAAGGACAACCTCAAAGAGGAAGTTCGCGTGCACCCGGTTCCGCTGGAAGAGATCAATACCGCGTCGGAAGTGCGCATCGCCGGCAACACCGGTGAGATGCTGATCTTCTCCGGTTCGCACCTGCACGGCACCGTCGCCAACCACACCGGACAAACCCGTTTCAGCGTGGACTTCCGCCTGATGCACCTCGACGACCTCAAGCACAAGCGCGGCGCCATCAACGTCGACAGCGCGTGCCCGGACGTCGGCGCAGGCTTCAAAGACTATTTCCACGCCCACGACTTTTCTAATTTCCAAGGAATCGAAGCATGACCAAGCGTCGCATCACGCCTGCAGAGGCCCAGTACAACGAAACCCGTGCCAACGTCCTGAAACGGGTCGATGCCGAGTATGTAGCCGACGCCCCCTTCGTCTTCGCCAACCGCATCGGCGTGACCGCTGCCCTGTCGCGCATGGAGCTGTTCAAGAAAGTCGCCGAAGTACCGGGCGCGATCATCGAGTGCGGCGTGTACAAGGGCAACTCGCTGATGCTGTACATGCACTTGTCGATGATCCTGGAACCGTACGCGATCAACCGTTCGATCGTCGGCTTTGACACCTTCGAAGGTTTCCAGAGCATCGACAAGAAAGAAGACCCGGCCGACGTCAACGAGACCATGTTCTCCGACACCGACCAGTCGCTGATCCAGGACATGATCGACGCCAACGACCTGCTGCGCCCGGTCAACCGCATTCCGCGTTGCGAGCTGGTCAAAGGCGACATCGTCAAGACCGTACCGGAGTGGGTCAAGACCCGTCCGGACCTGGTCGTGGCCATGTTGATTCTCGACACTGACCTGTACGAGTCGACCAAAGTCGCGCTGGAAACCTTCCTGCCGTACATGCCTAAAGGCGCCATCGTGGTGCTGGACGAAGTGGCCTACCGCAACTTCCCGGGCGAAACCAAAGCCCTGCGTGAAGTGCTGGACCTGAACAAGATCGAGCTCAAGCGCCTGCCGTTCGACAGCTGCGTAGGCTACTTCCACGTCTAACGCAACCCCCCCTTGTAGGAGCGAGCTTGCTCGCGATGGAGTGTCAGTCAACGTGGTTGTCGACTGACATACCATCGCGAGCAAGCTCGCTCCTACAGGTTTAACCTTCGCAAGTCTCGCGCATCACCAGCCGCTCACGCACCACGTCGTACACCCAGTGGTAAACGTAGGTGTAGGGCAGGAAAAACAGCAACACACCGATATCCAGCAAAAACGCCTGCCACAGGCTGATGTTCAGCCACCACGCAATCAGCGGCACACCGACCGCGACCAACCCGCCCTCAAACAGCAGCGCATGGATCACCCGGACCCAGGCGTTACGCGCAATCCCGAAACGCTTGAGCACGCGATCGAACAGGCCGTTGAACAGCACGTTCCAGGCCAGCGCCAGCGCAGCGATCACCACCGTGACCACGCCCATGTCGAGCATCGGCTTGTCCATGATCCACGCCAGCAGCGGCGTACAGATCAGGATGGCCAGCAGTTCAAAACCGATGGCCTGGAAAATACGTTCAGTGATGGATTTGTCGACGTTCATGATCAGGCTCCCCTGAGTGACTGTGGTTGCCATGATCCGCCCTCGAACCGATACTTCATAACCAATAATCATCGATCAAGGCGATAGTTCATGGCCTCTCAGGAAGTGTTGCAAGCGTTCGTGCAGGCGGCGACTCAAGGCTCGTTTTCCGCCGCGGCACGCAAACTGGGGCGCAGTCAGTCAACCATCAGCGCGGCGGTGGCCAGCCTTGAGATCGATCTGAACCTGATCCTCTTCGACCGCAGCAGCCGCAAGCCCAGCCTCACCCCCGCCGGGCGCGTGATGCTGCAACGGGCCGAAGACATCCTGGCCGCCACCAGCCGCCTGGAGATGACCGCCAGCCAGTTGTCGCAAGGGGTTGAGCCGAAACTGACCGTGGCGATTTCCGATACCTATCAGTCGGACCGCTTCGAAGCGGCGCTCAGCGCGTTCGAGCAGCGTTATCCCGACCTGGAGCTGGAATGCCTGATCGCCGAATGCGACGACTTGATTGCCCTGGTGCAAAGCGGCCGGGCGCACGTGGCGTTCGCCGAGATGCAGGACAGCTATCCCCCGGACCTGGTCAGCTCGACGGTGGAAGAGAAAACCGAAATCGCCTTGTTCGTGTCCCTTGAGCACCCGTTGGCGACGGTGAGCGGGATCGATCAAGACGTGTTGCAGCAGCATCGGGAGCTGCGCCTGGCGACGATCGTCAATCCGTACGAAAGCCGGGCGAAGGGCCGCGTCTGGTCGGCGCCAAGTTACTTGATGCTGCTGGAAATGGCCCAGGGCGGATTCGGCTGGGCGCCCCTCCCGCGCTGGCTGGTGGGACGGTTTGATACTGGCAAGCTGGTGGAGCTGCAGGTGCGTGGCTGGCCCAAACCGGTGTTTGTCGATGCGCTGTGGTCACGGCCGCATCCGCCGGGGCCGGCGGGGAGCTGGTTGTTGAGCAAGATGTTGGAATGAGTCCTGTAGCAGCTGCCGAAGGCTGCGTTCGGCTGCGCAGCAGTCGTTCATCAGTATCCGCTTTTTAACTGACATACCGAGGCGCCTGTTTTTACGACTGCTGCGCAGCCGAACGCAGCCTTCGGCAGCTGCTACAGAGGTTGTTCAGGCATCAGCGCTCTGATCCGGGCCTCAATAAACCGTCTCTCCGGCACCTGCTGCGTCAACTCGAGCGCCCGCTCGTACGCCGCCCTCGCCTCTTCCACCCGCCCCAACTGCCGACAGAATTCCGCCCGCGCCGAATGCGCCAGGTAGTAATCCAGCAACTCCCCCCGCGCCAGAATCCCTTCGACCAACGTCAGCGCCGCCAACGGACCATCCCGTTTCGAGATCGCCGCCGCACGGTTCAACTCGATCACCGGCGAAGGCACTGCCGCCAACAGCACTTCATACAACCCCACGATCTGCGCCCAGTCCGTGTCCTGCGCCGTTGGTGCTTCGGCATGCACCGCCGCAATCGCCGCTTGCAGGCAGTAAGGCCCGAATTGCCCCGTCGCCAGCGCCCGCTCTATCAACGCGCAGCCTTCGGCAATCAACCCGGCATCCCACAACGAACGGTCCTGCTCATCCAGCACGATCAGTTCACCACTGGCCGAGGCTCGCGCCGGGCGCCGCGATTCATGCAGCAGCATCAGCGCCAGCAACCCCATCACCTCCGCTTCGGGCAACAACTCCATGAGCAATCGGCCGAGTCGAATCGCCTCGCGCGTCAGCTCTTCGCGGGTGAGTTCAGCGCCGACAGACGCCGAATAGCCTTCGTTGAACACCAGGTAAATCACCCGCAGCACGCTGTCGAGACGTTCAGGCAACTCGGCCAGGGTCGGCACTTGATAAGGGATTTTGGCGTCACGAATCTTGGCTTTCGCCCGCACGATACGCTGGGCAATGGTCGCCGGCGCCGAGAGAAACGCCCGGGCAATTTCTTCCGTGGTCAGGTCGCAGACTTCGCGCAGCGTCAACGGAACCTGGGCGTCCGCCGCGAGTGCCGGGTGACAACAGGTGAAGATCAGGCGCAGGCGATCATCTTCCACATCCTCGTCACTCCATTCGGTCTGCTCGAGCAACTCCAGTTGCGCGATCAGCAGCGGCTGCGACGCCCGAAAGCGCGCACGCCGGCGCAGCACGTCAATCGCCTTGAAACGCCCGGTGGACACCAGCCAGGTGCGCGGGTTGTCCGGCACACCGTCGCGCTGCCAGCGCTCGACCGCGACGAAAAACGCCTCGTGCAAAGCCTCTTCGGCGAGATCGAAATCGCCGAGCAGACGGATCAGCGTCGCCAGAATTCGCCGCGAGTCTTCGCGGTAAACCTGCTCGACCCGAGCCGTAACCGACACATCAGGCATCAGTCGGGCATGCCGTCAAAGGGCTGTGGGTTCATGGGATCTCCTGTGCTTTTTGACTCACGGATTCAACTGGCGAACAGGGCGCACCTCGACGCAGCCGACCCGCGCCGCCGGAATGTTGCCCGCGACCTGGATCGCCTCATTCAGGTCCTTGGCATCGATCAGGTAGAAGCCGGCCAACTGCTCCTTGGTTTCGGCGAACGGGCCGTCGGTGATCGACAACTTGCCGTTGCGCATACGCACAGTGGTGGCGGTCTGCACCGATTCCAGCGCCTCGGCCGCAATCATGCGCCCGCTGCCCTGGATCGACTCGGAATACGCCAGGCACTCGGCATCATGCGGGCTGTCGGGCTGGCTGTGCAGCTCCTGTTCGTTGCTGTAGACCAGGCATAAATACTTCATGGGGTTCTCCCGGATCGAACTAATCAACTATGGCTGCTGATGCACGTTGGGGTGGCAGTTCCCGACGATCAGGGTTCGAGGTTGAACAGCGCGGCGCCGCTGGCCATGTCGAACGGGGCCGACCAGTGTTCATGGACGATGCGCCATTGCCCGGCCTCGCGGCGATAGCACGCAGTGCCGCGCATCCAGCAGGCCTGGGTTTCGCCCTTGTCGTTGGTGCCACCGCAATGGGCCAGCCAGTGGGCGAAGGCGATGTGCTCGTCCGCCACGATATTCATGTGGTCGAAGTCGAATTTGTGCGGGCCCGGGCACATTTCCATGCAGGCCAGCCAATGGTCGCGGTAGGCGGCCTTACCCCGGAATTGCAGGGCCTTGACGGCGTCGAAAGAGACGATGTCATCGCCGTAGAACGTCATGATTTTATCGACGTCCTTAGCGATCACCGCCTGGCGATAACGGTCGATCAAGGCCTGGATTTCGGTGGTTGCGGTCATGATGGCTCTCCGTGTTTTTTTGTTGTGAGACACCCTTAGTCGTGTGGCGAATCGCCAAATCGACAGTCGAAATAAAAATAGTCCACGAGCACAAACTCGTTAGACTCCGCGGCTCCTATGTGATGGAAAAAGGACACTCCAGTGACAACCCGACTCGTGCCTTACGAAAGCCTGAAAGCGCTGCAGCGCCAGCAGGTCGAGGCCATCGAAGTACATCCGGAACAGATCAGGTTTTCCGGCGACATTCACGGTGCATTGCACACCTTGCTGTCCAAACCCGGCCCTGGCGTCAAAGGCTTTGCCCTGCTGGCCGACGACATCCCGGTCGCTTTCCTGCTGCTCAAACGCCCGCCAGTTTTACCCGCCTGGGCCGATGAACACAGCGCCACCCTGCATGCACTGCAAGTGGATCAGCGGGCTCAGGGCAAAGGGTACGGCAAGGCTTGTCTGCAAGCCCTGCCCGACGTGGCACGTCAGGCCTGGCCAGAAATTCGAGGGTTGGAGTTGTCGGTGGATGCGGACAATGCGGCCGCCATCGCGCTTTATGCGAAATTCGGCTGGGTCGACAGTGGTGAGGCTTACAAGGGCCGGATTGGGTATGAGCGGCGGATGGGACTTATTTTCTGAGGTTTTCACCTCTCCCTGTAGGAGCGAGCCGGCTCCGGGCGGCGTTCCGACGATGGCGGCCTGTCAGTCAACATAGATGTTGAATATTAAGCCGTCATCGTCGGAACGCCGCCCGGAGCAGGCTCGCTCCCACAGGTTATTGGTCAGCTTTAGGTTCAGAGGTTGAGGACCATCTCATGCCACGCCATCCCGCCATGGTCGGACGCCGAGGGCTTGATGTAGGCGAAGCCAAATCCGGCGTAGAGCGGAATATGCCTTTCTTTGCACATCAAATGGAGGGTGGTTTTGCCCAGCCCACGCATCCGCTCGATGAACTCGCCCATCAACCGCTTGGCCAAGCCCAGCCCCTGGAAATCCGGGTGCACCACCACCGACATGATCACCACGTGCGGCCCGGCCGGGTCGTGGCCGATCAACTCCTTGAACGCCTCGTCCGACATTTCAACCTCAAACGCCGCACCGGAGTTGATGAAGCCGGCGACCACACCGTCGACTTCCGCCACGATAAAGCCTTCGGGCCAGGTGGCGATGCGGGTGGCAATTTTTTCCCGGGTGGCGGCTTCGTCGCCTTCATAGGCGACGGTTTCGATGGCGTAGCAACGGTCCAGGTCAGCAGGTGTGACGTTGCGGATGACGGTGTTCATGGCAGCTCGGAATCAACGATGGAAAGGCTGGCGATCATAAGTGATTACGCCTTGAGCGGCAGCCAGATTTCCAGCACGCCGGTGCGTTTGAAGTCGGCGCTGTAGCGTTCGAACTCAGGAGCGTCTGCGGCTTGATAGCCCGACTGCGGCAGCCAGGTTTTCCAGATGTAGTGAAAGGTCTGGGGCAAAGTGTCCAGCGGTCCCTTGTGCTCGAACACGGCGTAATGCTGAGGTTGAACTTCGACCCAGCGGTATTGATCAGGCAGGTCGTCGAGCTTGCTGATCTGGACACCCGCGATGTATTCGAAACCGCCCTTCCCGTCCGGATTGCAGCAGATGCCGTAAGTCACTTCGTCGACTTGCCCGGGAACATTCCCGATGTAGGGTTCGAATTTTTTCCAGACGGCGGGAATGTCTCCCCGGGTTTGCGGGGTAAATCGTTCACCAAATCCCGCAATCAACAGGAAGTGCCCGTGTTCGAAGCGTGGTCCAGTCGGTTCGACGCCTGTTTGCTCATCCATGACTCGACTCCTGGTTCAAAAAAGTGGGTTCGGCTGGGAGTATAGAAGCCAAACCCGATTCGCCCACTTACAGGGCGTGCAACTGCTCGACGGCACCCGCGCCGACAAACTCGTTGTAACCGGATAGGATCACGTACACCGCGAAATAGCAGAAGATCGCCGCCGATGCCATGTAGGAGTACCGCAACAGTTTGTCGCCCAGCAACCGGCCGCCATGACTCGCGGCGAAGCACAATCCCGCACTCCAGAGCAGTCCCGCGAAGAAGAACCCGCTCAGGAACAATGCCGAACTGACGGGGCCCGCCGCGCCGGAACGAGCGATCAAGGTGCCGCCCACTGCGGCGAACCAGAGGATCGCGCTGGGTGACGACATCGCGAGGAAAATGCCGCGAAAAAACTCTTTGCGATGGGAGTTGTGGCCGACTTCGGCGGTCTGCGCCAACACCGCTTCATGGTGAATCGCCGAGTAGATCATCTTCGCCGCGAAATAAATCAGCAGCGCCGAACCGCCGATCCACAACACCCAGCGCACGGTTTCGTATTGCAGCAAAACGGTCATGCCCGCCAGGGCCAGCACCGCGTAGATCAGGTCGCCGACACAGGTCCCCAACCCCAGCGCAAACCCCTGGAAATAGCCGCGTTGCATGGCCAGCGTGATCATCGCGATATTGGCCACGCCGATATCCAGGCACAACGAAAGGCTCAGCAAAAAGCCGCTGCTAAATTCCATCAACCGATTTCCTTCGGAAAAAATTGTTTACACACTGGCTGGACAGTGTGCCACGACAGCCCTTACATTCCGCAACAGGTCACCGCAGTGACCAGCGTCGCTCGGACGGTTCCGGGCGCTTACGTTATCCGAGGCAACAATGGCCGAACAAGGTTCGCCGCGCCGTTTTTCGCGCATAGATCGACTCCCCCCTTACGTTTTCAACATCACCGCCGAGCTGAAGATGGCCGCCCGTCGTCGTGGCGAAGACATCATCGACTTGAGCATGGGCAACCCCGACGGCCCCACGCCGCCGCACATTGTCGAAAAGCTCGTCACCGTCGCCCAGCGCGAAGACACCCATGGCTACTCGACGTCCAAGGGCATCCCGCGCCTGCGCCGGGCGATTTCCAACTGGTACAAGGATCGCTACGAGGTCGACATCGACCCCGAAACCGAAGCCATCGTCACCATCGGTTCCAAGGAAGGCCTGGCGCACTTGATGCTGGCCACCCTCGACCAGGGCGACACGGTACTGGTGCCGAACCCGAGCTACCCGATTCACATCTACGGTGCCGTGATTGCCGGCGCCCAGGTGCGGTCGGTGCCGCTGGTTCCGGGCGTGGACTTCTTCGCCGAACTGGAACGGGCCATTCGCGGCTCGATCCCGAAACCGAAAATGATGATCCTCGGCTTCCCGTCCAACCCGACCGCGCAGTGCGTGGAGCTGGACTTCTTCGAGCGGGTGATCGCCCTCGCCAAACAGTACGACGTACTGGTGGTGCACGACCTGGCCTACGCCGACATCGTCTACGACGGCTGGAAAGCCCCGTCGATCATGCAGGTGCCCGGCGCCAAGGACATCGCGGTGGAGTTTTTCACCCTGTCCAAGAGCTACAACATGGCCGGCTGGCGCGTCGGTTTCATGGTCGGTAACGCCGAACTGGTCAACGCCCTGGCGCGGATCAAGAGTTACCACGACTACGGCACGTTCACCCCGCTGCAAGTCGCCGCCATTGCAGCGCTGGAAGGCGATCAGCAATGCGTGCTCGACATCGCCGAGCAATACCGCCAGCGACGCAACGTGCTGGTCAAAGGCCTGCATGAATTGGGCTGGATGGTCGAAAACCCGAAAGCGTCGATGTACGTCTGGGCCAAGATTCCCGAGGCGTATGCGCATCTGGGTTCGCTGGAATTCGCCAAGAAGCTGCTGGCCGAAGCGAAAGTCTGCGTCTCGCCGGGTGTCGGGTTCGGGGAATATGGGGATGATCATGTGCGCTTCGCACTGATCGAAAACCAGGACCGGATTCGTCAGGCCGTACGCGGGATTCGCGGGATGTTCCGGGCGGATGGGTTGGTCAGTAAATCCTGACACCTGACACAAAAACCTGTGGGAATCACACTACTGTGGCGAGGGAGCTTGCTCCCGCTCGGCTGCGAAGCAGTCGTAAAACCGGAAAACGCGTTCTTCCTGATGTATCGCGGTGTCTGGTATGGGGCCGCTTCGCAGCCCAGCGGGAGCAAGCTCCCTCGCCACAAGAAGTGCACGTCACAATATTCTTTTCAACAAAAAAACCGCATCACTGCGGTTTTTTTGTATTTGCCGAATGTGCTTAGACAAACATCGA
Source organism: Pseudomonas sp. PB120 (assembly GCF_009761815.1). Taxonomy (GTDB): domain Bacteria; phylum Pseudomonadota; class Gammaproteobacteria; order Pseudomonadales; family Pseudomonadaceae; genus Aquipseudomonas. Next base: position 46,820 of record NZ_RWIN01000111.1, read on the forward strand.
CAACAGCAGGATAAAGCCCAGCGCCACCACGGACAGGATGGTTTCCATCGCTGTCCAGGTCTTGAAGGTTTCCGCCACGGTCATGTTGAAGTACTGCTTCACCAGCCAGAAACCGGCGTCGTTGACGTGCGACAAGATCAACGAACCGGCACCGGTGGCCAGCACCAACAGCTCACGGTTCACACCCGGAATCATCCCCACCACCGGCACCACAATGCCCGCGCCGGTAATGGTCGCCACGGTCGCCGAACCGGTTGCCACGCGAATCACCGCCGCCACCAGCCAGGCCAGCAGGATCGGCGAGATCTGTGCGTTGACCGCCATGTGGCCGATCACGTCACCCACGCCGCTGGTCACCAGCATCTGCTTGAAGCCACCACCGGCACCGATGATCAGAATGATCGCGGCGGTCGGCGCAAGGCTCGCGTCGAGCAATTTCAGGATGCGTTTGGAGTCGATACCCTGGCGATGGCCGAAGGTGTAGAGCGACAACAACAACGCCAGCAACAACGCGGAGATCGGGTGACCGACCAGGTCCATGAAGGTGCGGAAGAAGTTGCCATCCGGCAGCGCCACGTCGGCGAAGGTCTTGAGCAACATCAGGAACACCGGCAACAGCACGGTGACCAGGGTGATGCCGAAGCTTGGCAGGTCGGCGGATTCCGGCTCGCGGGCCAGTTGATCCACCAGTTCCTGGTTCGGATGACCCGGGATGTATTTGGCGATGAACGTGCCGTAGATCGGGCCGGCAATGATGGCCGTCGGCAGCGCAACGATCAGGCCGTACAGAATGGTTTTACCGATGTCGGCACCGAACACGCCGATGGCCAGCAGCGGGCCCGGGTGCGGTGGCACCAGGCCGTGTACCGCGGACAGACCGGCCAGCAGCGGGATACCGATCTTGATGATCGACACGCCGGTACGCCGCGCAACGATGAACACCAGCGGGATCAGCAGTACAAAACCGATTTCGAAGAACAGCGGGATGCCGACCAGGAAGGCCGCGAACATCATCGCCCACTGCACCTTTTCCTTGCCGAACGCCCGGATCAGGGTCTGGGCAATCTGATCCGCCCCGCCCGACTCGGCCATCATTTTGCCGAGCATGGTGCCCAGCGCCAGGATGATGCCGACGAAGCCGAGCACGCCACCGAAGCCGTCCTGGAACGCCTTGATGATGGTGCCGATCGGCATGCCGGACGTCAGCCCGAGAAAGGCGGCGGCAATGATCAGGGCAATGAACGGGTGAAGCTTGAACTTGGTGATCAGGACAATAAGCCCGATGACCGTGACCACTGCATCAAGCAGCAGGAACGTCTCGTGGGACATGCCAAACATTAGGGGTGTCTCCTGGTTGTTGTTGTTATTAAAGCGGGTAATTCGCAGGCCGACAGGACAGCGCTATCTTTTTCGGCGGCACTCATACGGCTTGTTTCAGGCCGTTGGCCAGCCACCAGATGTGCGCCTGCTTCGCCAATTGGTCGACGCTATGGGTGGACGCGTCCAGAGCCAGGGTCAGGGGCTCGCCAACAGGTGATTCAAGGGTCGCGAACTGGCTGTCGATCAAGGTCGACGGCATGAAGTGGCCCGGCCGATGGGAAACACGGTCGGCGGCGACTTCAGGCGTGAGTTCAAGAAACACAAAGCCCAGGCCCGGCAAGGCACTGCGCAGGACTTCGCGGTAACTGTGTTTGAGCGCCGAGCAGGTCAGCACCGGACGCTGGCCCGTGGCGTCGACGCGACGCAGTTCAACGCACAGGCTGTCGAGCCAGCCGGCGCGGTCCTCGTCGTTCAGGGGAATACCCGCGCTCATCTTTTCGATATTGGCGGCAGGGTGGAAAGTATCGCCTTCAATGGCAGTGGCGCTGCTGAGCTCGCACAGGGCATCGCAGACGCTTGTCTTGCCGCAACCGGCAACGCCCATGATGACCAGGGCGGTGATGGGATGATTCATGTAACACCTCAGCGCGCAGACAGCGCTACCTTTGCCAGTTATGACACTAGACGAAAAGTAGAAGTTGCCGACGCCTTCTTGTCATTTTTGTGGGTTGCAGCATGTTCGTTCCCAACGCCGAAAAGCGAGGTTCAGGCAAAACTCGCTTACGCATTTGCAGCTGCTTCGGGACAGCGCTACCTTAGTGCCTTGAATTTTGTTTGGCAAGCCGCCCGATGACCACCCCTAAAAACGATAAAAATACGCGAACCACTGGCCGTCCCACCCTGAATGAAGTTGCCCGATTGGCCGGCGTCAGCCCGATTACCGCTTCCCGCGCCTTGCGTGGGGTCAGCACGGTGGCTACCGAACTGGTGGAAAAAGTCCAGAAAGCCGCCCTCGACCTTAACTACGTGGTCAACCCCGCCGCCCGCGCCTTGGCCTCGGCCCAGAGCCATTCGGTGGTGGTGCTGGTGCCGTCGCTGTCCAACCTGTTGTTCATCGACACGCTGGAAGCCATTCATCAGGTGTTGCGCCCCAAAGGCTTCGAAGTGCTGATCGGCAACTTCCACTATTCGCGCGATGAAGAAGAAAACCTGCTGCGCAATTACATGGCCTATCAGCCGCGCGGCTTGCTGCTGACCGGGTTTGATCGCACGGAAAGTTCGCGGCGGATGATCGAGGCGAGCAACATTCCGTGCGTGTACATGATGGAACTGGACAGCGCGGCGGGCGTGAATTGCGTGGGTTTTTCACAACTTGCCGCCGGCGAAACCGCGGCCGAGCATTTGTTGTCCCGCGGCCGCAAGCGCCTGGCGTATATCGGCGCGCAACTGGATCAACGCACCTTGCTGCGCGGCGAAGGGTTTCGTAAAGCCCTGCAAAAAGCCGGCTTGTATGACCCGGACCTGGAAGTGCTGACGCCGCGCGCGTCCTCCGTCGGCCTGGGTGGCGAATTGTTCCTGCAACTGATGGCCAGTCATCCCGATGTCGACGCGATCTTTTTTGGTAACGACGACCTGGCGCAGGGCGCGCTGCTGGAAGCGATGCGTTGCGGAATCAAGATCCCCGAGCAAGTGGCGATCCTCGGCTTCAACGACCTGCCCGCCTCGGCGCACATGGTGCCGCGCCTGAGCAGCATCAGCACCCCGCGCGAGGCCATTGGCCGTCGCTCGGCCGAACTGATGCTGACCTTGCTGGCCGGCAACACCGTGGCAAAACCGGTGCAGGACATGGGGTTTGAGTTGAAGGTGCGTGAGAGTACCTGAGTACGCCCGGCTGAACGGGCTCCTGTGGCGAGGGAGCTTGCTCCCGCTCGGGTGCGCAGCAACCGCAACACGGCCACTACGGCTTACCTGAAAAAACGCGGTTGGGAGCGCTTCGCACTCCAGCGGGAGCAAGCTCCCTCGCCACAGGTTCGGTGCTATTGCTGCGGATCAAGGTTATCCAGCACCCGATTCACCGCCAACTCGGCCAGCATGATGATCTGTGCAATCGCCAGTGCCGTGTTGCGATGCGGGCCTTCCAGAAAAGTCGCAAAATCATTGGTCATCACACTCGCCGAGGCCAGTGATTCGCAGGCGTGGGCCAGCAGGGTTTCGTTATTGATGTCCGGTGCAATCGAGAACATTGGGCTGGGTTTGCGCGGGGGGTTCGGCGTGGGTTTGAACATGATGACGCTCCTGGAGTCATGGAGCTGCCACGATTCGCTGCTAGACGAATGTAAGGTGACAGCTGTACGCGGGCTAGCAGACCGGGACTCTAGAACCGGTAGACCCGAAGGTCTTCCCACGCACAGCCGCCATAACGTGAACGGATCACGAACGGTGGACGCCATGCATCTAAAGTATCCGGGCTGCTAGACCCGATCGCTGAATGGGCAGCGACACGGAACCATAGAGCCCGGGCACCAGACGCACAAGCCGGCGGATTCTGGCGTAGTTGTAGGCAATGGCGCAAGAAACTGTAGCCTTTGGAAACCCCCTGAAACCGCTTTCCTAAGGACCCTTCCTACACCCCTGCACGCTGCTCGTTCTCACGCCGCCAGGCAGCGCATCGCCCATGCCGCCGCTTTTCAACTAATCTTGAAAGTGCTCCCTATCCCGCTTATTGCCTGGCACGGTCGACGTCCTGTTAAAGTCGCGAAACGTCGAATCGCTAACGGAGTAGCTCCATGGAACACGCACTGAAAATCCTCGGTAAAGCCTCGTCCATCAACGTCCGAAAAGTCCTGTGGACTTGCGAAGAACTGGGTGTTTCCTACGAGCGTGAAGATTGGGGCAGCGGTTACGCGTCGACCCACACGCCGGAGTTTCTACGGCTCAACCCCAATGCGCTAGTGCCGGTGATCATCGACGAGGCCGGCGTGTTGTGGGAGTCCAACACCATCTGCCGTTACCTCGCCGGCAAACAGCAAAACACCGAACTGCTCCCGCACGAACCGGCGGCACGCGCCCGGGTGGAACAGTGGATGGATTGGCAAGCCACCGAACTCAATCCGTCCTGGAGTTATGCCTTCACCTCGTTGGTGCGCAAGGACCCGGAATTCCAGGATGCGCACCGGCTCGCCGTTGGCGTAAGGGGCTGGAATCAGAAAATGGCCATCCTCGAACATCAACTCTCAGTCACCAAAGCCTATGTCGCCGGGCCGCACTTCACGCTGGCCGACATTGTCATCGGGCTGTCGGTGAATCGCTGGCTGATGACGCCCATCGAGCGCCCCGACTATCCGGCTATCGATGAGTATTTCCAACGGTTGGCCCAACGCCCGGGATTCATGAAACATGGCTGCAATGGCCTGCCTTGAGCGACCAGTCGTTAAAACCTGGAGATTCATGGCAATAATCCGGCGAATTCAGGCGTACACACGCAGAAATTCACAAGCATTCATTTCCGATAGCAGGCTAAGCTCTTCCATCAATAAAAATTGGATCAGCTTATGTCTGCCAGCAATCCCTCAGTCGCCATACCGGACGGCATCGACCCCGTCCGGGCCGCGCAAATCTCCGCACGCATTGACCGACTTCCCGCCGTCTCGACCCTGTGGCGTTTGGTGGCGCTGCTGTCGATCGGCGGCTTTTTCGAGCTCTATGACCTGTTCCAGACGGCCTACATCAGCCCGGGCCTGATCCGCGACGGAATCTTCGCCACCGGCAGCCAAGGCGTGTTCGGTTTCTCTGATCAGGCAGCCTTTGCCTCGGCGACGTTTCTTGGGCTGTTCCTCGGTGCCAGCCTGCTCAGCCCGATGGCCGACCGTTTCGGCCGACGCGCCATCTTCACCTTCGCGCTGGTCTGGTACACGCTCGCGACCGTCGCCATGGGTGTCCAGAGCTCGGCGCTGGGCATTATCTGCATGCGCTTTCTGGTGGGCATCGGGTTGGGCATCGAATTGGTGACCATCGACGCCTACCTCTCGGAACTGGTGCCCAAGCGCATGCGCAGTTCGGCGTTTGCCTTCGCGTTTTTCGTGCAGTTTTTGTCCGTGCCGGCGGTGGCGCTAATGTCGTGGTGGCTGGTGCCGCAAGCGCCGTTCGGCGTGTCCGGCTGGCGTTGGGTGGTGTTGGCCAGTGCGGTGTTTGCGCTGTTCATCTGGTGGTTGCGCAAGCGCCTGCCGGAATCGCCGCGCTGGCTGGCCCAGCATGGGCGCTTTGACGAAGCCGGCAAGATTCTTGACGACATTGAAGCGCGCTGCGTGAAGGACCAGGGCAAACCACTGGACGAGCCAGAACTGGCGGCGGTGGATATTCAGGGCACCGGGCGTTTCGCCGATATCTGGCAACCGCCGTACCGTCGTCGAGCCTTGATGCTGATCGTGTTTCACGTGTTCCAGGCCATCGGCTTCTTCGGTTTCGGCAACTGGTTGCCGGCGCTGTTGTCCGGCCAGGGTGTGAGCGTGACGCACAGCCTGATGTACGCGTTCATCATCACCCTCGCCTACCCGCTTGGGCCGCTGTTGTTTGTGAAGTTCGCCAATCGCTTCGAGAACAAGTGGCAGATCGTTGGTTCGGCACTGGGCGCCATGACGTTCGGTACGCTGTTCGCGTTGCAGACCAGCGCCTTTGGCCTGATCTTCTGCGGCGTGATGATCACCTTCTGCAACGCCTGGCTGAGCTTCAGTTATCACTCGTACCAAAGTGAATTGTTCCCCACCAACATCCGCGCCCGGGCGGTGGGGTTCTGTTACTCATTCAGTCGGTTGTCGACGGTGTTCAGCAGCTTGCTGATCGGGATTTTTCTCGAGCACTTCGGCACGCCGGGTGTATTGGCGTTTATCGTCAGCAGCATGTTGATCGTGATGGTGACCATCGGCTGGTTCGGCCCGCGCACCCGCAACCTGGCGCTGGAAAACATTGCTCATCGCTGAAGAAGCGGCAGCCCGCAACTGCCGCCTAACGGCAATAGTTCACCGCACACTCCATTGAACTGACGTCGAGCCCCCTGAAAACAGGGGGTTTGGGCGACGGCACGCTAATTGCTCCCGCTGCTGTACCCCCAAACAATGACAAGGTCTACTCATCATGCTGGTCAGTGCAAAACAGACATTAGTGACGCCGACGCCCAAACGCCCCGGTGACGAGCCGACCGCGGACGCCGCCAGTGGCCTCCAGTCCACGCTGGTGCAGCACCTGCAAAACACGTTGCAGATGCAAACCTTCAAAAACAATGCAGGTGTTGAGGCGAGCACCGCCAACCACACCACGCAACAGGTCAGCGCCGCCAGCAAAATAAGCGACAACGTGGATGAAGCGTTCGCCAAAACCCGCGTGACGCTGCAAGCGACCGATACCTCGACTACGTCAAAGTCCACCGATAGCTCGGCCATGGCGGATTTCAAGGACTACATGAGCAAGTCGCCGGAGCAGCGCTTGCACGACAGCATCCTGCAAGAGATGGGGCTGACCGAAGACGAAGTGAAAGCGATGCCGCCAGAGAAGCAACTGGCCATCGGCAAAGAGATTGCCCAGCGCATGGAAGACAAGTTGAAGCTGGCCAAGACCGAGAAAGAAGACAGCAGCAGCGATAAAAGCGGCAGCCAGGTTGTGGATAAATTCCTGGCTTCGCTGTGACGACGCCACTGTAGGAGCGAGCTTGCTCGCGATGGGCTAGAGATCGCCGCGGGGTATCAGGTGCCCCGCGTCATCGTTTACGACCATCGTCGGAACGCCGCCCGGAGCTAGCTCGCTCCTACAGGTTATGCGTTGGGTGTCAGTTCAACTGCAACGTCGAGTTGAACTGACTGATCGCGTCCACCACATGCCGCGAGCCCATCTGGATTTCGAGGATCACCTCGCCCGCCTCGTTCGCCAACTCGACGCCAAGACCGGTTCGGCTCAAGCTCGACTGCATGCTCGACACCGCACTCAACGACAAATCATGGTTCTTGCGCACCACCTCGACGATCTCCAGCGTCGCCTGGCTCGTGCGTGCCGCGAGGCTACGAACCTCATCCGCCACCACCGCAAACCCGCGCCCGTGTTCCCCCGCCCTGGCCGCTTCGATGGCCGCGTTCAGCGCCAGCAAGTTGGTCTGGTCGGCAATGCCGCGGATGGTCTGAACAATGGTGCCGATGATGTCGGACTGTTTGCTGACCGCATCGATACTCACTGCCGCTTCGTTCAGGTTCTTGGAAATGTCCTGGATGATCTGCACGGTTTGTTGCACCACCTGTGACCCTTTCTGCGCACAGGCGTCGTTCTGCACCGAGGTGCTGTGGGCCGATTCCGCGGCGGTTTGCAGCGTGGTCACTTGATTCGTAATGTCGCTGGCAAACTTGACCACTTTGTAGAGACGGCCCTTGGCATCGAACAGCGGGTTGTAAGAGGCCTCCAGAAAAATGGTATGGCCGTATTTGTCTTTGCGTTCGAAACGGTGCGAGTGGTATTCGCCGCGATTGAGCGATGCCCAAAACGCCTTGTAGTGTTGTGATTCGGCTTCAGTGCGGTGGCAAAACATGCTGTGGTGATGACCAACCACTTCGTTGAGCGAGTAATGCGTAGTCTTCAGGAAGTTCTCATTGGCGCGAATCACATTGCCTTCGGGGGTGAATTCAATCACGGCCATGGAACGACCGATCGCCGCGAGCATGCTTTCGTTTTCATGTTCTTTGTTGACCCTGTCGGTAATGTCCGAGGCCACTTTGATCACGCTTTTGACTTGGCGATCCGGGCCGAACACCGGCATGTAACTGGCTTCGAGCCAGACCTCCTTACCACGCTTGTTCAATCGCTGAAAGGTACCGCTGACCGGTTCGCCACGGGCCAGGTCACGCCACAACTTCGCATACTCGTCACTGCGATAAAATGCTTCTTCGCAAAAGATACGGTGATGTTTGCCGAGCACTTCATCGGCGCTGTAACCCATGGTGCTGCAAAAGTTTTCGTTGGCATCGAGCACGACGCCTTCGGGGGTGAACTCGATCATCGCCATCGAACGGCTGACAGCGGCCAACTTGGCGTTGGCTTCGGTCAGCGCGCAACTGAAGCGCTCGATTTCCTGCAGGTCAGCCTTGTGATGTAGGTTAAACATGGTCGTATCACCCTAAGCGCGGTCTTTTGATTGATGAAAGTTCGGTCTTTCAACGTATCCACCACTACGTTCCATGGAACAGGCACACGCATGCCTCCATTTGAGGCCTTGTCAGGTGATAAATGATGTTCAATCGGAGAGTCCATTAAGCGACGCTCTTATCAAGACATCCTTCTCTTGATAGCCCTGGATCGGGCCAGCCCTAACGTTGTTATAAGTAATTCCATCTACCAGATATCTCCCTTTCCCTAGCGCGGTGCCTTGGGTTGCGCACTCTCGCAATGTCGCCCACACAGGTTGGCCGACACAGTTAGTTACGAGTGAGCATAGACAGCCGTTTTGGCTAAGCAAGGCCATTAGTCGGCCAGTATTGAGGACAAAATCGGTTCAGCGGGCGGGTTTAGCGGTCGCTTGGGGGGATGTTGATTGCGACTGATTTGGATGGGGCAGTTTCAGGCGAGGATTGGATTGCGCACGACCGTTCAAGCGATGTTGACCGCGGCGTTGGGTGTTCGCCTTGAGACCATCGCGAGCAGGCTCGCTCCCACAGGGGATATTTGTCACACCATAGATCCCTGTGGATCCCACAGGGACTTGCGTCGCGCCAGAGATCCACTGTGGGAGCGAGCCTGCTCGCGATGGCGATTAACCAGGCGCTGTAGAACTTACAGACTCTCACTCACTTTTCTGGCCACCTCCCCCGGCACCCACCCCTTCCACACCTGCGGCTGATCCCGCAAAAATGCTTGCGCCACCTCACGCGGTTTCTCGCGCTTTTCGCTCATCTGCGCCAGTGTCTGGTTCAACAGATCAATCGGGAAATCCACTTTCTCGAAGAACGCCACCAGGTCCGGGTACTGCGTCTTGAACGGTGCTGACACGCCGATGGCCAAGCTGGCCGGCATCGAGCGCGTGCCTTTAGGGTGGGGATTGTTGGCATCGGCCAGGGTCTTCCACGCCTCGGCGTCGAAGGGCGGTTCTTCCAGCTTCACCAGTTTGAAACGACCCAACAGCGGTGTCGGCGACCAGTAGTAAAACAGCACCGGTTTGCCGCGCCGGATCGATGAAGCCACTTCCGCGTCCAGCGCCGCGCCGGAGCCGGTGCGGAAGTTGACGAAGCTCGCGGTCAGGTCATAAGCCTTGAGTTTCTGGCTGTTGACGATTTCGGAGGTCCAGCCGGTCGGGCTGTTGAGGAAGCGCCCGCGGCTCGGGTCCTCGGGGTCGCGAAACACGTCCTTGTAGCGGGCCAGGTCGGCGACGGATTTCAGCTCCGGGGCCAGCGGTTTGATCCCACGTTCCGGGTCGCCCTTGATCACGTATTCCGGCACCCACCAGCCTTCGGTGGCGCCCTTGACCGTGTCGCCCAGGCCAAACACTTTGCCCTCCGATGCGGCCTTGACCCAGGCCGGACTGCGACCGGCCCACTCTTCGCCGATCACTTGAATGTCGTTCTTGGCCAACGCCGCTTCGAGGCTGACGGTGCTGCCCGGCAGCGTATCGGTCGGGTAGCCGTAACCCTTCTCGACGATCAGCCGCAGGATTTCGGTGATCAGGCTGCCGCTTTCCCAGGTGATGTCGCCGAAGTGGATGGGCGCGTTCTTTTCCGCCGCCGGGGCGTGGGTCGCCACGAGGCTCAGGGCCAGCAGCGAACTGCCGAGCAGGCTTTTGATTGATTTCATGCGGACCTCTGGTGCAAGGGTTCATTGGCGCTGTGCTGGGCGCACAACGCTTGGGAGCGGGTCATGTAGACGCTGACCGAACGCTGGGAAATGCCCAGCTCGGCGGCAATTTGCGGGTAGGTCAGGCCATCGATCCGCGACAACAGGAACGTCGCGCGAACCTTGCCCGGCAACCGCTTCAATGTGCGGTCGAGGCCGTGCAAGGCCTGGGTCAGTTGCAGCAAAACCTCGGGCGAGGTCACCGGCCCCTGATCAATGTGTTGCAGCTGGTCGAGGTGCTGACGTTCAAGATCGCGGCGACGCCAAAGCTGGTAGATCAGCCGGCGGGCGATGGTGATGAGCAAGGCGCGAGGCTCGCGGATCGGGGTCAGCCCTGGGGATTCGAGCAGTTGCACGAAGGTTTCGGCCGCGATGTCTTCGACGCTGAAACCGGCCCCCGGAATCTGGCGCAGTCGAGCGCACAACCAGGGGTAATGAGCGCGGAACAATCCGCCCACGTCATGGCGATGGGATGAGTCGGTGCCGGACATAGAGGCTCCAGGGTTAGGGGTCGCTGAATGTCCGGTCGTCCGGTGAAGCGAATCCTAGCAAGGAGCCTTATTCCTTAATAAGACTTAAAAAGCATTTTTATATTCCATTTTTGAATTTAGCGTGAGGCATGCAATCGCCTTCGCGGGCAAGCCTTGCTCCTACAATGTTTGGTGTTGATCCCCATTTCGTGATCGACACAAAACCCTGTGGGAGCGGGCTTGCCCGCGAAAAATCTACAGTCAACGCAACCGCCCGAACCCCAACGCTTCAGCTTCCTGCTGATATTCGAGAATGATCTGATAGTCACCCTCGCCGGCCGACAACACCTCGTGCAAACCAAGAACTTCAGCGACATCGGGCAACGCCCGCAGCGTCTCGTTCATCACCCGTCGAAGCAACTCAACCTGTTCATCGCTGGCCGTCGCAACGGTGATGAAAGGCAACGTCGGACTGAACGCAGACCGAACCACCACCCTCAACCCCGCCACTTCTTCTGCGGCATGTCGAGCCAGGTAGGCGTAAGTGACGCTGTCGATGGCCGCGAGGTCGGCCTTGTTTTCCCGCAGCCAGCGCAGGCTTTCGCGATGACTGCCGCTGATACCGACACCGGCGAAGAACCGCCCGTCGAGATGCAACGGCGCCAATCGCTGGCGCAGCAGGTTCATGCCACTGTTGGAATCTTCGCCATTGATCACCCCGCGACTACCGCGAAAGGCGAGCAGCGTCTGGCGTGGATCATCGGCGCGACTCAGCAGCAGGCTGCAATGATGGCCGCCGGTGCTGTCGGGCAGTTCATAGCGAGGTCGGCCGACCACCCGAACCTTGCCGCGTAAAGCGGTCATCAGCGGATAGCCGCAGGTTTGGGTCAGCAGCAAATCCTCGGACAGCCACAGGTCCATCAGCGAAAGGCCTTCGGCGTCGCGGCGAGTGGCGCCCAGCTGCTCGAGGATGCGCGTCAACCAGCGTTCGTTGGCCTGGCGAATAGGTTCGGGGGCGACGTACATCAGTAATTCTGCGAGGTGTTGAGCCATCGAAAACTCCCAAACAACACTAGCCCCCTGTAGGAGTGAGCCTGCTCGCGATAGCGGTTTTCCTGCCGCCATCAATGGTGAAGACATACCGCTATCGCGAGCAGGCTCGCTCCCACAAGGGATCGTATTAACAATTAGAGGAAGGGGTGTTTCGGGCTGTCAATCGCCCTCACCCCGTTCTCGAACCACAACTGGCCATAACCCTGCACCAGAAACCCGCCGCTGCGCGCCAGCCATTGCTCGCGGCGCGCGTGGTAGGCGCGGGGCAAGTCGTACCAGGGCAGGCTTGGCAAGTCGTGGTGCACCAGGTGCAGATTGAGGTTCAGAAACAGCCAGCACCACGGCCAGGCCGCTTCGTTGAGCACGGTGCGTTGCTCGGGCTGCGCATGGGGCCGGTGTTCATAGTAGGAGCGAATCATCGCGATCGAAAGCGCCGGCACACTGATGAGCAACAGGTAATGCCAGACCGGCAGCACGCTGTGGCGAGCGATGACAAACAGCATCAGCACCGTCAACGCGCCATGGCTCAGCCACATCAACCAGGCCTGTCGATCTGCCGATTTCAGACGCCGCAGTTCTTCGCGCGCCAGTCCCACCAGGGCCAGCGGCGCACCGATGAGGAAGCGCCCAAGCACGGTTTTGTTCAGCCAGTGCAGGCCTTGTTCGAACAGCGAACTGCCCTGCCACTGTTCGGCGCTCAGGTAACGGCTTTCCGGATCGATGCCGGGGAGCGTCAGGTCTTCATCGCGGTGATGCAGCAAATGGCTGTCGCGGTAGAGGGTGTAGGGATACCAGACGGCGAATGGCGCATAGCCGAGGATTTTGTTCAGCGTGGTCCAGCGGGTGGGATGCCCGTGCAGCAATTCGTGCTGCACCGATAACCAGAGCACCACCAGCGGAATCAACAGCACCGTGCTCCAGCCAATGCCCAGCCACGCGCTGTTCAACACGATGCTGAACCAGCCGACATACACGCCGACCAGCAACAACCAGGTCGGCCACTCGGTGCGCGCGGTCAGGCGTCGACGCAGGGTTTCGATTTCTTCTCGATGGGCAGTATCGAAGTAATGGGGCATGGCGTTGCTCAGATCGGGAACCAGTCCCCCTCTGTGCAATAGCGCCGGGAAATCTTGCAGATTATTTTGCCTGTTTCGTCAGGCGTGCAGCGGGAGCCCGAAGGCCGGGCTCCCTTGTCGCGGGATCAGTGACCGAACACATCCACCTTCTTGGCCTTCTTGTCCGCGCGCTTTTCATCGGCGGTTTTGGCCGGTTTTTTCTTCGCTGCTTTCTTTGAATCCATGCCTTTGGCCATGATACGTACTCCACTCATACGGGATGTGAGATCAGGTATACACCTATCCCCGCGCCCGCGTTCTTTTATAATCGCCCGCTTTGCATACCGACAGCCCACGACCATGCCCGACACCCAGTACACCCTGCTCGCCGAGCCTTTGTGGCCCTTGATGAACAAGTTTTATCGCGCCCACCAGTCTTCGATGAAAGCGGTTCGCGACGCTCAACTGTGGGTCGCACGCCGCGATGACATCGTGGGCGCGCTGTGTCTGCGACCGGTGTCTGGCGGGCATTGGTTGACCGGTCTGTTCGTTGATCCGGCGTGTCGCGAACAAGGGGTCGCGGCAGCGTTGATTGCCGAAGCGGTGAAAGGTCTGGAACATCCGGTCTGGCTGTTCTGCCACCCTGACTTGCGCGGTTTTTATGAGCGTCGCGGGTTTACCTTCGACCCGGCGATGCCTTACGCCATGATCGAGCGCCTGAGCCGTTATGCCCGCAGCAAACCGATGATCGCCATGGGCTTAGAACCGTTGGTGAGGTCGACCGCCGATAATGTGTGATCGGCCGCTGATAGCTGCGTGCTAGCCTCGGAGTCGACTTCGACTTCTCAGGAATGCTGCATGAAACCTGCTCTTCTGGCTTTGACGCTTACCGCTCTGCTGGCCCCTGCCGTGAGTCAGGCTGCCGAATCCCAATCAGTGTCCGCCGAGCAATACGCCCAGGTGCTGAAAGGCACCTGGCGTGCACCGGAGAACGTGGCGCGCGACGGCTACCGTCATCCGCAACCGACGCTGCAATTCTTTGGTCTGGGGCCGAAACAGACCGTGGTGGAAATCACGCCGGGCAACGGCTGGTACAGCGAATTGCTGGCGCCGCTGCTCAAGGAACAGGGCCAGTATGTGGCCGCAGTTCAAGCGCCGACGGTGAGCGATTACGCGCGCAAGAACGAGGAAAAGCTGAAGGCCAAATTCGCCGCCGCTCCCGCGCAATACGCCAAGGCGCACGTGCTGGAGTTCGACCCGAAAAACCCGGTGTTCGGCACACCGGGCTCGGCAGACACCGTGCTGACCTTCCGCAACGTGCACAACTGGGTGCTGGCGGACACGGCACCGCTGACGTTCAAGGCATTTTTCGACGTGCTGAAACCGGGTGGCGTGCTGGGCGTGGTCGATCACCGGGCCAAGGATGGCGCGTCGCTGGACGACATCAAGCACAGCGGCTACCTGACCACCGATTACGTGGTGAAGCTGGCGACCGATGCGGGGTTCAAGCTTGAGGAGAAAAGCGAGATCAATGCCAACCCGAAGGACACCAAGGATTACCCGGAAGGCGTCTGGACCTTGCCGCCGGCGTTGACGTTGGGGGAGAAGGATCGCGCGAAGTATGTGGCGATCGGGGAGTCGGACCGGATGACGTTGCGGTTTGTTAAACCAACCAAGTGAATAGAGATCCTTTGTAGGAGCGAGCTTGCTCGCTCCTACAGGGTTTTGTGGTGGGTTTTGGAGCCGGGTCAATCGTCAGCGTTTGGATCGAGATCCGGGAACATCACTTCTGTGAACCCGAATTTGCTGAAGTCGGTAATCCGCGACGGGTACAACCGGCCGATCAGGTGATCGCATTCGTGCTGCACCACCCGCGCATGAAACCCTGAGGCAATGCGCATAATGGGCTCGCCCTTGGGGTCGAACCCTTCGTAGCGAATCTGCTGGTAACGCTGCACGGCACCGCGCAGGCCCGGCACCGACAGGCACCCTTCAAACCCCTCTTCCAGCACCGGGCTCAACGGCGTGATCAACGGGTTGATCAGAATCGTCTGCGGCACCGCTTCCGCATCCGGATAGCGCTCGCTGTGCTCGAAACCGAAGATCACCAGTTGCAGGTCTACGCCGATCTGCGGGGCCGCCAGGCCTACCCCACCGACGCTTTCCATGGTCTGGAACATGTCGTCGATCAGTTGCCACAACGCCGGGCTGTCGAACATCTCTGCCGGCACCGGCGGAGCGATGCGCAGCAGGCGTTCATCGCCCATTTTCAGGATTTCACGGATCATTAGATGACTTCGTCAGTGGGTGGCTTGATCGAGTGATCCCGTCCCAAGCCAGAAACATGTTGTTTGTGTTCGTGATCGTGCTCGCCGGGGACTTTTTCGCCAGGGTCTTTGCCCTCGGTGGACATGTGCTCGATCACGGCATTCATTTCCGCGCCGAGCAACAACACGGCGGCAGAAATATAAAAATACAGTAACAGCACGATGATCGCGCCGATACTGCCATACATGGCGTTGTAGTTGGCGAAGGTCTTGACGTAAAACGCGAAGCCCAACGACGCGATAATCCACACCACCACGGCCAGCACCGAGCCGGGGGTGATGAAGCGAAATTCCTGTTTGACGTCGGGCATGACGTAATAGATCAGCGCCACCGCAATCATCATCAGGATCACGATGACCGGCCAGCGCGCGATGGTCCAGACCGTGACGATGAAATCTTCAAGCCCCACCTGCGCGGCGATCCAGCCCATCACCTGCGGCCCCAGCACCATCAGCGCGGCGGCGATCAGCAACATCCCGGCGATGCCAACGGTGTAGAAAATCGACAGCGGGAAACGCTTCCACAGCGGGCGGCCTTCGACCACGTCGTAGGCGGCGTTCATCGCGCTCATCATCAACCGCACGCCGGCCGAGGCCGTGTACAGGGCGATGACGATACCCACCGACAGCAAGCCGCCCTTGGATTGCTGGAGCTGGTCGATCACCGGGTTCACCTGCTCCAGCGCCTGGGGTGGCAGGACCAGTTCCGATTGCAGGCGCAACCAGGAAAAGAAGTCCGGCAGGTGCAGAAAACCGATCAGGGCGATGAGGAACAGAATGAAGGGAAACAGCGAGAACAACATCTGATAGGCCAGCGCCGAGGCATAGGTCGACATCTCGTCGTCGACGAACTCGGTCACCGTGCGCACCATCACACGGTGGATGGGCAGGCCTTTCATGTCCGGGAAAATCATGAGCGTCTCCTTTCGCCGCAAAAGGGTTGAAGTCGTAGCGACTCAGGGGCCGTTTTTCTACATCAAGGTAGCCCACTTGGCGAGTTTGAAACAATTTCCTCGCTCAAGTTCAGGCTGACACAAAAACGGCCATCCGCGGATGGCCGTTCCTGTGTCTCATCAAAGGCCGGATCAAGCCTTGTCGACGCCTTTCTTGATCGCGTCCTTGGCTTTGCCGACAGCTTGTTGCGCTTCGCCTTTCTTTTCCTGCACTTTGCCTTCGGCTTGCAGTTTGGTGTTGTCAGTCGCCTTGCCGACGCCTTGCTTGACGTTGCCGACGGCTTCGTTGGCCATGCCTTTTACTTTATCGCCAGTGCTGCTCATGGTGTTTCTCCTGTGAACAAATCAATGAGAAAAGTCGTTACACAAGGATTGACCGGGGGCGTTTGCAGGGAGTTTCATTTATTTTCAGCAGGGCATTTCATCGATCCCGGCAGGTTGGGCTTTATGTTTGCCGAGCAACCCCCGAGAATGCGCAACGTATTCAGGCCTTGGCGCTGAAGATCCAATCCCGTAGGAATGTTATGAAACTCGATAAAAAGCAGGCCATTGCCCGCAGAAACCAGGAACTCGGCGGTGCTGTGCTTGGCGTCAACAACTGCCATTTCACCGAATTGAACCGCAACCGCAACATCTGGTGGTTCGATATCCCGGTGGCCCGTCTGGCCGTTGGTCAGTACGAGTGGGTGCACTTGCTGATGCACACCCCGGACACCGATCAACTGTTGCACCTGAAAGTGCCGACAGTGTTCCTGCGCGAGAAGCTCGAAGGCCTGGTGGTGCGCAACGAAGGCAAGCGCAAAGCGGCGCTGAGCCTGGAGCTGAGCGCCGACAAGGACTCCTTCCTGCAGGACATGCGCCCGGCGGGCACCAACGTCAACTTCGCGCCGTTTCGCCAATAAAGAAGTACACGAACCCCTGTGGCGAGGGAGCTTGCTCCCGCTGGGCTGCGGAGCGGCCCCAAATCAGTCGCTACGGTCGTTCTGATGTTTCTACGTTATCGGGATAACGACTGCTTCGCAGCCGAGCGGGACGGTGCGGCGATCCGACAAGCTCCCTCGCCACAAAAGCTCTGCGCCTGACACACCAACAAAAAGCCCCGCATCTGCGGGGCTTTTTGTTGGATTACGCGGTGGTTTTCTTCGCGTTGATCTTCTTCAGCTCTTCATCACGCAATTCCCGACGCAGGATCTTACCCACGTTGGTCGTCGGCAACGCATCGCGGAACTCAACGGAACGCGGCACCTTGTAGCCCGTGACGTTGGCACGCATATGCTCCATCACTTGTTCTTTGGTCAGGGTCACGCCCGGTTTGGCGACAATAAAGATCTTGATCGCCTCACCCGACTTCTCGTCCGGTATGCCGATGGCTGCGCATTGCAGCACGCCCGGCAGGGTCGCGAGCACGTCTTCGAGTTCGTTCGGGTACACGTTGAAACCGGACACCAGGATCATGTCTTTCTTGCGATCAACAATGCGCATGTAGCCATCGGCCTGGATCAACGCGATGTCACCGGTCTTCAACCAGCCTTCGCTGTCGAGAATTTCATCGGTGGCTTCCTGACGCTGCCAGTAGCCCTTCATGACCTGCGGACCTTTCACGCACAGCTCGCCGATACTGCCCAACGGTTGTTCAACGCCAGCATCGTCGACGACTTTGCACAAGGTCGACGGCACCGGAATACCGATGGTACCGACCTGGATATTCTGGATCGGGTTCACGGTGGCCACCGGGCTGGTTTCGGTCATGCCGTAACCTTCGCAGATGGCGCAACCGGTGACCGCTTTCCAGCGTTCGGCCGCCGCCAGCTGCAGGGCCATGCCGCCGGACAGGGTGACTTTCAGCGCCGAGAAATCCAGCTGGCGGAACCCTTCGTTGTTGCACAGGGCGACAAACAGGGTGTTGAGGCCGACGAAGCCGCTGAACTTCCACTTCGACAGTTCCTTGACCATCGCCGGCAAGTCGCGCGGGTTGCTGATCAGGATGTTGTGGTTGCCGATCAGCATCATCGCCATGCAATGAAAGGTGAACGCATAGATGTGGTACAGCGGCAGCGGCGTAATCAGGATTTCGCAGCCCTCGTTGAGGTTGGAACCCATCAGCGCCTTGCATTGCAGCATGTTGGCCACGAGGTTGCGGTGGGTCAGCATTGCCCCCTTGGCCACGCCGGTGGTGCCGCCGGTGTATTGCAGCACGGCAACGTCGCTGCTGGCCGGGTTGGCTTCCGCCACGGGCTGGCCGTGACCTTTGCTCAACACGTCGTTGAACTTGATGGCTTTGGGCAAGTGATACGCCGGGACCATCTTCTTCACGTACTTGATGACGCTGTTGACCAGCAGGCGCTTGAGCGGTGGCAGCAGGTCGGCCACTTCAGTGACGATGACGTGTTTGACGCCGGTTTTCGGCACGACCGCCTGGGCCAGATGAGCCATGTTGGCCAGGCAAACCAGCGCTTTGGCACCGGAGTCGTTGAATTGGTGTTCCATTTCCCGCGCGGTGTACAGCGGGTTGGTATTGACCACGATCAGCCCGGCGCGGATAGCACCGAAGACGGCGACCGGGTACTGCAACACGTTGGGCAATTGCACGGCGATTCGATCGCCCGGCTGCAAGTCGGTATGCTGTTGCAGGTAAGCGGCAAAAGCGCCCGACAATTCGTACAGTTCACCGTAGGTGAGTGTCTTGCCCAGGTTGCTGAATGCCGGCTTGTCGGCGAAGCGCTGGCAGGACTGCTTCAACACTGCCTGAATATTCGGGTACTCGTCTGGGTTGATGTCGGCAGCAATCCCAGCTGGGTACTTATCCTTCCAAAAGTCTTCAATCATGGAAGCCCACTCCTCAGCAACGCGAATTCAATACCGCATTTGATGCGATTATTATTGGTGTTTGATTATTGGTGAGTCTGGCTTTTTTACGAAGGCCGAGAAGTCACAAAGCGCGCCGAGAGTAGCAGCTTTGAATTGGGTCGACTAGAGCCAAAAGCGGCCTCTACGGTCACAATTGTGACTCAAGACGATCAGCGGGTCATTTTAGAGCAAAAAACCTATATGTCGCTGAAAGCCCCGTAAATCGGGGCTTCTAAATAACTGTAGGAGCGAGCTTGCTCGCGAAAAACGCCCCGACAACGCGCTCATCCAGACAGGGCGCGTTATCGTTTACGTCCATCGCGAGCAAGCTCGCTCCTGCAGTGAAACGCGACCGATTACGCGATATCGCGCAACTCCCGCCGCAGAATCTTGCCCACCGGCGTCATCGGCAACGATTCACGCAACACAATGTGCTTGGGGACTTTGTACGCCGTGAAGTTTTCCTTGCAGTAGGCCTTCAGCTCTTCAAGGCTGACCCCCGACTCGCGGGCCACCACGAACAACTTCACCGCCTCGCCCGAACGCTCGTCCGGCACGCCGATCACCGCGCAGTTGGCGACTTTCGGGTGAGCCATCACCACGTCTTCGATCTCGTTCGGGTACACGTTGAAACCCGAGACAATGATCATGTCCTTCTTGCGGTCGACGATGCGCACAAAGCCGTCCGGGTCGATCACCGCGATGTCGCCAGACTTGAACCAGCCCTCGGCGTCCAGCACTTCAGCGGTCGCTTCGGGTTTCTGCCAGTAGCCCTTCATGATCTGCGGGCCCTTGATGCACAGCTCGCCACGTTCGCCCAGCGGTTGCTCGATGCCTTCGTCATTGATGACTTTCAACGTAGTGCCCGGCACCGGCAGGCCGACGGTGCCGATCCGCGATTGGTCGCCATACGGGTTGGTGCAGGCCACCGGCGAGGTTTCGGTCAGGCCGTAGCCTTCGGTGATGCGGCAACCGGTGAGTTTTTCCCAACGCTCGGCGGTGGCCTTGACCAGTGCAGTGCCGCCCGAGTTGGTGAGCTTGAGGCTGGAAAAATCCAGGGTCTTGAAGTCCGGATGGTCCATCAGCGCGACAAACAGCGTGTTGAGCCCCAGCAAGGCCGAGAAACGCCAGTTCTTCAGCTCTTTGATGAAGTTGCCGATGTCTCGCGGGTTGGTGATCAGCACGTTGTGGTTGCCAGTCACCATCATGCACATGCAATTCGCGGTGAATGCATAGATGTGGTACAGCGGCAGCGGCGCGATCATCACCTCCTGCCCTTCACGCAACAGCGGCTGGCCGTCGCGGCCGAACTGCCCGAGGCAGGCCCGCGCTTGCTGCATGTTGGCCACCAGGTTGCCGTGGGTCAGCATTGCGCCCTTGGCCAGGCCGGTGGTGCCACCGGTGTATTGCAGCACTGCGACGTCGTTCAGCCCGACCTTCAGCGGCTTGATGCCCAGGCCCCGGCCCAGACGCAGCGCACTCTTGAAGGAAATGGCCTGGGGCAACGAATACGCCGGCACCATTTTCTTGACCTTGCTCACCAGGGTATTGACCAGCCAGCCCTTGGCGGTGGGCATCAGGTCGCCCATTCGCGCTTCGATCAGGTACTGGATGTCGGTGTCGGCCAGCACTTCCTGGACCTTGGCCCCGAACACATTCAGGTACACCAGCGCCCGGGCACCGGAATCCTTGAATTGATGACGCATCTCCCGCGCGGTGTACAGCGGGTTGGTGTTGACCACGATCAGCCCGGCGCGCAACGCGCCAAACACGGCAATCGGGTAATGCAGGACGTTGGGCATCTGCACCGCGATGCGATCCCCCGGCACCAGATCGGTGTGAGCTTGCAGGTAGCCGGCGAACGCCAGGCTGTAGCGCTCCAGTTCGGCGTAGGTCAGGGTTACGCCCATGTTGCTGAAGGCGGGGCGGTCCGCAAATTTCTTGCAGGAACGTTCGAACACCTCGATCACCGACTTGTAGGCCCCAAGGTCGATATCCAGGGGCACGCCGGCCGGGCGTTTGTCATTCCAGAAATCAGGTTGCATTGTTCTTGTCCTCTTTACCTGAACCTATCCGGGGCCGCTTTCTGTCACTTCTGAAAAAGCGGAGCTTCACGGACACTAGCAGCTATGGCGAATCAGGCAAATACGGCCAACAGCGTCATTGATCGTGTGAATCTTCCTGCCGTGGCGTGGCCTGATCAGACGTCCGTGACGGGATGCGCTATACAATGCAACCAGCCCGTGCCCCTGCATGCAAAGGAATCGCCATGATCCACGACACTTTCTGGCTGACCGCGAGTGACCGCAGCCGCCTTTTCGTCAACCAGTGGCTGCCGGCCACACCCTTAAAAGCTGTCATCCTGCTGGCCCATGGCATGGCCGAGCACAGCGGTCGCTACACCCGCCTGGCCGAAAAGCTCTGCGAACATGGCTACGGCGTCTACGCACCGGACCTGCGCGGACATGGCAAAACTGCCGAAAACGGGACACTGGGGCATTTCGCCGACGAAGACGGTTGGTGCAAGGTGGTCGGCGACCTGGCGAGCCTGAACCAGCACATCGGCCAACAACATCCCGGCGCACCGATTGTGCTGTTGGGCCACAGCATGGGCAGCTACATTGCCCAGGCCTACCTGCTGCATCACAGCGCCAGCCTGCAGGGGGCGGTACTCAGCGGTTCAAACTTCCAGCCCATTGCGCTTTATCGTGCGGCGCGGCAAATCGCCCGTCTGGAAAAGCTGCGCCAAGGTCCCAAGGGCCGCAGTGCGCTGATCGAATGGCTGTCGTTCGGCTCGTTCAACAACACATTCAAACCTGCGCGCACCCGCTTCGACTGGCTCAGTCGCGACCCGGCGGAGGTCGACCTGTACGCCAACGACCCGCTCTGCGGCTTTCGCTGCACCAATCAACTGTGGATCGATTTGCTCGGCGGGTTGCAGCAAATCAGCAAAGCGTCCAATCTCGCCCAGATCGATCCGGGCCTGCCGCTGTTGGTGATTGGCGGCGAATGTGATCCGGTGAGTGAAGGCAAGCGTCTGAAAGATCTGGCCGACGCATTGCGCGAGGCTGGCAGCCGCCACCTGCAACTGACGGTTTACCCACAGGCGCGGCACGAACTGTTCAACGAGAGCAATCGCGATGAAGTGATTGCCGACGTGTTGAACTGGATCGCCCAGGCACTGAGCACTGGCCGGCCACACCGAGCCGAATAGTTTTCTTGTATTTTTTTATTCGTGACAGGAATCGAGACACATGACCCAGGTTACCAACACCCCGTACGAAGCCCTCGAAGTCGGCCAGACCGCCAGTTACAGCAAGACGGTCGAAGAGCGCGACATTCAGTTGTTCGCCGCGATGTCCGGCGATCACAACCCGGTGCACCTGGACGCCGAATTCGCTGCCGGCACCATGTTCAAGGAGCGCATTGCGCACGGCATGTTCAGCGGCGCGCTGATCAGTGCGGCCGTGGCCTGCGAATTGCCTGGCCCGGGCACTATCTATATCGGTCAGCAGATGAGCTTTCAGAAGCCGGTGAAGATTGGCGACACCCTGACCGTGCGCCTGGAGATTCTCGAAAAACTGCCGAAGTTCCGAGTGCGCATCGCCACCCGAGTGTTTAACCAGCGCGATGAGTTGGTGGTGGATGGCGAAGCGGAAATCCTGGCACCGCGCAAGCAGCAGACCGTAACGTTGCCGACACTGCCGGCAATCAGTATCGGCTGATCCACCGGTTTGGGAGGGCGCGCGTACTTGTGGCGAGGGAGCTTGCTCCCGCTGGGGTGCGAAGCGCCCCCATCTGAGGCACCTCAATTTACCTGATCAAGCGCAGCCGAGCGGGAGCAAGCTCCCTCGCCACAATGAGCTAGGCGTTACAGATTACTGCGTGCCCTCCTGCACCTGCACACTCGCCGTCATCCCCGAACTCAGATTCATCCCTTCCGGCACCTTGTCCAGTTTGATCCGCACCGGAATCCGCTGCGCCAGCCTCACCCAGTTGAACGTCGGTTCGACCTCCGCCAACAACTGCCCGTCCGGCGTGGTATTGCGATCGGTAATCCCTCGGCTGATGCTTTCCACATGCCCTTCCAGCGCCTCGCCCGCGCTCATCAGCCAAACCTTCACCGGATCGCCAACGCGAATCCGCGGCAGTTTGGTTTCCTCGAAATACGCCTGCACATAGAACGTCGAATCATCAATCAACGCCATCACCGATTGCCCGGCATTCACGTAGTTGCCTTCGGCCAGACGCAGGTTGGTGATGTGGCCGTTGCGCGGTGCATGCACCTGGCTGCGGGCCAGGTTGAGTTCCGCAACTTTCTCCTCGGCCTGGGCTTCGCGCAGCTCGCCACGGGCAATGCCGGCGTTGATTTGCGCGTTCTCCCGCAATTCGGCACTGATTGCTTGCGGCCCCAAGGCAGCGCGGCGACTGGCTTCGCGTTCACGCAGGTTGAGTTGCTGCTGGCGGGTTTGCACCACGGCCTGAGCCTTCTCCAGCGCCGCTTCGAAGCGGTCACGGTCGATACTCAGCAGCAAATCACCGGCCTTGACCGGCTGGTTATCGAACGCCTTGAGCTCTCGCACCCAACCCGAGACATCCGGGGCGATGACCACCACGTCGGCGCGAATGCGTGCGTCACGCGTCCAGGGCGTGAGCATGTAGTACTGCCACAAATGAAAACCGGCAAAAATCGCCACGACCACCAGGCACAGCGTGACCGCTACACGTACGGATGTACGCATGTTCAACTCCTTTATAAAGGTCCGAGGACGACGGTGATCAGGGTCAATACACAGACGTACAAGGCACAATCGAATAGTGCTTCGTGCCAGATCCACCGACCGGCAGGCGTCAGGCGCAACAGCAGGCGCAAGCCGGCGGTGACCAGCAGCGCCAGCAGCACATAAATCAGAAACGGACTGAGCAGCACTCCGCCCACCGACCACTCACGCAAGCCCATGGCTTTGCTCCTGTTGACGACACCAGGCACGCCAGCTGTTCTGCAATTGCAGCACGGCGCCCTGGGCCAGTTTCACGGCATCGCTGGGCGGCAATGCATACAAGGTGTTCAAGAATGCTTCGCTGGGTTGTTCCAGTGCATCGGCGTTGTGGCCGGCCGGGCCTTGCCCGAGGACCTTTTCCAGTTGCTCGAGGTAACGCCGTTGCGGCGCACTGACTGGCACCTGCGCCACTGCCAGGCTCAAGCGCAAATGCAATAACTCGTCGCCAATGTCCAGGCCAAGCAAGCCGTCATCCCAGCGACTGCGCGCCGGTTCCGGCAGCTCCGGATAATGCCGCGCCAGTTGCAGCAAACGGTCAGCCATTCGCCCGCCAAACCAACTCTCGGCACCGCGCAGATTGCGTCGGGTCAGGCGCACCAGATCGTCGAGGGTTGCGGCCAGCAAACGGCGGCCGTGCCATGCCGGGTTGCGCAGGATCAGCAAATGGAACGCCAGCACGGCGGCGCCGACCCCGATCAGCATGGCCTGTGCGCTGTTGAAGAAATTGGCGACATCGAACTTCATGGTGTTGAGCGGTGCAACCAACACAATGAAGTGCAGACAGAATGACGTGGCCGTGGCGCCTATTTGCGGCTTGGCCATGCCCAGCGCTCCAAAGAACAGCGGCACCCCCATCCCCATGCACAGCATGGCAAAGCCGCTCCATTGCGGCAGCAAAATCTGCCCGACGATAAACGCCGAAGGGATCGCCAGCAGGATGCCGCGCAGAAAACTCATGCCGATCTGCGCACCGTTTTCGCGGCTGGCAAACAGGCTGCACACCACGCACGTCAGCACCAGCGCCCCCGAAGCGGCCGGCCATGCCGTCGCCAGCCAGAAACACGAGACCACCAAAAACGCCAAGGCACTGCGTGTTCCAAAGACCAGCGCCAATGACAGATCGCGGTGGGGTGTCAGGGTTCGCGGCGGGTCTACGGCTTCCTTGCCCTCCTCGACCGCGTGCATCGCCACGGTCGCCGCCAGGGCGGTATCGAGCAGCAAGGTGAAGCGTGCCAGGCAATAAGTTTGTGCCGAGCTGATGTGCGGATCGTGGGAAGCGTCGAGCAACCTCGGGCGCAAGGCTTGCAACGTCGCCATCTCGGAACCGGCGAGCGCCTGCTGCACTTCGGTCATCCAGTGCAACAGTTGCTCGGCTTCCCGGGGCTCCAACTGCTTCCACTGACGACGCACCGAACGCGCGACGCGCAGCAACATCAACAGCTTCTGGCTCAAGCCGCTGATGGCGCGCGCCCGTTGGCGACCCAGGCTGCCTTCAAACCAGGCGTGCTCGCGCTGGGCATCCACCGCGACGATTCTGCCGAGGATTTCCAACAGGCCTCGACGCGCCTGTCCATCGCCGGCCAAGGTCGCACGCGCGGCATTCACGCCACTTTGCCAGGCCGCTCGTGCTTGATCCGCCAGTTGCCGCTCGACCCGCATCGGCCAGAGCAACGCACTGGCGGCCGTCGCGCAGAGAATGCCCAGGCAGATTTCCGTACAGCGAGCCACTGCTTGATCAAACACCGTCAGCGGATGAGTAATGGCCGGCAACGCGATGATCGCCACCGTGTAACCGGCCAGCACAAAGGAATAGGACCAGGCACTGCGCAGCAAAGTCGAACTGGCGGTGCACAGCCCGAGCCACAAGGCCAATGCCAGCAAGAACAACCACGGCGTTTGGGCGAACAAGCCCATGAACACCACCGACATGATTGTCCCGATCAGCGTACCCAACAACCGTGCCAGCCCCTTCTGCACCACCATCCCTGACAACGGCTGAGCAACGATAAAGGCCGTCATCAACGCCCACGCCGGTTGCTCCAGGCCCCAACGTAACGCCAGCCACAGCGCCAGGCCGCCGCCGATCAACGTCTTGATGGCGAACTGGATGGCGCGGCGGTCAGGCGCAAACAAAGCCTGCAAAGTGATAGGCACGTAACGCTCTCTTGAAGGGATAATTTAACGATAGTTGCAATCGTGGAAGTCGCTTGAAATCAAATTATTAGCGGGCTATCTATCACCCGTCCAGCGCTAAAAACCGGGCACAAAAAAACGCCAGACTGGCTGGCGTTTTTGACAGGCTTTGCGCGCTTACGAGCGTGCGCGAGCCTGGTTACGCAGGGCTTTTACCTGATCATGATTACGTTGCACGCCGTGATACTGGCGTTCAACCAGGTCACGAATGCCCACCAGGTTATGTTTGTTGATTTTCTCGATGGCGTCCTTGTAAGCCTTGAGTGCATGATCCTCACCACGTTCGGCTTCGTTCAGGACAGCTTCTTCGTCCTTGCCGGTGAAGACGGCTTTAACATCGACCCAACGACGGTGCAGGTCACCGCTGACACTGGTCGACGTTTCAGGATCGCCGCCCATCGAACGCACAGCGCTCTGCAATTCAGCCGCTGCGGTCGCGCAATCGGCAGAACGCTTGATGAACAGGGTTTTCAGTTCTGGGTGTTTGATGTCTTCAGCGCAAGTCTTAAACCCTTCCTGACCGTCCTTGCTGGTTTCAATCAGGTCGTTGAGTACAGAAATCGCTTCTTTATTGAGGTCGGTCATTTTTCAATTCCTTGCGGGCTGATGAAAGATGCAATAACTATTGCAGCCTGCATGCCAGCTTCGAATTTAAGTTTTAATCGTTATTTTTCAATCACTTAATTTTAAAAGCAAAATCTGTATCCGCTTTTTTTGCATGATCTGTCATTTGGCCTGCATGCAGAATGCCTGTATTTTCCAGACTGTTTGAATCAAGACGACTGATCGATGAACCCTGAAAAGCTCGAACTGCTGATTACCCGCGAAATGCCCTTCGGCAAATACAAGGGCCGCATCATTGCGGACTTGCCTGGCCCGTACCTGAACTGGTTCGCCCGGGAAGGTTTTCCCCATGGCGAACTCGGCGGCTTGCTGGCGTTGATGCAGGAAATCGACCACAACGGATTGTCGGAATTACTCGAACCGCTGCGCGCCAAACATGGCAAACCCGCCCCCCGCCATTGAGCCTGACCGAGTAGCCCATGCCCGATAACACCCTGCGCGCCCGTGACGAACTATTTTGGCAGACCTTTGCCGACCGCTATGCCGTCGAGCCCGGCCCGATCAACCTGGAAAACGGCTACTTCGGGCGCATGTCGCGCACGGTGGTCGAGGAATACCAGCACAACATCGAACTCATCAACCGTAGCAACTCGGTGCACGTACGCCAGCGGTTCGAACAGAGCGAAAGCCTGCAGATACGCGCACAACTGGCCGAGCTGATCAGCATGCCCGCCGAAACGGTCGCCCTCACCCGCAACGCCACAGAGGGTTTGCAATCGCTGATCCGCAACTACAACCTGCTCAAGCCAGGCGACCAGGTGCTGATCTGCGACCTGGAGTACGACACGGTCAAAGGCGCCATGCGCTGGCTGGCACACCATCGCGGTGTCGAATTGATCGAGATTGAACACGCCCACCCCGCCAGTTTCGACAGTTTGCTGGCCACTTACCGCGAAGCGTTCGAGCGTTATCCAAAGCTCAAACTGATGGCCCTGACCCATGTCACTCACCGCACCGGTCTGGTGATGCCGGTGAAAGCGATTGCCGCTGCCGCGAGGGAGCACGGCATCGACGTGATCCTCGACGGTGCCCATGCACTGGGCCAACTCGAGTTCAACCTTGATGACCTGGGCATCGCGTTCGCGGGCTATAACCTGCATAAATGGATCGGCGCGCCGCTGACCCTGGGCTTCATCTACATCGCCCCGCATCGCCTGGCCGATATCGACCCGGACATGGGCGAAATGCACTTTCCGCTCACCGACATCCGGGCTCGCACCTCGTACAGCACGCCGAATATCCCGGCACTGCGCACCCTGCCACTGGTACTCGAAGAACATCACGCGATGGGCGGTGCCGCCGCCAAGGGTGCACGGCTCAACTACCTGCGCAACCTGTGGGTGAGCGCGGTGCGGGACCTGCCAGGAATCGATGTCATGACCCCGGATGACCCGCGCCTTTATTGCTGCATCACCTCGCTGCGTTTCACCCGGCATGATGATCAGCAGTTGATGGTCGAGCGGCTGCTCAACGAGTACAACCTGTTTACCGTGATGCGCAGTGGTGCCGCCTCCGGACCGTGCATCCGCATCACCCCAGGGCTGACCACGACGGCAGCAGATATCGAATTGCTGACCCGGGCGCTGACCGAACTGCGCTGACCTCACACGGTGTACTTGTCGAAGTCCTCCGGTTTGATCTGCGAAGAAGCGGCAAACGTGTCGATGCCGATGGTCATGTGCCCGAAGAAGCCGTCTTCTTTCGAATCTCGCCCGATGGGGTAAATGTTCAAGGTCGACGCTGCGCCACCCATGGCGCCATAGATAAAGTCCTGGTCGTTGGTCAGCGCGGCGATGCCGCGCCCCCTGTATTCCCGGTTGTTGAGCACCGACCTTGACGCCACTTCCGGAAAATACAGTTGGCCGACCCAGGCAACGTGTCGCTCATCGAGGAAATTGTTACCGGCGGTGATGCGCACGGCGACGTGAATGTGCAGGGCGCGGCCCGCATAGAACCCTGGATAGATCGTGGTAAACCGCACGATGCCCTTCCGGTCCGTGAATTGGCCGCCACGCAGGTAGGTATCGTCGTCGGTGCGCGGGATCGCGCCAATGTCACCGACGTCGACCTCCTTGTCCGGATTGACCTTGCTCCAGCCCGAATATGCGCCCCGCGCGTTGCAGTGCCAGATATCGACGATTGCACCGTTGACCGGCTCACCGGTCATTGCGTCGACGATGGTCAGGCGCAGGACCAAGGGAATGCCATCCAGGCCTTCGCTGATGTTTCGCCTGATCAGTTTCGGGTTTCGAAAATACGGGCCGGCGATCTGTTCGGGTGACAGCAGGTAAGCCGGTGATGCGGGTACAACGAGGGGGGTGTCGTCCATGACGTTCTCTCTTCCATAAGATGAACGCAGGGTAACGCCGCAAGAGTGGCGAGGTGCGGTAACTATGTATCGCAGGATGTCCTGTCTCTGCGATCAAAGATTAATGTGTGGCGAGGGAGCTTGCTCCCGCTGGGTTGCGCAGCGCCCCCTTATCAGGGCCACTTCGTGGCCCAACGGGAGCAAGCTCCCTCGCCACAGATTCAGTGCCGGCCTTTCACGGGCAAAAAAAAACGGTGCACCGACCAAGCGCACCGTAAAGCCGTAGAACACACAACGAGGTGTCGGGTGAAGATCAGTCCAGCAGCGCCAAGGCCTCGGCGGTGCATTCCTGAATGCGGGCCCAGTCGCCGTTCTTGATCCATTCCGGATCCAGCATCCAGCTACCGCCCACGCACATGACGTTTTTCAACGCCATGTAGCTCTTGATGTTGCCTGGACCGACGCCGCCGGTCGGGCAGAATTTCACTTCGCCAAACGGGCCGCCCAATGCCTTGATGGCCGCGACGCCGCCGCTGACTTCTGCCGGGAACAGCTTGAAGCGGCGATAGCCCAGGCCATAACCTTCCATGATGCCCGAGGCATTGCTGATGCCTGGCAACAGCGGAATCGGGCTCTCGACGCTGGCTTCCAGCAGGTCACGGGTGATGCCCGGCGTGACGATGAACTGCGAACCGGCGGCTTCGGCAGCGGCGAGCATGGTGCGGTCAAGCACGGTGCCAGCGCCGGTGACCAGCTCAGGACGCTGCTCGCGCAGGATCTGAATGGCCTTGAGGCCGAACTGCGAACGCAGCGTCACTTCCAGGGCGGTCAGGCCACCGGCTGCGAGGGCGTCAGCCAGCGGCAGAACATCTTGCTCGCGAGCGATGGTGATAACCGGCAGGATCCGCGCTTTCGCACAGAGGCTGTCGATCAGGGCGACTTTGTCCGCCATGGAAACGGTCGGGGATGTGTTTGTCATAGCGGCTGATCCTTGGCTCATGGGCACCAGTAAATCTCTAACGTAGGTTGCAGAAACGCGCGAATCGGCATGGCAGCGACATCATCGCTGGCCAATGCGGCACTCAGGGTGATCAGCTTGGACTGACCGGAAATCGATAAAACTGTGTTCTTCGCCGACGCCAGCAGCGCACGGCTCATGGTCAGGCGTTGATGCGGCACAGTGGGCGCCAGCATCGGATAACAACGACGTACACCATCAACCTTCAAGGCGTCGGCGAGGTTCGGGCTATTCGGGAACAGCGAAGCGGTGTGGCCGTCATCGCCCATGCCGAGGATCAGCACGTCGATCGGCGGCAACTCCGCCAGCAATCGGTCAGCCTGCTCGGCGGCGAGCTCGAGGTTCGCGGTCGCGCTGTACAGGCTCAGGAACTTCGCCTTGGCCGCCGGGCCTTGCAGCAGATAACGCTTGAGCAGCCCCGCATTGCTGTCGGCATGCTCAACCGGCACCCAGCGCTCGTCGGCCAGGGTGACCACCACCTTGGACCAGTCCAGCTTCTGCTTGGACAGGTTCTGGAAAAAGGCTACCGGGCTGCGTCCACCGGACACCACCAGCGTCGCGGTACCGCGAGCGTCGATGGCGTCACTCAGGTGCTTGGCGACATTCAGCGCCAACGCATCGGCCAGCAGCACCGGGCTTTTGAACTCATGGGCGCTGACGCCCTGAGGCAGTTGCAATTTAGATATCGCCATACCACGACCTCCCATCCCGCGTGATCAGAGCAATGGAGCTCATCGGTCCCCAGGACCCGGCCGCGTACGGCTTGGGCGCATCACCGGATTTTTTCCACCCGGCGATCAACTGGTCACACCACTTCCACGCGGCTTCGATTTCATCTTTACGGACAAACAGGTTCTGATTGCCGCGCATCACTTCCAGCAACAAACGCTCGTAGGCATCGGGAATCCGCGCGCTGCGATACGTGTCGGAAAAATTCAGCTGCAACGGACCGCTGCGCAGCTGCATGCCCTTGTCCAGGCCTTGTTCCTTGGTCATCACGCGCAAGGAAATGCCTTCGTCCGGTTGCAGGCGGATAATCAGCTTGTTGCTGATTTGCAGGCGCTGCTCGGGAGCAAAGATGTAGTGCGACGGTTCCTTGAAATGGATGACGATCTGCGACAGCTTTTGCGGCATGCGCTTGCCGGTACGCAGGTAGAACGGCACGCCGGCCCAACGCCAGTTGCGGATGTCGGCACGCAGGGCGACGAAGGTTTCGGTGTCGCTCTGGGTGTTGGAGTTTGGCTCTTCGAGGTAGCCCGGCACCGACTTGCCTTCGCTGTAACCGGCAATGTACTGGCCGCGTACCACCTGAGTAGTCAGGCCTTCCGGGCTGATCGGCGCCAGTGCCTTGAGCACTTTGACTTTTTCGTCACGAATGCTGTCGGCGGACAGGTCGGCCGGTGGGTCCATGGCGATCAGGCACAACAACTGGAGCAGGTGATTCTGGATCATGTCCCGCAGCTGTCCGGCCTTGTCGAAGTAGCCCCAACGGCCTTCGATCCCGACCTTCTCGGCCACGGTGATTTCCACGTGGGAGATGTAGTTCTGGTTCCACTGGGTTTCGAACAGGCTGTTGGCAAAACGCAGGGCGATCAGGTTTTGAACGGTCTCTTTGCCCAGGTAATGGTCGATGCGGTAAGTGCGGTTCTCCGGGAAGAACTGCGCCACGGCGTCGTTGACCTTGCGCGAGGATTCCAGGTCCGAACCGATGGGTTTTTCCAGAACCACGCGGGTGTTTTCCGTCAGGCCAACCTTGGCCAGGTTCTCGCAGATTGCGCCGTAGACGGCAGCCGGCGTGGCGAAGTAGGCGATCACGCGCTGGGCGGTGCCGGCCATCTCGGCCAGGGCCACATAGTCTTCGGCCTTGAGGAAGTCGACGTGCAAATACGTCAGTCGGCCCAGGAAACGTTCGACAACGGCTTCGTCCAGCTCCTTGGCGCCGACGTAGCGGCGCAACTCGGTCGCGATGAACGCCAGGTGTTCCTGTTCACTGCCGGGCTCACGGGCCAGCGCGATAATGCGCGTGTCCTCGTGCAGCAGGCCTGCGCCATCCAGTTGATAAAGGGCAGGAAACAGTTTGCGCAAGGCCAGGTCGCCAAGGGCGCCGAACAAGGCAAAGGTGCACGGTTCAACCGTAATCGAAGGCATGATGTTTGTTCTTTTATCAAGTTAAGCTACAAATACCTTTTTTCAAGGCATCACTCAAGGGAAAATGTAGTAATAACCACAACATTTTCGCAAAATACAGATTCCGAGTGGTGGTCGGTCGGAGCCATCAGTAGGATAGGCCACCGCCACGGGCCGCATCAAAGGCCCAATTCGCATAGCCGAGCGGCTTTTTGTAGGTGAATCAAGGAACATATATGGACCGCGTGCGAAATTTACTGGAACAGATCCAGAATCGCCTTGAAGACCTGAACAAGGCGGAACGCAAAGTCGCCGAAGTGATCCTGCTCAACCCACAGCAGGCCACCCGGTTCAGCATCGCCGCCCTCGCCCAGGCCTCAAAGGTCAGCGAGCCGACGGTCAACCGTTTCTGCCGTTCGTTCGGCGTCAGCGGCTACCCCGAGCTCAAGCTGCAACTGGCCCAAAGCCTGGCCAGTGGCGCGGCGTATGTCAGCCGCGCGGTCGAGGCCGACGACAATCCGGAAGCGTATACCAAGAAGATTTTCGGCAGCGCCATCGCGTCGCTGGACAGTGCCTTGCAGGCGCTGGACCCGAACCTCATCAGCCGCGCCGTCGACTTGCTGATCCAGGCCCGGCAGATCCACTTCTTCGGGCTCGGCGCCTCGGCTCCGGTGGCGCTGGATGCGCAGCACAAGTTCTTCCGCTTCAACCTGGCCGTCACCGCTCATGCGGATGTGTTGATGCAGCGCATGATTGCGTCGGTGGCCCACACGGGTGAACTGTTCGTCATCATCTCCTACACCGGCCGCACCCGCGAACTGGTGGAAGTGGCGCGCATTGCCCGGGAAAACGGCGCCTCTGTGTTGGGGCTGACCGCAGAGGGTTCTCCTTTGGCCAAGGCCAGCACGCTGAGCCTGAACATTCCGTTGCCGGAAGACACCGACATTTATATGCCGATGACCTCGCGGATCATTCAGTTGACGGTGCTGGACGTGCTGGCTACCGGGATGACGTTGCGACGGGGCGTGGATTTCCAGCCGCATTTGCGCAAGATCAAAGAGAGTTTGAATGCTAGCCGGTATCCGGTTGGGGATGAGTTCAATTAGCTGAACATCTCCGCTGACTGATATGGCCTCATCGTCGGAACGCCGCCCGGAGCCGGCTCACTCCTACAGGGTGTCGGTGGCGAACACATACTTTGTATTCGCTGAAGATCCAATGTGGAAGTGAGCCTGCTCGCGATGACGATAGATGAAGCACCGCAATCTCAGAGCTAAACCCCCACCCGCGCCTGCAAACTCAAATGCGCTTTCTGCCCCGGCGCCAGGCTCAGGCTATCCGTCCCGCCGCTGGCCGCCTCTACGCAAACGAATTCAGATATCTCATTCCAGCTCACCCCCAATAACGGCCGCGAGCCCGGATGCCACACCACCGTGTCCGCATCGTCCCCTGTGTCGATGCACAATTCCCGTTGCCACGCATGGTCCTTGAGCTGCAATTCGCCGTCATGCTGGAACACGCGCTGGCAGCCGCCATCGACTCGCAGCTCACCTTCCTGATGACAAACCTGACGGCTCAACTGGTCATAACCTAGCGCGCCATCGAGCCCAGACAGCGCTACCTCACCGACATCACCAATACGCCAGTACGCGTGCAAGGCCTGGCTCAATTGGCAGGGCAGGCTGTCTTGATGCTCAGTGCTCAGGCGCAAATCCATGCGTTCGCCAAGATGTGCATGCAGGTCCACTTGCCAGTCGCACAACTGCAGTTGCCAGTGCAGACGCACGCCCTCGTCGTCATGACTGCTGTCGATCAGCTTCCAGTCGAGCAGCCGCGCCCAGCCATGGGACGGCCACGCGTTTTCGCTCGGATGACGGCCATACCACGGCCAGCACACCGGTACGCCGCCGCGAATTGCGCCAACGTGCGGCCACTTCGCCGCGCACCACAGCCAGGGTTTCTGTCCCTTGGGCTGGAAGTGCAGCAATTGCGCACCCTGCCGACTGAACACCGCCTGACACAGCGGATGATCGATCACCAGCACATCGCGCAGTTGATAGCGCTCCCACGCAAACACCGGGCGTTCGCGCAAGGATTTGAAAAAGCGTTGCAGCGGATGCTCATGCATGTGCCACGGTCCTGAAAATCATGGGTGTACTCGTCTAGCCAAACAGCTCGCCACACATGCGCTTTGGTACTTTCCAAAAAAAAGCGGACAGCCTGGGCTGTCCGCAAATATGCGCACATTTGAGAGGAGCTTATCGCAACAGCGTTAGAACACCGACTGAATTTTCAGGCCGGCCACCAGCGCGTTGTCGACTTCATCCACACCGCCCGGGTGTGTGATGTATTGCAGGTTAGGACGTACGGTCAGCCAGTTGGTGACGTGGAAGCCATAGTTGAGCTCGTAGTTGTACTCGGTCTCGCGCAGCGGCGAGAACAATGGATCTTCGTAGTCGCTGACGCCATTCACAGCGTTGACCGCTTCGGCGTTTTTCTTCACGTCATCGTTGACATGGATACGGGCGAAACCGATACCGACGTCATCTTTAGGACGTGCGTCGAACGGGCCCTTGTACACAAACATCAGCGACTGATAGTTGTCGACGATGTTGGTGTCCTTGTCGTGGAACGTGGCGTTGGCTGCAACGTTCAGACCGCGAGTCGCATCACCGTTGTGGCTGGTGAGTTGTTGCTGTGCAACGAACCAGTAGCCGGATTTGCTGTTGTGGCTGCGGTAAGCATTGCCGCTGGTTGCCGCGTCATTACCGTTGTCGTCTTCACGGACGTCGTCGGCCTTGGCGGTGCTTTTGTAGTAACCGACACGGTATTCGCCCGGCAGGTTGTTCGGGTTAGGCAACCAGACCAGTTCGACCGGCAAGACGGTGCCTTCCGTACCGCTGCCGCTGAGCTTGAAGCCGTTACCGTGCTCCAGCTGAGTCGGGTTCTGATTGTACGCGCCGATTTGCGCATAGAACTCAGGCGAGATGTTGTACTTCACGCGCAGCGCAGCCTGGCTGATCGGCCAGTTGTACCAGATGTTGGTCGCCCAGTTACCCACTTGGGAACCGCAGAACGCCAGGTTCTGGAACTCGCACGGAAAGGTGTTGAAGTCTTCGCCTTCGCCGAAGTAACCGGCCTTGACGTCCAGTTTGCCGTCGAAGAACTGGTGCTTGATCCACAACTGGGTCAGACGAACCATGTGGCCACGACCGTAGACTTCCTGGGAGGAACTCAAGGTGCCGGCACGCGGGTCGCCGACACGGTCGTTGGAGATGTTTTCACCGTTACGGTTGGTCAGCTGGATCTTGGCCTGGGTGTTATCCCAGCCCAGCAGTTTTTGCAGGTCCAGTGCCGCGCCGAGGCCGAACTGGTCGGCGTAACGTGCGGTCTTGTCGTCGTTGAAGCCGCCGTGCAGGTTGCCGCCCACTTCACCGACATAGTCCATCTTGATGTCGATACCCTGCTCGATCAGCTTGGTCCGCTCGCCGCCCCAATCCCCGGTCATCCATTCGGAATCAGCGCTGAACGCGTCAGCCGCGTGCACACTGCCAGCCAGCATCATCGCCGCAACGGCAGACAGTTGGCAGATAAGCTGAGCGTTGTTGTTCTTCTT
Source organism: Pseudomonas sp. PB120 (assembly GCF_009761815.1). Lineage (GTDB taxonomy): Bacteria > Pseudomonadota > Gammaproteobacteria > Pseudomonadales > Pseudomonadaceae > Aquipseudomonas. The sequence goes on from NZ_RWIN01000111.1 coordinate 82,368, forward strand.
CATCCCTACATCCTCGTTTTATTGTTATTAACTGTTTTTATCTAACGCGGTTACATCAGTTGCGAAGAGCGACAGACCGCTCACCGCATATCCCCCCTGTAGGAGCGAGCTCGCTCGCGAAAAACCTCATGACGACGCGTTAAATCAGACAGTCCGCGTTATCGTTAACGTCCATCGCGAGCATGCTCGCTCCTACAGTTTTTGATCTTCAGCGGCCTTTGAACTGGGCTACGTTGGCACCATGACTCTCGGCTTTTGGTTGACCGGCCACTCCCAGGCGTTCCCCGGTCTTGGCGTCGAACAGCAGCACTTTCGATGGATCGAATTGCAGGGTCAGGGTCTCGCCGACGGCAGGCGCGACGTCCGGTGCGAGACGGCAGCAGACTTTGGTGTCGTTGAGATTGACGAACACCAGCGTGTCGGGACCGGTCGGTTCGGTGACCTGGACTTCGGCGCGAATGGTCGGCAAACCATTCGGCTCGCTGCCCGCCAGCACGATCTGTTCCGGGCGCAGGCCGAGGATCACTTCGCGGTCTTCGAGGCCGGCGTCTTGCATGCCCATTGGTAATTCGCAGCGCGCCTGGCCGCTGTCGAGCAGTGCCAGCAGACGACCGTCCTTGCGCTGTAAACGCAGGGGGATGAAGTTCATCGGCGGCGAGCCGATGAAGCTCGCCACGAACAGGTTGGCAGGGTCGTTGTAGATCTGCTTCGGCGTGCCGAACTGCTGGATGATCCCGTCCTTCATCACCGCCACCTTGTCGCCCAGGGTCATGGCTTCGATCTGGTCGTGAGTCACGTAGACCGTGGTGGTTTTCAGGCGCTGGTGCATCAGTTTCATTTCGGTGCGCATCTCGACCCGCAGCTTGGCGTCGAGGTTGGACAGCGGTTCGTCGAACAGGTAGATCTTCGGCCGACGCGCCAGGGCACGGCCCATCGCCACGCGCTGTTGCTGACCACCGGAGAGTTGGCCCGGTTTGCGATTGAGCAGGTGTTCGATTTGCAGCAGCTTGGACACCCGCGCCACTTCCGCGTCGATGTCGGCCGCGGGCATTTTGCGAATCTTCAAGCCGAACGCGATGTTCTCGCGCACGCTCATGGTCGGGTACAGCGCGTAGGACTGGAACACCATGGCGATGTCGCGATCTTTCGGGCTCATCCCACTGACGTCCTGGTCACCGATCATGATCGCGCCGCCGGTGATGGACTCGAGGCCGGCGATGCAGTTCATCAAGGTCGACTTGCCGCAACCCGAAGGGCCGACGAGGATCAGGAACTCACCGTCCTTGATCGACAGTTCGATGTTCTTGAGGGTGTCCGGCAGGCCTGGGCCATAGGTCTTGTTTACATTGCGAAGTTCGAGCGTTGCCATGATTACCCCTTGACTGCGCCGGCCGTCAGCCCGCGCACGAAATACTTGCCTGCGACCACATAGACCAGCAGGGTCGGCAGCCCGGCGATCATCGCCGCCGCCATATCAACGTTGTATTCCTTGGCCCCGGTACTGGTGTTGACCAAGTTGTTCAGCGCCACCGTAATGGGTTGCGAGTCACCGCTGGAAAACACCACGCCGAACAGGAAGTCGTTCCAGATCTGCGTGAACTGCCAGATCAGGCAGACCATGATGATCGGGGTGGACATCGGCAGGATGATCAAGCGGAAGATGGTGAAGAAACCCGCGCCATCGAGCCGCGCAGCCTTCACCAGCGCATCGGGAACACTGACGTAGTAGTTACGGAAAAACAGCGTGGTGAACGCCAGGCCATAGACCACGTGGACGAACACCAGGCCCGTGGTGGTGCTGGCCAGGCCCATCTTGCCGAGGGTGAACGAAGCTGGCAGCAGGACGGTCTGGAACGGCAGGAAGCAACCGAACAGCAGCAAGCCGAAGAACAGCTGCGAGCCACGGAAGCGCCACATCGACAAGACATAGCCGTTCAGCGCACCGATGGCGGTGGAGATCAGTACCGCCGGGACGGTGATCTTGATCGAGTTCCAGAAGTATCCGTCAACCGTGCCCCAGGCCTTGACCCAGCCAATGCCGCTGACCACGGTCGGCCAGCTCAGCAGATTGCCGGTATTAATGTCTTCCGGTGTCTTGAAACTGGTCAGCAGCATTACCACCAGCGGTATCAGGTACAGGAAAACGGCGAGGATCAGTACCGCGTAAATCGCGATGCGACTCAGGCTGATGGAAGGTTTGGCAGCGAAACTAGTCATGACGCTTGGTCCTCAGCTCGGAGTACAGGTAAGGCACGATGATTGCGAGAATCGCACCGAGCATCAGAATCGCACTGGCCGAGCCCATGCCCATCTGGCCGCGACTGAAGGTGAAGGAATACATGAACATCGCAGGCAGGTCGGAGGAGTAACCCGGGCCACCGGCAGTCATCGCCGCCACCAGGTCGAAACTCTTGATCGCGATGTGGGCCAGGATCATCACGGCACTGAAGAACACCGGACGCAGGCTCGGCAACACCACTTTCAGGTAAATGCGCGGCATGCTCGCGCCATCGATCTGGGCGGCACGGATGATCGATTGATCAACGCCACGCAGGCCGGCGAGAAACATCGCCATGATGAAGCCCGACGCTTGCCATACCGCAGCGATCACCAGGCAATACACCACGCGATCCGGGTCGATCAGCCAGTCCAGGCGAAAGCCTTCCCAGCCCCAGTCCCGCAACAATTTGTCCAGGCCCATGCCCGGGTTGAGCAGCCATTTCCAGGCCGTACCGGTGACGATCATCGAGAGCGCCATCGGGTACAGGTAGATGGTGCGAATGAAACCTTCGCGGCGAATGCGTTGATCAAGAAACACCGCCAGCAGCACACCGATCACCAGGGTGATGCCGATGAACATGCCGCCGAATACCGCCAGGTTCTTGCTCGCTACCCACCAACGGTCGTTGTCGAACAGCCGCGCGTATTGCGCCAGGCCCGCCCATTTGTAAGTAGGCAGAAAAGTCGACGTGGTGAACGACAGCACGAACGTCCACAGGATGTAGCCATAAAAGCCCACCAGAACGATGAACATACTGGGGGCCAGCACCAGTTTGGGGAGCCAGCGCTGCAGTGCATCGAACGGCGAGGCCTTGCTGAACACAGCAACAGAACTCATGGGGAAATCCAGTACGAAAGAAAAAGTTACGGTGGAAATGCTTCCCCTGTAGGAGCGAGCCTGCTCGCGATAGCGGAGTGTCAGACTCTGGATGTATCAACTGATACATCGCCATCGCGAGCAGGCTCGCTCCTACAGGGGCCAAGCATTACTTGGCGGCTTTGATCGCCGTGCCGAGTTGCTTGGCGGCCGTGGCCGGATCGGCTTTCGGATCGTTGATGTAGTTGGTCACGACATCAAAGAACGCGCCTTGGACCGCCAGCGTGGTGGCCATGTTGTGCGCCATGCTCGGCTGCAGTCCGCCGGACTTGGCATCCGCCAGGAAGTCCTTGGCAGCAGTCTGGGCGCAGGAGTCGAAACCGAACTTGCCCATGTCGGCGAGCATGTCGTTACGCACCGGGATCGAGCCCTTGTTGATGCTGAAGAGTTTCTGGAAGTTCTCACCCAGGACGATCTTGGCGATGTCCTGCTGCGCGGCCGCAGTGCCCTTGTCTTTCTGCTTGAACACGGCCAGGGAGTCGATGTTGTAGGTGAACGCCTTGTCGGTACCCGGGAACGCTACGCACTCGTAGTCCTTGCCGGCCACTTTCTTGGCGGCTGTCCACTCGCTCTTGGCCCAGTCACCCATGATCTGCATGCCGGCCTTGCCGTTGATGACCTTGGCCGCTTCCAGGTTCCAGTCCTGGCCTTTGCCGTCGACGTCCATGTAGGTCGCGACTTTCTTCAGCTCGGTCAGCGCCTTGACCATCTCGGGACCGGTCAGTGCAGCGTTGTCGAGGTCGACCAGGGCTTTCTTGTAGCCATCGACGCCCATGACCGAAAGGACCACCGCTTCGAACACGGTGCTGTCTTGCCAAGGCTGGCCGCCGTGGGCAAGGGCAATGAAGCCTGCGGCCTTGAGCTTGTCACCGGCCGCGTAGAATTCTTCAAGGGTGGTCGGGGCTTTTTCGATGCCGGCTTTCTTGAAGACTTCCGGGTTGATCCACAGCCAGTTCACGCGGTGAATGTTCACCGGCACGGCCACGTAGTCACCCTCGTACTTCACGGTATCGGAGACTTTCTTGTCGAGGAGGCTGTCCCATTTCTCTGACTTGGCAGCGTCCTTCAGGACGTCGGTGTCGAGCAGACCGGTAGACGCCCATTCCTGGATGTCCGGACCTTTGATCTGCGCTACGCCCGGCGGGTTGCCGGCCACGGCGCGGCTTTTCAGTACGGTCATGGCCGTAGCACCGCCACCACCGGCGACTGCGCCGTCCTTCCAGGTGAAGCCGTCTTTTTCGACTTGAGCCTTGAGGACATCGACCGCTGCCTTTTCACCACCCGAAGTCCACCAGTGCACGACTTCCACCGAACCTTTGGAATCGGCGGCAAGGCCACTGAGCGGGAATGCAGTCAAGGGGAGCAGCGAAGCGAGAGAAATGACAGTAGCGAGGCGAGAAATCGCATTCATCTAGTAGTACCTTTCTTGTTGTTATGCATGCAAGTCTGGTGCTTGCGCTGCATGGATTCTAAACAGGAGTCGTCCCTTCGCAGGTAACGAAGGGACGCGTGAATGTCACCACATGGTTACACAGGAACGCTCTGGGACCACTGCGCCAGCGCCGTGGCCATGCTCGGCGCCAGCGGCAGTCGCGGAATCAGGACCGATTGCCAGGCGTGATACAGGTCGGGTTTTCCGGCCCAGATATCGGCACTCGGGACGTTCTGTGGATTGAGTTCGTGGTGCCAGCTGCCGTCGCATCGATCGATGAAATGCAGGTCGCAAAACTCCCAGAACAGCCGGTACCACTGTTCGTATTGGTCGTCGCCCGTGCGCTTGAGCAGCGCGCTGGCGGCGGCGCTGGCTTCGCAATGGGTCCAGTGCAGGCGATGGCGAACCACGGCGCGATTGCCCCAATCGAGGGTGTAGACAATTCCTGGTGCGCCGTCGACATGCCAGCCGTGCCGACAATTGTGGTCGAAGAGTTTTTGCGCGTCGGTGGCGAGCCAGCCTGGGGTCAGCATCCCCGCCTGGACTCTCGCGGCTTCGAGGTGCAGCAGCAGGCGCGCCCACTCGAAACCGTGGCCCGGCGTGGTGCCATAAGGACGGAAACCATCGGCCGGGTTGTCGTGGTTGTAGTCGCGCAGCGGCTGCCAGTCGCGGTCGAAATGCTCGATCACCAGATAATCATTGGCGGCGGCATGGTGATGGATAACCCGCTCAACGATACGTTGCGCACGGCATAGCCAACGGTTGTCTTCGGTAACATCCGCCAGCGCGAGGAAGGCTTCGGTGGCGTGCATGTTGCTGTTGGCGCCGCGATAGCGTTCTTCGTCGCTCCAGTCGCGGTTGAAGGATTCGCGCATCGCGCCCTCCTCCTCGCTCCAGAAATGCGTGTCGATGATGTGAATCGCGTCATCGAGCAAGGCCTGCGCACCGGGACGCCGGGCGACCACGGCGGAACTGGCGGCCAACGCAACGAACGCGTGCAGGTAAGCGGCCTTGCCGGTGTTGTCGTCGCGATGCTGCGCCACGGCAAACCAGCCACCGTGCTCGGCATCGCGCAATGAGCCGCTGAGGGCTTTGACGCCGTGATCGACCAACTCGGCAAACCCCGGCAGGCCCTGGATGTGCGCCATGGCGAAACTGTGGGTCATGCGCGCGGTGTTCATGGTTTCGGCTTGGGCATCGGCCGGGAGACAGCCCTTTTCATCGAGGTTGCCGAAGCCCTCGGGAAGCTCTGAAGCCTTGGCGAACGCCAGCAGGCGCAGGCCTTCGTCGGCGAGCCATTGCTGATGGGCAGGTGCGTTCAGCCAACTGCTGAATGCCGGTTGGAAGGTGTCCATGGGGTGCCTTTTTTGTTGTTCTGACTGAGGGGCAGTCTAAACAACGGGCGGTGGCGGGCTTGTAACGAAGGGGGTGGGTTATGTCACCAGGTTGTGACATTCACCCAGGATTTGCGGCGAGTGACCACCTGTGGCGAGGGAGCTTGCTCCCGCTGGGGCGCGAAGCGGCCCTAAAGATGGGACTGCTGCGCAGTCCAGC
>NZ_RWIN01000112.1 GCF_009761815.1 Pseudomonas sp. PB120
CGCGATAGCGGTGGGTCATTCAACATTGATGTCGACTGACCCACCGCTATCGCGAGCAGGCTCACTCCCACATTTTTGATCGGGTTTACAGGCCGATATCCCACGCCGGTTCTTCGGGAAACCTTGCAACAAGAAAATCCAGCATGCTGCGCAGTGCCGCCGGCATGTGTTTGCGTGAGGCATACACCGCGTAGATGTTCATCTGCCGCGGCTCGGTCCGGGGTAACAGGCGGGTCAGTTCGCCGCTATGAATATGCACACCCGCCTGATAACTCGGCAGCAACGCCACCCCGGCGCCGGCCATCGTTGCGCGCAGCAGGGTGCTGGCTTCGTTGGCGCTGATGTTGCCCTGCACCGGCACCGAGACCGACTCTCCGTCCTGTTCGAAATGCCACAGGCTTTTGCCGAAATAGGAGTGGGTCAGGCAATTGTGCAGGCTCAGGTCCTCGACCCGCTGCGGCGCCGGGTGTTCGCGCAAGTAAGCGGGGGCGGCGCAGATCACCGAGCGGCAGACCGTCAGGCGCCGCGCAATGAGGTTCGGGTCCAGGTCGCTGCTGGTGCGAATCGCCAGGTCGATGCGTTCATCGATCAGGTTCACCGTGCGGTCGAGCATCTGCAGTTCAATGCTGACGCCTGGATAGCGTTTGACGTAAGCGGCCATCGCCTCCGCCAACTGCGCCTGGCCGAACGAGGTGCTGACACTGATCCGCAGCACCCCGCGAGGGGTTTGGTCCGGTTCGCTGACGGCGGCTTGCATCTCTGTGGATAACTCGAGCATCTGCCGGCAGCGGGGGAGAATTTCGCTGCCGGCAGCGGTCAGGCTCAATTTGCGCGTGGTGCGGTGCATCAGGCGCGCGCCGACCCAGTCTTCCAGTTCCGCCAGGTACCGCGACACCACCGGCCGCGAGAGGTCCAGTTGATCGGCGGCGGCCGACTGGCTTCCCAGATCCACCACCGTGACGAACACCCGCATTGCTTGTAGACGATCCATGATTTGCCCGATTTCAGAAACAAACTATGTACCAGCATCGCATTTTTTGTACTGAGTCAGGCAACTAAGCTCTGTCCCACCTGTAGGAGCGAGCTTGCTCCGGGCGGCGTTCCGACGATGGACTTAAGGACGCCGCGTTCATCCAGTAAGCACGCGTTATCGTTGACGACCATCGCGAGCAAGCTCGCTCCTACAAAGGACACTCATCAAAAAACGGAGCAACAGATGATCGGTTTCACCTCCCTCAAGCGCATTCTGCTGGCCACGGCCGTCCTCGGCTTTGCCGCCCACGCGGCAGCATCGACGCTGACGCTGGACGTGTACAACCCGGGGGAAAAAGCGATTTTCCCGGTGACCTCGGTGCTGGTCAGCGGTGAGAAAGACGCGATCCTGGTCGATGCGCAATTCGGCAAGTCCCAGGCAGAGCAGGTGGTGGAAAAAATCCGCGCCAGTGGCAAGCGACTGACCACCATCTACATCAGCCACGGCGACCCGGATTACTACTTCGGCCTCGACACCCTGACCCGTGCATTCCCGCAGGCCAAGGTACTCGCCTCGCAGCCGACCGTGGATCACATCAAGAAAACCGTAGACGGCAAACTGGCGTTCTGGGGCCCGAAAATGGGGGCTGATGTGCCGGCCAACACCGTCGTTCCAGGCGTTCTCAAGGGTGACAGCCTGATCCTCGAGGGGCAGAAGTTGCAGGTGGTGGGTCTTGAGGGCCCGCAGCCGGATCGCACGGTCGTGTGGATCCCGTCGATCAAGGCCGTGGTCGGTGGCGTGGTGGTCGCTGAAAACATTCATGTGTGGATGGCCGACACTCAAACCGCGCAGTCCCACACCGATTGGTTGGCTACGCTGCACTCTATTGAAACCCTGAAGCCGAAAACCATCGTGCCTGGGCATTACCTCGGTGAGAGCGCCCGATCCTTGGCTGCCGTGCAGTTCACCGCCGAATACATCAAGGCCTTCGACGAAGAAACTGCCAAGGCTAACAATTCTGCCGAGCTGATCGCCGCGATGAAGAAACGCTACCCGACTTTGGGAGAAGCGAGCTCGCTTGAGCTGAGCGCCAAAGTCGCGAAGGGTGAGATGAAGTGGTAACCGGACACTGAGAAACCCTTGTGGCGAGGGAGCTTGCTCCCGCTCGGTTGCGCAGCAGCCGCAACCCTGAGAATGCGGTGTGGCTGACTCACCGCAGGGGGGCGCTTCGCACTCCAGCGGGAGCAAGCTCCCTCGCCACAAGGGGTATTGCCATCCCAATTACTGTAGCTACGTCAACATCACTGGAGAACGTCATGAGCAAAATCGCAATCATCGGTGCCACCGGTCGTGCCGGTAGCCAACTGCTGGAAGAAGCCCTGCGCCGCGGTCATAGCGTCACCGCCATCGCTCGCGATACCTCGAAAATCGGCCAACGTGCCGGGGTGGTCTGCAAGAACGTCGACGCGCTCGATGCCGAGGCGTTGCAAGCGGCGGTCGCGGGCCATGACGTGGTGATCAGCGCGGCGCATTTCTCGACGCTGCCTGCCGCGGCCGTCATCGAGCCAGTGAAAAAGGCCGGGGTCAAACGCCTGCTGGTGGTGGGCGGTGCCGGTTCGCTGTTGCTGCCGGACGGGACTCGCGTCATCGACAGCACGGGCTTTCCCGAAGCGTACAAAGCCGAAGCATCCGCTGGTGCGCTATTTCTGGACAACCTGCGCCAGGAAAAGGATCTGGACTGGACCTTCCTGTCGCCGTCGGCGGAGTTTGTCGAAGGTGAGCGCACCGGGACATTCCGCATCGGCCAGGATGATTTGCTGGTGAGCAGTGAAGGGCGGAGCTGGATCACGTTTGCCGATTATGCGATTGCGATGCTGGATGAAATCGAAACGCCGAAGCACTCCCGGCAACGGTTTGCCGTCGGGTATTGAGCCCACTGATCCGCTGATTTCCTCTGGGAGCGAGCCTGCTCGCGATGAACCTGAGAACGTCGCGGGGCATCAGGTTCCCAGCGTTATCGTTGACGACCATCGCGAGCAGGCTCGCTCCTACAAGGGTTTTGCGCCAGGTTTTAGAGTTCAACGCGCCTGAGCCTGCTCCACCAACCACCCCATCAGCTCGCGCAATTTCGGCGATGGCCCGGGTTTTTCGGGGAAAACCAGGTAATACGCCAGCCCGGTTTTCACCTTCAGATCAAACGGCATCACCAGCCGTCCGGCACTCAAGTCGTCACCAATCAACGACCAATCCCCGATCGCCACGCCTGTCCCCTGGGACGCCATCGACATCGCCAGGTCCAGCGTTTCGAAATGCTGGCCCTTGCCGACATTGCTCAAGCGAACATCGGCCGTGGCCAGCCAGGCTTTCCAGTCCCGTTCATCCCGGGTCGGGTGCAGCAGCATGTGTTGTTCCAGATCCTCCGGGGTCGTCAACGGCACAGGTCCTTCGAGCAGCGGTTTGGAACAGACCGGTGTCAGTTGCTCATCAAAGAGCCGTTGCGACACCAATGAACTGTCCGGCGGAGCGCCATACATCACCGCCGCATCGAATTGTTCGCGATGGAAATCCACGCCGTGCTTGACCGTGGTGGTCAGCTCCACTGGCACATCCGGGCGTTCCCGTTGCCACTGCAACAACCGCGGCAACAGCCAGCGCATGACGCAGGTCGGCGCCTTGAGTTGCAGGGTTTCGCGCTTCTCGCCGATCTGCTCCACCGCCTCGTCGATCAGGCCGAAAATCTGCTGGACCCGCGGCAGCCATTCCCGTCCTTCGGCGGTCAGGTCCAGGCCCCGTGCCTGGCGAATGAACAGCTCATAACCCAGATGATCTTCCAGCCCGGCGATCTGTCGGCTCACCGCGCCTTGGGTGATGTGCAGTTGCTCGGCGGCCCGGGTGAAGTTGCAGCACTGTGCCGTGATCAGAAAAGTGTGGAGTGCCGGCAGGGGAGGCAGTCGTTTCATTGGGATCCAAGGTATGACGTACAGACATGGCTAGTATGACTTTTTATCCATTGTTGCGGCTAGGTGTCGCCCGTTCCAATGAGGCCATCCCTGGACCTGCGAATTCATCATAAACACTGCGCAGGCCCGGCGTCTCAATCGAACAAGAAGGGCAATGACATGGCGACGTGCGGCGAAGTATTGGTCAAGTTACTCGAAGATTACGGGGTTGAGCAGGTGTTCGGCATTCCCGGGGTTCACACCGTGGAGCTGTATCGCGGGCTGGCCCGTTCGAGCATCAACCACGTCACCCCGCGCCACGAACAGGGCGCCGGTTTCATGGCCGACGGCTACGCCCGCACCAGCGGCAAACCGGGCGTGTGCTTCATCATCACCGGCCCGGGCATGACCAACATCACCACCGCGATGGGTCAGGCCTATGCCGACTCGATCCCGATGCTGGTCATCTCCAGCGTGCAATCGCGCAGCCAGTTGGGCGGCGGTCGCGGCAAGCTCCACGAGCTGCCGAACCAGGGCGCACTGGTCGCTGGCGTGGCTGCGTTCTCCCACACCCTGATGTCGGCGTCGGAATTGCCGGGCGTTCTGGCCCGTGCCTTCGCGCTGTTCCAGGCCGGTCGCCCGCGTCCGGTGCACATTGAAATTCCGTTGGACGTGTTGGTTGAAGAAGCCGATGATCTGCTCACCAGCCTGCCGGTCACCATCGACCGCGCCGGTGCTTCGCCGTCCGCCATTTCCCGCATGACCGAGTTGCTTGCTGGCGCCAAGCGCCCGTTGATTCTCGCCGGTGGCGGTGCCATCGACGCGGCGGCCGAGCTGACTGAGCTGGCCGAATTGCTCGACGCGCCGGTGGCCCTGACCATCAATGCCAAAGGCATGCTGGAGTCCGGTCACCCCTTGCTGATCGGCTCGACCCAAAGCCTGGTCGCCACCCGCGCCCTGGTGGCCGAAGCCGACGTGGTGCTGGCGATCGGCACCGAACTGGCCGAAACCGATTACGACGTGACCTTTGCCGGCGGCTTTGAAATTCCTGGCGTGCTGCTGCGTGTGGACATCGATCCAGACCAGACCGTGCGCAACTACCCGCCGAAAGTCGCGCTGGTGGCCGATTCGCGCAACGCCGCTCAAGCGTTGCTGAGCGAACTGTCCCATCACTCGCTGGCCGAGCGCCTCAATGATTGGGGTCAGGTTCGCGCCGCCCGTCTGCGTGAAGACCTGGCCGCCACCTGGGACGCCCCGACGCTGGCCCAGACCCGATTCCTGGAAACCGTCCTGCACGAATTGCCGGACGCCGTATTCGTCGGCGATTCCACCCAGCCGGTGTACACCGGCAACCTGACATTCAACCCGGAGCGCCCGCGCCGCTGGTTCAACTCGTCGACCGGTTACGGCACCCTCGGCTACGCCTTGCCGGCGGCGATTGGCGCCTGGCTCGGCGGCAGCGTTGAAAGCGGCGCGCGTCCTCCAGTGGTGTGCCTGATCGGCGATGGCGGCCTGCAATTCACCCTGCCGGAACTGGCCAGCGCCGTCGAAGCGCGCACCCCGGTGATCGTCCTGCTGTGGAATAACCAGGGCTACGAAGAGATCAAGAAATACATGGTCAACCGCGCCATCGAGCCGGTCGGCGTGGACATCTACACCCCGGACTTCATCGGTGTCGCCAAGGCATTGGGCTGTGCCGCCGAAGCGGTCGACGGTGTCGATCAACTGCGCAGTGCACTGCGTTCCGCCGCTGATCGCCAGGGCCCGACCCTGATTGAAATCGATCAGACAGTGTGGATGAAGGCGGTGTCGAAATGAGTTTTCCTACCACTCTGGATGGCCTGTTCATCGATGGCCAATGGTCGGCCGGTAACGAACACCTGCGCGTGATCAACCCGGCGACCGAAGCCCTGCTGACCACCGTTAACGGCGGCGATGCGCACGCCGTTGATCGAGCGGTCAGTGCTGCGACCGAAGCCTTTGGCGACTGGTCGAAAACCACCGGTGCCGAGCGCGGTGCGATCCTGCGCAAAATCGCTGCGGGCGTGCAGGCCGGTCGCGACCAGCTGATGCACTTGCAGTCGAGCAACAACGGCAAGCCGTTGTTTGAAGCCGCCATCGACGTCGATGACGTCATCGCGACGTTCGAGTACTACGCCGGCCTGGCCGAAGGCCTCGACGCGAAACAGGACAGCGCCATCGACCTGCCCACAGACGACTTCAGCGCCCGTGTGCGCCGCGAGCCGTGCGGCGTGGTCGGCCTGATCGTGCCGTGGAACTTCCCGATGGTCACCACTGCCTGGAAACTCGCCCCGGCCCTGGCCGCCGGTTGCTGCGTGGTGCTCAAGCCTTCGGAAGTCACGCCGCTGCCGGAACTGGAACTGGCGACGATCATCGCTGGGGCCGGTCTGCCCAAGGGTGTGTTCAACCTGGTCTGCGGCACGGGGCTGGCGGTCGGTGCGCCGCTGTCGGCCGACCCGCGCATCGCCAAGATTTCCTTCACCGGCAGCAACGCGGTCGGTGTGCAGGTCATGCAACGCGCCGCAGAAACGGTGAAGGGCGTAAGCCTGGAACTGGGTGGCAAGTCTTCCTTGCTGGTGCTTGCAGACGCCGACATCGACCTGGCGGTGGAAGTGGCCAGCGGCGGTGGTTTCTTCAACGCCGGGCAGATGTGCTCCGCCACCAGCCGCGTGCTGGTCGCCGATGAACTGGCCGATGAATTCCTCAGCCGTTTGAAGGCGCGTGCCGAAGCCATTCGCGTGGCCGACCCGTTCGACCCGAACGTGGAAATGGGCGCGTTGGTCAATCAGGCGCAATACCAGCGCGTGCTGGGCCACATCGATCGCGGCTTGAGTGCGGGCGCCCGGCTGATTTGCGGCGGCAATCGCCCCGCAGACCTGCCGCGCGGCTATTTTTTGCAGCCGACGATTTTCACCGACGTGCCCCTCGACAGTGCGCTGTGGTGTGAAGAGATTTTCGGCCCGGTGATCTGCGTGCGCCGTTTTGCCTCTGAAGCCGAGGCGATTGCCCTGGCCAACGACAGCCAGTTTGGCTTGGTCGCCAGCGTCGTTACCCGCAATGCCGAGACGGCCGATCGGGTCGCCAACGCTTTGCAGGCGGGGCTGGTGTGGATCAACGCACCGCAAGTGATCTTCCCGCAGACCGCCTGGGGTGGCTACAAACAGAGCAGCATCGGCCGCGAGTTGGGGCCGTGGGGTTTGCAGGCTTTCCAGGAAATCAAACACGTGATTCGAGCGGTCTGACGGCTCGAAAACGGTCAATGCATGCCTCGTGTTGAGGCATGCGCTGACGTCATGGCTTCAATGAGTTTTTATCGATAGTCAGCTGTTTTGCACGACCTCAGGATGAACTCACTGGTTCAGCCAAGCCCCCGAAAATACGAGGGATAGCGCTGATTCGGTCGCGCGGTAGCAACAGTTTCGACCTGCCTTATACCTACAAAAACAAAGGGAGTCCGTAATGGGCGAGCATGATCTGAACAGACGTCAATTCATCAAGACCGTAGGCGTAGCCTCGGTTGCCGCGGCGGCCATGAGCCTGCCGTTCGTCAAGGCCAATGCCAGCGACACCCGTTTTCAAGGCAAGACCCTGCGCCTGCTGACCTGGTCCGACGACACTGGCCTGGCTGCTCTGCGCAACATCGCCGCGACCTTCGAAGACAAGTACGGCTGCAAGGTCATCGCTGACCGCACTGGCAGTACCTCGGAAATGGTTGCCAAACTCAAGGCCGGTGGTGATCGTCCGCAGTACGACATCATCACCCTGGCAGGCGTCGGCGCCGAAGGTCTGGCCGCCGCCAACCTGCTGGAAAAACCTGACCTTAACCGCATCCCCAACCTGGTGGATGTACCGGAGAAATACCGTACCGGCGCCAATGGCCACGGTATCGGTTACCTGCTCTGGTGCAACAGCCTGGTCTACAGCACGCGCACCCAGAAAGAAGCTCCGACCAGCTACGCCTCCCTGTGGGATGCCGACGCGGCGCCGAACATCTTCCTGCCGCCGCCGAACTGGACCGAGGCCATGGACCTGATCATCATCGCCGCCAAACTGGCCGGTGGTGACGAGCATAACATCGAGCCTGGCTTCAAGAAACTCGCCGAGCTGAAGGATCGCGTCGTGACCCTGGGTGAAAACCCGAACCAGATCGCCGAGCTGTTCCGCACCGGTTCCCTGGACATGGGCGGCCTGTACGCCCCGGCCTTCTTCCCGAAACAGATCCGCGACCCGGCCTACGGCCTGAGCGCGACGTTCGGCATGAAGGAAGGGTTCTACACCGACCTGATGCAGTCGGTGATGCCGAAGAACCGCCCGGGCGATACCGACCTGGCGTACGCCTTCATCAACCACTCTCTGGACCCGCTGGTGCAGGGCAAGATGGCCGAGGACATTTACAACGGGCCGGTCAACGCCAAGGCGATCATCTCCGCCGAAGCGCGCAAGAGCCCGTTCATCCTCACGCCGGAACAGATTGCCGAGAAGGCAATCATGCACGACAACGCCTTCCTGGCCACCGTGCATGACCAATGGATTCGTCGTTACACGGAAATCTTTTCTTCCTGATTTCTGCGGTTTGAAATTCCATTGTGGCGAGGGAGCTTGCTCCCGCTCGGCTGCGTAGCAGCCGCAAAACCATGCGCCGCGTCCTGTCTGAACGGACGCGGTCATTGATTGGGGCCGCTTCGCGGCCCAGCGGGAGCAAGCTCCCTCGCCACAGGTTTTGCCGAATCTCAGTCTTGCTGCTTTCCATTGACGAGACCCTTGCTATGGAACACCAACCTTTGACCCATCCGGTCAGCGCCGTTGTTACGCGCTCGCGCCGGGGTGTTTCGCCGACGACGCGCGCCTGGTTTTTCCTCTCGCCGTCGATGCTGTTTCTCGGCGTACTGATTGCCGCCAGCCTGCTGGTACTGCGCATGAGCGTCGGCACCAAAGGCGCGGAATGGTCTGGCTTCAGCCTGGCCAGTTATGCCCAGTTGCTGGAACCGTATTACCTCAAATCCTTGCTGCTGACCTTGCGCCTGGCGCTGATCAGCGCAGTGATCGCCGTGGTGCTGGCGATCCCGGTGGCCTACACCATGTCGCGGTTGACCTCCCCGTTCGTGCGCCGGATCTTCCTGGCCGCCGTGTTGTTGCCGTTGCTGGTCAACCTGCTGCTGCAAAGCTACGGCTGGCTGGTGATTCTCGGTCCGGGCGGAATGCTCAACCAGGCGCTGATGGGCCTGGGCCTAATCAAGCGACCGATCATGCTGCTGTACAACCAGAACGGCGTGTTGATGGGCCTGGTGCAAACCGCGTTCCCGTTGGCCGTGCTGCCGATTGCCAGCGCCATGCGCGGCGTCGCCCGTACCTACGAAGAAGCCGCCGCCACCCTGGGCGCCAGTCGCCTGCAGGTGTTCCGCCAGGTGGTGCTGCCGATGAGCTTTCCGGGGATCATCACCGGTGCGACGTTGGTGTTCGCCTACAACGCCAGCAGCTTTGTGGTGCCGTTGCTGCTCGGTGGCCGTCGCGTGCCGATGCTGGCGGTGATGGTGCATGACCAGATCGCCCCGCTGATGAACTGGCCCGCCGCGTCCGCCGCCGGTGTGGTGCTGATTGTCACCACGCTGGCGATCATGACCTTGTCCGAATACATCACTGGCCGTCGTCGGCGCATGCTGGAGGCTTCCCAATGAGCACCCTGACCAAGAAGCGTCATTCGCTGCTGCCCGGCGAAACCGGCAAGTTCGCCGGCGTACTGTCCGGCTTCATCCTGCTGCTGGCGGTGTTGCCGATCCTGACCATGATCGTGATGTCGTTCAGCGGTTCGTCGAACCTCGACTTCCCGCCGAGCAGCTACAGCCTGCAATGGTACAAAGCCGCCTGGCACACCTTTGTCTCGCCGGACTCCAGCGATGTGCTGAGCCTTGGCAAAGCCATGACCACCAGCCTGATGGTGTCGTGCCTGACCATGGTCTTCGCCACGATCATCGCCGTACCGGCGGCGTATGCGCTGACCCGTTGCGAGTTCCGTGGCAAAGCCGTGGCGCTGCAACTGATGTCACTGCCACTGGTGTTTCCGATGGTGGTGTTGGGCCTGGCGTTGCTGCTGGTGTTCGACAGCCTGCCATTCCAGATGACCACTTCGCGTCTGGTGATTGCCCACGTGATCCTGGCGCTGCCGTTCGTGGTGAAAAACTGCACCGCGGCCATGTTGTCCATCGGCAGCGAAGTCGAAGAGGCTGCGCAAATGCTCGGTGCCTCGCCGACCCGGGCGATTATCGATGTGGTGGTACCGTTGATGAAGTCGGGGATCCTGGCCGGCATGCTGCTGGCGTTCATCGTCTCGTTCAACGAATTCACCGTGACCTATTTCCTCTACACCATCGATGTCATGACCGTGCCGATCTGGATGTACAGCCGCACCGTGTCATCGCTCGACCCCACCGTATTTTCGTTTGCCGTGCTGATCGTGCTGATCGACTTCGTCCTGATCTGGGCGCTGGAGAAGCTGGTCGGTGAAGGTGGCGTTTCGTTCTGATTTCTTGAGGTGATTCATATGTCTGGTCTGATTCTGGAAAACGTCGAGAAACATTACGGCTCGGCCTGCGCGGTAAAGGATGTAAACCTGCATTTGCCGGAAGGCAAACTGGTGTGTTTCCTCGGTCCTTCGGGCTGCGGCAAAACCACCTTGCTGCGGATGATTGCCGGGCTCGAAACCCTGACCGGCGGCGAGATTCGCCTGGACGGCGAAGACATCGGCCATACCCCGGCGCACGAGCGCAACTTCGGCATGGTGTTTCAGTCCCTGGCGTTGTTTCCGCACATGACGGTGGGGGAGAACATCGCCTACCCGTTGAAACTGCGCGGCGTCAGCAAGGCTGACCAGCACAAGCGCGTGGTGGAATTGCTCGAACTGATTCAGCTGCAGGAAATGATTGATCGCCCGGTGGCGAAACTCTCGGGCGGTCAACGCCAGCGCGTGGCGATTGCCCGGGCGATTGCCTCACGCCCGAAAATCCTGCTGCTCGACGAACCGCTGTCGGCGCTGGATGCCAAGCTGCGGGAATCGATGCAGGTGGAAATCCGTCAGCTGCAGCAACGCTTGAACATCACCACCATCATGGTGACCCACGACCAGCGTGAAGCCATGACCATGGCGGACATCGTGGTGGTGCTGGGCGAGCATCGGGTGCAGCAGGTGGGCACGCCGATCGAGATTTACCGGCACCCGGCCAACGAGTTTGTCGCGGACTTCATCGGTTCGGGCAACATCTTCCCGGCCACCGCGCTGGGCAATGGCAAGGTGGGCTTGCCGGGTGGCGATGCACTGGAAGTGCCGATCTGCAGCAGCATTGTGGCCGGCGAGAAAGTGAAGATGCTGATCCGCCCTGAAGACCTGCAACTGTCGCATCCGCAGGCGACGGCGGGTAACCGCTTGCTGGGCAAGGTGACGTTCGTGCGTGATATCGGCGCGACGATCGAGACGACCGTGGAATGTTCCGGTGTGTCGTTTACCGCGTTGAGCACACCGTGCCAAGGGTTTGGGCTGAGCATCGGCAACCCGGTGTCGGTGACCTTGCCGGCCGAGGCGTGCCGCGTACTGGGCGCCTGATCCGGATTTGATGGTGGCCTTGCTGGCGCCATCGCGAGCAGGCTCGCTCCCACAGGTGACCTTGGGCGTTCACAGATGTTGTGTTCACTGGAGATCCAATGTGGGAGGTGCGCCGCGACTCAGCGCCTGACTGACTGGCCTGTTCGCGAGCAGGCTCGCTCCCACAGGTGACCTTGGGTGTTCACAGATGTTGTGTTCACTGGAGATCCAATGTGGGAGTGAGCCTGCTCGCGATGAGGCCGGCACAATCCACACAAATTTCAGCTAGACCGTCAACCGCAACCGCGCCAGATCCCGCAGCGGTGGTGCGCCGAACAATCGGCTGTATTCACGACTGAACTGCGAAGGGCTTTCATACCCCACGCGATACCCCGCCGCCGACGCTTCCAGTCCTTCCGCCAGCATCAATCGCCGCGCTTCCTGCAACCGCAACTGCTTCTGATACTGCAACGGGCTCATCGCCGTCATCGCCTTGAACCGGTGATGCAGGGTCGACACGCTCAGGTTCACTTCCTTCGCCAGATCATCAATGCGCAGCGGCTGCTCATAGTTGCCGTTCAGCCATTTGATCGCCTGGCTGATGCGATGGCTCTGGCTATTGGCGATAGCGATTTCATACAGCCGATGCCCCTGCGGACTGCGCAACAACCGATAGAGAATCTCCCGACGAATCAGTGGTGCGAGCATCGCGATGTCTTTCGGTGTGTCCAGCAAACGGGCCAGGCGCAGCACGGCGTCGAGCATCGCGCTGTCGATCCGTTCGACATACAGGCCGCGCCCGGTAGGACGGGGCGGCACGCCAAGCGGGCCGGCGTCGGCAATCAGCGCGGTGATTTCTGCCGGATCGATGTCCAGCCGCACCGCCAGGATCGGATTTTCAGAGGTGACATTCACCACCCGCCCGCTCAGCGGCATCGAGACCGAGACCACCAGGTAATTCAGCGGATCGTAGTTGAAATATTCATCCGCCAGCCGCACCTCTTTGCGCCCCTGGGCCATGATGCACAGGGCCGGTTGCGCCAGCGTCGGGGCAAAATCATGGGACTGACTGTGGCGCGACATGAACAGCGAGCCGATGGCGGTCGCATAACTGCCATCCTCCTGCGTGTTGCGGCGGATGATGGCGGCCAGTTCCGCGCGCTGTTTCTCCATGTCGGTGTCCAGCGGGGCTTGGAATTGATCGAGCGACGACATGCAGGGCATCCTCGGCGAAGCAATGGTAATGCGCTGAGCTTAAGTTTGTGCAAGACGAAGCGGTAGACACATCCTGCCTCAAGCTTGCCTGATTCTGCACGGGGTTGAACGATTGCACTGCCATGACAGATCCGTGCGGGGGAAACTTGCTTGAAAGTCGTGTTTCAACGCGATGGCAGTATTTACGCGGTGTTACAGCCGTGACTCGCCGCCGCGCAGGATTGTGCAAGGAGCCGACAGGAATCGACTAACCGTGCTTCTGCCGGGGCGTTTAACCTTTGATCCTGTCGCAGCCCGTCCCTTGGCTGCTACTCGAGTACCTGGGAGGGTTGAACATGTCTACGCAAATCCCCGTCAGTCATATGGCATTCGTCCGCGCCCGCGCCGGACGTTCCGCCGAACTCGGTGCGCGCCTCAGTGCCCTGATAGAACCATCCCGCAGCGCCCCGGGCTGCCTGAGCTTTGCCTTGCAACACTCGCAATGCGACCCCGAATTGTGGCTGGTGTCCGGTTTCTGGACTCATCAGCAGGCGATGACGGCTTACTTCAACACCCCGGCGATGGAGATTTTTGCCGAGCTGGTGCAGGAACTGGTGGTCAATAGCCTGGACTTTCACACCTTCAAGGACGTGTCCGCCGCGCAAGCGCTCGGTCAGACCCAGTCGTGGGTACACAAAATGGCGGGTTGAGGGTTTAATGGCGCAACTCTCAATCAGCCAGGATCCGCGCCATGGCACGCAAAGCCTTTGATCACTTCGAAGCAGTTTCCGCTGTAGTACCGGGCGAGGGTGGCTACCACGCCGCGATCGCTGTCAAAGCCTTGGGTGGTGCAGGGGCGCCGCGCTTCCACAAAGTCCTGGAAGGGCAAATCTTCAAGACGGCAAACGAGGCCGATCTGGCCGCCGCCAAAGAGCTGACCCGCCTCAAGGACGTCAAAGAAGACGCCGATCTTCTGTGGTGAATTACCTTTTCGCCCCCGGGCGATACATCTTGAACAAGGCCTCAGGCCCCAGCTGGAAATAATCCGCCGGCCCGCCGCCGCGCAGAATCGGTTCTGCCGCGGCGGTGTCGTACACCCCGTCCTTCAACAGCCACTTGGCGATATGCACGGCGACCACTTCGCCCAGAATCAGCCAGCTCGGCACCACGTTCCCGTCCGCGCGCTGCAACTGAATAATCTGCGTGACCTTGCACTCGAAGGACACCGGACTTTCGGCGACCCGTGGCACCTGGATGATTTTCGACGCGACCGGCGTCAGCCCCGACAGCTCGAACTCATTGACCTCGGGTGCGACCATCGCGCAGCTCTGGTTCATCTGCTCGGCCAGGGGACGGGTTGCCAGGTTCCAGGCGAATTCACCGGTTTGTTCGATGTTGTTCAGGCTGTCTTTGCGCCCGACGCTGGAAAACCCAATGATCGGCGGGATGTAGTTGAAGGCGTTGAAGAAGCTGTAGGGCGCCAGGTTCAACCGGCCGTGGGCGTCCTGGGAGGAAATCCAGCCAATGGGGCGCGGGCCGACGATGGCATTGAATGGGTCGTGGGGCAGGCCGTGGCCGTTGGCCGGTTCGTAGAAATGAATGTCTTCAGCCATGGCGCAAATTCCTGGGGGGCCTGTAGGAGCGAGCTCGCTCGCGAAAAACGTTTGGACAACGCGTTTCTTCAGGCGGCCCACGTTATCGTTGTCATCCATCGCGAGCAAGCTCGCTCCTACAGAAGAAATGGCGGGTGTGACAGATTTTTCATAAAGCCCCGACCTAATTTTCACTGCTTGACCTCCAGTCTGCGCGGCACCGGCCCCACCCCTTGCACATGGGCCGTCATGACCATTGGAGCTTTACCCTCGATGAACAAACTTCCACAAATCACCCTGGCTTTCTGGGTGATGAAAATCTGCGCGACGACCCTGGGGGAAACCGCGGGCGACTTGCTGTCGATGACCCTCAACGTCGGTTACGCCCTCAGCTCGCTGATTCTGATCAGTGTGTTCGTGCTGACGCTGGTCACGCAACTGATGTCCAAGACCTACAAGCCCGTGCTGTACTGGATCGTGATCCTGTCGACCAGCACCGCCGGCACGACGATGTCGGACTTCATGGACCGCACCCTCGGATTGGGCTACGCCACCGGTTCGATGATTCTGATTGCGATCCTGATCGGGATTTTTGCTGCCTGGCGCCTGAGCGGCGATTCGCTGAACGTCACCAAGGTCCAGACCTTTCGCGGCGAGATGTTCTACTGGATGGCGATTCTTTTTTCCAACACCCTGGGCACGGCGCTGGGCGATTACCTGGCCGACGATTCGGGGCTGGGCTTTGCCGGTGGCGCGCTGCTGATTGGCTCGACCATTGCGGTCGTGGTGCTGTTGAAGTACTTCACCAAAATCTCTTCGGTGCTATTGTTCTGGTTGGCGTTTGTGCTGACCCGGCCATTCGGCGCGACACTGGGTGACTTTCTGACCAAGCCCCATGAGAAGGGTGGTCTGGATTTCGGCACCATTGGTTCGTCGTTGGTGCTGGCGGGGATTCTGGTGGTACTGATTGCGGGGGCTTCTTACGTGCAGGGCAAGTACGCGAAGCAGACGGCTGCCGAGTTGACCTGATACCGAGGCGCGGCCTTCGCGAGCAAGCTCGCTCCTACAGTTCGATGTCGTTCACATGCTTTGTGATCGACTCAACCCTGTAGGAGCGAGCTTGCTCGCGATGAGGCCATTCAAGCCACCATCAAAGCGACGGTCAGTCCGTCTCGATCCGCGAATGCTTGCGGGTGTCTTTCATGGTGACGTACACCAGCAACGACACCGCAATACACGCCGTGACATACCAGTAGTAACCGGTTTCCATGCCGATGCTCTTGAACCACAGCGCGATGTATTCCGCGGTGCCGCCAAAGATCGACACGGTCAACGCGTACGGCAGGCCGACGCCCAGTGCACGGATTTCGGTCGGGAACAGTTCGGCTTTGACCACCGCGTTGATCGAGGTGTAGCCGCTGACGATGATCAGCGCCGCCATGATCAGGAAGAACGCACCCCACCAGCTCTGGACGGTGTGCAGGGTGGTCAGGATCGGCACAGTGAACAGCGTGCCCAGAATGCCGAAGGCGATCAGGATCGGCCGGCGACCGACCTTGTCCGACAGCCCGCCCACCAGCGGTTGCAGGCACATGAACAGGAACAGCGTGGCTGCCGAAATGGTGGTGGAGTCGGAGATGCTCATGCCGACGGTGTTCACCAGGTATTTCTGCATGTACGTGGTGTAGGTGTAGAACGCCAGCGTGCCGCCCATGGTCAGGCCGACCACGGTCATCAGTTCCTTCGGATGACGCAGCAAGGTGCGCATCGCGCTTTCCTTGGCTTTCTCTTTCTTCACGAACGATTCGGTTTCTTCCATGCCACGACGCAGGTAGAGCGCGACGATTGCACACAGTGCGCCGATGGCGAACGGGATGCGCCAGCCCCAATCGTACAGTTGCTCGGTGGTCAGGGTCTGTTGCAGCACGATCAATACCGCCAGGGCGATGAGCTGGCCGGAGATCAGGGTCACGTACTGGAAGCTGGAGTAGAAGCCGCGACGTTCCTTGGTCGCCATCTCGCTGAGGTAGGTCGCCGAGGTGCCGTACTCGCCACCGACCGACAGGCCTTGCAGCAAACGCGCGAACACCAGCAGGATCGGCGCGCCGATACCGATGGTTTCGTAACCCGGACTCAGGGCGATCAGCAGGGAGCCGAAGCACATCAGATAGACCGAGGCCATCAACGCGCTTTTGCGACCGGCACGGTCCGCGTACAGGCCCATGAGCCAGCCACCGATCGGGCGCATCAGGAAGCCCACGGCGAAGATCGCAGCGGTGTTCAGCAGTTGTGCGGTGGTGTCGCCTTTGGGGAAAAAGGCCTTGGCGAAGTACAGGGAAAAGGCCGCGTAGACATACCAGTCATACCACTCGACCATGTTGCCGACGGAGCCGCTGAAGATCGATTTGATACGGCTTGAAGTGGTTCTTTCTTTGGCGGGCACGGCAGCCGACCCAAGGGGCAGGGCGTTGGAGTTATCCATTGAAGGATCCTTCGTTTAATTGTTTTTGTGGAGCGCGTTTAAACGCAGCCTGCGGGGGCTATAGCAGGAGGTGTGCCAACGGGGAGAGGGCCGGTTTAGAGGGGGGTAGAGGTGTTAGTGAGCGGAAATCCGCTTATGGATTCCTGGTTCGCAAGCGGATTTCCGCCCGCGCCACCCCCTTGTAGGAGCGAGCTTGCTCGCGATGGTCGTTAACGAAGACTCGTGTTTTCTGGCTAGACGCGGCGCCCTTGAGTTCATCGCGAGCAAGCTCGCTCCTACAGGAATGGTGATGGCTTTTAGAGAAACATCTCTCTGCTCAACCCATGTCGCTGCATCTTTTCATTGAAGGTCCGGCGCGGCAGTTGCAGCTCTTCAAGCACCGCTTTCACATCGCCCTTGTGCCGGGTCAGCGCCGCGCGCAGGCAATGCGCTTCGAACGCTTCCTGCTGCGCCGCCAGTGATTGCCCAGGGTCGGCGCCAACCGGCGCAGGCTCGCCCAGCCCCAACACCTGGCGCTCGGCAACGTTCGCCAGTTCGCGCACGTTGCCTGGCCAGTCGTGGCTCAGCAGATGACTCAACTGCGGCCCCGTCAACGGCGGAAAGGTACGACCCAGGCGCTCGGCGGCCTGCTGGGCAAACGCTTCGAACAACAGCGGAATGTCTTCGCGGCGCTCGCGCAGCGGTGGCAAACGCAACTCCGCGACATTCAGCCGATAGGCCAGGTCCTCGCGAAAGCGCCCGGCCCGGGCTTCGTCCAGCAGGTCCGGTTTGGTCGCGGCGATGATCCGCAGGTCCACGCGAATGCTCAGGTTCGAACCCAGTCGCTCGAGCTTTTGCTCCTGCAGGACCCGCAACAATTTCACCTGCTGGGCCAGCGGCATGCTTTCGATCTCATCGAGGAACAGCGTGCCGCCGTCGGCGTATTCGAGCTTGCCGATGCGCTTGCCCTGGGCGCCGGTAAAGGCGCCGCTTTCATGGCCGAACAGCTCGGCCTCGAACAACTGCTCGGGGATCGCCGCGCAGTTCAACGCCACGAATGGCTTGTCCGCACGGGGTCCGAAATCATGCAGGCAGCGGGCAACCAACTCCTTGCCGCTGCCGGTTTCACCGCGGATCAGCACGTTGACCGGCAACGCCGCCAGATCCAGCACCTGCCGGCGCAGCGTCTGCAGGCCACGGGAAACGCCGAGCAGCGTCGCGTCGAGTTTGCTGCGATTGTCCGCCTGTTCGTGCAGGGCGCGGTTTTCCAGCACCAGCTGGCGTTTTTCCAGGGCGCGCCGCAGGCTGCCGAGCAGGGTTTCCGGGCTGAAGGGTTTTTCCAGGAAGTCGTAGGCGCCATCGCGCATTGCATCGACGGCCATGGGCACGTCGCCATGGCCGGTCAGCAAAATCACCGGCAGGTCGGCATCCCGGCGTTGCACTTCGGCCAACAACTCAAGTCCGGTCATGCCAGGCATGCGCACGTCGCTGAGGATCACCCCGGGAAAATGTTTCGGCAACTGCGCCAGGCACTCGTCGGCGCGACTGAACAGTTGCACGTCGAACCCCGACAGGTTCAGCCACTGTTCGACGGCACTGCGGATGCTGCTTTCATCGTCGACTACCATCACTGAATTCAGCATGGGCCGTGCGCCTCCAGGTCGATGGGCAGTGTCAGGGTGAACACTGCGCCGTTGCCTTGATTGTCCGCGCTCAAGCGTCCGCCCGATTCGTGAACGATGGCAAACGATACCGCCAGACCAATGCCCAGGCCATCGCCCACCGCTTTGGTGGTGAAAAACGGGTCGAACACCTTCGCGAGGTTTTCTTCGGCAATGCCGCCGCCGTTGTCGGCGACGCTGAGGCGCCAGAGTTGTTCGTCAGCCTCGAGACGGATTTCCAGGCGCTTGCAGGATTTGTCCTGCATCGCATCCAGGGCGTTGCGCAGCAGATTGATCAGCACCTGTTCCAGGCGGATCGCATCGCCGCGCACCCAGGCTGGGCGGGTCAGGTGCAGCACGGTGCTGACCTGTTCGTCGCGCAGCCGGGTATCGAGCAGTTGCAGCGACTGGTCGACCACGGCGGCCAGGTCCAGACGCTCGCGCAAGCCGCTGGGACTTTTGCGGGCGAAGGTTTTCAAGTGACCGGTGAGGGCGGCCATGCGCGTCAGCATCTCATCCACCGGTTTGAGCGCCTTGTAGGCGTCGTCGACCCGGCCGTGATCGAGCAGCAACCGCAGCGTTGCCAGCTGCATGCGCTGGGCGGTCAGTGGCTGGTTGATCTCATGGGCGAGCGCGGCAGACATCTGGCCAAGCGCGGCGAGTTTAGCCGATTGCACCAGGCCGTCCTGCGCCGTGCGCAGGTCACGGGTACGCTCCTGGACAAGCTGTTCAAGCTCTTCGCGACTGCGTTGGCGCATTTTCGCCAGGCGCCAGCGCTGGTTGAGAAACAGCAACAGAAACACCAGCGTCAACCACAACCCGGCAGCGGCGAGCGCGGCGTTGCGGGTGTCTTCGAACGCCACTTGCGGGCGGCGCAACAGGTGCAGGGTCCAGCCTTCGGCAGTCAGCGGCAGGGATTCCCACAGATAATCCTTCGGGCCGTCAGGACCATCGACTCGTGCCAGGTCACTGTTGTCGTCGAAGCGGCGCAGGGATTGAAACGCCAGCGGGGTCAGCGGCTGCTTGTCGTATTGGCGGGTGGCCTTGAGTTCGGCGTGGTCGCTGTCGCTCAGGGGGTTCAACAGGCGATAACGCCAGCCTGGCTGGTTGGCGATGAAGATGATCCCGCGGGCGTCGCTGACCAGTAGCGTGTCGCTGCCTTGGCGCCATTCGCGTTCAAGCTCCGGGAACTCGAGTTTCACCACCATGGCGCCGAGGAACTGCCCGTCATCCTCGGTCACGGCACTGGACAGGAAGTACCCCGGAATTCCGCTGGTCACCCCGACTGCATAAAAGCGCCCGGTGCCCTGGGTGCGGGTCTGGCTGAAGTAGGGGCGAAAGCCATAGTTGTGGCCGACGTAACTGCTGGGCAGCCGCCAGTTGCTCGCCGCGATGGCCAGGCCGGTGTGGTCGAGCAATTCGAGGGTCGAGGACTCGGCGGCGCCGTTGATCTTTTCCAGTTTGCGGTTCAGCGCGTCCTGCTGCTCGGGGTTTACCGGGCCCTTGAGCGCCGCGCGCAATTGCGGGTCCAGCGCCAGCACGGCGGGCAGGGCGCGGTAACGTTCGATCAAGGTGTGCAGGGACGTGGCGTACAGCGCCAATTGCTGATTGGCACGTGCTGCATCTTCCACCAGGGCCTGACGCTCGGCATGGCGCATGGCCAAGGTCGCGGCGAGGGCGGCACCGGCGAGGATCACGAAGGTGTACAGCGTCAGGCGCAAAGGACGGGAAAACTCAGACATGCCGGGTCATACACAAAAATTCGAAGGGGCCGCACCATACCATGAGCATCCCCTTCCCCTGTAGGAGCGAGCCTGCTCGCGATGGACGCATTGACGACACGGGTTGTCTGTTGCCCCGCGTTATCGTTGACGTCCATCGCGAGCAAGCTCGCTCCTACAGGGGTAAGTTCGGGCAACAAAAAAGGCGACAGGAGCATGACTCCTGTCGCCTTTGCATGAACAGCGAAGCGCTTACTGCACTTCTACCGCCAGGCTTTCACTGATCTTTTTCTGCCAGATGGCAGGACCGGTGATGTGTACCGACTCACCCTTGCTATCAACCGCAACGGTCACCGGCATGTCCTTCACGTCGAACTCGTAGATGGCTTCCATCCCCAGTTCGGCGAACGCCACCACGCGAGATTTCTTGATGGCTTGCGCCACCAGGTAAGCCGCGCCGCCAACAGCCATCAAGTAAACGGCTTTGTGGTCCTTGATCGCGTCGATAGCGGTCGGGCCGCGCTCGGATTTGCCGATCATGCCCAACAGGCCGGTCTGCTCGAGGATCTGACGGGTGAACTTGTCCATCCGCGTGGCGGTGGTCGGGCCGGCTGGGCCAACCACTTCCTCGCGCACCGGATCAACCGGGCCAACGTAGTAGATGAAGCGACCCTTGAGGTCCACCGGCAAGGTTTCACCCTTGTTCAGCATCTCGACCATGCGCTTGTGCGCCGCGTCGCGACCGGTCAGCATTTTGCCGTTGAGCAGGACAGTTTCGCCCGGCTTCCAGCTCTGCACTTCTTCCGGGGTCAGGGTGTCGAGGTTGACTCGACGGGCCGACGGGCCGGCTTCCCAGACGATTTCCGGGTAGGCGTCCAGCGGTGGCGCTTCCAGCGAAGCCGGGCCGGAACCGTCGAGCACGAAGTGCGCGTGACGGGTGGCGGCGCAGTTCGGGATCATGCACACCGGCAGCGAAGCGGCGTGGGTCGGGTAATCCATGATCTTCACGTCGAGCACGGTGGTCAGGCCACCCAGGCCCTGGGCGCCGATGCCCAGTTGGTTGACCTTCTCGAACAGCTCCAGGCGCATCTCTTCGATACGGTTGGACGGGCCGCGCTTCTTCAGCTCGTGAATGTCGATGGATTCCATCAACACTTCCTTGGCCATGACGGCGGCTTTCTCGGCGGTACCGCCGATGCCGATGCCGAGCATGCCCGGTGGGCACCAGCCGGCGCCCATGGTCGGAACGGTCTTCAGCACCCAGTCGACGATCGAGTCGGACGGGTTGAGCATGGCCATTTTCGACTTGTTCTCGGAACCGCCGCCCTTGGCTGCCACGTCCACTTCGACGGTGTTACCCGGAACGATGGAGTAGTGGATAACGGCCGGGGTGTTGTCCTTGGTGTTTTTACGAGCGCCCGCCGGGTCGGCGAGGATCGAGGCACGCAGGACGTTTTCCGGCAGGTTGTAAGCCCGGCGCACGCCTTCGTTGATCATGTCGTCCAGGCCCATGGTGGCGCCATCCCAACGTACGTCCATGCCGACGCGTACGAAAACGGTAACGATGCCGGTGTCCTGGCAAATCGGGCGGTGGCCGGTGGCGCACATCCGCGAGTTGATCAGGATTTGCGCCATCGAATCGCGGGCTGCCGGCGATTCTTCACGCAGGTAGGCCTCGTGCATCGCCTGGATGAAATCCACGGGGTGGTAATAGGAAATGAACTGCAGGGCGTCGGCAACGCTCTGAATCAGGTCGTCTTGCTTGATCACGGTCATGAGTCGCGCTCCTCTAAAAGACGGGAACATTCAATAAGGTGCTTGCAGCTTGGGTGCATCGGTCGGTTGCAAGCACCTTTCAAGGCACGCCGGGGCTGCTGGCGCGACGCTAAAAAGGCGCGGCAGTATACCGCGCCTCGGTTCCGGGTACACGCGCCGGCAGTCAATCGTTGGTCGCATACCGCCCACATCTGACTGTTGGGGTTTGCATTTGTGGCGAGGCGCTTGTCGGAACGCCGCACCGTCCCGCTCGGCTGCGAAGCAGTCGTCAAACCAGGCAATACGTTCTCTATGAAAGGACGCAGAGGGCTGCTGCGCTGCCCAGCGGGAGCAAGCTCCCTCGCCACAGGAATATGCGTCAACAAGATCTTTCTATAAGGGCATGAATTTGACGCCAGTTTCCCGCCCCAAAATTTGAATGGTCATTTATCAGACACGCCACTAAAGTGGCATCCGGCCTGTAGAGTAGGATACTCAAGCAGCCTCCCTTCGCACGGTGAGTCAACGATTGACCCATAACGCCATCCAACGTCTTTTGCTCAAACGCTTTGCCCTCGCTGCCGGTACCTACGCCCTGGCTCTGGTGCTGCTGTGGCTGGCTTTTTTCACCGGTCACTTTGATGAACCGCTGGCCAGCGTGGCCACCGGCACTGCGCTGGTGGTGATCAGCCAGGCGGCGCTGTTTGCGGTGTTTTATTCCGGTTGCAACCTGCGGTTCAGTGACCCGAGCCTGACCGAAGCCCAAGTGCTGCTGGGGCTGGGTTGGCAAACCTGGCTGATTGCGCATCTGGATGTGGCGCGCGGTGCATTTCTGGTTTTCTACGTCCTGATCCTGCTGTTCGGCCTGTTCCATCTGTCACGACGGGCCTTGATCCGCTGTGCGCTGTTGGTGTTCTTCAGCTTCTGCGCCATCACGCTCTGGGAGGGTTACCACTTCCGGCTGGCCGATCCGGCGCTGGCCGCGTTGCAGGTGTGCGTGCTGTTTATCGTGCTGGTCTGGCTGGTGCTGTATGCCCGTTACGTCCAGGCTTCGCGGCAACGCATGCGTCAGCGGCGTTTCGCTTTGCAGGCGCACCAGGACACCTTGCGCGGCATGATGCGCCAGCTTGAAGACCTGGTGGCCACCGATGAATTGACCGGGCTGTTCAATCGCCGGCATTTCCTGCGCCTGGCCTCCCGCGAGCTGGACACCATGGACGCCGGGGTCGTGCATGGCCTGGCGCTGATCGACCTCGACCATTTCAAGCGGATCAACGATGTGCACGGCCACGCCGCCGGCGATCAGGTGCTGCAAGCCTTTGCCGGCGTCGCCAGCGCCTGCCTGCGCGAGGGCGACGTGCTGGCCCGCTACGGTGGCGAAGAGTTTGTGGTGTTGCTGCCCGATTGCAACGCCGAGCGGTTGACCTCGTGCTGCGAACGGCTGCGTATCGCGTTCACCGATGTTGAATTGATCGGCCTTAAAGTGGGCAATCTCAGCCTGTCCGCCGGCATGACCCTGCTCGAACTCGGCGATGATCTGGACGACGCTTTGCAGCGCGCCGATCAGGCGCTCTATCGCGCCAAACGCGACGGCCGTAACCGGTGCGCGGCGGCCTGGGAGAACGTCGATGCCTGAGTTACGGGTCGGCGATCGCCATTGGTCGGTGGCGACCGGCAGCAATCTGCTCGATGCCTTGAATCAGAACGGCGTGTCGGTGCCTTACAGCTGTCGGGCCGGCAGCTGTCATGCGTGTCTGGTGCAGTGCGTGCAAGGATTGCCCGGCGACAGCCGACCCGATGCCTTGAGCGCCGAGCAGCGCCAGCAAGGCTGGCGCCTGGCGTGCCAGTGCCAGGTGACCGAGGATTTGCAGGTCCACACCTTTGACCCGATGCAGGACGGGCGTCCGGCCGAAGTCGTCGCCGTCGATTGGTTGAGTGCGAGCGTGTTGCGCTTGCGCCTGACCCCTCAGCGCCCGTTGCGCTACAACGCCGGGCAACACCTGGTGTTGTGGGCGGGG
The DNA here is from genome assembly GCF_009761815.1 of Pseudomonas sp. PB120. Taxonomy (GTDB): domain Bacteria; phylum Pseudomonadota; class Gammaproteobacteria; order Pseudomonadales; family Pseudomonadaceae; genus Aquipseudomonas. The sequence continues at coordinate 23,909 of NZ_RWIN01000112.1, forward strand.
CAGGTGGCGCGCCCGTATTCCCTGGCCAGCCTGCCGGAAGACGACCGTTTTCTGGAGTTCCATCTTGATTGTCGCCAATCGGGGGAATTCAGCGATGCCGCCCGCCAGCTCAGGATCGGTGATTCGATCCGCCTCGGCGAGTTGCGTGGCGGCGCGTTGCATTACGACGCCGACTGGCACAACCGACCGCTGTGGCTGATGGCCGCCGGCACCGGGTTGGGGCCATTGTTCGGCGTGTTGCGCGAAGCGTTGCGGCAGGATCACCAGGGCGCCATCCGCGTCATTCACCTGGCCCATGACGCCAATGAACATTATCTGGCCAAACCCCTGCAAGCCATGGCCGCCAGCCGTCCGAACCTCAGTGTCGAGCTGTGGACCCCGGCCGAGTTGCCGGCGGCTTTGGCGCAACTGCGGCTTGTTTCCCGACAAACCCTGGCCTTACTCTGCGGAGCCCCCGACAGCGTCGACGCCTTTGCCCGGCGCCTGTACCTGGCGGGACTGCCGCGCAATCAACTGCTGGCCGATGTCTTCCTGCCCCGTGGTTGAGCGCTGACTCTTGTGGCGAGCGAGCTTGCTCGCGCTGGGCTGCGCAGCAGCCCCAAAAATCTGTGAGCGCTGCGCACTCAAGCGCGAGCAAGCTCGCTCGCCACAGTTAATGCTCGCAGACCAGGACTCGCCATGACCGATGCCATCCAGATTGAACGCGAACGCGGCCTGCTGACTATGCGGGTGAATCGCCCCGAGAAGAAAAACGCCCTGACCCGCGCCATGTACAGCCACCTGGCCGAAGCATTGCAGCAGGCCGACATCGATCCCGAAATCATTGCGGTGCTGATCACCGGTTCCAGCGAGTGCTTCACCGCCGGCAACGACATCGCCGACTTCCTTCAGCAGCCACCGAGCAACCTCGATAGCCCGGTGTTCCGTTTCATGCTCAACCTGCTCGAATGCCGCAAACCGGTGATCGCCGCCGTGGCCGGTGCAGCGGTCGGGATCGGCACGACGCTGTTGCTGCATTGCGATCTGGTGTACGTCAGCCGGGATGCGCGGTTGCGCATGCCCTTCGTCAATCTCGGGTTGTGCCCGGAATTCGGGTCCAGCCTGATCCTGCCGAATCTGCTCGGGCACGCCAAAGCGGCTGAGCTGTTGTTGCTCGGGGAAGGTTTCAGTGGTGAACAGGCCGCCGCATGGGGCATTGCCACCGAAGCGCTCGGCAGCGGCGAAGCGGCGTTGGCCAAGGCGCGGGAGATGGCGTTGCGGTTTGAGTCGTTGCCACCGGAAGCGGTGCGCATCAGCAAGCAACTCATGAAAGGCCCTGGCCGGGAACAACTGCGCAAGGTCATCGAAGAAGAGGGCGCATTGTTCACCCAGCGGTTGCGTTCGCCGGAAGCGATTGCGGCGTTGTCGGGGTTTATCAACCGGCATTGACTCAATGTTGTCCGGGATGACGCCATCGCGAGCAGGCTCGCTCCCACTGGGGATTGGTGAACCCTGGAGATCCAATGTGGGAGCGAGCCTGCTCGCGATGGCGGCGGACCAGACAACTCATCTCCAGGATCAGAAACGAAAAAGCCCCGCCATTCACATGGCGGGGCTTTTGTCTTTCAGCCGATCACTCAGACCATCGGATCGCCAACGTGCAGGATCTTCATCCCGTTGGTGCCGCCGGTGGTGTGGTAACTGTCGCCTTTGGTCAGGATGACCCAGTCGCCTTTTTCCACTACGCCACGCTTGACCAGTTCATCGATTGCCGCCTGGCTGACTTCGTTTGGCGCCAGAGAAGCCGGGTCGAATGGAATGGTGTACACACCACGGAACATCGCCGCGCGAGCCTGAGCTTCACGGTGCGGAGTGAACGCGTAGATGGGCACCGAGGAGCGAATGCGCGACATGATCAGCGGGGTATAGCCGCTTTCGGTCAACGCAATGATGGCCTTCACGCCCGGGAAGTGGTTGGCGGTGTACATGGTCGCCAGCGCAATGCTCTCGTCACAGCGCTGGAATTCCTTGCCGATACGGTGGCTGGAGGTCTTGCTGGTCGGATGCTTTTCAGCGCCGACACAGATGCGAGCCATGGCTTGCACCGCTTCGAGCGGGTACAGGCCGGCAGCACTTTCTGCCGACAGCATCACGGCGTCGGTGTAGTCGAGCACGGCGTTGGCCACGTCGGACACTTCGGCGCGGGTCGGCATCGGGTTCTGGATCATCGACTCCATCATCTGGGTCGCGACGATCACGGCCTTGTTGTGGCGGCGTGCGTGCAGAATGATTTTCTTCTGAATGCCCACCAGCTCGGCGTCGCCGATTTCCACGCCCAGGTCACCACGGGCCACCATGACGGCGTCGGAAGCATTGATCAGCGCGTCGAGGGTGTCGTCGTCAGCCACGGCTTCGGCGCGTTCGATCTTCGCCACCAGCCAGGCAGTACCGCCGGCTTCGTCGCGCAGTTGACGGGCATATTCCATGTCGGCGGCGTCACGCGGGAAGGACACCGCGAGGTAATCGACTTCCATCTCGGCAGCGAGCTTGATGTCGGCCTTGTCTTTTTCAGTCAGGGCCGGCGCCGTCAGGCCACCGCCGCGACGGTTGATGCCTTTATGGTCGGACAGCGGACCGCCGATCAGCACGGTGCAATTCAGTTCGGTGGCGGTCGCGGTGTCGACGCGCATCACCACGCGGCCGTCGTCGAGCAGCAGCTCGTCGCCCACGCCGCAGTCCTTGACCAGGTCCGGGTAGTCGATGCCGACCACTTGCTGGTTGCCTTCGGTCAACGGATGGCTGGTGGAGAAGGTGAATTGATCACCGATCTTCAGCTCGATCTTCTTGTTGGCGAATTTGGCGATACGAATTTTCGGGCCTTGCAGGTCACCCAGCAGGGCGACGAAGCGGCCGTGCTTGGCAGCGAGGTCACGCACCAGCTTCGCGCGAGCCTTGTGCTCGTCGGGGGTGCCGTGGGAAAAGTTCAGGCGGGCGACGTCCAGGCCAGCCAGAATCAACTGTTCGAGAACTTCCGGCGAGTTACTGGCCGGGCCAAGGGTAGCGACGATTTTGGTACGACGGACGGACATGCAAAGACTCCTGAGTTCAAGCGCTGAGTGAGGCTACTATGCTCTCTGGTTGTAGTCATTGTTCGGATGCACTACTTATTTGTTTGTTTCTTGAATCGAATACTTTCGCTTGCCGGCAGCCTGAAGATTTCCGCCAACGGGTCGATAAAGAGCTCAAGACAGGAGAACCCCCCATGCGATTCGCGCTCATTGCCGTCCTTGCCCTCAGTGTTGTGGGCTGCACCCGTTGGTCGATGAACCATCATTTGAATAACGCCTACAGCGCCTATGATCGCGGCAATTGCGAGCAAGTGATGCTCGAACTGTCCAAGGTCGACCGCGCCAGCCGCGAGCGGCGCTACGTTCAGCCGGAAGTGTCGATGATGCGCGGCCAGTGCCTGGAACGTCAGAAAATGTTTATCGATGCAGCCCAGACTTATCAGTACATCATCGCCTCGTACCCGCAAAGCGAGTACGCCTATCGCGCCCGCGCGCGACTGGAAACCTTGCAGAGCCTGGGCCACTACCCGACCCGCTCCGCGGCAGTGGTACGCCCGACGCAGTTCTGATTGCACGTATCATTTAAAGGCTGGCCGACCGGCGGCGGTGAGCTATAGTCGAATAAACCGGTGTCAGCGCCTTGTCTCTGACCTGAGGTAACACCTGTGATCGGCAGAGGTAGGCGGCAGCGGCTCCATGGACTGTCGCACCGGGATCGGGGAGAGCACGTCTGCCACGCAGGCTTGTTCCGAAGCATTAGTGCGGCCCTGCTTAAGGGCCTGGCATAGCGAATTCAGCATGTTCACCGACCGCCGGATCGAGCGGCATCAACTGCCGTATTTTCTGAAAGTGTTCAACAGCATCACCGACAAACCCATCGGCTTTTTGGGCAACGTCTCCGAAGACGGGCTGATGTTGATCAGCCAATTGCCCATGATGATCGGCGCAGATTTTGATTTGCGCCTGAAAATCCCGGGCGTCGATGGCGTCCTGCACATCATTGATCTGCGGGCGTGTTGTTTGTGGTGCCATGAAGACGCGACCCCACACCACTATGACGCCGGGTTCAGCCTGCAACGAGCGCCGCCGGAATACGGGCATCTGGTCAGTGCGTTAAGGACGTATTTCAGTTTTCAGCCGTTGCCTGCGTCTGCATGATTCGGTTGATACAAAGCTAATGGGCGAGATCAAGCACTGCCGCTGCGCTTCCAGCTGAAGTAGTGCGTCACCAGTGCCGTCCCCAATTCGCTCGGACGCGCATCCATGACAGGAACACCGTGGGCGCTCAACCGTTCATGCAGTTCTGCACGTGAATTCAAGTACTCGACCGTCCCGCAATAATTCAGCGCCTCCTCCAGGGTTTGCACTGGCAACTGTCGGGTAGCGTCGAGCGTTTCCTCGCGCAGGCTCGCCACCAGCACGCGATGCTGTTTGCTTAACCGTTGAACAGCTCTCAATAGTTCCTCATCGTCTTCGTCCCTCAAGTTTGTGACCAGCACTACCAGCGCTCGACGTTTCTGGCGCGCCAGGAGCTGGCTGACTGCCGCCTGATAATCGGCAGGTCGCTGGGTGGTGTGCAGATCGTAAACAGTGTTGAGCAGCACATTGAGCTGGCCGCTGCCCTTGACCGGGGCCAGGTAGCGGGACGAGTCGCTGGCAAACGTGCTCAACCCCACCGCATCACCCTGGCGCAACGCGACGTAACTCAGCAGCAGGCAGGCATCGAGCGCTTGATCGAAATGCGAAAGCTCACTGTCCTGACTGCGCATGCGCCGACCGCAGTCGAGCATGAAAATGATCTGTTGGTCGCGTTCGTCCTGATATTCCCGGGCAATCGGCGTGCGCTGGCGGGCAGTCGCTTTCCAGTCGATCTGGCGCAGGCTGTCGCCTTCACGGAATTCACGAAGTTGATGAAACTCCAGGCCGAGGCCGCGCCTTGGGTGTTGGCGCACGCCGAGTTGGCTCAGCCAGTGGTCCACTGCCAACAACTGTCCGCCGTAAAGTCGGGCGAAGTCGGGGTAGACGCGGGTGGTGTCGGTCACGTTCAGAAGACGTTTGCCGGACCACAGGCCCATCGGGCTCGGCCGGCTGATTTCGCAATGTTCGAAATTGAAGTGCCCGCGTTTGAGCGGGCGCAGGCGGTAGCCGATCTCGCTGCGCTGGCCGGGCTGCAACTCGACCGACAGCGGCAGGTTTTCGAAGCTCAGGCCTGTGGGTACATGGTCGAAGAGCTCGATGTTCAGTGGTTGGGCAAAATCATGCTCGACCACTAGTCGCACCTCACCCCAACGACCTAGCGATAGGCTGCCCGGCATTTGCCGCCGCACACGTGGCGAGGGCAGGCGGTTGAGACGAATGGCGTCGAGTATCGCCAGGGCCAGCACTGCCAACAGCAAACCCCAGTTGATCCGCAACAGGCTCTCGGGGATGGCAAACTCCAACGCCCGCAATGCGCCCAGCACAATGCCGATGAACAGCAGCACCGCAAGCCAGATCAATAGCAGGCGCGAGGGTTTCATCGGCGCACACCTTTTGTGGCGAGGGAGCTTGCTCCCGCTCGGTTGCGTAGCAGCCGTAAACCAATCTGATGCGGTATACCTGAAAGAACGCATCGGTTGGTTTTGGGGCTGCTGCGCAACCCAGCGGGAGCAAGCTCCCTCGCCACAGGGTTTGTGTTCGACATGGCGGGTTTCACAGCCGTGGCGCCGGTACTTGGTCGAGCAGCTGCTGGAGTACCTGATCCACTTCCAGTCCTTCGATGTCCAGCTCCGGCGCAATCCGCACGCGATGGCGCAGTACCGCCAGCGCGCAGCCCTTGATGTCATCGGGAATCACGAATTCGCCGCCACGCAGCAGGGCGCGCGCCCGGGCGCAACGGACCAGGGCAATGGAGGCCCGAGGTCCGGCACCGAGGGTCAACCCCGGCCAGGTACGGGTGGTGCGTGCCAGGCGCACGGCGTAGTCGAGCACCTGATCATCCAGCGGCAAGTCGCTGGCGATACGTTGCAACACCAGCACGTCCTTGGCCTGCAACACGGTGCGCAAGGGTTGCACATCGAGCATGTCGGCCCGGGTCGAGCGACTCACCTGGCGGACCATGTTCAGCTCTTGTTCGGCGTCCGGGTAATCCATGCGCACCTTGAGCATGAAGCGATCCAGTTCGGCTTCCGGCAGCGGGTAAGTGCCTTCCTGTTCGATGGGGTTTTGTGTGGCGAGCACCATGAACGGTTGCGCGATGGGAAGGGCGCGGCCTTCGAGGGTGACCTGCCGTTCCTGCATGGCTTCGAGCAGCGCTGCCTGGGTCTTCGCCGGGGCGCGGTTGATTTCGTCGGCCAGCAGCAGGTTGGTGAAGAGCGGACCTTTGCGCAATTTGAATTGTTCGGTCTGCAAGTCGTACACCGCGTGCCCGGTAACGTCGCTGGGCATCAGGTCCGGGGTGAACTGGATACGCGCGAACTCGCCGCCGAAACAGCGCGCCAGTGCCCGCACCAACAACGTCTTGCCCAGCCCCGGCACGCCTTCGAGCAGCACGTGGCCACCGGCGATGAGGGCCGTGAGCACGTCGTCGATCACCGTATTCTGGCCAATCAGCGCTTTTTGCAGTTCAAGGCGCACGGCTTGGGCCAACTGGCTGGCGCGTTGGCGTTGCTGAACGGCGTGGCTCGGTGCTTCAGGCTCGATCTGGTCGGTCATAAGGCATTCCTCAAGGTTTGCAGGTGGGCCACCTGACGGCTGAACTCAACGCTTGAAAGCCGCTGCTTCGGTCGCGGGCTCATGGCCTGGCTGATAGCGCGTGTGGGCTGGCCGCTCAGGCGTGCGAGCACCAGCCATTGTTCGGCCACGCCGAGTTGTTCAAACCCCGGGTGTCGGTGGCGTATGCGCCGCAGGATGTCCTGCTGCAAGGCGTGCAGCAGGCGCTGCTGGCCGTGATGGCGCAAGATGAAATCGGCGCTGGCGCGCAGGTGTTCCTGGAGTTGTCGGCGGCCCTTCGAAGCGGGCTCCAGCAACGGGCCATGGCGCATCCCGACCTGCCAGAAGCCGAGCCCGATCAAGCCGATCAATGCCACCAATGCCTGCGGGAAGTAACGCAACAGCAACGTCAGCAGACTGTCGTGAACGGTGTTGAACAGCAACGTCACGCTCGTGTCCGCGTTCAGGTACCAGAGCAGCCAGGCATTGTCGTATTGGTCGATGGCCGGGGTTTTCCACAGGTCGGCATCGGTCACCACGGTGATCGAGCCGAGCCCATGTTTCAGCTGCATCATGTGCGTGGCCTTGGCGCTGTTGGCCCAGGCCTGGGCCAGGTTTTTCGGGTCTTCAAGATGGAATGCCGTGTCGAAGGTGGCGTAGGCCGGTGCGTCTTCGTCTTCCAGGTAGAGCTTGGTCAGGTGGGGATAGGGATCGCTGACAGTGTCGGGCGGCGGGTCCTTGAGATCTTTGCTCAAGGACTGGTGCAGTTGCACCCGGTCCAGGAGCCGGTCATTGCTTTGTCCGGTCTTGTCATCCCACAGCGATTGGGCGACGAATAACAGACGCCCGCCGGCGCGGGTCCAGTTCATCACTTGATCGATCTGGCGCGGGGTCATGTTGTACCGGTCGCCGAGCAACAACAGGCTGTGCTGGCGCGGGTCCAGCGTGGGCAGGATGTCTAGGCTGTTGGCATGGCTGACGGTCAGGCCCTGTCTGCGCAGGAAATGCTCGGCCGCGAGATACGGGTTGGCCTGGGCTTCAGGCGAAGGGCCGTGATCGATGTCCGTCTGATAGGGCGTAGCCTTCCAATACAGGTACGCACTCAGCGTGCCCAGCAGCAAGGCGATGAGCACACCTGCCGTCATCCACAATCGCCGGCTCAACGGCTTGCCCCAGGGCTGAACAAGGCACGCCAGCCATCGCACAGTTCCCGTTGTGACTGCGCGGGAGGCAGGCGATGCCCATAGGCCATGTTCTGCCAGTGCCCGGTGAGGTTTTTGCTGAAGGCCAGCAAGGCCGGTTGTTGCAATTGTTCGATGCGCCCCAGCACCTGGCCTTCGGTGTCGGCGGGCTTCAACGCCAAGTCGTAGTCATGCAACAAGTGACTGAGCAGGGCGCGGTAGAGCAACCCGAGTGCTTCGCGAGGGTTGGAATGCCAGAGACTTTCGGCTGTACCAGCGATGTCCGTGGGCAGGGATTCGCGGTCGAGGTCCAGACCGAACGCCTGCTGCGGTAAAGGCCGTGCGATTTTATCCTTGAGGGACGGTCTTCGACTGACGAAGGCCCGCAGCCAGTCACGGTAATGCCAGATCAACAAACCCAGAGCACCCACTACCGTTGCCCACAGCAACACTTCAATCAGGTTCGCCAATGCACCGAAGTGCTGATTGTCCAGCAGCCTGAGCAGCGCCTTCAGCCATTCGGGTGTCTGATCATCGTTGGTGTTTTCGGCGGTGGGCTTGTCCTCGCCAAAGCGATAACGGGTGACGGTTTCCTTGTTCTTGAAGGGCGGCTGATCAAGGATGGCCTTGATGCTGTCTCGGGACGCCTGACTGGTCAGGGGTTGGTCCAGCAGGCGTGGGCTGTCCGGTGAAATGGCGGAGTCGGCGGCCCAGACGGTTTGTGTCGCGGGCATCAGCACCAAAGCCAGCAACAGGGGCACGGCAATGCTGCTCAAGCGCTGACGCAGGCGGCGGAACACCAGTTCGATGTCCCAGGCCTCCAGCACCGTGCGCCGGTTCAGATAAAGGCTGAAACCGCAGGCGACATAGATGGGCTCCCAAATGATCAAGACCAACACGTAAAACAGGTTGGTCAGGTGCTCCAGCCAGCGCCAGTCCTGCGTGGCGGCGGACAGCAACGCCTGCCAGCTCCAATCGATTTCGACCTGCTGCGGCAAGAGCATGTAGAACAGCACCATCAAGCCGACCCACAACGCACTTTCCAGGTGCACGCCAATGATCGTCAGCCACCGCGCTGCGCCGCCGTCGCGCTGTAACAGCACCTGCAAGCGATGTTGTCGTGCCTGGCCACCCAAGCCTTCGAGTTGCACCACCGGCATCAGGAAGCTGCGAGCCAGGCTGAAGCGTCGCCAGGTCAGGCTGGCCAGCAGTTGCGGTTTGAGCAATCGCGGCCATTGGCGCAGCGCCTGTTTCAGCGTGGGCGTTTCGCCGAACAGGGCTTTGGACAGGATGTACAGCGGCAGGCGTTCGAACGCGGGTTTCAACCACCAGAAAATGAACACGGCCAAGGAGGGGGAATTCCACAGCAGCCATGTGAGCAATGCGAAAACCGGCAAGGTGACGATGGCCCAACTGGTCATCAGCAGGCGCCGGTGACGCTGGTTCAGCAGAACGCCCAGGTCCATGGCTTCCCAGGTCGAACGAGGACGGATCACCACCGTGGCGTCACTCAGGCGCATGGTGAGTCCGTCCGGCAAACAGCAGATACATCGCCACCAGCGCCCAGAGCCCGGCGCCAACCAGGTATTTGGTCATCGGCGCGGGCCCGGTCATGGAGGACCAATACGCTTCGATAAAGGCCGCAATCAGCAGGAACAGCATGACCCCGCAAATCAGCAGCACGCTCTTGCGCGCTGCCAGGCGCAGGGCTTCGGCCCGAGGCAGTCGCCCCGGTGCGATCAATGCCCAGCCCAGTTGCAGGCCGGCAGCCCCGGCGAGTGCGATGGCGCTGAGTTCGAACGCGCCGTGGCCGATGACGAATGACCAGAAGGTCTGGCCATAGCCGATGTGGGTCAAGTGCCCGGCCACCGCGCCAATCATCAAGCCATTGAAGAACAGGAAAAACGCGCTGCCCAGGCCAAACAGCAAACCGCTGGCGAAGGTCTGAAACGCGATGCCGATGTTGTGCATGATGTAGAAGCCGAACATCACCCAGTCTTCACTGGACGCCCGTTCCACCGTACGCCCGAGGTGACCGGCAACGGGGTCGTACATGCTCTGCATGTCGCTGACCTGCTGGGCCGGGATCAGGTTGTAGATCAGGTCCGGGAACAGATACACCAGCAGGGCAAAGCCGACCAGACTGCCGAAAAACATCAGGCCGGAGGCGAGGACGAACCGCCATTGTTCGCGCACCAGTCGCGGAAAGCCCGCCAGGATGAAACCCGCAACGTTGGCGCCCAGTCGGCTGCGGTGCCGGTAAAGTTGTTGATGCCCCCGCAGGACATGTTGCTGCAGGAAATCAATCAGGAAACTGCTGTAGCCGCGCTCCCGGGCCAGCGCCAGGTGATGGCACAGGCGGCGATAATCGCCGGGAAAACTCTCGACCTGCTCGGTTTTCTTGCCCCGCTCAAGCCGCTCAAGCGTCAGGGAAAACTGTTCCCATTCGGCCTTGTGGCGATGTTCGAAAAGGCTCTGTTTCATGCGGGGCCCAACAGCCCACGGGCGATGCCGTTGAGTTCGTCCACGGCTCGTGGCGCGGGAACCTGCAACGGTTGAGCGAGAATGGAGGCGAGTTCATTGACCCGCGCCTCGGAGAGCTCACCCTGGCGCTCGGCAAAGCCCAGAATCGCGCGTTGTTCGGCCAGCGTCAGGGCAAAGCCCGGGCGTCGAGGCTCGGCGGCGGGGAGTTGCGGTCGGGTCAGTGGATGTTCGCGATAGATCACCAGCGTGCCGGCGGCTAGGTCGCCGAGGCGTTTGAAGCCGGGGTGTTGCAGGCAACTGATCGCCCCGAGGAAGTAGCCAAACGGCAGCATGTCGACAAATCGCAACAGGTTGCGCAGCAGCGAAGAGGACCAGCCAATCGGCGTGCCGTCATCTTGCACCACCCGCAGGCCCATCCACTGCTTGCCCGGCGAGCGGCCCTGATTGAGCACCTCAAACAGGACCATGTACCACCAGCTCACCACGAACAACAGGATCGAACCGAGACCGGCACCGAGCTTTCCCAGAAACGCCAGGGCAATAAACAGCAGACCGAGGATCAGCCCCCGCAGGCCGAGGTCGATGGAGAACGCCAGCGTACGGACCATCAACCCGGCCGGGCGCAGTGGCAGGTCGATGCCTTCGGGCGTTTCGACTTGATACCGCGTATCCAGTGGCGGGGGCAGCGTCGCTTTCCTTGGCAGTGCTGTGGTCTCGAGCATGGGCTACCTGATGATGTGGCCGGTTCGGGATTCTCTGTCCGTCCGATGCTAGCAGTCCCACAGGGGAAAACGACATAACTATGTATTGCACGGTGAGTAGCAAGAGGTGATTGAATGACAAGACTACTGGTCGGGGCAGGATGTGAACGCCTAGACTTTGCCGATCTTCAGTTCAGGAACAGCCCGTGACCTCCATCTTCTGGTACGACTATGAAACCACGGGTATCAACCCACGTTGCGATCGCCCGCTGCAAATGGCGGGGCTGCGCACCGACTTCGATCTCAATGAAATAGACGAACCGGTCAACCTCTACTGTCAGCCCAGTGAAGACATCCTGCCGCATCCTGCCGCCTGTGCAATCACTGGGATTACGCCGGGCCAGCTGGCCGAACACGGCTTGAGCGAAGCGGATTTCATGACGCGGGTGCATGCCCAGCTTGCCGCGCCTGGTACTTGCGGGGCCGGGTATAACACCCTGCGTTTCGATGACGAGATGACCCGCTACAGCCTGTATCGAAACTTTTTCGATCCATACGCACGCGAGTGGCAGGGCGGTAACAGTCGCTGGGACCTGATCGATGTGGTGCGGGCGGCCTATGCCTTGCGCCCTGATGGTCTTGTTTGGCCAACAGACGATGAGGGGCGGGTAACGCTCAAGCTCGAGCGCCTGACCGCTGCCAACGGCATCGATCACGGAAATGCCCACGAAGCGCTGTCCGACGTGCGTGCCACCATTGCCCTCGCTCGCTTGATTCGCGAAAAGCAGCCGAAGCTCTATGACTGGCTGTTCCAGTTGCGCGGTAAACAAAAAGTGATGGATCAGGTTCGGCTGTTGCAGCCGATGGTGCACGTCTCCGGGCGCTTTTCGGCAGCCCGCAACTTTGTCGGCGTGGTGTTGCCACTGGCCTGGCATCCCCGTAATCGCAACGCCCTGATTGTCTGTGACCTGCACCTGGACCCTCAAGGTTTGCTCGAACTGGATGCCGACGCCTTGCGTCAGCGGTTGTATACCCGTCGCGATGATTTGGCCGAGGGCGAGTTGCCGGTGCCGCTCAAACTTATCCACATCAATAAATGCCCGGTGGTGGCACCGTTATCGGTATTGCGCGCGGAAGATCAGCAACGACTGGGGCTCGATATGGCGCTCTATCAGGCGCGGGCACTGCGGCTAACTGACGCACAAAACATTTGGCGGGATAAAGTGCAGGCGATTTATGCGAGCGAGGATTTTTCGCCGAGCCAGGACCCTGAGCAACAGTTGTACGATGGTTTTATCGGTGATCGTGATCGGCGGTTATGTGAGCAAGTACGAGCCGCGGACCCGGCACAATTAGCGCAAGAGCAATGGCCGTTCGATGATGAACGTTTGCCGCCATTATTGTTTCGATATCGCGCACGTAACTTCCCCGAGACCTTGAATTCCGAAGAGCAAGAACGTTGGCGAATATTCTGTCAGAAACGTTTGTCAGACCCTGAGTGGGGGGCACCCAATACACTGGAAACATTTGTAGAGACCGCGGCCCAATTGAACATGACGGCGACACCGTTTCAGCAGGAAGTGCTCAATGAATGGCAGGAATATGTGCAGGGATTACGCAAACGTTTGAATCTTTGAAAACGAATATGTCCACAGTTGAATAGTGGACATAAAAAAACGCCAGCATTTGCTGGCGTTGTTTTTTTGTCGCGGATCGGTCTGCGACAAGCTCCGGAGCTTAGCCCAGCAGAGTTGCCCAGCCTTCAACCACGTCACCGCCCCACTTGGCTTTCCACTCTTTCAGAGTCTTGTGGTTGCCACCTTTGGTTTCGATGACTTCGCCGTTGTGCGGGTTTTTGTATTGTTTAACTTTGCGAGCACGCTTGGTGCCAGTAGTTTTTACTGCGCCGCCACGTGGTGCTTTGGTTTTGGATTCTGGATCCAGCAGCGCGATGATGTCACGCAGGGACTTGGAGTATTCGCCCATCAGGGTGCGCAGTTTGCCTTCGAATTCCAGCTCGGTTTGCAGTTTGTCGTCTTGGGACAGGTTCTTCAAACGGGCTTGCAGCTCTTTGATAGCTTCTTCGGTGGCGCGATATTCGTTGATCAAGGACATGAGGACTACCTTATGTTGGGCGCTGGATGGCAGGGGGACAGTGCCGCAATAATAGTCAGGGTGTTTCATCAAGTAAACATTTAACCGGAGTTTATTTAATTTAGTTGCGATGAATAGGGCATAAATTGGATGTGCATTTAAATAGTCTGATACAGACATCACAGATATTCACAATTGAGCGGTTGAAGTGACCTGCAAGAGCACCATCGCGCGGGCGTCGGCGGCAGTCAGATCCGGTATCAGCGCACCGATGTGCACGACCGGGCATCATCAATACTGCAGTTTTGCTGCGCAATCGCTAGAATGGCGGCCTTTGCGAAGTTCTGGAGTTTCCCCCTCATGCGCACTTTTCGGCTGGTGATTTCTTGCCCGGACCGCGTCGGCATCGTTGCTAAAGTCAGTAACTTTCTGGCGTCACATAACGGCTGGATCACTGAAGCGAGCCACCACTCGGACAATCTCAGTGGCTGGTTCTTCATGCGTCACGAAATTCGTGCCGACTCGCTGCCGTTTGGCATCGAAGCCTTTCGCGAAGCATTTGCGCCGATTGCCGAAGAGTTTTCGATGGACTGGCGCATTACCGATACCGCGCAGAAGAAGCGCGTGGTGTTGATGGCCAGTCGCGAATCCCACTGCCTGGCCGACTTGCTGCATCGCTGGCACAGTGATGAACTGGACTGCGAAATTTCCTGTGTGATTTCCAACCATGACGACTTGCGCAGCATGGTTGAGTGGCACGGTATTCCTTACTACCACGTGCCGGTCAATCCACAGGACAAAGAGCCGGCATTTGCCGAAGTTTCGCGTCTGGTCAAATATCACGATGCCGAAGTGGTGGTACTTGCCCGTTACATGCAAATTCTGCCGCCCGAGTTGTGCCGCGAATTTGCCCACAAGGTCATCAACATTCATCACAGCTTCCTGCCATCGTTCGTCGGGGCCAAGCCGTATCACCAGGCTTCCCTGCGTGGCGTGAAGTTGATTGGCGCGACTTGCCACTACGTCACCGAAGAGCTGGACGCCGGCCCGATCATCGAGCAGGACGTGGTGCGTGTCAGCCACAGCGACAGCATCGAAGACATGGTGCGTTTCGGTCGTGACGTCGAGAAGATGGTGCTGGCCCGCGGCCTGCGCTATCACCTCGAAGACCGGGTGTTGGTGCACGGCAACAAAACCGTCGTGTTCTGACAGCCGCACGCAACGGTTGAAATTCGAAGGGCCTGGGCGTTCAATCGCTGCAGGCCCTTCGCCGTTTTTGCACTGAGGACATGATCATGGCCGACCCGCTGGACAAAGCCACTTCCAAGGCCCCCGCCACCTTGGGGGAAGGTTGTTTGAGCCGCTACGACCCGGAGGACATGAGCCCCGAGGATGGCACCGAATTTCCCGGTGCGGCCGAGTTGTGGGAACAATTGCAGCAAGAGCCCGAAGACGACACGCCTAAGCCTGCTTGAACTTCATCAGCTTCTTCAGCAGTGGCCGTCCAAGCATGACCAGAAACACCGGGCCACCCACCAGCAGGTAGAAGTAATACGTCACCGCCCGCCAGATCAGAATGGCCGCCGCCGCGGTGGATTTTCCCACCATGGGCGCCAACAGCGCGGCCGAGGTCAGCTCCGCCGCGCCGGCGCCACCCGGCAACAGGCTGAATTGCCCCGCGCTGAGTGAAAGCATCTGGATCAGAAAGCACCAGGCCCACTGCAAGTCCGCACCGAGCCCCCGCAGCGCCAGGTACAGCACGCTGTAGCGCAGCACCCAATGCACGCAGGTGAGGGCAAAGACCTTTATCAGCGTCTGAATCGGCAACTTCAATGTGTCGGTAAAGGCCGCCAGAAAGTGCAGGAGTTTTCGCGCCCAACGCAGGCGCGTGGTGGTTTTGACCTTGAGGCGCGCCAGCAACCGACCGCTCAGGCGAATCAGCAGGCGGTGATAGCGGGCGACCACGACGCAACTGAGCAGGCCGCCAAACATCGAAATCGCGCTCACTATCAGCAGCCATTCCATGCGCTGGCTCAGGTGCTGGAACAAGGCGTAAATCAGAATCCCGCTCAACGCACAGAGAAAAAACAGCAGGTCGCTCAGTTGGTCCATGGCAAACACCGCGCTGCCCCGGGCCGGTCGAACACCGTTGCGCGCCAGTAACGCCATGATCGTCAGGGGGCCACCGCTGCCACCCGGCGTGGCGCAGTAGGCGAACTCGGCGGCCATCACCACCCCGAGGCTTTTGACCGGGTTCACCTTGTCGCACTGATCCCCCAGCAGCAGGCGCAAGCGCAAGGTGTTCACCCCCCAGCACAGCAGAATCATGCCAAACATGATCAACAGCCAGGTCAGCGGGAAGCTTTGCAGTCGCGACCAGGTCTGATTACCGCCCAGCAGCAATGGAATCAGCACCGCAGTGAGCAGGGCGACGAACAGCAGAATCCCGCGACTCATGCCGCGTGCCCGATCCGGTCGCTTTGCAGCGCCAGCCATTGGGCCTTGGTCATCGGCACACGACCCTCGTCGAGCAAGCGCTTGAGGGTTTGCAGCCAGTAAGTGCGCGAAAACGGATGACGCATGTCCACCGGATGCACGCCGAGACGAATCACCGGCGCCTGGTGCCAGTGCCGTTCACGCTGATCGCTGAGCATTTTTGACAACCCCCGGCGCCAGGCACTGCGGGCGCTCCAGACCAGGCCTGGCGCATCGATCGAAGTGAAATCAGGTAGTCGGTATAAATGCTGCGCATCACTGGTGTAGCCCAGCGGTAATTCGCGCAACGCCTCGCGGGTGCCATCGCTCATCAGCCATGCCGGGGCGACGAAGCCTTCCAGCGGCCAGTGGTAACGCTGGAACATGTCAATGCCGGCGTGCAGGCGGGCGAACGCGGCGTGCCGGGACAGGGTGTAGAACTCGCCTTCATGGGTATAGACCCGGCGCATGAACCAGTCTCGGGGATTGCTCGCCATGGGGCCATCATCGCAATGGAAATAGCCATGCAACGCCAATTCGTCGCCCCGGGCAACCCGTTGAGTGAGTAAGTGTCGAAAGGCAGGATGGGCCTCCAGGTCGTTGTGCCTGTGAAAATCGGGCACCACCAGCCAGGTCATCGGCACGTTACCTAGCGCATCGACAGCTTCGACGAAGGGTTGGTAATCGGCCCAGGTTTGGGGGGCGACGTCATGCAGCACCAATAAAAGTCTGGGCACGTTCATGAGTTCAACCATTGGCGACCCGCGACCATTGGCTGCCAAGCACGGCGTGATAATGCCCTAGCAGGTGGTTGACGACGGTGTCCCAGGAATAATGCCGCTCGACATGGCGGCGGGCCTGTTGGCCCAGGACGACGCTGCCGGAACTGAACAGCTCGCGCACGGCATTGGCCATGGCCTGCGGATTGTTGGGCGCACAGAGCAGGCCACATTGATCGGTGACAATCTCTCGAAACGCCCCGGCCGCCACCGCGACCACCGGAATGCCGCTGGCCATGGCTTCCAGAATCACCAGGCCGAAGGTTTCCTGATCGCCGGCATGCAACAGCGCATCGGCACTGGCCATCAAGCGTGCGACGTGCGGCACCGGACAGAACTCATCAATCACCGTCACATTGTCCGGCACCTCGGCCGGCATCGACGAACCCACCAGCAACAGGTGATAGCGCCGTCCCAGACGCTGCATGCAGTCGAGCAGCACCGGCAGGTTTTTTTCCTTGGAACCGCGCCCGGCGAAGATCAGCAAATGCGTGTTTTCATCGATGCCCAATTCCGCCCGCAGCTCTGGATCCCGCGCGTCGGGGTTGAAGATGTTCAGGTCGACGCCCAGCGGCTGCACGAATACGTTTTTTACGCCTAACCCGATCAATTTGTTGGCCATGACCTGGCTCGGCGCCAGCACCCGGTCAAAGCTGCCGTACAGCTTTCTGACATAGGCTTCGATATTGGGGGTGACCCAATTGCCCATGCGATTGCTGACCAGCAGCGGCAGGTCCGAGTGATAGAAGCCGATCGCTGGCACATCGAGTTGGCGCTTGGCATCCAGCGCCGCCCACGCGGTGAGGTAAGGATCGCCGACCTCGATCAGATCGGGCTGCAAATCCTGCAGGACATTGCGCCAGGGCGCGAGACGAAGGGGAAAGCGATAGCCCTTGCCGAAGGGCAGGGCGGGGGCCGGTACCGTGTAAACGCCATCCTGTTCACTGAAGGACGCACCGGGAATCAGCAGGCTGTGGCGAATGCCGGGCTTGATGCCGAGGCGACGGTGTTTTGCATCCAGATAAGTGCGCACGCCACCGCTGGCAGGGGCGTAGAACATGGTTATGTCAGCGATATGCACGATGAGCATCCCTCCGGTCCGTTGTTCTCCCTTGGTTGACCTTATATGAAGGATAGATGTTCGATTGGGGTTTTGTGGCAGCGTGTCAGAGAGTCATGCGGTGTATTGCAGACCGCCATCGCGAGCAGGCTCGCTCCCACAGGGGTAACGTAAACCCTGTGGGCGC
>NZ_RWIN01000113.1 GCF_009761815.1 Pseudomonas sp. PB120
GAGCTTGCTCGCGATGGTGTGTCAGTCTGCACCGCGGTGTCTGACACTCCATCGCGAGCAAGCTCGCTCCTACAGGGTCATTGATCCTGACCGCTGGCAATCGCCGCCGACGCCGCCAGCATCGCCCGCAACAACACCGCGCACCCGGCCGCGAGGTCATCCGGTGCGGCGTTTTCGATTTCGTTGTGGCTGATGCCACCTTCACACGGCACAAAAATCATCCCGGCCGGACCCAGTTCGGCGAGGAAGATTGCGTCATGCCCTGCCCCGCTGACGATGTCCATGTGCGACATGCCCAACCCTTGGGCGGCGCCGCGTACCGCTTCGACGCAGCCCTTGTCGAAATACAGCGGCGGGAAATCAGCCGTGGGGGTGAGCTCGTAGGTCAGGCCGTGTTCCTCGCAGGTGGCTTCGATGACTTCGCGGACCTCGGCAATCATCGAGTCCAGTCGCGCCGGTTCCAGATGCCGGAAATCGAGGGTCATGCGCACTTCGCCGGGGATGACATTGCGCGAGCCCGGATAGGCTTGCAGGCAGCCGACGGTGCCGCAGGCATGGGGTTGATGGCCGAGGGCGGCGCGATTGACCGCGCCGACAATTACGGCCGCGCCGACCAGCGCGTCCTTGCGCAGGTGCATCGGGGTCGGGCCGGCGTGGGCTTCGACGCCGCGCAGTTTGAGGTCGAACCATTTCTGGCCGAGGGCGCCCATCACCACGCCGATGGTTTTGTGTTCGTCTTCAAGGATCGGGCCCTGTTCGATGTGCGCCTCGAAATAGGCGCCGACCGCATGGCCGCTGACCTTGCGCGGGCCGGCGTAGCCAATCGCGTTCAGCGCTTCGCCAACTGTGACGCCATCGGCGTCGACTTTGGCCAGGGTTTCTTCAAGGGTGAATTTCTCCGCAAACACGCCGGAACCCATCATGCACGGGGCGAAGCGCGAGCCTTCTTCGTTGGTCCAGACCACGACTTCCAGCGGTGCTTCGGTTTCCACGCCGAGGTCGTTCAGGGTGCGCAGCACTTCGACGCCGGCCAGCACGCCGAAGCAGCCGTCGAATTTGCCGCCGGTGGGTTGGGTGTCAATGTGGCTGCCGGTCATCACCGGCGGCAGGTTCGGGTTGCGGCCCGGGCGGCGGGCAAAGATGTTGCCGACGGCGTCGATGCTGACAGTGCAACCGGCGGCCTCGCACCACTGGACGAAAATGTCCCGGGCCTGGCGGTCGAGGTCGGTCAGGGCCAGGCGGCAAACGCCGCCCTTGACCGTGGCGCCGAGCTGGGCGAGTTCCATGAGCGACTGCCACAAACGGTCGCGGTTGATGTGCTGATGGGTGGACTGCAGAACGTCTACGGCAGCGTTCATGGTGATCTCCTCAGGCAGTTGTTATAGGTTTCTTCAGGCGTATTTTTAGTGTTCTTGCGGCCGCCATCGCCAGCAGGCTAGTTCCCACAGGGAAATGCATTTCAAAATGTGGGAGCTAGCCTGCTAGCGATGACGGCCCTCACTTACACCGGCAATTTCAAGGCAGACTGGCTTGGCCGCATCACGCACAACCCGTAATAAATCACCCCACCCAGCGCCGAGCCAGTGAACCAGCCATAGCTGTAGAACCAGCTGAACGCATCGCTGCCCAGCGACAACAACGTCAGCACCACCGGCACACCAAAAGCAATAAACCCGAACCAGTTCCACGCCGGATACACGTCATCGCGGTACAGCCCGGCCAGGTCCAGCTGTTGTTTCTTGATCAGGAAATAGTCCACCACCATGATCCCGGCGATGGGCCCGAGCAGGCTGGAGTAGCCCAGCAGCCAGTTGGAATACACGGTTTCCAGGCTCACGTCGGACACAATCAGGCCAAGCTTTTTCAGCAACTCATGGCCCATCAGCAGTAGCCCCACCAAACCGGTGAGCAAAACCGCTTTGGTTCGGTTGATCACCTTCGGCGCGATGTTCTGAAAGTCGTTGGTCGGCGAGACGATGTTCGCCGCCGTGTTGGTGGACAGCGTGGCGATGATGATCAGCGCCATGGCCACGGCGACCCACACGGGGCTCTGGATATGACCGATCAGGGTGACAGGGTCCGAGACCGTAACACCGACCAGTTTGACGGATGCGGCGGTCATCACCACACCGAGTGAAGCGAACAGGAACATGGTCAACGGCAGGCCGAAAATCTGCCCGAGGATCTGGTCCTTCTGGCTTTTGGCGTAGCGGCTGAAGTCGGGAATGTTCAGGGACAACGTGGCCCAGAAGCCGACCATCGCCGTCAACCCGGCCGCGAAGTAACTGACCACGCTGGCACCTTCCGGACGCTTGGCCGGAATCGCCAGCAGTTCGGTCATCGACACGTTCGGCATCGCCCACACCAGCAATCCCAGGCCCACCAGGACCAGCAACGGTGCCGAGAGTGTTTCCAGCCATTTGATCGACTCGGCGCCGCGCAGTACCACCCATAAATTCAGTGCCCAGAAGATCATGAAGCCGATCACTTCACCGGTGCCGCCAAGGGATTTCCAGCCTTCGAAAATCGACCCCAGAAACAGGTGAATGGCCAGGCCACCAAACATCGTCTGGATACCGAACCAGCCGCACGCCACCAATGCCCGAATCAGGCACGGCACGTTGGACCCGAGAATGCCGAAGGATGAGCGCAACAGCACCGGGAATGGAATGCCGTACTTGGTGCCCGCGAAGGCGTTCAACGTCAGCGGGATCAGCACAATGAGGTTGGCAAACAAAATGGCCAGTAACGCCTCGCCCACGGTCAAACCGAAATACGCCGTCAGCACACCGCCGAGGGTGTAGGTCGGCACGCAGATCGACATGCCGATCCACAGCGCGGTGATGTGCCATTTGTTCCAGGTTCGTTCGTGCACCTTGGTCGGTGCCATGTCGTGGTTGTAACGGGGACTGTCGAGGACGTCGGTGCCGGCTTCGAGCTCAAACAAGCCGTCGCGCTCGGTCACTTGCGATCTGATCTGTTGCATGGCCGCTCCACTGTTCTTTGAATTATTTTTTGCTCATCAGGGGCAGTCGGCATCAATAAACGTGCCGGGCTCCCCGATTGCGCATCGGGCAGTTCCATAAAACTTTGCAAGCAACTGATGTTTATCAGTTTTATTTGTTTATCCAGCGAGTCCGCGGTGACGTGCCTGTTCACTCAGGCTAAAGGCCAGGCAAGTTGTCCGAAAGGTCAGGACTCAATCTGGTGCAACCCCTCTTTTTTCAACGTTGCGCATCAACCATAGACCCTCCTCAAGCGGCTGATTTCACATAGGAAATCTCGTCTATTTTTAGAACCTGTCAAGTGCGTCAAAATGGTGAGCGGTCGAACCATTTTGGTGATTTATGTATTTAATCGTTATTTATCAATACGTTATTACAGCTATAAGCTTATAAAAAATAATCTTGAACAATCCTTAAACTCAGACTAGCTTCTATTCCTGACAGCGCTGACAGGAATATGTCTGTTGACGTTGGCTTCATATAAAACAGTTAGAACCGGCACAAGTCGGTCATTGCCTGCGAGGAACTCGGAATGTCTCTGTTGATCCGTGGCGCCACCGTTATTACCCATGATGAAAGTTATCGCGCCGACGTCTATTGCGCCGACGGCGTGATAAAAGCCATCGGTGAACATCTTGATGTTCCGGCAGGTGCCGAAGTGCTCGACGGCAGCGGCCAATACCTGATGCCCGGCGGCATCGACCCTCACACCCATATGCAGCTGCCCTTCATGGGCACGGTCGCCAGTGAAGATTTTTTCAGTGGCACCGCTGCCGGTCTCGCCGGTGGCACCACTTCAATCATTGATTTCGTGATTCCCAATCCGCAGCAATCACTGATGGAAGCGTTTCATCAGTGGCGCGGCTGGGCTGAGAAGTCGGCGTCAGATTACGGCTTCCACGTGGCGATCACTTGGTGGAGCGAGCAGGTTCGCGAGGAAATGGCCGAGCTGGTCAGCCACCACGGGGTCAACAGCTTCAAGCATTTCATGGCTTACAAGAACGCGATCATGGCCGCCGACGACACCCTCGTGGCCAGTTTCGAGCGCTGCCTGGAGCTCGGCGCGGTGCCGACCGTGCACGCGGAAAACGGCGAGCTGGTTTATCACCTGCAACGCAAGTTGATGGCCCAGGGCATCACCGGGCCTGAAGCGCATCCGCTGTCGCGGCCTTCGCAAGTGGAAGGCGAAGCGGCCAGTCGGGCCATCCGCATCGCCGAAACCCTGGGCACACCGCTGTACCTGGTGCACGTTTCGACCAAGGAAGCCCTCGACGAAATCACTTACGCGCGCAGCAAAGGCCAACAGGTTTACGGCGAAGTATTGGCCGGGCATCTGCTGCTGGACGACAGCGTCTACCGGCACCCGGACTGGCAGACCGCCGCCGGTTACGTGATGAGCCCGCCCTTCCGTCCCCGCGGCCATCAGGAAGCGCTTTGGCATGGCCTGCAATCCGGCAACCTGCACACCACGGCCACCGACCACTGCTGTTTCTGCGCCGAGCAAAAAGCCGCGGGGCGTGACGATTTCAGCAAGATCCCCAACGGCACGGCCGGTATCGAAGACCGCATGGCGGTGCTGTGGGATGAAGGCGTGAACACCGGGCGTTTTTCGATGCAGCAATTCGTCGCGCTCACCTCCACCAACACCGCGAAGATCTTCAACCTCTACCCACGCAAGGGCGCGATTCGCGTCGGTGCCGATGCGGACCTGGTGCTGTGGGACCCCGAGGGCACACGCACGATTTCAGCGAAGACCCATCACCAGCAAGTCGACTTCAACATCTTCGAAGGCAAGATTGTGCGCGGTGTGCCGAGTCATACCATCAGCCAGGGCCGCGTGGTGTGGGCCGATGGCGATCTGCGCGCCGAGCGTGGTGCCGGGCGGTATGTCGAGCGGTCGGCGTATCCGGCGGTGTTTGATTTGCTGAGCAAGCGGGCGGAGTTGAATCAGCCTGTTGCAGTGAAACGCTGAAAGCGGCCTTCGGCCTATCGCGAGCAGGCTCGCTCCCACAGGTTGCATAGATCCTTGTAGGAGCAAGGCTTGCCCGCGAAGAGGCCGGCCCAGACAACAAAAAAACCAATGCCCACCAGAGGCAGTTACCTCAATAACCGTGAGGCCAACACCGTGATCAAGACCCTGAACCACCTCCCGCATCCCTACGAGAATGCGGCCGCCCTCGCCGGCCATTTCACCGACCTGGCGCCCCCGCTCAACGACCGCCAGGCGCACCTCGAAGCGTCGCGCTGCCTGTACTGCTACGACGCGCCGTGCGTGAATGCCTGCCCGAGCGAGATCGACATTCCGTCGTTCATCCGCAACATCCATCAGGAAAACGTCCAGGGCGCCGCGCAGAAAATCCTCTCGGCGAACATCCTCGGCGGCAGTTGCGCCCGGGTCTGTCCGACGGAAATCCTGTGCCAGCAAGCCTGCGTGCGCAACAACGATCATGAGTGCGCGCCGGTGCTGATCGGCCTGCTGCAACGCTACGCCGTGGACAACGCGCATTTCAGCGAACACCCGTTCCAGCGCGCCGCTTCCACCGGCAAGCGTATCGCCGTGGTCGGTGCGGGTCCCGCCGGGTTGTCCTGCGCCCATCGCAGCGCCATGCACGGTCATGACGTGGTGATTTTCGAGGCACGGGAAAAGGCCGGAGGTCTCAACGAATACGGAATTGCCAAATACAAACTGGTGGATGACTACGCGCAGAAGGAGCTGGATTTCCTGCTGCAAATCGGCGGCATCGACATCCGTCACGGGCAGAAACTGGGTGAGAACCTGACCCTGAGTGAACTGCATCAGCAGTTCGATGCCGTGTTCCTCGGCATCGGTCTCAACGCCAGCAAGCAATTGGGTTTGGCGCATGAGGACGCCCCCGGCCTGCTCGCCGCCACCGACTACATCCGCGAACTGCGCCAGGCCGATGACCTGACGCAACTGCCGCTGGCCGACCATTGCATCGTCCTCGGCGCCGGCAACACCGCGATCGACATGGCCGTGCAAATGGCGCGCCTCGGCGCTCGCGATGTCAATCTGGTGTACCGCCGGGGTGTCGAGGACATGGGCGCTACCGGTCACGAACAGGACATCGCCAAGGCCAATCAAGTACGCCTGCTGACGTGGGCACAACCCGAAAAAGTGTTGCTGGACGATCAGGGCCAGGTTCGCGGCATGCGTTTTGCGCGGACGAGAATGATCGAAGGTCGCCTGCACACCACTGGTGAAACGTTTGAGTTGGCTGCGGATGCCATCTTCAAGGCCATCGGCCAGGCCTTCGACAGCAGCGCCCTCGCCGACCCGCTGGCCCGGGAATTGAAGCGCCAGGGCGAGCGCATCCAGGTCGACGAACACCTGCGCACCAGCATTCCCGGCGTGTATGCCGGGGGCGATTGCACCAGCCTCGATCAGGACCTCACCGTGCAAGCGGTGCAGCATGGCAAACGCGCCGCCGAAGCCATCAACGCTCAACTCATGCTCAACGTGGAGGCTGCGTAAATGGCCGATCTCTCGATTGTCTTTGCCGGCATCAAAGCCCCCAATCCGTTCTGGCTGGCCTCCGCGCCGCCCACCGACAAGGCCTACAACGTAGTCCGCGCCTTCGAGGCCGGTTGGGGTGGCGTGGTCTGGAAAACCCTGGGTGAAGACCCGGCGGCGGTTAACGTGTCGTCGCGTTACTCGGCGCACTTCGGCGCCAACCGTGAAGTGCTGGGTTTCAATAACATCGAACTGATCACTGACCGCTCGCTGGAGATCAACCTGCGGGAAATCACCCAGGTCAAAAAAGACTGGCCCGACCGCGCGCTGATCGTGTCGTTGATGGTGCCGTGTGTCGAAGAGTCGTGGAAATACATCTTGCCGCTGGTGGAAGCCACCGGTGCCGACGGCATCGAGCTGAACTTCGGCTGCCCCCATGGCATGCCGGAACGCGGCATGGGTGCGGCGGTTGGTCAGGTGCCGGAGTATGTCGAGCAGGTCACTCGCTGGTGCAAGACCTATTGCAAACTGCCGGTGATCGTCAAGCTCACGCCGAACATCACCGACATTCGCGTCGCCGCCCGCGCGGCCCACCGTGGCGGGGCCGATGCCGTTTCGCTGATCAACACCATCAATTCGATTACCAGCGTCAACCTGGAACGCATGGTCGCCAACCCGATGGTCGGCAGCCAAAGTACCCACGGCGGTTATTGCGGTTCGGCGGTGAAGCCGATTGCGCTGAACATGGTCGCTGAAATCGCCCGTGACCCACAGACCCAGGGCCTGCCGATCTCTGGCATTGGCGGCATAGGCAGCTGGCGCGACGCCGCCGAGTTCATCGCGTTGGGGAGCGGCTCGGTGCAGGTGTGCACGGCGGCGATGCTGCACGGCTTTCGGATTGTCGAGGAAATGAAGGACGGCTTGTCACGCTGGATGGACAGTCAGGGCTACCGCAGCGTGTCGGATTTTTCCGGGCGGGCGGTGGGCAACACGACTGACTGGAAGTACCTGGACATCAACTACCAGGTCATCGCGAAGATAGATCAGGAGGCGTGCATTGGTTGCGGTCGCTGCCATATCGCTTGTGAGGATACGTCGCACCAGGCGGTGGCCAGCCTGAAACAGGCGGACGGGACGCACACGTATGAAGTGATCGAGGATGAATGCGTGGGCTGCAACCTGTGCCAGATCACGTGCCCGGTGCAGGATTGCATCGAGATGGTGCCGATGGAGAACGGCAAGCCGTTTCTGGACTGGAATCATGATCCGCGCAATCCCTATCATGTAGCCGTCTGAAATCCGAGTTGGCTGAACTGATGCCATCGCGAGCATGCTCGCTCCTACAGGGTTCTGTGGTGTACATAGCGTTTGTGTACAGCATAAAACCACTGTAGGAGCGAGCTTGCTCGCGATGAGGCCGTCAGCCGCACAGAACATCTCACGGCTCCAACCCGATCCCCCGCAAAATCACACTCGTCACCGTCTGCACCGCCCGCTCGAACTGCATGTCCGACAGCGGCTGGTGATCATTCAGGATATTCACCTGGTGATCGAAGTCCGCGTAATGCTGGGTCGACGCCCAGATCATGTACAGCAGGCTTGAAGGCTCCACCGGCAGGATGCGTTTGTCGTCCACCCACTGGCGAATTTTCGCTTCTTTCATCTTGGCCCAGTCGTACAGGCTGACGTCCAGTTTCTCACCCAGGGTCGGCGCGCCGTGGATGATCTCGTTGGCCCAGACTTTCGAGCCATGCGGCCGGCTGCGGGAGTGGTTCATCTTGGCGCGGATGTAGCTGCTGAGGACCACGCGCGGGTCGTCGAACATCTCGAAGCACAACGCGTCCTGTTTCCAGACCTCCAGCAGATCGAACAGCACCGCGCTGTACAGTTCGGTTTTGGTGCTGAAGTAGTAATGCAGGTTTGAACGCGGCAGTTGCACTTCAGCGGCGATGTCGGCCATGGCGGTGCCGCCGAACCCTTTTTCCGCGAACACCTTCTCGGCACCCAACAGGATTTTCTCGACGTTACTGCGACGAATCTCGATCTTGTGATTGCCCATGAGGGCTCCCTGACAACAGCGTTGGCCAAGACTAGCATCCGCTCTACATCGCGGCGACAGGGGAAAACGAAACTTCGTACTCAGGCCTTCCCGACGCTAAACTGACCCTTTTCAGAACCTGCCTCAGAGGGATTCCACGATGCTCAAGAAAACCCTGACCACCGTCGCACTGCTCGGCTCACTCTTCGCCGCCTCGTCGGTGTTTGCCCACGCGCATCTGCAAAGCCAGACACCGGCCGCCGACAGCACGGTCAGCGCGCCCAATGAACTGCGCCTGGTGTTTTCCGAGGGTGTTGAAGCTGCTTTCAGCAAGGTCACGATCACCAAGGACGGCGCCGACGTGCCGGTGAAAGGCGTGACCACTGAAGGCAGCGACAAGAAAACCCTGGTCGTCACCCCGGCCGCACCGTTAGCCGCGGGCGCCTATAAAGTCGAGTGGCATGCGGTCTCGGTCGACACCCACAAAAGTGAAGGCGCCTACAGCTTCAAGGTCGGCCAGTAATTGATGACGAGCGCGATGGTGTTGTGTCGTTTCCTGCATTTCACCGTGGTGCTGATGCTGTTCGGGGCCTGGATGTTCAGGCCTTTGCTGTTAGGTCGTGAAGCGGTACTGGAGCCATCGCTGGCGCGCATCGCACGCTGGCTCGCCGTGGTGGCGCTGGTCAGCGGTGTCGGTTGGTTGCTGCTGATCACTGCGAGCATGGCTGGAAATGCGAGTGCGGCCTTCGACCCATCGACGCTGGGCCTGGTGCTGGGCAAGACGTTTTTCGGTCAGGTCTGGAGCTGGCACCTGCTGATCAACGGGTTACTGGTAGCGCTCCTGCTGACCCCATGGCGTTCGAATTTCCCGCTGCGCATCGGCCTGGCCGGTCTTCTGCTGGCCACCCTCGCCCCGGTTGGTCACGGCGCAATGCTGGATGGTCTTAGCGGCCAGTTGCTGATCCTCAATCAGATCATCCACCTGATCTGCGTCGGTGCCTGGCTGGGTGGGCTGATGCTGTTGGTGATGATCCTGCGTGCACCTGCCGGCCTGGCTGTCGGCGATGTCCTGCGGCGATTCAGTGGTGTCGGTTACGTCTTGGTCGCGGGGTTGGTGCTGACCGGACTGATCAATGTGCGGGTGCTGACCGGGGCCTTTTGGCCGACGCCGTTGCTGAGCGGGTTCGCGTTGATTCTGTTGATCAAGGTCTCGCTGGTTGGGGTGATGTTGGGATTGGCGTTGTTCAACCGATTGCAGGTCAAGAACTGTGAGCAGCGCCTGTCGATGTTGCATGCCAGCGTGATCATCGAGTGGTTTCTGGGGATGGGCGCGGTGGCGGCGGTTTCGCTGTTGGGGACCATGCCACCGATGATCGCCGGTTGAAACGTAGATCAAATGTGGGAGCGAGCCTGCTCGCGATGGGGCCAGCACATTTAACATCGATGGTGGCTGATCGTCCGCCATCGCGAGCAGGCTCGCTCCTACAGGGTTCGTGTTCCAGCCTTTAGTTCAATCTTGGTCATCGTACAACTTCTGATTGACAACCCCGGAACACCTCGCAAATAATCGCCCCAATGTTGTACGACGACGTATGACAATTATAAAAACAATAAGCACAAGGGAGCGTTTCTGTGACCAAGCTCGTCCGCAATTCCGTCTGCACCCCTCGCCCGACTTTCGCACGCCGTCACACCCTGAGCCTGATTGGTTGGAGCGGCCTGGCCCTCGCCCTGCCGATGACTGCCCATGCCGAAGGGTTCGTCGATGACGCCAAAGCCACGCTCAACCTGCGCAACTTCTACATCAACCGTAATTTCACCAACCCGGCCAAGCCTCAGGGCAAGGCTGAAGAGTGGACGCAGAGCTTCATCCTCGATGCAAAGTCCGGTTTCACCCAGGGCACCGTCGGTTTCGGTCTGGATGTGTTGGGCGAATACTCGGTGAAGCTCGACGGCGGTAAAGGCACCGGCGGTACGTCGTTGCTGCCGCTGGACCACGATGGTCGCCCGGCCGACAACTACGGTCGCACCAACGTGGCGTTCAAGGCCAAGCTGTCCCAGACCGAAGTCAAGGTCGGCGAGTGGATGCCGGTGTTGCCGATCCTGCGTTCGGACGACGGTCGCTCCCTGCCCCAAACCTTCCGCGGCGGCCAGATCACCTCGAAAGAAATCGATGGCCTGACGCTCTACGGCGGGCAGTTCCGCCAGAACAGCCCGCGTGACGACAGCAGCATGACCGACATGTACATGAACGGAAAAGCGGGGTTCACCTCCGACCGTTTCAACTTCCAGGGCGGCGAATACCTGTTCAACGAGAAGCGCACCCAGATCGGCCTGTGGAACGCGGAACTGCAGGATATCTACAGCCAGCAATACATCAACCTGACGCATACCCAGCCCGTCGGCGACTGGACCCTGGGCGCCAACCTCGGGTATTTCTACGGCAAGGAAGACGGCAGCGCACTGGCCGGCGACCTGGACAACCGGACTATGTCGGGCATGTTCTCGGCCAAGTACGGCGGCAACACCTTTTACGTCGGCCTGCAAAAGTTGACGGGTGACAGCGTCTGGATGCGGATCAACGGCACCAGCGGTGGCACCCTGGCCAACGACAGCTACAACTCCAGCTACGACAATGCCCAGGAACGCTCCTGGCAACTGCGCCACGACTACAACTTTGTCGCCCTCGGCATTCCCGGCCTGACCTTGATGAACCGCTACATCAGCGGCGACAACGTGCACACCGGTGCGATCACCGACGGCAAGGAGTGGGGTCGCGAATCGGAGTTGGCCTACACCGTGCAGAGCGGCGTGTTGAAGAACCTCAACGTCAAATGGCGTAACGCGAGCATCCGTAAAGACTTCAGCACCAACGAATTCGACGAAAACCGGATTATCATCAACTACCCGCTTTCGTTATTGTAAAACCGGCAAGATCGAACTCTGTGGCGAGGGAGCTTGCTCCCGCTGGGCTGCGCAGCGGCCCCAAGCCCAGGGATTGGGAGCGCTTCGTGCTCCAGCGGGAGCAAGCTCCCTCGCCACAGGTTTGTGTGCGGCTGACCCTCCGTCATTTCCAGCCGAACCCGCGTTGACAACACCCGGACAGCCTGACGATACTTCAGCGCAGTCATACGACAACCTACAACGATTCAACAACAATAATTGCGCCAAGGGATTTTCCATGACCACCACGCCTACCGCCCCTTTCAATCGCCTGCTGCTGACCGGCGCCGCCGGTGGCCTCGGTAAAGTACTGCGCGAAACCCTGCGCCCTTACGCCAACGTGATTCGCCTGTCCGACATCGCCGACATCGCGCCGGCCATCGATGACCGCGAAGAAGTCGTCATCTGCGACCTGTCCGACAAACACGCCGTGCACCAACTGGTCGAAGGCGTCGATGCGATCCTGCACTTCGGCGGCGTATCGGTTGAGCGTCCGTTCGAGGAAATCCTCGGCGCCAACATTTGCGGCGTGTTCCATATCTACGAGGCCGCACGCCGTCATGGCGTGAAGCGCGTGATTTTCGCCAGCTCCAACCACGTCATCGGTTTCTACAAACAGGATGAAGTGATCGACGCGCGCTCCCCTCGCCGCCCGGACAGCTACTACGGCTTGTCCAAGTCCTACGGCGAAGACATGGCCAGCTTCTATTTCGATCGCTACGGCATTGAGACGGTCAGCATCCGTATCGGCTCGTCGTTCCCGGAACCGCAAAACCGCCGCATGATGAGCACCTGGCTGAGCTTCGGCGACCTGACTCAATTGATCGAGCGCGCGTTGTCCGCGCCGAACGTCGGCCACACCGTGGTCTACGGCGCGTCCGACAACAAGAATGTCTGGTGGGACAACCGCTACGCCACGAGCCTTGGTTACCAGCCACAGGACAGCTCCGAAGTGTTCCGCGAAAAAGTCGAAGCGCAACCGATGCCGGCCGCCGATGATCCGGCCATGGTTTACCAGGGTGGCGCATTTGTCGCGTCGGGCCCGTTCGGCGACTGAATCACCGCGCACCGCTTGAGCCCCACAACGAAACAAGGGTATGAGTTGCCATGCAAGCCGAATTGATTGTCGATGCCCGCAACGCGGTCGGTGAATGCCCGGTCTGGGTCCCCGAGGAAAACGCCCTGTACTGGGTGGATATTCCTGCCGGCACACTCCAGCGTTGGCGTGCCGACACTGGCCAGGTGGACCGCTGGACGGCGCCGGAAATGCTCGCCTGCATCACCCGCAGCAGCACCGGCGGTTGGGTGGCAGGCATGGAAAGCGGCTTTTTTCACTTGCGTACACACGACGACGGCAGCCTCGACAGCCATTTGCTGGCCCACGTCGAGCACGCCCGCACCGACATGCGCCTGAACGATGGCCGCTGCGATCGTCAGGGCCGTTTCTGGGCAGGCAGCATGGTGCTGAACATGGGCGCCAACATCGCCGACGGCACGCTCTATCGCTACAGTGCCGGACAACGCGGGCCGGTCGACGCACAGCTTGGCGGGTTCATCGTGCCCAATGGGCTAGGCTTCAGCCCTGACGGCAACACCCTGTACCTGTCGGATTCACATCCGCTGGTGCGGCAGATCTGGGCGTTCGACTACGACACCGAGACTGGCACGCCCTCCAATCGCCGGGTGTTCGTCGACATGACCCAATTCCCCGGCCGCCCCGACGGTGCGGCTGTCGATGCTGAAGGTTGCTACTGGATCTGCGCCAACGATGCCGGGCTGGTTCATCGTTTTACCCCGGATGGTCGACTCGATCGATCGCTGACGGTGCCGGTCAAGAAGCCGAGCATGTGTGCTTTCGGAGGCAGTCGACTGGACACCTTGTTCGTGACCTCGATCCGCCCCGGTGATGATCAGGATGAACAGTCGTTGGCCGGTGGGGTGTTTGCGCTGGATCCTGGGGTGAAGGGTTTGCCGGAGCCGCATTTCAACGATTCGCTGTAATTACGTTGCAGGACTTGAAGTCATGCCCAATGAAGATGCTCCGAGGGCACAATCCTTTGTGGCGAGGGAGCTTGCTCCCGCTGGACGCGAAGCGGCCCCGGCAACCACTCTGACGGACCGGGTTGACTGGATTTACGACTGCTTCGCAGCCGAGCGGGACGATGCGGCGTTCCGACAAGCTCCCTCGCCACAACAGCCCATCAGCATGCAGGAAAAACATGACGCCAACGATTGTTGATCTCCAAGACGAACTCACCCACCTCACCCTCGCCCCCGAGCTGGGCGGCAGCATCGTCAACTGGGCGGTGCGCGGCACGGGTCAGCCGCTGTTGCGCCACAACGACGTCCACGCGCTGAACACCGGACTGCCGGGCAAACTCGGTTGCTATCCGTTGGCGCCGTGGTCGAACCGGATTGCCAACGGCGGCTTCGAATGCCCCGATGGCTGGCTCGCCCTGACACCCAACAGCCTCACCGATCCACTGCCGATTCACGGCAGCGCCTGGCAGCAACCGTGGCAAGTGGTTTCGCAGACACCGGATGAGGTTGTCCTGCAACTAGACAGCGTCACGCCTTTCGCCTACCGCGCAACCCAGCGTTTTCAACTGCGCCAAGGCAAGCTCAGCATCGATTTGCAGGTCACCCACCTCGCTGAACAGGCGGCTTGGCACGGGCTCGGTTTGCACCCTTACTTCCCGCGCACCGCCAACACCCGGTTGCAGGCGCTATCCCGGCAAGTCTGGCAGTGCGATGCGAGCAAACTGCCGACCCATCTCGATTCGTTGCCCGCCGACTGGGATTTCCAGCAGCTCAAGGGCTTGCCCGAAATTTTGGTCGACAACGGTTTTTGTGAGTGGGATGGCCACTGCCTGATCCAGCAACCGGAGCTCGGCTATGAACTGGAATGCCAGGCCAGCGGCAGCGATTACTACCTGCTCTACTGCCCGGTGGGCCTGGGGTTTTTCTGCATCGAACCGGTGAGCCACCCGGTCAATGCGCACCATTTGCCTGGCCATCCTGGGTTGCGCTTGCTGGAGCAAGGCCAATCCGTCGCGTTGGGTTTCAGCCTGCAGTATCGAGGGATTTGAGTCTCAGGCCCGAAACAGCATGTACACCGCGACAATCAGGCAGACACTGGCGAAACCCAACTGTATTGCCCGGGGCGGTACATGCGCGCAAATCTTGCGGCCCAGGATCATGCCGACAACGCTCGCCCCGATGAAGGTGTAACCGAGGCCGTCGATCCGCACCCCGACCTGGAATGCGCCGATCACGCCAATGGCGGAAATCAGGCTGATCACCATCAGCGACGTGGCGACGATGCCGCGCATCTGCACGTCGGTCAGTTGCTTAAACGCCGGGACGATCAGGAACCCCCCGCCCACGCCAAGCAAGCCTGAAACCACCCCCGTCACCGCGCCCAGCGCAGCCAGTGTCGCAGTGCACTTGGCGGTCCAGGAAAAGCGTCCGGTCTGCTGATCGAGCATGCAGTTTTTCTGGCCCCAGTTGGCGTGGCCGTGATCGCTCGGGCCTTCGTCCTGACGCTCCTTGCGCAACATGCGCCAGGCGACCATGACCATCAGCAGGCTGAACAGGATCATCAAGACCTTTTCCGGCAACTGATGGGCGAAGAAGATGCCCATCGGCGAAAAGATTGACCCCAGCAGCGCAATCAGCAACGCCGCGCGATAGCGCACCAAACCGTGTCGCAATCCGTCGATGGCCCCGACTGCGGCGGCACTGCCCACCGCAAACAGCGCGACCGGCGCGGCTTGGGTCATCGTCAAACCCAGCCCCAGCACCAACGCCGGTACCGCAAGAATGCCGCCACCAGCCCCGGTCAAACCGAGTACCAGGCCCATGACCACACCAAAAAAACTTGCCAGCAACATAAAACACTCGTGATCCGCAATTGAGTCCGGGGCCGCCCGGTGTCGATGGATGACAGGATAGAGCGCGCGCAGCTTTTTTCCTTCATTCAATTGAACGAGGGCTGGTCAGCGCAGGGAAAATGAATCTACCCTCAAGGCTCGTCCAGCCAGAAACGGCCGCCATGTCAGCCTTGATTGAAGCTTTTTTTGACCCCGCCTCGTCGACCTACAGTTATGTCGTCTACGAACACGATGGCGGGCACTGCGCAATCGTCGACCCGGTGCTCGACTACGAACCGGCCGCAGGGCGCACGGCAACCGTTCAGGCAGACAAGATCATCGATTTTGTCCGCGCACACCAGTTGCAGGTGCAATGGCTGCTGGAAACCCACGCCCACGCGGACCATTTCTCCGCGGCTTGTTATTTGCGTCAGGCACTGGGCGGCAAGATTGCCATCGGCCAATCGATCAGCAAGGTTCAGGGGGTGTTCAAAGGCTTGTTCAATCTGGAACCGGAATTTGCCGTGGACGGTTCGCAGTTCGATCACCTGTTCGCGCCGGACGAGTCGTTCAAGATCGGCAACCTCAAGGCCACGGCGTTGCATGTGCCCGGCCATACCCCGGCCGACATGGCCTATTTGATCGACGGGGACGCAATTCTGGTGGGCGATACGCTGTTCATGCCGGACGTGGGCACTGCGCGCTGCGATTTTCCGGGTGGGAATGCCAATCAGCTGTTCGCGTCGATCCAGAAACTGCTGGCCTTCCCCGCGAGCGTCAGCCTGTATGTCTGCCATGACTACCCGCCTGAAGGCCGGGGCCCCAAGTGCATGACCACAGTGGGCGAACAGCGCAAAAGCAACATCCACGTCCATGATGGCATCGACGAAACAGCCTTCGTCGCCATGCGCACCAAGCGTGATGCCGGGCTAGGCATGCCGACGCTTTTACTGCCGGCGATTCAGGTGAACGTGCGGGCGGGCAATCTGCCCCCGCCCGAAGATAACGGTGTCTCGTACCTGAAAATCCCTCTGAATAAATTCTGAAGGTTTACGACGGCTTCGCCGCCGGACGCAGCCTCGCGTTGCTCGTCAGCTGCTACGGAAGGTTCGTGTTCCCCGCCTTTGTAGCAGCTGACGAGCAGCGCGAGGCTGCGTCTGCGGTCTGTCTGGAGAAACACTGTCCCCCGTTCAGTTATTGAGCGTCAGGCCATTCGCCGGTAGCGGCAGCGCGGTTTTATAGCGCACCTGCTTGAGCGCGAAGCTTGAGCGGATGTTGGCGACGCCGGGGACTTTGGTCAGGAAATCCATCATGAAGCGTTCCAGCGACTGGATGGTCGGCACCAACACACGGATCAAATAGTCCGGGTCGCCGGCCATCAAATAGCACTCCATCACTTCCGGGCGATCCGAGATCGCCTCTTCAAAATGCGCCAGCGCTTCCTCCACCTGTTTCTCCAGGCTGACGTGGATGAACACGTTGACGTGCAGCCCCAGCAGGTCGGGATCCAGCAGGGTCACTTGCTCGCGAATCAGGCCCAATTCCTCCATCGCCTTGACCCGATTGAAGCATGGCGTCGGCGACAGGTTGACCGAGCGAGCGAGGTCGGCGTTGGTGATACGGGCGTTCTCCTGGAGGCTGTTGAGAATGCCGATATCGGTACGGTCCAGTTTGCGCATGAGACAAAACCACCTGTTTTTTATGTTTATGCAGATTTTTTATCCTCAAATGATCTTCAGCGCAACGAAACAGAGATAAATATTCTTCTGGGGCCGGCCTATGATTGTTGTAGGACAAGATTCCTTTTACCGAAGGAAATCCTGTCAGCTCACTACAAGAAATTCACAAGATCGAGCGTAGAAGCCATGAACCAAGCGTACGAACCGCTGCAACTGCACGTTCCCGAACCATCGGGTCGTCCTGGCTGCAAAACCGACTTCTCCTACCTGCGTCTGACCGACGCCGGCACGGTGCGCAAACCCGCCATCGACGTTGAACCTGCCGAAACCGCCGATCTGGCCAAGGGCCTGATTCGCGTGCTCGACGATCAGGGCAATGCCCTTGGCCCATGGGCTGAAGGCGTGCCTGTCGAGGTCCTGCGCAAAGGCATGCGCGCCATGCTCAAGACGCGGATCTATGACAACCGCATGGTCGTCGCCCAGCGTCAGAAGAAAATGTCCTTCTACATGCAAAGCCTTGGCGAAGAAGCCATCGGCAGCGGCCAGGCCCTGGCCCTGAACGTCGATGACATGTGCTTCCCGACCTACCGCCAGCAAAGCATCCTGATGGCACGCGACGTGCCAATGGTGGACCTGATCTGCCAACTGCTGTCCAACGAGCGCGATCCGCTCAAGGGACGTCAGCTGCCGATCATGTACTCGGTCAAGGACTACGGTTTCTTCACCATTTCCGGCAACCTGGCGACCCAATTCGTACAAGGCGTGGGCTGGGGCATGGCGTCGGCGATCAAGGGCGACACTAAAATCGCCTCGGCCTGGATCGGTGATGGCGCTACCGCCGAAGCCGACTTCCACACCGCACTCACCTTCGCACACGTTTACCGGGCGCCAGTGATTCTCAACGTCGTCAACAACCAGTGGGCCATCTCCACGTTCCAGGCGATTGCCGGTGGCGAAGCGACCACCTTCGCCGGTCGCGGCGTCGGCTGCGGGATTGCCTCCCTGCGGGTCGACGGCAACGACTTCGTCGCCGTTTATGCCGCCTCTGCCTGGGCCGCCGAACGTGCGCGCCGCAACCTCGGCCCGACCATGATCGAATGGGTCACCTACCGCGCCGGCCCTCACTCCACCTCCGATGATCCGTCCAAATACCGTCCTGCCGACGACTGGAGCCACTTCCCGTTGGGCGATCCGATTGCGCGCCTTAAGCAGCATCTGGTGAAAATCGGCCAGTGGTCGGAAGAGGAGCACGTCGCCGTCAGCGCCGAACTGGAAGCCGAAGTCATCGCCGCACAGAAGGAAGCCGAGCAGTACGGCACCCTCGCCGGCGGTCAGATTCCGAGCGCCGCGACCATGTTCGAAGACGTCTATAAAGAGATGCCGGAGCACTTGAAGCGCCAGCGTCAAGAGTTGGGGATCTGACATGAACGACCACAACAATAATATCGAGCTGGAAACCGCCATGACCACGACCACCATGACCATGATCCAGGCCCTGCGCTCGGCCATGGATGTGATGCTTGAGCGTGACGACAATGTCGTGGTGTTCGGCCAGGACGTCGGCTACTTCGGCGGCGTGTTCCGCTGCACCGAAGGCCTGCAGACCAAATACGGCACCTCCCGGGTGTTCGACGCGCCGATCTCCGAAAGCGGCATCGTCGGCGTTGCCGTCGGCATGGGCGCCTATGGCCTGCGGCCGGTGGCTGAAATCCAGTTCGCCGACTACGTCTACCCGGCGTCGGACCAGATCATTTCCGAAGCCGCCCGCCTGCGTTATCGCTCGGCCGGCGAGTTCACCGCACCGATGACCCTGCGCATGCCTTGCGGCGGTGGCATCTACGGCGGCCAGACCCACAGCCAGAGTATCGAGGCGATGTTCACCCAGGTCTGCGGCCTGCGTACCGTCATGCCCTCCAACCCTTACGACGCCAAAGGTTTGCTGATCGCCTCCATCGAAAACGATGACCCGGTGATCTTCCTTGAGCCAAAACGCCTGTACAACGGCCCGTTCGACGGCCACCACGATCGCCCGGTAACCCCGTGGTCGAAACACCCGGCCGCCCAAGTCCCGGACGGTTACTACACCGTGCCGCTCGACGTCGCCGCCATTACCCGTCCGGGCAAGGACGTGACCATCCTGACCTACGGTACCACCGTATATGTGTCGCAAGTGGCCGCCGAAGAAACCGGCATCGACGCTGAAGTCATCGACCTGCGCAGCCTGTGGCCGCTGGACCTGGAGACCATCGTCAAGTCGGTGAAGAAGACCGGCCGCTGCGTGGTCGTCCACGAAGCGACCCGCACCTGCGGTTTCGGCGCCGAACTGGTCGCCCTGGTGCAAGAACACTGCTTCCACTACCTCGAAGCGCCTATCGAGCGCGTAACCGGTTGGGACACGCCCTACCCGCACGCACAAGAGTGGGCGTATTTCCCTGGCCCGTCCCGAGTGGGCGCGGCTTTGCATCGGGTCATGGAGGTCTGAATGGGCACGCACGTGATTAAAATGCCGGACATTGGTGAAGGCATTGCAGAAGTTGAACTGTCGGTGTGGCACGTCAAGGTTGGCGACATGGTCGTCGAAGATCAGGTGCTCGCCGATGTCATGACGGACAAGGCGATGGTGGACATCCCTTCTCCCGTCCACGGCAAAGTGATTGCCCTGGGCGGCGTGCCCGGCGAAGTCATGGCCGTGGGCAGCATCCTGATCAGCATTGAAGTCGAAGGCGCAGGCAACGTTAAAGAGTCGGCCCAGCCGGCGGCTGCCGCTGCCGTGAAAGAGGCACCGGTTGCGCCAGCGAAAGTGGCAGCCGTTGAGCAAAGCAAACCGGCTGCGGCCCCTCGCCCGGCTGCCGTTTGCCAGGGTCCGATGGTGGCTCGCGAGGCCGATGAGCGCCCGCTGGCCTCCCCGGCCGTGCGCAAACATGCGCTGGACCTCGGTATCCAGTTGCGTCTGGTGCGCGGCACCGGCCCTGCCGGTCGTGTCTTGCACGAAGACCTCGACACTTATCTGGCCCAGGGTCAGTCGAATGCGTCGACCGCTACCGCCGCTTACGCCCAGCGTCTCGACGAAGAGCAAATCCCGGTGATCGGCATGCGCCGCAAGATTGCCCAGCGCATGCAGGACGCTACTCAACGTGCCGCTCATTTCAGTTATGTCGAAGAAATCGACGTCACGGCGGTGGAAGAGCTGCGTGCGCACCTGAACGAAAAACACGGTGCTACCCGCGGCAAGCTGACCTTGCTGCCGTTCCTGGTCCGCGCCCTGGTCGTCGCCCTGCGCGACTTCCCGCAGATCAACGCCCGTTACGACGACGAAGCCCAGGTCATCACCCGCCTCGGCGCCGTACACGTCGGCATCGCCACCCAGGCCGACATCGGGTTGATGGTGCCGGTGGTGCGGCACGCCGAAGCCCGCAGCCTGTGGGATAGCGCTTCCGAAATCTCACGCCTGGCCACCGCCGCGCGCAATGGCAAGGCCAGTCGCGATGAGCTGTCCGGCTCCAGCATCACCCTGACCAGCCTCGGCGCCTTGGGCGGAATCGTCAGCACGCCGGTACTGAACCTGCCGGAAGTGGCGATCGTCGGCGTCAACAAAATCGTCGAACGCCCGATGGTCGTCAAAGGCCAGATCGTGATTCGCAAGATGATGAACCTCTCCAGCTCCTTCGATCACCGCGTGGTCGATGGCATGGACGCGGCGCAATTCATCCAGGCTGTACGTGGCCTGATCGAACAACCCGCCACGCTGTTCATGGACTCTTTTTAACTGGAGCAGACATGCAAACTTTGAACACCACGCTGCTGATCATCGGTGGCGGCCCCGGCGGTTACGTGACGGCGATCCGTGCCGGCCAACTGGGCATTCCGACCATTCTGGTGGAAGGCGAATCCCTGGGCGGTACCTGCCTGAACATCGGCTGCATTCCATCGAAAGCGCTGATCCACGTCGCTGAACAGTTTCACCAGACACAGCACCACAG
The DNA here is from genome assembly GCF_009761815.1 of Pseudomonas sp. PB120. GTDB lineage: Bacteria > Pseudomonadota > Gammaproteobacteria > Pseudomonadales > Pseudomonadaceae > Aquipseudomonas. Next base: position 20,990 of record NZ_RWIN01000113.1, read on the forward strand.
CCAACACTCGGCGTTGGGCATCAGCGTATCGGCACCGACCCTCGACATCCGCAAGAGCGTTGAATGGAAGGACGGCATCGTTGATCGCCTGACCACCGGCGTTTCGGCACTGCTGAAAAAGCACAAGATCCAGGTCATACAAGGCTGGGCGAAGGTGATCGACGGTAAAACCGTCGAAGTCGGTGACACACGCATTCAGTGCGAGCACCTGGTGCTGGCCACCGGATCGAAAAGCGTAAACCTGCCGATGCTGCCGATCGGCGGGCCGGTCATTTCCTCCACCGAAGCGCTGGCGCCGACGTCCGTGCCAAAACGGCTGATCGTGGTCGGTGGCGGTTACATCGGGCTGGAACTGGGGATCGCCTATCGCAAGCTGGGCGCTGACGTCAGCGTGGTCGAGGCTCAGGATCGCATCCTGCCGGCTTACGATGCCGAACTGACTCAGCCGGTGCATGACGAACTGAAAAAGCTCGGGATAAAGCTTTACTTGAAACACAGCGTTCAAGGCTTTGATTCTCATAGCAATACACTTCAGGTTCTGGCGCCTGGCGGCGACACCTTGAACCTGGAAACCGATCAGGTGCTGGTGGCGGTTGGCCGTAAACCCAATACCCAGGGCTTCAACCTCGAAGCGTTGAAACTGGACATGAACGGCTCGGCGATCAAGATCGACAACCGTTGCCAGACCAGCATGCGCAACGTCTATGCCATCGGCGACCTGAGCGGCGAACCGATGCTCGCGCACCGGGCCATGGCTCAGGGCGAGATGGTGGCCGAGCTGATCAGCGGCAAGTCCCGCGAATTCAACCCGACCGCTATTGCAGCCGTGTGCTTCACCGACCCGGAACTGGTGGTGGTCGGCAAGACCCCGGACGACGTCAAAGCGGCGGGCCTGGACTGCATCGTGTCGAGCTTTCCGTTTGCAGCCAATGGCCGGGCGATGACCCTGGAGTCGAAAAGCGGCTTCGTACGGGTGGTCGCTCGTCGGGACAATCATGTGATTGTCGGCTGGCAGGCGGTTGGCGTGGGTGTCTCGGAGTTGTCGACGGCGTTTGGCCAGAGCCTGGAAATGGGCGCCCGGCTGGAAGACATCGCCGGCACCATCCATGCGCACCCGACGCTCGGCGAGGCCGTGCAGGAAGCCGCGCTGCGCGCCTTTGGCCACGCATTGCATCTGTGATTCAGCACGATTGATGACGGCAGGGATGGCCCCATCGCCAGCAGGCTGGCTCCCACAGTTGGAATGCATTCTCCTGTAGGAGCCAGCCTGCTGGCGATTTCTTGAGACCAACTCGATTTATCTGCCCGTCATCCGATAGTCCGGGGGCAGGCGGGCTCCCACAGTTGGAATGCATTTCCCTGTGGGAGCCAGCCTGCTGGCGATTTCTTGAGACCAACTCTATTTATCTGCCCGTCATCCGATAGTCCGGGCTGCGAAACAGGCCCGGAATGAAGTATTGTTGTCCCCATCCAGAAAAACGTCAGAAGCCTTGAACCGTTTCGGCGGTTGTTAAGTGATAGAGGGTGTCATGGGTAACGAAAGCATCAATTGGGACAAGTTGGGTTTTGACTACATCAAGACAGACAAACGCTATCTGTCGCACTGGAAAAATGGCGAGTGGGACGCGGGCACCCTGACCGAAGACAATGTGCTGCACATCAGCGAAGGCTCCACTGCCCTTCACTATGGCCAGCAATGCTTCGAGGGCCTGAAGGCCTATCGTTGCAAGGACGGCTCGATCAACCTGTTCCGTCCGGATCAGAACGCCGCACGCATGCAACGCAGCTGCGCTCGCCTGCTGATGCCACAGGTGTCCACCGAGCAGTTCGTCGAAGCCTGCAAGGAAGTGGTTCGTGCCAACGAGCGTTTCATCCCGCCTTACGGCACCGGCGGCGCGCTGTACCTGCGCCCGTTCGTGATCGGCGTGGGTGACAACATCGGCGTGCGTACCGCTCCCGAGTTCATCTTCTCGATCTTCTGCATCCCGGTCGGCGCTTACTTCAAAGGTGGCCTGACCCCGCACAACTTCCTGATCTCCAGCTACGACCGCGCAGCCCCACAAGGCACCGGTGCAGCCAAGGTCGGTGGCAACTACGCCGCCAGCCTGATGCCAGGTTCCCAGGCCAAGAAAGCGCACTTCGCCGACGCCATCTACCTGGACCCGATGACCCACACCAAGATCGAAGAAGTCGGTTCGGCCAACTTCTTCGGGATCACCCACGACAACAAGTTCGTCACCCCGAACTCGCCGTCGGTGCTGCCGGGTATCACCCGTCTGTCGTTGATCGAACTGGCTAAATCGCGTCTGGGTCTGGAAGTGGTTGAAGGTGACGTGTTGATCGACAAGCTGTCGGACTTCAAGGAAGCCGGCGCTTGCGGTACCGCTGCCGTGATCACCCCGATCGGCGGCATCAGCTACAACGACCACCTGCACGTGTTCCACAGCGAAACCGAAGTCGGCCCGGTCACCCAGAAGCTCTACAAAGAGCTGACCGGTGTGCAGACCGGCGACGTCGAATCCCCAGCGGGCTGGATCGTCAAGGTGTGACCTGACACTCGTGGCATCGAAGCCCTCCATCGCACTGGCGATGGGGGGCTTTTTTATGCGCCCGTGCCTCGTTCGTCCGCACCCGACATGATCCGCTTGCCTCCCCTGCCCTTGATGCCACTGGCCTGTCCGTCCTGCTGCTTGCCGGTACGTGCCTGGGTGATCAACCCGGGAATCAACGCACCCTCTGGCAGGTTCTTCCAGAACCGCGCCGGCAGGTGTCCTTGCATGACTTTCGGGTTCAGACGAGCCGGGTTGAAGGTGTGACTGTAGTACGTCAACCACATCGTGCCGTGCGGGTCGTCGGCGTTCTGCGCCAGTTGTTGCCATTCAACCGGACAGCGGCGTTGATGAATCAGCTGCTCGCCATCGTAGTAAACCCCGTCCCGTGGCGTCGCGATCATCCAGCGATGACGGCCCATGCGCCCGATGAAGTGCTCGCTGGCCCGGTGCAGGATGTCGTGCGCCGGTTCGTGCCACGCGACGTACTGCGGCCCTTCTTCCTGCGGCGTTGCAACGAAGCGGACAAATGCATGCAGATGATGAGATTCACGCTGTATCTGTTTGATTCTTCTTTGAAATTCACTGCCAAGCTTGTCACCCGCCAGCATCGCCGTGCGATCACCATGGCTGACGCGCCACAGCACTTCGTACAGCAGGCTCCAGCGCTGGTCACCGCGATAACACGCGGCACGCTCAAGGGTATCCAGCAGCGTTCGCGGAATGCGCGCCTGAAACGGACCCTGTGTGTCCGGCAGCCCCTCGTCGCTGGCAAACAGGTCTGCCACCCCTTCATTGGCCCAACTGACCAGGCTCGGGTCCACCTCATGGCTGAGCAGCCAACGGGCTTGCTGTCGCCACGTGTCGAACAGGTCGTCGCAATCGAGGGTGATCATCCCCACAACCCCATTTGCTGCGGTTGCGGGCGGTCGCGTAACTGCTGGTACAACAGCTGACTGGTGACCTCCGCCTGCTGCGGGTGGTAATCACTGGTGATGAAAAACGGCTTGGCCTTGGCCAGCACGCAGCGCATTCGGGCCAGGTCTTCATAGCGGATACGGCGCTGTTGGCGCAATTCCACCAGGCGCTCGGTGGTGCGAAGGCCGATGCCGGGAATCCGCGAGATCAACGACGCCTCGGCGCGGTTGAGGTCCAGCGGAAACACTTCTCGATGCTCCAGGGCCCAGGCCAGTTTCGGGTCGATGTCGAGCGCCAAGTGCCCCGGCCCCTTGAACAGTTCCCCGGCGGTAAAGCCGTAGCTACGCAACAGAAAATCGGCCTGGTACAAGCGGTGTTCGCGCATCAGCGGCGGTGCCGCCAGGGGTACGCTTTTCGGGCTGTTGGGGATCGGGCTGAACGCCGAGTAGTAAACGCGGCGCAATCGATAGTTGCCGTACAGCGCCTGAGCACTGTGGAGAATGGTGCTGTCGTCGGTGTCATCGGCGCCCACGATCATTTGCGTGCTCTGCCCGGCCGGGGCGAACTTTGGCGCTCGGGGTTCGTTGAGGGCGGTCTGCTCGCCGGTGTAGATGGTCTGCATGGCTTGCTTGATCGAGCCCAGTTGTTTTTCAGGGGCCAGGGTTTGCAGGCTGGCGTCGGTGGGCAGTTCGATGTTGACGCTCAACCGATCGGCATAGCGCCCGGCTTCTTCGATCAGCGCCGGGTCGGCTTCAGGAATGGTCTTGAGATGGATGTACCCGCGAAACTCATGGTCTTCACGCAGCAATTTGGCGACACGGATCAACTGCTCCATGGTGTAGTCCGCCGAGCGAATGATCCCCGAGCTGAGAAACAGTCCGCTGACGCAATTGCGCCGGTAGAAATCTAGGGTCAGCGTCACCACTTCTTCCGGCGTGAAGCGCGCGCGGGGCACGTCACTGGAGCGACGGTTGACGCAATACTGGCAATCGTAGAGACAGAAGTTGGTCAGCAGGATCTTCAGCAACGACACACAGCGCCCGTCCGGCGTATAGCTGTGGCAGATGCCCATGCCGTCGGTCGAGCCCAGCCCGCGCTTGCCCTCGGAGCTGCGCTTCGGCGCGCCGCTGCTGGCGCAGGACGCGTCGTACTTGGCGGCGTCGGCGAGAATGCTGAGCTTGTCGATGAGTTCCATGGGGCACGCCTTATACTGTGTGGATATACAGTATAGAGACAACGACTCAGACACAAGCCATCAACACGCCGGTGATCGGATTCAGAAAAGGGCTCGCGCCCGCCATGCAAGGTCTCCCCCTCTCGAACCGTTAAATGCTAATTACTGATTACCATCTGTTTTTATATGCATATTTTTAATAATTAGCTTAGATCGAACCGGTATTTCCAAGTCTCTGCTTAGATCTTTAAGGTAACCCTACCGCCGGCCCAATGCCGATCCGGTTGATCGAGACGAGCACACGCCGCTCACGCCCCCACTCATTCCGCGTCAAAACGCCCAAGCGGCGCACGGAGCTCAATCGGCCCGCTGCTGCCTGGCGCGTGCGAACAATTTGAACAATGGCCTCTCCATGCGTGCAGCTTCCCGTTTTGTCCCTGCCAAGGCTCGCCAGCGCCTGCCTTATTTTGCCCCGTGCCTGCTGGCGCTGGCATTACCGTCGAGTTTTACCTGGGCGGACAGTACCGACCCGGACAGCGAGAAACGCCTTGATACGGTAACGGTCGTGTCCACCGGCAACCGTGGCAGCCAGCGCACCGTCGCCGACAGCCCGGCGCCTATCGATGTGATCAGCAATGAGCAACTGACCAAGACCGGCAAGACCAACCTCAAGGACATCCTCGGCGCCTTGATCCCGTCGCTCAACTTTCCCTCACGCAACATCGGCGGCACGTCCTGGCTGGTGCCCGGCTTCACGATGCGTGGCTTGAATGGCGACGAAGCGCTGGTCCTGGTCAACGGCAAACGCCGGCACAACACCGCCGTGATGAACAACCAGGCGCGCCTGGCCAACGGCGGCACCCCGGTCGACCTCGACCGGATTCCGGTGTCGCTGATCGACCACATCGAAGTCCTGCGCGACGGTGCCTCGGCGCAATACGGTTCCGATGCGATTGCCGGCGTGATCAACATCATCCTCAAAACCAAGGACAACGGCGGTACGTCGGACACGACCACCGGGCAGACCTATTCCGGTGACGGTTTCGTGCTCAACCAGCAGACCAACTACGGTGTGGCGTTGCCCAACGATGGCTTCCTCAACTTCTCCATCGATGCCAAGAAGAGCGAGCGCACGTACCGAAACGAGGTGGCGACCTCGCGGCTGTACCCGCTGGTCAATGGTCGTCCCGACCCGCGTGAAGCGACCGCCGACCGGCACTTCTATGGCAAGTACTACGGCAACCCCGACGAGCGCACCGTGGACACCGGCTACAACCTTGAGCTGCCGCTGCCCGATGACCTGCTGTTTTATTCCTTCTCGACTTTCAGCTACAAGGACGCGGCGTCCTATACCGGCAGCGTGCTGCCCAACAGCGTACGAAACATCGAGTCGGTCTACCCCAACGGCTTTCTCGGCGAGCGCGGTATCTATGAGCGTGATTACCAGGTGGCGGCCGGCCTGAAAGGCGCACTGCCCTTTAACGGTTGGGAACAATGGTCGTGGGACGCCAGTTCGACCTACGGCGAGGATCACGCGAATTTGAATGGCCTGACCGGCCTCGCAGCGTCTTTCGGGCCGACCAGCCCGACCTCGTTCCACCTGTCCACGCAAACCTTCAACCAGTGGACCAACAACCTCGACTTCAGCCGCCACTTCGACGTCGGGTTGCCAAAACCGCTGGACGTCTCGTTGGGCGTCGAGCACCGCCGGGAAGAATTCAAGGTTGAGTCCGGCGACCCCGAGGCGTATCTGCTCGGCCCTTACACCACGCCGGCCGGCGTCCATCCACCCGCGGGCGGTGGCATTTACAGCGCCTTGACCCCGGATGACGCGGGCGACATCTCGCGCAACAGCTATGCCGGTTATGTCGACCTAGGCACCAACATCACCGAAAAATGGTACACGGGCCTCGCCGGACGTTTCGAACACTACGACGACGCGTCGGGCAATACCGCCATCGGCAAGCTGACCACCCGTTATGAACTCACCCCGGAATGGGCCGTTCGCGGCACTTACAACACCGGTTTCCGCGCGCCGTCCCTGGCGCAGATCAACTACTCGACCACCGCCGCGACCGCCACGGTCAACGCCGACGGCAGCTACAACCAGTTCTATACCAAGCTATTGCGGCCGGATTCTCCCGAAGCACGTGCCCTGGGCGCAGAGCCGCTGAAGCCGGAAAAATCGCAGAACGTCAGCGTGGGCGTGGTGTACCAGCAAGGGCCGGACCTGCGCGTGACCCTCGATGCGTACCAGATCGAGGTCAAGGACCGCATCGTGCAAACCGGCCTGCTCACCGGGCCCGCCGTGTCAAACGTGCTCTTGAGTGCCGGCCTGAACCCGGATCTCGCCGGTCAGTACTACACCAACGCGGTGGACACCCGCACTCGGGGCGTTGACCTGGTCGGCGAATACACCCAGCACCTGATCAACGGCTGGGGCAAGGTCAACTGGAGCGCCGCCTACAGCTGGAACCGCACCACCATCCTCGATATCGCCAATACCCCGGCGCAGCTTTCGTCCCTGGGCAACACCCTGTTTGACCGTCAGAAGCAGGCCGACCTGACCAAGGCCTTGCCGCGCGACCGCATTGCCCTCAACGGTTTGTGGAGCGTGAACGACTACAACGTGAACCTGCGCCTGACCCGCTACGGCAGCTACACCGAAGTCAGCACCCTGCCGATCAACGACCGCACCTTCAGCCCGAAATGGATCACCGACCTGGAAGTGTCCAAGGACCTGACCAAGTCCCTGAGCCTGGCGCTGGGCGCCAACAACCTGTTCGACAAATACCCCGACAAGATCGGCGTGGTCAGCCCCGACAACGGCGCCGGCCAGTACGGCATCTTTTCGCCGTTCGGCATCAACGGCGGCTTCTATTACACCAAGGTTTCCCTGCGCTTCTAACCCGCAACATGAGCTCCGATACTTTATCCAGAAAAGGAAATGGCCATGACCAACAGACAGATCAAACTGGGCGCCGTACCGACAGGCGCCGGAGGACCAGGACACCACAAACTGTGGCTGGACCCGGCGATTCCGGCCGACGCCAGTGTCAGCATCGACTGGTACATCGACATCGCGAAGCAGGCCGAAGCGGCCCGATTCGATTTGATTTTTATTGTCGACAGCCAGTTCATCACCGAGCATTCGCCGCCGCATTACCTGAACCGGCTTGAGCCGCTGACATTGCTGTCGGCGCTGGCCGTGGTCACCCGGAACATTGGATTGGTCGGCACCCTGACCACCTCCTACAACGATCCCTACAACGTGGCGCGGCGTTTCGCCTCCTTGGACCTGATCAGCAAGGGCCGCGCCGGCTGGAACGTCGTGACCAGCGGCGACGCCGGGACGGCGGGCAATTACGGCAAGGACGAGCACTACGATTACGACACGCGCTACGGTCGCGGCCTGGAGCACGTCCAGGTCGCCCAAGGCTTGTGGCACTCCTATGAGGACGATGCCTTCCCGCGTGACCGCGAGACCGGCGTGTTTCTCGATACGAGCAAATTGCGTCCGTTGCATCACAAAGGCACTCACTTCTCCGTGGTAGGCCCGCTCAACATCCAGCGCTCCCCCCAGGGGCAGCCGGTGATCTTCCAGGCCGGCGACTCCGAACAGGGTCGCGACCTCGGTGCAACGATTGGCGACGCCATCTTCACCCACGCCCCGACCCTGGAGCGAGGCCAGGCGTTCTATCGGGACATCAAGGAGCGGGCCGCGCGGCTGGGGCGCAACCCTGACGACGTGCTGATTTTGCCGGGCGTGCAGATCTACGTCGGCGATACCGATGAGCAGGCCCGGGCAGCAGAGTTGCATTACCACGAGGTCGATCACGGTTTTGATGAGGCGCTTGCGGAGTTCGGACGATCCTTTGGCTGGCATGACTTCCGCCAGTACGATCTGGACGCGCCATTTCCGGTGGCCGCGCTCGAGTTCGCCCGGAACAGCTTTTTCACCCGCTCCGAACAGATTACCCAGCTCGCCGTGAGCAAAGGCTTTTCCCTGCGCCAGACCGTGGAGTTTTTCACTGGCTTCAAGCCGGGGCCTTTTGTGGGCTCACCCGAGACGGTGGCCAACGAAATGATTCGCTGGTTCGAAGGCCGGGCGCTGGATGGGTTCAATGTGCACATTGGCCATCCCGAACAGTTCAAACGCTTCACCGAACAAGTGATCCCCATTCTTCAGGCTCGCGGGCTGTTCCGCACCGAGTATGAAGCGACGACCCTGCGCGGCAACCTGGGGCTGCCGATCCCCTTGCATCAGGCCAGACTTTATCGGGAGTAATGCAGCGGACCGGCAAGACCATAAGGCCGCGAACTCAGGAATGAGTTCGCGGCCTTATGCGTTGTTCGCCAGTGCTTCGCGCAGTTCGTGGCGGCGTGCGCGGTCGGCGGCGCCGCTGGTCAGCGTCGGGGCGGAGCCCACCAGCAATTGCGTGTAGGGATGCTGCGGATGCCGCAAAACCTGCATCGTAGGGCCCGACTCGACAATGCGGCCCTGATAGAGCACCGCAATGCGGTCGGCAATCCCGGCCACGGAGCCCAGGTCATGGGACACGAACACCTGGGCAATGCCGCGCTCGCGACCCAAAGTCTTGAGCAATCGCAACATCTGCACACGGCTGGCTGAATCCAGCGCACTCACCGGCTCATCCAGCAGCAACAACGCCGGCTCAAGCACCAGCGCCCGGGCGATCACCACGCGTTGCCGCTGCCCCCCGGAGAGCGCCCGGGGATTTCTCTGCGCGATAGCGGCGTCCAGTCCGACGCTGTGCAACGCAGCCGCCACGCGCTCGTTGATTTGCCCGTGATTGAGTTTGCCTTGTATGTGCAAGCCCTCCGCCACTGAGTCGCTCACCGACAGGTCCGGATCGAGACTTTGCAGAGGGTCCTGAAACACGTATTGCAGCCGGCCAGTGCGCCGAAAATCGCGCAATGCACGCCCCTTCAGTGCGCTGATCTGCACCTGGGCAAAATCTATCGAGCCTGCGCTTACCGGCACGGCGCCCAAAATCGAGCGCACCAGCGTGGTCTTGCCCGAACCTGTTTCGCCGATCAGCCCGATGGTTTCGCCCGCGAACACATCGAAGTCGATTGAATGCAGGACGCGCTTTTTTCGGGCGCCGAAGCCATAACTGACTTCAATCCCTCGCAGGCGCAGCAGCGGGTTCGCTTGCGGGTTGTGTTCATCAGGCATTTTCAAGTTCCCGTTCGAGAAACCGTTCAAGCCCGTATTCCTGATGATTGTCCACCAGGGATCGGGTGTAGGGGTGTTTCGGATCAGCGAGCACCTGCGCCGTGGTTCCGGCCTCGATGATGACCCCGTGGCGCATGACGATGACGCGATCGCACACCTGCGCCACAACCGCGAGGTCGTGGGAGACCAGAATCAGCGCCAGGTTCAGTTCGCGCTTGAGCTCTGCCAGAAGGTCGAGCACCTCGGCCTGGACGGTGACGTCCAGCGCCGTGGTTGCCTCATCGGCGATCAATAATTCAGGGCCCGCCGACACGGCAATCGCGATCAGCACCCGTTGCAACATGCCTCCCGACAGCTCGAAAGGGTATTGGTAATAAACGGCTTCGGGGTTGCGCAGCCCTACTTTCGCCAATAGCTCGAGACCGCGCTTGCGTGCCTCCGAACGGGACAGCGACAGGCACGCACGCAAGGCTTCGGCCAGCTGCCGACCGACCGGAATCGAGGGGTTCAGATAAGAAGCCGGGTCCTGGAACACCGCCGAAATCCGCGTGCCCCGAAGTGGCTTCCAGCCGCGCCGACTCAAGCGCGTCAAATCGGCGCCCCGGTACAGAGCACTTCCAGCGGTCACTTCCAGCCCCGCCGGTAAAATGCCCAGCAAGGAATGGCAGGTCAGGGACTTACCGCTGCCGGATTCGCCGACGATCCCCAAGGTTCCCCCCGCGTGCAGTTCGAAACTGACGCCATGCACCAGCTGCTTGGAACCTACGACGCCGACGTGCAAATTGCGCACGGACAACAGAGGCTCAGGCCGACCTGGGGGTGGGACATTCAGATGGCTAGGCATCGGCAGTCTTCCTTACATCCAAAGGACGCTTGTCCAGATTGACCGGTTCACGGCGAGCCACCGGTTTTTTTCGACGGCGACGGGTCGCCCTTTGCTCAGGCACTCGTTTGCCACCGACATCCCGCAGAACATCAGCCAGGGCATTCAGCGCCCATACCGTGGCGATGATGATCCCGGCGGGTGCGAGGGGACCGTAGGGACGGTCATAGAGGTTCTTCAGATCCGTCGCCAACAACCCGCCCCACGTGGGTTCCGGAGGCACCACACCGATCCCGAGGAAGGTCAGCGAGGCGACAATGGCCAGGCAGGCACCGGTCATGGATGCGGTGGTCACGGCCACGGCAGGTATGACCTTCAGCCACACATGGCGTACGATAATCCACCCGGTCGAGGCGCCCATGAGCAGCGCGGCCTCCACGTACTGGGCGTTGTACGCCGAAAGTGCCGCGGCCCGGCTGACCCGGAAGAACGCCGGCGTGATGAGAATGCCCACCGCAAACATCGCCTGCACCAGGCCATTGCCCAGCAGCGCGGTCATGGCGATGGCGAACACCAGAAAAGGCAGGGTGATCAGCGCATCGATGAAACGCAGGGAAATCCACTCAAAGGTCCGCCCCAGGTAAACCGACAACAACCCCGGCACAACCCCCAGCACAAGCCCGATCACCACGGACTGCAGCGCGGCCAGCACAGAGAGCGTTGAGCCTGCCAGCAGTCGACTGAAGACATCCCGGCCCAGGCCGTCAGTTCCCAGCCAATAATGGGCGGAGGGTCCCTGGAGCATGGCGTTGGTGTGCTGCGCCAAAGGGTCCTCGGGCGCCAGCAACGGCCCGAACGCGGTGAGGAATGCGACGATGGCGAGCACGCCGAAGGCGGCCTTGGCGCTGGGATAGACCCAGACTCGTCGTAATAAGCCGGTCATGATCTTCGCCTCGAAGCAGGCTGCAAGGTGCCCTGCATAATATTGATGAGAATGTTCGCCGCCAGCACGAACGCAATCGAAACCACCAGCGTGCCCTGGACCACGGGAACATCCCCGCGCAGGGCCGAATCGGCGGACAGCATGCCCAGGCCCGGCATGGTGAAAATGGTTTCAGTCACCACCGCGCCACCGAGCAGCGTGGGGATCTTCATCCCCAGGATCGACAGCGCGGGGGCGGCGCCATTACGCAACACGTGGACAAACAGGATTCGCGGCCAACTGAGACCGCGAACGATGGCGCCAGTGACGTAGTTTTCCGAGAGGGTCGACACCAGGCCGGTGCGCAGCTGCCGAGCCAGTTCGGCCGCGACATCGACGCTCAAGGCAATCGCCGGCATGGTGATCAGCTTCAGCCAGACGCTGAAGTTTTCACTGGGCGAGACGTAACCCGCCGAAGGTAGCCAGCGCAGCCAAAGGCTGAAGATCAGGATCAAGCCGATGGCCACGACAAAGGCCGGGAGCGTGGAAATGACCGTGGTCACTCCCGTGATCGCCCGGTCAATCCAGCGCCCCTCATAGACCGCCGCCAGAATGCCCAGCAACACGCCGAAGACGATCCCGATCACCAACGCCAGGCCTGCGACGGACAGGCTGACGGCCAACCTTTGCTGGATCAATTCCGAGACGTGGACCTGATTGAACCAGGAATTGCCGAGGTCGCCGGTAAAGATGCCCTGCATCCACGACAGGTATTGCTGGAGCAGCGGCCGGTCGAGCCCGAGCTCTGTGTTGATCTGCGCGATCATCTCGGGCGTCGCGCTGTCGCCGGCGATACCGGCCGCGGGGTTGAGACCGCTCGCCGCGCCCAGCGCGAAGGTGATCAAGGTCGAGAACAGGAACACCGGCAGGATAATGCCGATGCTGGACAGCACCCAGCGCACGAAGGTTTTGGCATGACGCCAGCGAATCGCCCAAGGGCCTGGCGGGATCATTGGACCGTCACACCTTCCCAGCGGACCTGGGACGGCTGGATGTTCAGGTTTTTCAGCTTCTGGTTCGAGACCAGCACCCATGGATTGGCGTAGATGTAATTGGTCGGCGACTGCTTGACCCCGATCTCTTCAGCGGCCCACAGCACGCGCTGATAGTTCGGGTCATCGAGCGGCGTCCGGCGAACGGTGCGCAGCGCGTTGATGAACTCGTCACTGGCATGGGGGCCGCTCAGGTTCATGATGCCGTCCGGACCATAGACCGCCAGCAGGTTCTGCACCGGCGACTCTCGACCGATGGTGCCATCCAGCGCCAACTGCGGCGTCTTGGCCAGGTAGACCTCGCTTTGCCAGGTTGAAGAACCCGGCGGCACCAACTTGATGACCGACTTGACGCCGACTTTTGCCAGCTGGGATTGCAGGAGCTCCGCCGAGTTTTCCTCAGCCAGAGCGTTGTTGGTGATGACAATCGACAGCTGCCCTGGCCCGTAGCCCGCCTCGGCCAGCAGCTTGATCGCCCGGTCCGGGTCGTAGCTCCAGAGTTTTTCAACCTCCGGGTTGAACGCCAGATGCCCCTGAGGGAACGGCTGATGCACGATCGACGCCGTGCCGGCCGTAATCACATCGATGAACTCTTGCCGATTGAAGGCATAACGAAAGGCTTCGACCACCTTGGGATTATTGAACGGCGCCTTGTTCAGGTTGATCGAAATGTCCCGGACCGACAGCGACGGTGCGATGGTGACATTCAGCCCCGAGGCCTGGGCTTCCTTGACCTTTCTGGCAGGCAACGTGGCCAGGTCGATCGAACCGGACAACACGCTGGGCACCAGGGTTGATGAGTCCGGGGTCACCGTCAGTTCGAGCCGGTCAATGTGGATGTTGGCGGCGTCCCAGTAGTCGGGATTTTTAACAAAATAGGCGTGGGATTCGGTCACGAAATCCACCATTTTGAAAGGCCCCGCCCCCACCGGCCACAGGCTCAGTTTGCCGAGGTCCTGCTCAGCCGCCGCAGGACTGGAAATCGCCCCCGTGCGCCCCGCCAGCAAGTAAGGAACCTGATAGTTCGGCTCGCTCAAATGCAGGGTGACCTTTGTCGCACCCTCCGTGCTGATGCTCTGGACTTCCGCGAGCTGATCCTTGAGGAACGAGTTCTTCTGATTCTTGCCACGCTCGAAGAACGCCTTGACCGCGTTGGCATCAAGCGGCGTGCCATCGGTGAATTTCAAGCCATCGCGCAGTTCGAAGGTGATCAGGGTGCCGTCTGCACTGTAGACCCAGCTTTTCGCCAACGAGGGCTGCACCCCTCCCGCGTTGTCCAGCCGTGTCAACGACGCATAAGGAAGGCTGATGGTGTTGATGTCCGCACCGGTTCGACTGGTCACCGGGTCCCATGAGGTGGGAAGCGTATAGGCCCACTTCACGGTTGCAGGCTTACTGGCCACCGCTTGAGCCTGGCCTTTTTCGCTGTTCTCCGATGGCGAGCACGCGGCCAGAAGCCCGAGGCCGGCCATCACCAGGAGTACTTTGGCTATTCGGTGTTTTCCATTGATCACACGGCCACTGGCGGGCTGGTGCCAAGTGCGTGAGGTATCCGTCAGGTGTTCGCAGAGGCTAGCGTTCATACGGCGAGATTCCAGGCGTCGAGAGATGTCAGAGATGACATCCGCCTGAAAAGCGGTCTGCCTTTGATGACGATATGTGCATAAAAGGCGGATTGAAAGTATTTATTAGTTATAAGCTAATATGCGGATAACTGATGCAGAAGGTAAAACGTATAAACAGTTAGCATTTATTGGCGCGACGGGGTGCACCTGTCGCACTCACCGGAGATTCCACATCGACGCGAATTTCAGAACGGTCCTACATCAGTCGAATGCCCGTTCATATAGCGTCCGCATCGCAACAAACAGCCTCGACACTCAATGAGCGGTTGCAGACAGAACTTGATCTCTTCACAGGGACGCGGGAGTAAAAAGTGAGCCTTATCTATAAAGACCCATCAGTGAGCCATGATGAAGCAATAACGTTACTTGCCAGCGGCGTAAGTACGAAGGTTATCGTGGGATTGATCTCTATTGGTCTGAATGAAACAGATCGAATCTGGGCTGAGAACATCTGCCTCCAGTACCTTGCGAATGAGGATGAAGCCGTTGCAGCCTCGGCCATCAAGGCTCTTGGTCATATCGCTCGCAGGCATAGCGAACTGGATAAGGAAACGGTCCTTGCGGCGCTCGAGGCCCTCAAGAAAAAATTCCCGTCACTAGAAGGCGTTATTGCGGACACGCTTGACGATATTGAAATATTCACCTGAACCGTCAAGCATTCCAAGACAGAACAAAGTGGCAAGGGATCTTGCACCCTCGCCACAAGCTCAATTCATTGCGAATAGCAGTCAATCATCCCGCGTCAGCACTTCCAGCAACTCAATCTCGAACACCAGGTTCGAATTCGGCGGAATCGCCCCCATCGAACGCTCGCCGTACCCCAGATGCGCCGGTACCAGCAGCTTGCGCTTGCCGCCAACCTGCATGCCCATGATTCCCTGGTCCCAGCCCTTGATCACCCTTCCCGTGCCAATCACGCACTGAAAAGGTTTCCCACGGCTGTAGGAAGAGTCGAACTCGGTGCCGTCTTCCAGCCAGCCACGGTATTGGGTGGTGATCAGCGCCCCTTTGACGGCGGCTTTGCCCTCGCCCATTACAAGATCGATTACCTGCAATTCATCATTCATCACTTTCACTCTATTGTTCACGCACCCGACAGGGCCTCATGGGCGCCGTTTTCCCAGAAATACGCGGGATTGGCAACCGATTCGAACTGTTTCCGGCTTTCGTCGTGAACTACCATAAGCCTCACCTATCCCGGACGGTTCAATACGCCATGATGGCAGCCCTGAAATGAATGTCGATTGGACCAGCGCAGCCATCGGCTCAGTGTTGCTTGCCCTGATCGTCGTGTTGATCCTCCGCGAGCGCTCGCTGCGAAAGCAGCTTGAGGCGTGTCGTCTGCTGATTGGCAGCCTGACCGTTGGGCAGAATTTCCGTCAGGACCATGACGTCGAACGCTTCAAGCGCAGCCAGTATTTCGCTCGCATCGGCACGTGGGACTGGGATGTCGACACGGACAGGCTTTACTGGTCCGACGCGATCTACGGCATGTTCGGCTTCCGGATCGGCGAGGTCACGCCCTCCTACGCGTTGTTTTGCTCGTGCGTGCACCCGGACGACCGCGCCAGGGTCCGGGCGGGCGAACTGCACTGCCTGGAAACCGGCGAAAACCACGACGAGGAATACCGCGTGGTCTGGCCCGACGGCACCATTCGCTGGCTTCGCGAAACCGGCAACGTGGTCAAAAACGACCACGACGAAACGATCAAGATGATGGGCGTGGTGCGCGACATCACCGAGGAAAAAGCCTCTGCCAGCTACCTGCAACACCTGGCCCACTTTGACCCGCTGACCGGCCTGCCCAACCGCCTCGTGCTGGAAGAGCGCCTGTCCGACGCGCTGGAGCAGGCGCGCATCAGCGGCACACGGGTGGCGCTGGTGTTTGTCGACCTCAACGGGTTCAAGGCTATCAACGACCACTACGGACACGCCGCCGGAGACCGGGTGTTGATCACCACCGCCACGCGGTTGAAGCGCATCCTGCGCGCGACCGACACCGTTGCGCGCATCGGCGGCGACGAATTCGTGGTCATCCTGCAAGGACTCGCCCAAGGCATCAGCCTGCAGGACGAGGCTCGCAGCATCTGCCAGAAAATCTTCGTCGAACTCTCACCACCCATCACCATCGGCAACGACCAGCGCCACATCGGCACCAGCTTGGGGGTCGCGGTGTTCCCCGACCATGCGCCGAGCATGGACCGGCTGATCCACATCGCGGACCTGGCGATGTATGAGGCTAAACGTAGCGGGAATAATCAGTATCGGTTGGGCGATCAGGCGCTGAGTCATAGTCGGGTTGAATAACGCTGCTCAGTCCTTGCGTTGACCAAAGACAGCGCCGTTGAAGGTGTGAGTGCAGCAAGGGCAGTAAGGCTTCATGTGCTCAGCCGTTAATTCAGGATTGACGATTTGCAGAAGCCCCTGATCATCGACATACAAGCCACTGAAATAGCTGGACTCCCCCAACCTGACATGTTCCTGCCTTTCGCTTTCATGCAGCGCAACCATCCAGTACACCGGATCCGCCCGATCAAGACGAGACACAGCCTCGCTGAATACCTGATCCCATCGCCTGCCGACGCGAGATAACAGGAACCGGAATAACGGCGTGTAATCGAATCCGTACCGGCGAGTTCCATGCATCGAACCTCGCGGTGAATCGTTTTGCATGTCAGCCTTGGTATTGCGTTGATGCCGATAGTGTCCGGTGTAATCGTTCCGCCAGACACCCCAGGTTCGGGTGTTGACCTTTCGGTATAGGGGGTTCTTTTCCAACGAGTCGCTCCTGACATCCAGCCAATAAAATCGCCGGCGAGCTTTGCCGGAACGCCGGATGATTTCAATCAGCCTTCCATGGCCAATTGTTGCTGCCCGCCTACTTCTCCACTGGCGTGACATCCATGATCGTCCCGTTGGTAATCATCACCATCATGTACTTGTCGTTGATCTGCACCCACTGGGCCTGTGCTTTCGGTGGTTTCAGGCCTTTCTGTTTCCAGTTGACCAGGGCTTTTTCGCTGCGTTGGTAGACGTCCGGGGCGCGGTCGCCGACCACCAGTTTGCGGGCGTTGTTGACGCCGGGCTGGACGGTTTTCTGCGGTGGGTCATCCGCTTGAACGATCGGGCTGATACCGGCGAGGCCGGCAACGAGGGCCAGGCTGGCGATAAGGGTCTTGTTGTTCATCGGTGAACCTCCAGTGATGTCGTCGTACCCGAATTCCGACTGCGCCCGGGTCAAATCATTCATTACTGTTGCGATGATTCTGTGCCGGACTGTACGGGACGCTTCACCCAGTGTCGGCGTAGGCTGCCAAAAAAACCCACCGGGATTCGCCATGCACATCGCCATTCTGACCTTCGACGGCTTCAACGAACTCGATTCCCTGATTGCCTACGGCATGCTCAGCCGGATTTCCTTGCTCGGTGACAAGGACTGGCGGGTGAGCATCGCTTCGCCGACGTCGCGGGTCACGTCCATGAACGGCTTGACCATCGATGCGCACATCGATCTGGCCGAGGCCTGCCGGGCGGACGCGGTGCTGGTGGGCAGCGGCATGAAGACCCGTGAAGTGGCCAATGATGCGGCCATCATGGATCAGCTGCGTTTTGATTCGTCCCGCCAGTTATTGGCGTCGCAATGTTCCGGGACGTTCCTGCTGGCGAAACTCGGCCTGCTCGGCGAGGCTCCGGCCTGCACCGACACCACCAGCAAGCCGTGGGTGCAGGCGGCGGGCGTTAATATCGTCAATCAGGCGTTTTACGCCAACGGCAACATCGCCACGGCGGGCGGTTGTTTCTCCGCGCAGTACGTGTCGGCCTGGTTGCTGGCACGGTTGAAGGGCAAGGAAACGGCGCAAGAGGTGCTGCATTACTTCGCTCCGGTGGGTGAGAAGGAAGAGTATGTGGCCCGGGGGTTGGCGCATATTCAGGTGCATATCTGAGAGACGGGGTGTCTGTTCTGGCGCCATCGCGAGCAAGCTCGCTCCTACATTGGATCTGTGTCGCCCACAGAAGCCCTGTGGGAGTGAGCCTGCTCGCGATGGCGGTACTTCATTCAACAACAATTTATGTTCAGGCTGACGCCTGTGGCTGCAACCCTTATCCTTGACGCTCCGCCGTACCGAGTCCAGGAGTAAGTCATGCCCCACGAAGGCAACCTGTTGCAAGCCGCTGTCGTTTTTCTGTTCGCGGCCGTGCTCACCGTGCCCTTGGCCAAGCGTCTGCAATTGGGGGCGGTGCTGGGTTATCTGTTTGCCGGCGTCATCATCGGGCCGTCGGTGCTGGGCCTGATCGGCAACCCGCAGAGCGTCAGCCACATCTCCGAGCTCGGCGTGGTGTTGCTGCTGTTCATCATTGGCCTTGAGCTGTCGCCCCGGCGTTTGTGGGTGATGCGCAAATCGGTGTTCGGCGTCGGCTTGGCGCAGGTGCTACTGACCGGTTCCGTGATCGGCGTGCTGGCGCTTTTCGTGTTTGGCCAACCGCTGAACAGTGCAATTGTGCTGGGCCTGGGGCTCGCGCTGTCGTCCACTGCGTTTGGCCTGCAAAGCCTGGCCGAACGCAAGGAACTGACCAGCCCCCATGGGCGGCTGGCGTTTGCGATCCTGCTGTTCCAGGACATTGCCGCCATCCCGCTAATTGCCATGGTGCCGCTGCTGGCCGGTGGCGACCACACCACCAGCGCTGCCGAAGATTTGAACCATGGCTTGCGCGTGCTGGGCAGCATCGCGGTGGTGGTGATCGGCGGGCGCTACCTGTTGCGACCGGTGTTCCGTGTCGTGGCAAAGACCGGTTTGCCCGAGGTATCCACCGCCACCGCGTTGCTGGTGGTGATCGGCACGGCGTGGCTGATGGACCTGGTCGGTGTCTCCATGGCGTTGGGCGCGTTCCTCGCCGGGTTGCTGCTGGCGGACTCCGAGTATCGCCATGAGCTGGAAGCGCAGATCGAACCGTTCAAGGGCCTGTTGCTCGGGCTGTTCTTCATCAGCGTCGGCATGGGCGCCAACCTGAGTTTGCTGCTGAGCGCACCGATCACAGTACTGGGCCTGACACTGTTGCTGATCGCCATCAAGTTGCCGCTGCTGTTCGTGGTCGGGCGCCTGGCCGGTGGGCTGGGCAAGGTCAGCGCGATTCGCCTCGGTATCGTGCTGGCTGCCGGTGGTGAGTTTGCGTTCGTGGTGTTCAAGATCGGGCGCGATCAAGGCCTGTTCGAGCCGCGCCTGTATGACTTGCTGGTGCTGACGATCACCTTGTCCATGGCGGTGACGCCGCTGCTGTTGCTGCTGTGCGCACGACTGTATTCACCCCGGGTTCAACCGGTGGTGGTGCCGGAAAAATTCCGCGAGATCGATACCGACGAGCCGCGCGTGGTGATCGCCGGCATGGGCCGGATGGGGCAGATCGTGGCGCGGATCCTGCGGGCGCAGAACATCAAGTTTGTCGCCCTCGACACCTCGGTCGAAACCATCGAACTGTCCCGCAGCTTCGGCGGCGTGCCGGTGTTCTACGGCGACCCCATGCGCCCGGAAATCCTCAGCGCGGCCAAGGTCGAGCAGGCGGAATATTTCATCATCGCCACTGATGACCCGGACACCAACATCAAGACCGCCGAGGTGGTGCACCGGCTCTATCCGCACATCAAGATCATCGCCCGGGCGCGTAACCGCCAGCACGTGCACCGCCTGGTCGACCTTGGCGCCGAGGCCATTCGCGAAACCTATTATTCGAGCCTGGAAATGAGCCGGCGCACGCTGGTCGGCCTGGGGCTGACCCAGGCTCAGGCGGATGCGCGGATCAAACGCTTCAAGCATCACGATGAACAAGTGCTGGAAGCGCAGCATGCGGTGTATGACGATGCCGCGAAGGTGTTGCAGACGGCGCAGGAAGCCAGGGCGGAATTGGCGAAGTTGTTTGAATCGGATCAGCTGGAAGAGCAATCGGGCAAGAGTTGATGTGCATTTGAGGGCCCCATCGCGAGCAGGCTCGCTCCCACATTGTTCTCGGTCGTACACAAGTCATGTGTTCACCGAAGACCCCTGTGGGAGTGAGCCTGCTCGCGATGAACGATAACGCGGTACATCTGGATCAATAAACAATCTCAAAGGAATCCACAATGGCTGCCGACCAACCCGCCCCCGCCCTGAAAGAAATCTTCAACACCGAACGCCTGCAGCACATCGCCACCGAGATGACCGCGGTCTACCCCGCGTTCAACGCCAAGGCCTTCCTGAACATGGCCAACGAAGACCTCGCGTCGTTATCGATCATGCAGCGCATGGCGCGGGTCAGCGAATGCCTGCATGCGGTGCTGCCGCTGGATTACGAAGAAACCCTCGACGTACTGCGCGCCCTCGCCCCGCGGCTGAACAGCGGCTTCGTCAGCATCTCGTTGCCGCATTACGTCGCGATGTATGGCGCCCATGCCTTCGAATCGTCGATGGACGCGCTGAAATACTTCACGACCTTCGGCTCTGCGGAATTCGCCATCCGGCATTTCCTGCGCAGCGATTTCGAGCGCTCGCTCGAGCGCCTGCACGATTGGTCGCTGGATGAAAACGAACACGTCCGGCGCCTGGCCAGCGAAGGCAGCCGACCGCGCCTGCCGTGGTCGTTCCGCCTGGAACGAATCCAGGCCGACCCGAGCCTGGCGGCGGCCATCCTCGACAACCTCAAGGCCGACACCAGCCTCTACGTGCGCAAGTCCGTGGCCAACCACCTGAACGACATCACCAAGGACCATCCCGACTGGGTGCTGGACCTGATCGAGGACTGGTCGCTGGACAACAAACACACCGCCTGGATCGCCCGGCATGCCCTGCGCAGCCTGATCAAACAGGGTAACCAACGAGCACTGGCGATCATCGGTGCAGGCGGTAAACCGGAGGTCGAGATCATTGACCTGAACATCACGCCAGCGGTGATCGGGCTCGGAGAGAAAATCACCCTGTCGTTTACCGTCAAATCCACGGTCGAAAACAGCCAGCGCCTGGTGATCGACTACGCCATCGATTACGTGAAGGCCAACGGCAGCACCTCGGCGAAGGTGTTCAAGCTCAAGGCCCTGACACTTCCCGGCAACGCCTGCGAAGCGGTTGCCCGCAGCCAGCACATCAAGGAACTCACCACCCGCCGTCATTACGCGGGGATGCATGCGGTGCATATCCTGGTGAACGGCGAACGGCTGGCGAGCACCGCGTTCGAAATCCTCGCGTAATTTGTCGCGCCGCAAAACTGTGGCGAGGGGATTTATCCCCGTTGGGCTGCGAAGCAGCCCCCTGCGTTTTGCAGTCCTACACCGGTTTTGCGACTGCTGCGCAGCCGAACGGGGCGGTGCGACGGGTCGCTAAATCCCCTCACCACAGAAGCAAGACAGCCACACCAAACGTGGTGTTGCCGATTTAGCCCAGTAGTAGCGTTTGCTCACGCTCACACAACTCCACCACGTAATCCCACAACACCCGCAACCGCACGGATTTGTGCAATTCACGGCGGGTGCTAATCCAGTAGCTGCGCTGGATGCTTTCCTCCGGCAGCAGCGGCACCAGGCCCGGATCTGCGCTGGCCATGTAGCACGGGAGCACCGCAATCCCCAGGCCTGAACGCGCCGCCTGGTGCTGGGCGATCACGCTGGTGCTGTGAAAGACCACCTGCGGGTTGCGGCAAAAACTGTTGAGAAACATCAATTCCTGGCTAAACAGCAAGTCGTCGACATAACCGATCCAGGCATGACGGCCGAGGTCTTCGCGGCTGCGCAGCGGTGGCGCGCGATCCAGGTAATCCTGGCTGGCGTAAAGCGCCAGACGATAGTCCGTCAGTTTGCGGGTGACCAGCATGTCGGCGGCCGGGCGTTCGAGGTGAATGCTGATCTCAGCCTCGCGGTTAAGGATACTGACAAAGCGCGGCACCGCCACCAGTTCCACTTCCAGGCCCGGATAGCGCTCGAACAAACCGTTCATGCGGCTGGCGAGGAACATGATGCCCAGGCCCTCGGTCACCCCGACCCGGATCTTGCCCAGCGGCGCCGTGGATTGAGTGATTTCTTCCTGCGCCAGCAGCGCGACGTTTTCCATGGCCTCGGCGTGTTTAAGCAGGGCCTCCCCGGCCGGGGTCAGTTCGTAACCCTGCGCATGCTGGACAAACAGCGCAGTGCCGAGACTTTTTTCAATGGCCTCGATGTGCCGGGCCACCGTGGCATGGGTCGTGTTCAAACGGCGAGCAGCGGTGAGCAAACGCCCGCTGCGCTGCAACTCGAGAAAAAACCGCAGGTCATTCCAGTCAAACATGAAGCGTCCTCAGGGCTATGCTGTTTAAAAACGCACAGCGGCTGCGCAAAAACTAACATTCTTTTGACGAAAGCTAACAACTAGGATGACCGACAACAATAACAACACGCGAGGTCAGGGATGCAGACTTCCCTGGATGAATACGATTACATCGTGGTCGGCGCAGGGCCAGCCGGCTGCTTGCTGGCCAATCGGCTGTCGGCCAATCCGCAACACCGAGTGTTGCTGCTCGAAGCGGGCGGCCGCGATAACTACGCGTGGATTCATATCCCGGTGGGCTACCTGTTCTGCATCGGCAACCCGCGCACCGACTGGTGCTTCAAGACTGAAGCACAATCTGGCCTGCAAGGCCGTGCCTTGAGCTACCCACGGGGAAAAGTGCTCGGCGGCTGCTCTTCAATCAACGGCATGATCTACATGCGCGGCCAGGCCGGGGACTACGAAAGCTGGGCGGCCGACGGCAATCCCGGCTGGAGCTGGAACGATGTGTTGCCCTTGTTCAAGAAAAGCGAAAACCATTTTGCCGGCGATTCGCAGTTTCACGGCGCCGCCGGCGAATGGCGGATCGAGCGCCAGCGCCTGTCGTGGCCGATTCTTGATGCATTCCGCAACGCGGCCGAGCAAAGCGGCATCGCCAGCATCGACGACTTCAACCAGGGCGACAACGAAGGTTGCGGTTACTTTCAGGTCAATCAGAAAGGCGGAATTCGCTGGAACGCGGCCAAGGCGTTTCTCAAACCGATCCGCCACCGGCCCAATCTCACGGTCCTGACCGATGTTGAAGTGGACCGCGTGTTGCTGGAAAACGGTCGCGCATCGGCGGTCAGCACGCGCTGGCAAGGTCAGGCGAAAACCTTCAAGGCGCGCAAGGAAATCATTCTGTGCGCAGGCGCCGTGGGTTCGCCCACCATCCTTCAACGCTCCGGCATCGGCCCTCGCCCACTCCTGGAAAAACTCGGGATCGGCGTTGCCCATGAGTTGCCCGGCGTGGGCGGCAACCTGCAGGATCACCTGCAACTGCGGCTGATCTACAAACTCGAAAACGCCCGCACCCTGAACCAGATCGCCGGCAGCCTGTGGGGCAAAATGGGCATGGGCCTGCGTTATCTGTATGACCGCAGCGGCCCGCTGTCGATGGCGCCGAGTCAGCTCGGCGCGTTTGCCCGCTCGGGACCGGAGCAGACCTCGGCCAATCTCGAATACCACGTGCAACCCCTGTCGCTGGAACGCTTCGGCGAACCCTTGCACGCCTTCCCGGCTTTTACTGCATCGGTGTGCGATTTGCGTCCGCAAAGCCGTGGGCGCATCGACATTCGCTCGGCCAATCCGCAGGAAGCACCGCTGATTCAGCCCAATTACTTGAGCCACCCCGAAGATTTGCGCGTCGCGGCCGACGCCATCCGCCTGACCCGGCGCATCGTTGCTGCACCGGCCTTGCGAGCGTTCAAACCGGTGGAATACCTGCCGGGTGACAGCCTGCAAAGCGAAGCAGAACTGCACGAAGCCGCCGCCCGCATCGGCACCACGATTTTCCACCCGGTGGGCACCTGCCGCATGGGCAACGACGCCGACTCGGTGGTGGATGCGCAATTGAACGTCCACGGCATCCCCGGCCTGCGTATCGCCGATGCGTCGATCATGCCGCGCATCACCTCGGGCAACACCTGCTCGCCTACGCTGATGATTGCCGAGAAAGCCGCGCAACTCATCCTCAATCCCGCCACAAGGAGCCTCACCGAACAAAAGGAACTGGCCACTCACCCTTGATCAACACACGAGCACTGTAGGAGCGAGCTCGCTCGCGAAAAACTCGAAAGCGCCGCAGGAAAACAGACAGACAGCGTTATCGTTTTCGACCATCGCGAGCAGGCTCGCTCCCACATGGAACGAGTACACCCGATACATCGACAGTAGCGGCACCACCCACAAGGACGGCGCCGACAGTGGAACAACAAAAACAATCACTGTAAGGGATACCGATATGTCAGAACATGTTCAGCCACTGGAAATCACAAGCAGCGCCGATGCCGGCCGCGACACTCGCAAAGTCATCTTCGCGTCGTCCCTCGGTACCGTGTTCGAGTGGTACGACTTTTTCCTCTACGGCGCGCTCGCGGCCGTCATCAGCAAACAGTTTTTCGCCGGGGTCAACGACACCACCGCGTTCATCTTCGCGCTCATGGCGTTCGCCGCTGGCTTTGTCGTGCGGCCATTCGGTGCGCTGGTGTTCGGGCGGTTGGGGGACATGATCGGGCGTAAATACACGTTCCTCGCGACCATTATCCTCATGGGCCTGGCGACCTTCTGCGTCGGGTTGCTGCCGACATACGCGAGCATCGGCATCGCCGCGCCGATCATCCTGGTGGTGCTGCGCATGCTTCAGGGCCTGGCCCTTGGCGGGGAATACGGCGGCGCGGCCACGTACGTCGCGGAGCACGCGCCCATCGGCAAACGCGGTTTCCACACCAGCTGGATTCAGTCCACCGCGACCCTCGGGCTGCTGCTGTCGTTGCTGGTGGTACTCGGCTGCCGCTACTTCACCGGCGACCAGTTCGAAGTCTGGGGCTGGCGGATTCCGTTTCTGTTTTCGATCCTGCTGCTGGGCATCTCGACCTGGATTCGCTTGAGCCTGCACGAGTCGCCCGCCTTCGTGAAAATGAAAGAGGAAGGCAAGCTCTGCAAATCGCCACTTCGTGACTCTTTCGGCAAATGGGAAAACCTCAAAGTCGTCTTGATCGCGCTGTTCAGCATCAACGCCGGGCAAGCGGTGACCTTCTATGCGGCGCAGTTCTACGTGCTGTTCTTCCTCACCCAGTTCCTGAAAATGGACCCGGCGCTGGCCAACGGTCTGCTGATTGTCAGCGTGATCATCGGCGCACCGTTCTTCATTTTCTTTGGCTGGCTGTCGGACAAGGTCGGACGCAAGCCAGTGCTGATGATCGGCCTGCTGTTGGCCACCGCGCTGTACTTTCCTATCTTCAAGAGCCTGGCCCACTACGCCAACCCGGCCATCGACCAGGCCAGCCGTCAGGCGCCGATCACCGTGCTGGCTGACCCGGCCACCTGCACGTTCCAGTTCGACCCGGTGGGCAAGGCGAAATTTGACAGCCCTTGCGACAAGGTCAAAACCTTCCTGGTGAAACAGGGCCTGCCCTACAACAGCGAAGCGGCCCCGGCCGGCAGCGGCGTGCAGGTCAGCGTCGGTGACGTGAAGATCGATGGCTTTGACGAAGCGGCCCTGCGCGGCGCGGTGACGTTGGGCGGCTATCCGTCTCAAGCCGACACCCAGTCGATCAACAAGCCCATGATCGTGGCCTTGATCGTCGCGCTGATCATCATCTCGGCCATGTGCTACGGCCCACTGGCGGCGTTGATGGTCGAACTGTTCCCGACCCGCATCCGCTACACCTCGATGTCGCTGCCCTACCACATCGGCAATGGCTGGTTCGGCGGGTTCCTGCCAACGGTGTCGTTCGCGTTGGTGGTGTACACCGGGGACATTTTCTACGGGCTCTGGTACCCGGTGGTGATTACCGCCGTAAGCCTGGTGGTGGGGATGATCTGTTTGCGTGAAACCAAAAACGTGGACCTGCACACCAACTGACATCAACTGCAATGCCCCTTGTAGGAGCGAGCTTGCTCGCGAAAAACCCGAGAGCGCCGTAGGGAAAAACAGACCGACAGCGTTATCGTTTACGACCATCGCGAGCGAGCTCGCTCCTACATTCGACCGAGGCACCATGATCATTTCATCCGCATCCGACTACCGTGAGGCCGCCCGCCGCAAACTGCCGCGTTTTCTGTTCGACTACATCGATGGCGGAGCTTATGCGGAGCACACGCTCAGGGCCAACAGCGCCGACCTGACGCACATCAGCCTGCGCCAGCGCATTCTGAAAAATGTCGAATCCCTGAGCCTTGAAACCACCCTCTTCAATCAACCGCTTTCGATGCCGATCATCCTGGCGCCAGTCGGCCTGACCGGTATGTTCGCCCGCCGGGGTGAAGTGCAGGCGGTCAAAGCCGCGCAGAACAAAGGCATCCCGCTGTGCCTGTCGACGGTCTCGGTGTGCTCCATCGAGGAAGTCGTGGCCCAAAGCCAACAACCCATCTGGTTTCAGCTGTATGTGTTGAAAGACCGCGGTTTCATGAAAAATGCGCTGGAGCGTGCGAAGGCCGCCGGGGTGAAAAACCTGGTGTTCACCGTCGACATGCCCACCCCCGGCGCACGATACCGGGACGCACATTCGGGCATGTCCGGGCCGTTTGCGTCGTCGCGACGAATACTTCAGGCCATGACCCGACCCGACTGGGCCTTCAATGTCGGACTCATGGGCCGCCCGCACGACTTGGGGAATATCTCGAAATACCTGGGCAAGGCCGTCACGCTGGAAGACTACATGGGCTGGCTGGCGAACAACTTCGACCCGTCCATCAGCTGGAGCGACCTGGAATGGATTCGTGATTTCTGGAAAGGCCCGATGATCATCAAAGGCATTCTCGACCCGCAGGACGCCAGGGACGCGGTCAGCTTTGGCGCAGACGGCATCGTGGTCTCGAACCATGGCGGACGACAACTCGACGGCGTGCTGTCCACGACCCGGGCATTGCCGCCGATCATGCAAGCCGTCGGCAATGACCTGACCGTGCTGGTCGACTCGGGGATTCGTTCGGGGCTGGATGTCGTGCGGATGTTGGCGCTGGGGGCGAAAGGCGTATTGCTCGGGCGTTCGATGGCCTATGCGCTGGCGGCCGATGGTCAGCGCGGGGTGGAAAACATGCTGGATATTTTCGCCAAAGAGATGCGCGTGGCCATGACCCTGACCGGAGTGACTTCAATTGGCCAGATCGATGAAACCACGCTGGTAGGTGCTGTTAGCTGAAAACAAGCATCAGACCTCGGCGTCGAGGAGCTCGAACTTCACTTGATCGGGGTAAAACGCCACGTAGTTTTTGATCTGATCCACTGACACTTTCGGATTCTCATAGCTCCACACTGCATTGGCGCCTTCATGCCCTGGGACTTGCAGGCTGAAGTAACTGGCATCGCCCTTATAGGGGCAATAACTGGTGTGATCGGTGCGGGCAAAGTACTTTTCCTCGATGTCTTCGCGCGGAACGTAATACACCGGCGGGTAGTTGGCCTCGAGCAACACCAGCGCCCGTGCGGACGCGGCCACCTGGATACCGTGAAACTTCACCAACAGGCAGCCTGGCTGCTCGGCGATGGTGATGACAGGACTGGGACCGGACGTTTTCATCGGATACTCCTGATTCACGGGATGAGCTCATCCCCGTTGGGTGGTGAAGCGGTGCTCAAGCCTGCGACCGCTACCCAACAGGTATACCTCATGTTTCGCCTCTGCGAGGGCTGCGCAGCCGAACGGGTCAATACGCTGCCCGGACAGCCCCCTCCTCTCACGAAACATTCGAAGCCGTTCAAACTTCGTCTACGATCAATACCACCGTTGACACCCTTACTGCGCAGTCGAGCAGTCGTGGCGTGGGGGTTCGAGTCTCACACGCTTGAGGGACCCCACATGCCTGCCTCGCAGTTCGCGCTCGATCAGAAAATCATCACCCTCGACGCCCGCCCCGATCGCCTGGACCTGCGCGATCGCCTGTTCACGCCGCGCGTCCAGTCCCTTCCGCCCTCCTGGCCCGCCGACAAAACCATTGCGAGCGAGCTGTCGGCTTATCTGGAAAAAGGCATGATCCTTAACCAGGGCAATGAAGGCGCTTGCACCGGTTTCGGCCTGGCGGCCGTGGTCAACTACCTGCTGTGGCTGCGTGACCGTGCGGCCATCCAGACCAGCCCGCGCCAGCTCTATCACCTGGCCAAGCTGTATGACGAGTGGCCGGGCGAAGACTATTCCGGCTCCAGTTGCCGTGGCGCGCTGAAGGGTTGGCACAAGCATGGCGTCTGTGCAGAGTCGCTTTGGCCGTACACGGTCAAGCCCAATGGCTCGGTGCCCGCGTTTGAAGCGCCGGCGGAGAACTGGGCCATCGACGCCATGACTCGCCCGCTGGGGGTCTACTACCGCGTCGAGAAGGACGACATCACCGCCATGATGGCGGCGCTCTTCGAAGCCCGCGCGCTCTACGTTTCCGCGAATGTGCATCAGGGTTGGGCGCTGATGCAGCCCAAGGCCAAAAAACGCCCGCCTGTGGTGTTCCAGGGCATGTCGCAATTGCCGGTCATCAAATGGCCGGGCAAGCCTCAGGGCGGTCACGCGTTCGCCCTGATCGGCTACACCCATCAGGGCTTTATCGTACAGAACTCCTGGTCCACCGACTGGGGGTTTTCCGGCTTCGCCATCCTGACGTTCGAGGACTGGCTGGCCAATGGCACGGACGCCTGGACCGTGGCCCTCGGCGTTCCCATCGAACACGGCGCGCCCGCACACAACCTGTCGACGCGTGCCAAAGTCGACGCCAAGTCGCCGTTTCGTAATGCGCTGTCGAGCGTCAGCGCCAAGCGCGAAGGCGTCTCGCTGTTCACCTCCAGCGCCCGCGATTCCGACCGCAAGGGCCCGCCCCTGCTGACAAAAGACCAGGCGTATGGGCTGACCATCGTGATGGAAAACAACGGCAGCATCGGCCCCCGCCTCACCGACGTGGAAAACGTCCGGGCGGGCGTCAAGCGCATCGTCTACGAGGCACCGCGCGCCTGGTACGACAAGCTGCCGGCAGCCAACAAACCGGCCGTGCTGCGGATCGCCATCTACGCCCACGGCGGACTCAATTCAGAAGCGGACTCCATCAACCGGATCTGCGCGATGGCGCCGTACTTTCTCGAAAATGGCATCTATCCGCTGTTTGTCACCTGGCGCACCGGCGCTCTGGAAACCTTCGCGGACATCGTTCAGGACGCGTTGCCGGGGTTGTTTCCTGAAGCGGGTGGCTTCGGCGACATGCTGAAAAACCTCAAGGACAAAGCCCTGGAAGGCCTGGATCGCACCGTCGAACTAGCCACCAAAAAACTCGGCGGCGATCAATGGAGCCAGATGAAACAGAATGCCGACGCCGCTTCCGTGGCGGGTTTCACCCCGCGCGGGCTGGTGGAACTGGCGGACAACCTGAAAAAACTGGTGACCGACATCGGCCAGAAAAACGTCGAGCTGCACCTGATCGGGCACTCGGCGGGTTCGTTGATCAACGGCCATTTGATTCAACTGTTGTCGGCCCGAGGCCTGTCCATTGAAACATCGACGTTGATGGCCCCGGCGTGCACCCTCGATTTCGCCAACCAGACTTATCGCAAAGTCATCGAAGCCGGTGGGCTCAAGCGCCAGGATTTCCACATTCACATGATGTCCGACGCCCGTGAACAGGACGATAACGTCATCAACGTGTATCACAAGTCGCTGCTGTATCTGGTTTCCCGAGCCTTTGAAGAACTGCAACGCATGCCGCTGCTGGGTATGGCCAAGGCGCTGGATAAAAACTACCAGGACTTCAGCGATCCGGCCCTGGCCGAGTGGAACATTGCCGCGAAAAACATGACCGAGCAGTGGAATCAGTTTTACTGGGGCAAAACCATTCCTGCCGGGTTTGCCGCCACGGGCCGGGGTTTACCCGACGAATTCGCGAAAACCCTGCATATTTTCAACGACGCAAAGATGAACTACGGCGCGGGGACCAAGGCCGATACGTCCCACGGCGGTTTCGACAATGATGTGAATGTCATTACCGCGGTGCTGTTGACCATCCTCAGGCGCGACCCCGACGGGAAACTGGACCTGCCGGTGGTGAACCTGAATTACTGATGTATGAGGTCCAATGTGGGAGCGAGCCTGCTCGCGATGGCGTCTGATCAGCAAACATAGATGTCGAATGTGAAATCGCCATCGCGAGCGGGCTCGCTCCCACAGGGTTATGGGCTGAGCCTGTTAATCGTCAGTCGCAACGAATCGCAATGCGAAAGCTGTACATCCATACAGATTTTTATTGCCCCATCGCTCATCAACCGCCATTCTGTCCGCCTCTCGGCAGTTGATGGACGATGGTGGTTATGCGGCTGTACCTCTGTGAAAAACCTTCCCAGGCCAAAGACATTGCGGCCGTGCTCGGCGCCAAGCGTCGGGGCGACGGCTGCTGGCTGGGAACGGACGTCACGGTGACCTGGTGCATCGGCCACCTGCTGGAAACCGCACCGCCGGATGCCTACGACGCGCGCTACAAACGTTGGGTGCTGGCAGACCTGCCGATCATTCCAGACAAGTGGAAGATGACCGTCAAACCGCGCACGGCCAGCCAGTACAAAGCCGTGAAGCGCTTGCTCGGCGAGGCCAGCGAACTGGTGATCGCCACCGACGCCGACCGCGAAGGGGAAATGATCGCCCGGGAACTGGTGGAACATTGCCGGTATCGCGGGCCGATCCAGCGGTTGTGGCTATCGGCGCTGGACGATGCGTCGATCCGCAAGGCCCTCGCGGCCCTCAAGCCCGGTGCCGAAACGTTCAGCCTGTACCATTCGGCACTCGGCCGATCCCGGGCAGACTGGCTGATCGGGATGAACATGAGCCGGTTGTTCACGCTGCTGGGCCGACAGTCCGGGTATCAGGGCGTATTGCCGGTCGGCCGGGTGCAAACGCCGACCTTGCGCCTGGTGGTGGACCGCGACCGCAGCATTGCCGACTTCGTGCCGGTGGCCTACTGGGCCATCGACGTGCAACTGCTGCACCACGGCACCGCGTTCACCGCCCAGTGGCGGGCTGCGTCCGACGTCTGCGACGATCAGGACCGTTGCCTCAATCAGGCGCTGGCCCAACAGGCCGCCACGGCGATGGGCAACGCGTCGAGTGCCCGGGTGATCAAATTGCGCACCGAGCGCATGCGCGAAGTGGCACCCCTGCCCTTCGATCTCGGCACCCTGCAGGAAGTCTGCTCGAAGAAGCTCGGCCTCGGCGCGCAGGAAACCCTCGACATTGCCCAGGCGCTCTACGAAACCCACAAAGTCATTACCTACCCGCGAAGCGACTGTGGCTACCTGCCCGTGAGTCAGCACAGCGAGGCACCGGGCATTCTGGCTGCGCTGCGGCAGGCCGATCCGGCGCTGAATGCCTTGAGCGATTACCTTGAGCCTCAGCGACGATCCCGTGCCTGGAACGACGCCAAGGTCAGCGCGCACCATGGCATCATCCCAACCGCAGCGGCGAAAAACCTCGAACGACTGGCCGGCAAGCAGCGAGCGGTCTACACCTTGATTCGTGCGCGCTACCTGGCGCAATTTCTGCCCAATCACGAATACGACCGCACCCAGGCCGACTTCGACTGTGCCGGCGAAGCCCTGCGCGCGGTGGGCAAACAGATCGTCGAGCCTGGCTGGAAGCGCGCCCTGCCCGAAGCCCTCGCCCCGGCCAAGGGCCGCGAAGCACCGCCACCGCAGACGCTGCCGGCACTGGCCGAGGGGCGCGACTGTGCGGTGGCCGACGTGAAGCTCAAGGACCTCTGGACGCAGCCGCCGAAACCGTTCACCGAAGGTGACCTGATCAAGGCGATGAAGAATGTCGCCAAACTGGTCGAAGACCCGCTGCTCAAGCAAAAGCTCAAGGACACCACCGGCATCGGCACCGAAGCGACCCGCGCCTCGATCATTCAAGGCCTGCTCGATCGTGGTTACCTGATTAAGAACGGCAAGGCCCTCGCCGCAACACCGGCGGCGTTCAGCCTGATCGATGCCGTGCCGCGCGCGATTGCAGATCCCGGGACCACGGCGATCTGGGAACAGGCACTGGACATGGTGCAAAGCGGAGAAATGAGCCTGGAAGAATTCGTCACCAAGCAAGCGGCGTGGATGAGCAAGCAAGTCGCCCGTTGTGCCGGCCTGAGCCTGACCATCAGCGGACCAGCAAGCCCGGCCGGGCGCGGTGCCACGCCGTGGAAAAACAAACGGAAACCGGCCAAGCGCAAGCCGTCGACCGGTACCCGGCGTGCGGCCAAACCGGCGAGCAAATGAAAGGGTCAATTACACAGGTAACACAAAGCCGCATCGTCCGTTCGGAGGGCTGTCGTACAACCTGTGTCGCGCTAAGATTTCTGATGACAGTCCCCTGGAGGTTCGATGCACACTGAACGTGTTTACCTGAAAATCAGTCCCGAAGAATTCGACACAACGACACTGGCGGAGTTGATTCAGGATCAGTCGTCCCCACTCTGGTTCACCGCAATCGACTTCAGCGGCCAGGATCTGTCGCGGATCAATCTGCAGGGCATGCGCTTCGAACGTTGCCTCTTCGCCGGCAGCAACCTGACGGCGGCAAAACTCGATAACACCGAATGGCTGAATTGCCGGGCAGCTCAGGCGATATTCCGCTCGGCGACGTTGGTCGACGCCAAATTTTCCAGCTCCGATCTGAACAATACCCAGTGGCAGCACAGCAAGCTGGCTCACGCTTCCTTCGAAGGCTGCAAGCTGACGGGCGCCAATTTTGTCGACGCCGCCACCTTGGGCTTGAATTTTTCCGACTGCGTGCTGCGCAGTGCCTGTCTGTCCGGCCTTTCCTTCTACAAATCGAAGTTGCGTGGCCTCGACTTTGCCGACGCAGACTTGAGTTACTGCGATTTCCGTCAGGCCGAATTTCTTGAGGGCGGAAGTTTGTCCATGGCGCGGGTCAATAACGCTCGTTTTGACCAGGCTGATTTACGGGAAGCAAGTCTGGATGGACTGCGCCTTGTTGACGCGAAGCTGTTCAAAGGCGCCATTATTTCCAAGAGTCAGGCTTCAATGCTTCTGTCAGGACTTGGATTAACCGTCATGTAGTCAGGAGTCAAACCGCATGCTTTCAATAGAACTGCACGCCGCCCAGCGCGACGAATGCGAAACGATTGAAAACCTGATGCAGTTCTACCTGTACGACTTCAGCGAGTGGTTGCCGCTGAAGCTCGCGGAACATGGTTTCTTCAACCACCGCCCCAAACCCGACTACTGGCGCCAACCTGCTACCCAGCCGTTTTTGATCCGCGTTGACGGGGAACTGGCCGGTTTCGTGACCGTGGATGACGACACTCATCTTGACGGCGCCGAACACAACATCAGCTACCTGTTTGTCACTCGACGCTTTCGTGGCCAAGGCGTCGCGGAATTTGTCGTGTCTGCCCTCTTGAGTCGAATCCCCGGGCAATGGCAAATTTTCCATCTCGATGCCAACCCGCCTGCACGGCGGTTTTGGGCCCGGGTCATGCCCGAACTGGGCGGCATCGGGCTTTCCGTGCATCAACGCGACGTCGACGGCTATCCGTGCACGTTCTATCGCTTCCAGACCCCGCCCCCGCAGGGCTGACCGCCCGTTTTCTAATTCCAAAGCGCTTTGTCCGACAATATGTAGTGCATAAAAATAATCACTACATAACTGTTGACGCGTCCGATTTGGCCTTGCATGATGCAGACATCTCCCCGATCGGGAGTACAGCAACATGTTTGAGCAAGCTCGTCTGACCGCCGAGCTGTTTTCCCCGGATACACGCTGCCCACAAGGCAGATTGAAGAAACTGACCTGGCCCGAACGTCCAGTACAAGGACGAGAAGCGCTGGCGATCTATCCTCATGAAGCTTGTGGCCGACCCTGAAAACGTCGGCAGTGGCCTGAAGGTTTTCGCTGCTTCTCTTCGTTGTGACGCTAACGCGTAGCAGTTATTCAACACGACTACATGCAACAGACGCGTGACTCGCCGACTATGGCGGACGAACGCTGACGTCCTGGTTTCGGTGCCAGGGATCAACTAACCGATGGGCTACTTGTATTAGCGAACCAACTTTGAAAGATCACCAAATGGTCAAGGGGCATAATTATGAATCTGAACAATCAACCCACTATCGATGAACTGGCTCGTATGTTTGCCGCGCAAAAAGATACCCTGGACAGCCATATCCTGTGGATCAGCAAGTCGGGCCAGGTTCATATCGACTGCCTGTCGCCTCACGCTCATGAAGCGGAGTTCGACCAGAACAACCAGAACCTGCTCGCTCGACTGAAGATGTACCGTCGCGGCCAGGGCTATGTTGGCAAGAAAGCCGCAGCCGACAAGGACTTCATCGGTAATGTGCTGCAAACGCTGAAACAGGCGTGGGCCTCGATGCAGAACCACAACGAAGTTCGGGTGATTGACCGGTTCTACTGATAGCGCGATGGGGTTTTAACGCTCCCCTCCATGAAAAAGGCCCCGCTCGTTAAATCGAGCGGGGCCTTTTTGTTTGTCTCGCGCGCAGCAAACGAAGCTATCGTTAAGCGTATCCACCGACCATTGGAGCCTTGCGATGAAGAAAACCCTGACGATCCTGGTGCTGCTGTCGCTGGCAAATAGTGCCCACGCCAACAGCACCCCCGGTATGCCTGCTTTTGATGTCGACTGCCCGGGCAAAGTCGCTGTTCATGCGGATCCGGACGGCCCGGTGTTGATCGATAGTAAGGAAGCCGAGTCAAAAATCATCGACGAACGCCATTTCGAAGCCAACGGCAAGGGCATCAAACTCTCGATCACCGTCAACGATGATGACTCGGTGACCGTGAGCGCCACGGGCAAGGCCTCCAATGGACAGTGCCAATCGGTAGAAGATTGAGTTCACCCTGAGCAGCATGGAATCTCTATCTATAGGTAGTGCTTATGCGCTGCATTGGGTATCGGTCTTGGACGCTATGAATCAATCGGAAGAAGATTGCTTCACACCCAAGCACTCCCCACCGATAGGAGAAACACCATGCAACAGTCCCACGCTTACAACGACACCAGCCTCGAACTGACCACCCAAATTCTGGATGCAAAAGCCCGCAAAAATCTGTCCTGGCAGGACCTGACCGACGGCACCGGCCTCGGCCTGGCGTACGTCACCGCAGCCCTGCTCGGCCAGCACCCGCTGCCGGAAAGTGCCGCCAAAGTGATTGGCGAGAAACTGGAGCTGGACGCTGATTCGGTCGCCCGCCTGCAAATCATCCCGCTGCGCGGCAGCCTGTCGGGGGTGCCCACCGACCCGACCATCTACCGCTTCTACGAAATGATCCAGATCTACGGCACCACCTTGAAAGCCCTGGTTCATGAGCAGTTCGGCGACGGCATCATCAGCGCGATCAACTTCAAGCTCGACATGAAGAAAGTCGAAGACCCGGAAGGCGGTCACCGTGCAGTCATTACCCTGGATGGCAAGTTCCTGCCGCTGCGCCCTTTCTAATTTCACACGAGACGCACACAACATCCGCATCACCTTGTGGCGAGGGGATTTATCCCCGATCGGCGGCGAAGCCGTCGCAATCCGTCAGACACGGTATCACAGGAAAACGGGGCTGCTGCGCAGCCCAACGGGGATAAATCCCCTCGCCACAATTCGCAGGCGGCGACACAAACCGCATCCAGATTACGTATGAGGCATTACCCATGAAAGCGCTTATCGACGGTCTTTTGAAGTTTCAGAAAGAAGCCTTCCCGCAACGGACCGACCTGTTCAAACACCTGGCCACCACGCAACACCCCGGCACCCTGTTCATCACCTGCTCCGACAGCCGTGTAGTACCGGAACTGCTGACCCAGCAAGAACCCGGCGAACTGTTCGTGATCCGCAACGCCGGCAATATCGTGCCCTCTTACAGCCCGCATCCGGGCGGTGTGTCGGCCACGGTCGAGTACGCGGTCGCCGTGCTGGGCGTCACCGACATTGTGATTTGCGGCCATTCCGATTGCGGCGCCATGACCGCCGTCGCCAAGTGCACCTGCATGGATCACCTGCCTGCAGTAGCCGGCTGGTTGCAACATTCAGAGTCGGCGAAAGTCATTAACGAGTCGCGCCCTCATGCCAATGAAGCCGCCAAAGTGAGTTCGATGGTTCGGGAAAACGTGATCGCCCAACTGGCCAACATCCAGACCCACCCGAGCGTGCGCCTGGCTCAGGAAAAAGGTCAGCTGAACCTGCACGGCTGGGTCTACGACATCGAAACCGGTTCGGTCGATGCACTGGATTCCAGTACTCGCACATTCGTATCGCTGGCCGAGCACCCGACCACCTGCGCCGTGCACGGCAAAGCGGTTGAAGCCGCTTGATCAACGCCGGAGCTAAAGCTCAAGTACCAGCGGCTCCGCGCCCTCCGCCGGCACCGCGCAACAGATCAGCACTTCCCCTTCAGCCGGCAACTCGGCGGGCATGTTCAGGTAATGCACCTGCCCGCTGACCAGCCGGGTGCGGCACGTACCGCACGAACCGCCACGGCAACTGAACTCGGGATTCAGGCCACGGCTTTCGGCCAGTTCCAGCAAACTCGCGCCGCCCGGCTCCCAGCGCGCCTCCTTGGCCGATGCGGCAAACAGCACTTTTACCGGGCTTTGTGCGGCGGGTGTTTGCTCACTGGCCGGGGTCAATTGGTCCCGCTGACGGACCAGTGTCGACGGGCCGAATGTTTCTGCATGAATCCGGTCATCACCGATGCGCAAGGCACGCAAGCTGTCGTACAGCGCCTGGGTAAAGGCACCGGGACCGCACAGGTAGAAATCGTAGTCATTGAACGGCAACAAGGCTTTAAGCAGTTCGATATCGACCCGTCCCGCCAACTCAAAATCCTCGCCCTCACGCGCGTGATCCTCGGGTTGGCTGAGCAGCCGCAAGGCCCGCACTGAATCCTTGGCGCGGCTGGCCAGTTCATACAGTTCATCGCGAAAGCCGAGATCGGCCAGGCTGCGGGCACTCTGTATGAACCAGGTCGGGCGCGTGCGCCGGATGCGCTCGCCCTCATAGATCACTTCACGCAACATCGACAGCAACGGCGTCACCCCGACGCCCGCTGCCAGCAACACCAGTGGTCGACGCTCATCCGGTGTGACCGTGAAGCGCCCTTGTGGCGCGCGGGCTTCTATCAGGTCGCCTTCCCGGATGCGCTCGTGTAAATGACACGACACCACCCCGTCACGCTTGACGCTGATGCGAAAAAAATCGTCCGAGGGCGCACTCGACACACTGTAAGTGCGCACCAACGGCGCTTGCCCTTCGGTTAGATGGAAACGCACCGGCAAATGCTGCCCCGCCTCGAAGCGGGGCAAGCCGGCGTCATCGGCGGGTTCCAGGTAGAAAGAACGAATACTCTGACTTTCATCGACAATGCGCGTGACCCGCAGCAGGCGCCATTGATCGCGCAAGGCATCGGCCTGCAACCGCCCCTCGGCTTGCTGCCAGCTGCCGGTCATCAGGCTGTTGGGTGAAAACCCTTCGAACTGCCAGCGCACCGACAGCACGGCGGCGCGCCTGACGACGTGCTCCACGGTCAGTTTCCACAGTCGCTCGGCGCCCTGGAACGCGGCTATTTCAGGCCCTTCGAGAATGATCTCGGTGCGCCCCGCAACCTGCAACATATCCCCTGACGTGAAATCGACAAACAACAGGCCCGCCTGAGGGTTGAGCAGCAGATTGCCCAAGGTATTGAAGTGCAGGTTGCCGGCGAAATCGGGAATCGTCAGCACGTTGCCGTCCACCCGCACAAAACCGCTGTTGCCGCCTCGGTGCGAGACGTCCACCGAACGCTTGGCCGGGTTGTTGTCGAGGTCCAGGTAGCTGGCAAGAAAGAACGTATCGGCGGCGGCAATCACCGCCCGCGCAGCGTCGTCCAGTTGATTCAAATGTTCGACGGCCACGTTGGACGAGGTCCCGCCCACCGACAGAGGATTCAGGCCGCGCAACTGAATGTATTGGGGACAGTTGCCAAAGGCATGTTCGACAGAAACGCAAAAGCCGCCCGAGGGGGCGGCCTTGAGATGACCGTTCATGCGATTGCGGCGACGGGTTTTCAGGTCGATGCCCAGCAGCCCCACCGGCACGCCCTCGCGCAGCGCGGGGCGGACAGGATCGCCTTCGGCAGGCCATCGCTCGAGTTGTAACAGACGGGGATCGGGGGAATGGACAAAACCGGGAGGACCTTCGATCAGCGTTGCCCAAGGCACGCCTTGGTCATCGACTGCGCCGAGCACCAGATACGGTAGCTGCGCATAGAACTGTCGATGTTGATCGGGAAGATAATCGCGCACCACTTTGCGCCCGAAGACCTCCATGCGTTCGGCTACGCCGACGCTTTCCTGCAACTGCCGCTCGCCTGCATGCCAAGGCGATGCGCCCGGCTCTTCCATCTGGTTCATGACGACCTCTACGTATTCGTAAACAGGTGTCTTGCGCTCAAGCTGGCAAGAATGGCCCTGTTAGCTGAAGTTGACCAGTCGTCGGCGATGTACGGGAGACGGACGGATAACATCACCGCGAGTTCTCCCGGTTTCCGGGAGCGCTCGCGGCTATTTGAACGTCATTGATCGTCGAGCTTGTCGGAACGGCGCTCTACGCTTTCTTCCGCGTCGGGCGCGGTCGGGATGCTGCCCGGCGTGAACACGTGGGTCAGCAATTCTCTCGCATCGATTTCGTTAACCCCTGGCACGGTGCGGGCCAGGGCAACCGCCTGCTCGCACTGTTTGTGGGTGTTGACGCGACCGCTCAAGAACACAGTGCCCGCAAGGGTTTTGACATGGATTTGCAAGCCAAGGCTCGGCTCGCCGAGGGCCAAGGCCGATTTGACCCGGGTGGTGATCCACGCATCGTGAGCGGCCGTTTCCAGCCGATGAGAGTAATGCTGGAAGGATTGAAGTTTCATGGCGGACCCCTCTCTCAAAACACAGACTCAAACACACATTAATTATAGTGCGCCTGTGGCCTGCGTTCGGAAAGGCTCAGCGTTTGACCGTCAGATCCGTCTGGCTCATCCGGCTGCGAACGGTGAACACCCCATCCCCCGAAAGAATCGCACTGCGCGCGAAGAGGCGACCGTTTTCCCAGTTCGAAAGACCGAGTTCCGGCTTGTTCAGCGCGTATTGGCCATCGACCCAACGGGTTATGCCGTTGCCCACGAACGGTGCGTTGACCTGATTGTAGAAGCGCTCCTGAGCCTCGGCTTGCTCACTGATCAGCGACACAGTGAACTGCGGGCTGTAGCGATTGAACAAGGCGATCGCGGTGTCCAGGTCGTCGATGATCATCAGGCTGACTTCAGGGGTTTCCTCCCATTCCCACTCGCGGCCCAACTGATCTTCAGGCAGCGACTCGGCCAACGCTTCGGTCTGGTAACCGTCGGCGCGGTAGACATCGACCGTCTCGGTCCGCCAATGGCCGGGCAGATGCGCCTCGCTGCCCTCGACGATGTGCAATTTGCAGCCCTCTTCCCGTGCGGCACCGGCCTGTTGCAAGGCGTTCAGAAACAGCGGCACCAGTTCGGCTGCACGGTCGCGGTGAATCAGGCAGACGTTCAGGGTGTTGCAGACTTTGCGATCCAGGGAATTGCGCACCACGGCGGCGAAACGCGTGGCGTCGGCGTCTTTGTCGGCGATCAGCCATGCACCACCGGTGCCGTGCAGGCTGACGGCGGTGCCGGCCTGTTGCGCAATGCTGCCCAACTGGCTGACGGCGCGCCCCGAACCACGGGCCACAGCCAGCGACAGGCGCCGGTCGGCGAACATCGCCCAACCGGCGGCGTGGTTGATGCTTTCAACCAACGACACCGCGCCCGCCGGCAACCCGGCGTCGCTCAAGGACGGGTTCAACGCGTGGGTGACGATGGCTTGCGCCGTGCCCAGGGCGTCGCTGCCGATGCGCAGCACAGCGGTGTTGCCGGTGCGCAACACGCCCGCGGCGTCGGCAAACACATTAGGCCGGCCTTCGAAGACGAACGCGACGATGCCCAGGGGTGAAATCACTTGCTCGACTTTCCAGCCGTCATGCTCGATGCAACTGAGGACTTTGCCGCGAGTAGCGGGCGCATCGCGCCAAGCGCGCAAGCCGGCGATCATGTCACGGCGCATGCGGTCATCGGCCAGCAACCGTGTGGTCGAACGGCCGCGCGAGCGGGCCCACTCGATGTCCGCCAGGTTCGCGGCCTCGATCAAGTCCCAGCAGTCCTGGTTTTCCAGGCGCAGGGCGAAGAAGTCGAAGAACGCGCTGATCGCCTCGTCCGAAACGGCCGACATCGCTGCAAAGGCCGCTTCAGCCCGCTCGATCGCCACCGTCGCCGCTTTCTGGTCCGCCACGGGCACCAGCAACAATTCGCCGCTGACCTGCTCGACCAGCAGGTGGTCTCCGGGCTGAAAGCGTGCCGCCAATTCGAGGCTGACCACGGTGACGCGGTTACCGGCGAAAGGGATCTGTGTGCCAGCGACTAGACGTTCGAGCGCAAGAGACATGAAGCGGTTTCACCATGCAATGGACGGCCGGAAAATGTATAGCAAAATCCCGGGAGCGTCATTAACCGTCGGCGTGACCGCTGATCGAAGACCCGACGTTCAGGTCCGCGATTGCAGGCGCGAATGCAGCAAGCCCTTGACCGTGCGCATCACTGCGGCGTTCGCGTCCTCCATCTGCCCGACGTGCCTGAGCGTCTCCTCCAGCTCGCCCCGGCCATGCGCCTCCAGCGCCGCCTGCCCGCTGCTGTGAACCAGTCGGTGCGGCACTTCCATGCGGCGAAACTCGGCGTCCCGTTGTTCGGTCTGGTTCTGCTCGCCGTAGTACCACTGGCCGAACAGGCATTCGGTTTCGTCGGGCAGGGTCAGCGGTGAATGAGGTTGGGGATTGAGCAGGCGATCGTACACCGTGACTTTGAGCGTCAGCTCTTGCAGGTTCGCCAGTTCGACGTTGGACAGCAGGTGCGACTGATCGATTTCGCGCTGCATCTGCTGGGCTTCGCCGTACATGCCGGCCATGGCCTCGGCGGTTTTGTCGATCACGGCGCCGAACGCGTTCGACACCTGGTTTTGTTGTGAGATGGCCTGTTTGGCCTGGCTGATTTCCTGCTGGATGGCCGAGGTTTCCTTGACGATCTCCCGGGTGGCTTCGGCGGTTTTTTCCGCGAGCAAGCGCACTTCACCGGCCACCACGGCAAAACCGCGCCCCTTGTCCCCGGCGCGCGCCGCTTCGATGGCGGCGTTGAGTGCCAGCAGGTTGGTCTTGCGCGCGATGTCGCTGATGAGGTCGACGATCCGGTCGATCTCGCTGGCGCGGCCGACCAGATGGGTGATCACCTCTTCCAGTGCATCGAGGCCGGCGGCCATGACCCGGGATTGCTCCTGCAGATGGCTGACCTGTGCCCGGTTGTCGATGGCCGCGCGCGCCACGGTTTCGGCCCGTTGGTGATTGAGTTTGAGGCGCTGGTTGAGCATCGAAAAGGACTCACTGACCGGCGACAGCGAGTTGCCGCAGGTCAGCAGGTGCTGTGCCAAGCCACGGAAAAAGTCGCGATCGCGCAATTCGGCCTTGCGCGTTGCCAGCATCGGGTCGTCTACGGTTGCCGCAGCCACCGGCGCCACGGGCGGTTCGACCACCTGCACGGCAGCTTGCTTGCGCCATGTGAAATTCATCCCCATCTCCCCTACGCCCCAAAACGCGGACGATACGAATGAATGGGGCCGGGTAAAAGACCCAATTCCACGAAATACTCGCGCTCCATGTAGGAGCGAGCTGGCTCGCGATGAACTCAGGAGCGCCGCGTTTCGCCAGTCAGCACGCGTTATCGTTAACGACCATCGCGAGCAGGCTCGCTCCTACAGGGGGGTGTGTCGTACGTATCAGAGTGTGTACAGAGCAGGGCCTGACACACCGCGCCTATAAAACCCCGCACCCGCGACACATCGCAGATACACCTGCTTGATGAAATGTGCCTGTCGATTGGCCAAGCCGATCAAAGCGCTCAACTCACTCAATGCTTAGGAGTATCACCATGTTCAAACTCTCGACTTCTTCCCTGACCCTCGGCCTGATCATCGCCGGTGGCCTGGCGCTGGCCAACGTGGCTTCGGCCTCCGAGTCTGAAGCGTTCAGCATGAAACAACTGGCCCACGGCTACAGCCAGGCCCAGGCCGACACGGCGGAAAAACCCGCAGAAGGTAAATGCGGCGAAGGCAAGTGCGGCGCCAGCGAGTAACCCATTGCGCGGGGCACGCCGCTGCCCCGCATCCCTGACTGAACGGAGATCACCCCCATGAGCACCTCACTCACTTCGGCCGTCAAAGGCCTGCACCTTAACCTTGACCGTGCCGGTAGCTGGATCGCGCCGCTGACCCTGCGGGTGTTTCTCGCCTGGGAGTTCTTCGAGTCAGGCCTTGAAAAATGGAATGGCGATAACTGGTTCGCCGACATTCAGGACCGCTTCCCGTTTCCGTTCGACCACGTGTCGGCCAACCTGAACTGGGAACTGTCGATGTGGGCTGAGCTGATCTGCGCCCTCGCGATCCTGGTGGGCCTGGGCACCCGGGTTTCGGCGTTCATCCTGATCGTGGTCACGATTGTTGCGACGGCGGCCGTTCACTGGCCAACCGATTGGTCTACATTGAGTGAGCTTGCTCAGGGTTACGCCATCAGCAACAAGGGTCACGGCAACTTCAAACTGCCGCTGATTTACCTCGCGGCCTTTATGCCGCTGTTGCTCTCGGGTGCCGGCAAGCTCAGTCTCGATGCGCTGTTGGCCCGATTTTTCTGGCGCCGTCACAATCGCTAAACACCAGCACGTCGATAATGCCTCCCACTCCACAAGAACGGAGCAATCGTCATGAGCCTCACCCTCTACGGTTTCAACGGCAGCACTTATGTACGCACCGTGAAGATGCTGCTGACAGAAAAAGCGGCGGACTACGACCAGGTGCCGGTCAACGTGATGAAAGGCGAGCCGCATCTGCCGGAGCATTTGGCGCGCCACCCCTTCGCCAAGGTGCCGGTCATCGATCACGATGGTTTTCGGGTGATCGAGACCGACGCGATCATGGCCTACCTCGATGAGGTTTTGCCCGGCCCTTCGTTGATGCCTGACAATGCCCATGACCGCGCCCGTGCCCACATGGTCATGGGGATTTACGATTCCTATGGC
Source organism: Pseudomonas sp. PB120 (assembly GCF_009761815.1). Lineage (GTDB taxonomy): Bacteria > Pseudomonadota > Gammaproteobacteria > Pseudomonadales > Pseudomonadaceae > Aquipseudomonas. The sequence goes on from NZ_RWIN01000113.1 coordinate 64,396, forward strand.
TACGGCGCCCTGGGCTCGGTGTTCGGGTACCACCTGTTTCCCGACTTTATCGGCGGGAAAAACGAAGACTCCCGGCGTAAAGGCATCGAGAATTCGAAACTGGTTTTGCGCGAGCTGATGAAAATCAAAGGTGACGATCCGTTTGTCGCCGGGCAGGATCCCAGCTTCGGTGACTTTTACCTGGCACCGGCCTGTGCTTACATGGCGATGACCCCGGACGCGCCGCAGGTATTTGCGGTCAACGGTTTCGATGACTGGTGGAAACGGGTTCAAGCGCTGCCAAGCTTCCAGGCCACCCCACCGCAATAAGCTTTTCCCCAACTCACTTGCGAAGACAGGAGCCACCATGAGCGTGACCACCCAATGGATCGAGATCGACAGCGCCGAAGGTAAATTCGGTGCTTACCTGGCCATTCCCCATACCCTCAAGGGTCCGGGGATTGTGCTGATCCAGGAGATCTTCGGCGTGAACGAACACATTCGCTCGGTCGCCGAGCAATACGCCGCCGACGGTTACCTGGTGATCGCACCAGACCTGTTCTGGCGCAGCGGCCATCGCATCGAACTGACTTACGATGAGCCGGGCTGGAAACGCGCCGTGGAGTTGATGAACGCCACCGACGTCAACAAGGCTCAGGCCGATATCGAACTGGCCATCGACGCCTTGAAAGCCCACCCGGGCCTCGACGGCGGCATCGCCTCCATCGGTTTCTGCTTTGGCGGTTTGCTCTCGTACCACACGGCCGCCAATGGCCTGGTGGACGTGGCCATCGCGTACTACGGCGGCGGCATCCAGAACCAACTGGACCGTGCCGATGAAATCGAAGTGCCGTTGCTGATGCATTTCGGCGAACAGGACACGCACATTTCGCTGGAAGACGTAGAGAAAATCGCCGAGCGTTTCGACACCAACGACAACGTGGAAATCGTCGTGTACCCGGAAGCCGAGCATGGCTTCAACTGCTCGCACCGTGAAAGCTACAACCAGCGCGCAGCGGCTGAAGCCCATGGTAATACGTTGATCTTCCTGGGCATGGAACTCTAAAACAACACCGCCCCCCTGTAGGAGCGAGCCTGCTCGCGATGGACGTTAACGAAAACGCGTGCTTCCTGAAAAAACGCGCCGTTCTGACGTCCATCGCTAGCAAGCTAGCTCCTACAAGGAACTGACTTCTTCCGCTTTTGCCGTGCGTTCATGCACATGGCGATGAGGCGTGCGGTCGATGTTCAGGCTGAGCAATTCCGGACGGCTGTAGTGACCGCGCCCGTCCATCTGGCGTTTGCGGATTTCGATCTGGAACAGGTCGATGTCTGTAATCACCTCCCCTTCGCCTTCAGTCAGTACACCCACCACTTCGCCTTGCGGATCGATAATCGCCGTGTAGCAACCGCCCGAGATCGGACCGATTTCGCAACCGGTGTCGGCCATGATTTGCGCCTGTTGCTCTGGGTACAACCAGGCCGTCGAGTTCACCACAAAGCACGCCGATTCCAAGGCATGCATACGGATGCTGACTTCCATCTGCCGGGTGAACAGGTCACCTGCAAATGAACCCGGGTACATCGAGGCGTGAATCTGTTCGCCGTCTTCGATCAAGGCGTAGCGTGCCAGCGGGTTGTAATGTTCCCAACAGGCCAGTTGCCCGATGCGCCCGACCGCGCTGTCGGTGGCACGCAGGCCGGAACCATCGCCCATGCCCCAGATCATGCGTTCGTGATAGGTCGGCGAAATCTTGCGACGGGCCTGGATCAAGGTGCCGTCGGCATCGAACAGCAACTGCGTGTTGTACAGCGTGCTGCCATCGCGTTCGTTGACACCAATGGAAACCACCATGTTCGCCTCCTTGGCGGCCTGGCCGATGGCGTCGGTGGTGGCCGAGGGCACCACGACGGCCTGGTCGAGCAATTTGTAATGCTCGGAGCCCATTTTGAAAGGCGACTGCACGAAGGAGAAATACGGGTAGTACGGCACGATGGTTTCGGGGAAAACGGCGAACTGCACGCCCTTCTCGCCCAGTTCACGAATCTTGTTGACCACCTTTTCTACGGTGCCTTCACGGCTGTAGAGAACGGGGGCGATCTGGACGGCGGCGGCTTTGACGATGGTCATGGCGGTAGTCTCATTGAGGGATTGGGCTTCAACAAGGTCTAAATTACGCCAATCATATTTTGTCTTAAATGTCGAATAGGCCACCTTTTAGGTCAAGCCACTTGAGTAGGGTCTTCGAGACCGCTTTCGCGAGCAAGCTCGCTCCTACAGGGATTTGCATCAGGTTCGGTTGGCGCGCTGGATGACTTGTGGTGGCTGGCCGAACGCGCGGATGAACGCCCGACGCATACGTTCCCGATCGCCAAAACCGGTGTCGGTGGCGACCACATCGATGGAATGCCGACCGGTTTCCATCATCAGGCGCGCGGCTTCTACCCGCAGGTTTTCGATGGCTTTGGCGGGTGATTGGCCGGTTTCGGCGTGGAACACCCGGCTGAATTGCCGAGGGCTGAGATGGGCGGCGTCCGCCAGTTCTTCAACCGACAGCGCGGATTTCAGGTTGTGCTTGGCGTACGTCAGCGCCGCCTGGATGCGGTCGGTCTTGGGCTCCAGTTCGAGCATCACTGAAAACTGCGACTGCCCACCCGCGCGCCGGTGATACACCACCAATTGCCGGGCCACCAACCGTGCGATCTCCGCCCCGAGATCCTTTTCCACCAAGGCCAACGCCAGATCGACGCACGCGCTCATGCCCGCCGCCGTCCAGATGTTGCCGTCATTGATGAAAATGCGGTCCTCTTCCACCTTCACCTTTGGGTAGGCCCGTTGCAGCGCCGGTGCATGGCACCAGTGCGTGGTTGCTCGTCGGCCATCCAGCAAACCGGCCTCGGCCAGGGCAATGGCGCCGGTGCAAATCGACCCGAGCCGCCGGGTGACATGACTGGCGCTGCGCAAGAACTCGACCATGCCCGGCGAAGTTGGCCGGATCAGGTTGTCACCCATCACCAGCAGCGTATCAAACGCGCGCTGATCGAACGCTGTGGTCTCCACGCCGAACCCGGCGGAGGTCTGCACCGTGCCGCCGTGCTCGGACAACAAAGCGATGCTGTAGACCGCTTCCCCCGCCGTGCTGTTGGCCATTTCGAAGGTGGCGCACATGGCCAGGCCCAGCACCTGGAAACCGGGGTAAACAATGAGTCCGATGGAGTGCATGGCGACTGTCTCTTGACCTTAAAGGTGGCGTGACGGTGTTTCCAGCCACAGCCCCCGCACTGTACGCCTCCTGTAATAGGGCTATACATAACTTTAGACAGTTGGCCGAAAACGCGAGGTCGAGGCCATGGACAACAAGGGTTCAGGCACTAACCTGGCGTTCTGGCTGCCAGGCAGTGCGGTCATCCTCAGTCTGGTGGTATCGATGTTCGCCCTCAACCGCGATCCTTTCCTCGAACCGCGGCCCGTCGGCGCCCAATTCCAGGCGCAACTGCCCATCGAGGCACGCTTATGGCAGGACCCTTTCGACGCGGTGGAGCGCTATCGCAAAAAGCTCACGGACAGCAAGAACCCGGATGCCGAGAACGTCTGCAGCCCCGACCTGTCGCCCCTGGCCGGCGATAAACCGGCGCCCGACATCATGGTCGCGCTGGTCGAAGGCGGCCCTTACGCCGACGAAGTCGAACGTCGTCGGCGCATCCGTTACGCCCTGCTCGCGGGGTTCAAGAATTCGCACCGGGTGCCGGATCAGGAGCAGTACATCCATTGCTTGAGACTCGCGACCAACCTGTCGGTTGACGCCCCGCAAAAATCCGCGTTCGTCGACGCCCCCTACGAAATATTCGTCTCTAACCCCTTCGATCCGCCGGCCGCACTTGAAGGGGCTACCCCGCCGCCTGACCGCACGATCGTGTTCTGGTTGAAACAGGACGCACTCGGCTCGACACCGCTGCAAGCCCTCGACACCTTACGCGCCAGCCTGAAACAAAAAGTCGCGGCCGCCTGTTCGCCAAACGCCTGTTCCGAGCCCCCGACCGATACCGTGCTCAAAGTCATCGGGCCGTCGACCTCGACCGTCCTGCGCGACATGTTCCAGGACCAGGACATCGGCAAGGCCACGCCGAACATCGAAATCTACTCACCGCTGGCCACGGCCGACAACGAGACGCTGGACCGCGGATACACCAAACTGTCGCCCGCCCTGGTGAACCGCCCACCGATGAAATTGCTGCGCACGGTCAGCGACGACGGCACCATGACCCAGCTGATGCTGGAAGAATTGAAGCTGCGCCGCGTCGATCCGGCCAGCGGCGTGCGCTGCGGCGAGGGCAAATTGCGACGCATCGGCTCACCGTGCAGCCGCGACCTGCGCCGCAGCGGCAATCGCATCGCGCTGATTTCCGAGTGGGACAGTTTCTACAGCCGCGCCTTGATCGAAAGCTTCAAGGCGCAAGTGGCCCACGACGCCCGCCTGGGTAACGACGAGAAAAATCAACGAGGCCAGGTCGACCAATGGATTTTGCGCTTCAGTTACCTGCGCGGCCTGGACGGACGCCTGCCGGAGGAGTCCGCCAGCACCGATAAAACCGCCACCCCCGACGCCAGCAAAACGCCCAATAGCCTGGGCCAGATCGATCTCAGCCCGCTGGAAAAAGCCGACGGCAACTCCCAGCTCGATTACCTTCGACGTCTTGCCGACCACATCGCCAGCGAGGACGAGGCTTATCGACGCAACGGCGAAAGCGGCATTGGCGCGATCGGCGTGCTGGGCGTCGACGCCTACGACAAGCTGCTGGTGTTGCAGGCGCTGAAGAGCCGAATGCCGTACAAACTGTACTTTTCCACTGACCTCGATGCCCGCATGTTGCAACGGGGCCAGGCGCAAACCACGCGCAACCTGATTCTCGCCGCGCCTTACGGGCTGACGCTGACCCGCGCCTTGCAGCAGGACGTGCCGCCGTTTCGCGACAGCCTGCAAAGTGCGGTGTTCATCTCGGTGCTGGCCGCACTGGCACCGCAATCTTTCGATGCCAAGCGCGCGAAGTTCGACTATTCGAAATCCGAGCTGCTGTCCCCGGGAATCTACGAAGTGGGCATCGGTGGGTTTATTCCGCTGGCGAGCCGCTTGACGGCGTCTCGCCCGGCCAATTGCGAAGCACCGACCCAATCGCAATCCGATCGCGGCATCCGTCCTCACGACATCATGGCCCTGCGCTGCCTGCAGGACCCCTCGCCACCACCCTACCCTGAACCCTCCCAGTCGATCCGCGAGCGTTTCAAGCAGGCTCAATCGTTTTTCTGGGCCGGGTCGCTGACGATCACGTTGCTGATACTGGCCGGGTTTATCGTCTGGTGGCGGATCGAAGGGCCGCAAGATGAGCGCGATACGCCGCTGGCCTGGGTGCGCGGCGTGCCAATGACGCTGTACATGGTGGCGGCGGCCTGCGCCTTTATCGCCACGCGTTTCTGGCACGCCGAGTTCCTGTGGTTCACCTTCGTGCTGATCCTGTTGGGCATCGCGTCTTCGAACCTGGTACGCCGCTCCGCCCGGCAACTGGCGCTGAAAGAGGACCCGTCCTCCAGCGCCAACACGGTGTTGTATGACTCCAGGGCCTGGTACATCGTGGTGCCGCTCGTGATGTTCATTTTGGCCCTGATGCTCGCGTACCAGATGCGCAGCACCCTGACCGAGAACGGCCTCGGCGAACCGATGTTCCTCGTGGAAGGCATCAGCGCCTGGCCGACCGTGGCGTTGCGCTTGCTCGCGGTGCTGATCTCCATTTCGGCGCTGGCCTGGGGCTGGCGAAAACTGCGCATCAACCGGGCCGAAATCGAAACCGCCTACCACCTGCGTTTGCACATGCGCAAATACGAGATGACGTTGTGGGGCCAGTTGCGGCGCTTGATCCGGCGCGGCCAGGACTGGAGGTTTCGGCGCTGGTGCAACGAGCTCGGGCATTGCCTGCTGCTGATTTTCTTCCCGCTGGTCAACCCCAGCGCCGACTGGTCGAAGAACTGCGAATCGGCCCAGGCCAATTGCGCGGACGGGCGCAAGATGATTTCCATCGCACGCTTCTGGGGTGAGCATTGCGTCTGCGGGTCGCTGGGCGCGCGCATGCTGCGGGCGTTGCTCGCCACCTGGGTGTACGTGGTGGTCACCAGCGTGCTGTTTGTGGTCTGGCCGATGGAGGGCATGCCGGTTCGTGGCGAGTCCCCGTGGTGGATGCTCAGCTGGCTGATTCCCTCGCTGGTGTTTCAGTTCCTGGTGTTCTGGGTGGTGGATGCCAATCTGCTGCTGACGCGGTTCATTCGCCATCTCAGCGAGCATCACGCGATCTGGCCGGGCAGCTTGCAGCTGGAGCACAAGAAAATCTTCGGCACGTTCAAGCATCCGTGCATCGACGAATGGGTGGATTTGCAGCTCATCGCCAAGCGCACCTCGGCCGTGAACCGGTTGATCTATGCGCCGACGGTGGTCCTGCTGATTTTGTTGGCGTCTCGCAGCAGTTACTTCGACAACTGGCCGACACCGCCCAGCCTTATCATTTCCTACCTGCTGACGGCGCTGGTGTTGCTGAGCTCTGCGCTGTCTCTGCGTCGCGCAGCGGAAAAGGCACGTACGCTGGCGTTGCAGCGTCTGGATGCCTATTTGCTGGAAACCCCTGAAACCACGCCGTGCTACGGCAAATTCAAGATGATCCGCGAGCGGGTCGCGACGCTTAACACCGGCTCGTTCTCGCGCTATTCGGAGGATCCGTTGATACGAGCGTTGCTGCTGTCGCTGACCGGCATTGGTGGCTCGGCGATTGTTGATGCACTGAATTATGCGAAGTTCTAACCCATGGCCGCCCGACCGCGCCCCCGATTGGAGCCCACATTTGTGGCGAGGGAGCTTGCTCCCGCTGGGCTGCGTAGCGGCCCCAATATCCGGCAGCAACGAGGATTTTTGTGAGCGCTACGCACTCAAGCGGGAGCAAGCTCCCTCGCCACAGGGTCTCGTCGACGCGACAGGGGTATTGCGCCCTGTGAACCGTCTGATCAGAGCTGCTTGTTCAGCGCCATGTTCACGAACTGTGTATCAAAGCGCAGCTTGATGTTGCCCTTGTCGCCCAGAGTCGAGCCATCAGCAAACAGCATCCCCACCGCGTCCGCGCTTTTGGCGTTCTGGCCCAGTAGCCCCTTGGCAAACGAGAAGGTGCGAACCTTGTCCATGGTGTGGCGGATGGCCTCGGAGTTGGCGAACTCAAACGCGGTGCCCGGCGTGTAGAACAACATGGTCTGGGTCAATTGATCCTCATAGCCTTTGAGGTCGGTGCCCGAACGTTCGGCCATCGACGTGCGCGCCGCCACTGCCTCGGCGCTGTCACCGGACATCAATTGCAGCGTCTCGAACCACGCACCGACCAGCGCCTTGCCCAACTCAGGGTTGGCTTTGAGGGTCTCGGTGTTCACCGCCATCATGTCGATGATTTCCCCCGGGATCTCCTTGGAAGTGAAGACCTGCACCGCCGTCGGCGATTGCTTCAACACCATGCTCAGTTGCGGGTTCCACAGCGCCGCAGCGGTCACCCCCGGCGTGGTGAACGAGGCCACCGCATCGGCGTCAGAGGTGTTCATGATCTTGATGTCGCGCTGGCTCAGGCCGTGGATATCCAGGGCACGGGACATCAGGTAATCGGAGACCGACAGCTCCACCAGGTTGACCTGCTGGCCCTTGATGTCGGCAAAGGTCTTGCCCTTCTTCAGCACGATGGCGTCGTTGCCATTCGAATAATCGCCCAGAATCAGCCCGGTGGTGTCCACGCCATTGGCGCTCGGGATCGTCAGGGCGTCCATGTTGGTCATGCCGCAGGCATCGAAGGCGCCCGCCGCGTACTGGTTGATGGACTCGATGTAGTCATTGAGCTGCACCAGTTCGATCTTAATCCCGTACTTCTTCGCCCACTTGTCGATGATCCCGTGTTCACTGGCGTAGCCCCACGGCATCCAGCCGGAATAGATCGACCAGGCAACCTTGAACTCCTGTTTTTTCTCGGCGGCAGAGGCCCCGAAAGCGAGACAGGACAGCGCCAGCAACACGGCTGCAAAACGATAAAACACGCACGAGAATGCCTTCATGGAAACCTCACGGGTTATGAATGGGTGACGCATTGAGTTCAAACGAGCGGCCGGGTGTAGCGGCTCAATGTCGGGGATTCGCGCTCAAACCATTGCTCGGCGCTCGGGGTAAATCCGGTGGATTGCGAATAGCTGACGTCCGGTTCCAGCGTGTCGATGACGAACAGGCGTTCGCGGGCAACGCCATCTACCTGCAGTGATTGCATGACGTGCTTGCCGTCGGCATGAAGCTCGAAACCTTCCAGCGAAACCAGCGGCTGGCCCACTCGCCGGGCGCAGGTGGACAGCGTGACGTTGAAACCGTGATCGAGCGAGCCCGCCGCCACCGAGGTCTCGAAGTTGAATGTACGGTTGAGCCAATCGGGGTCATGACCGTTGCGCGCCACCAGATCACGCAACGGCACGTCGCCCACAAGGGGGTCGGCGCGTCCCAGCACCATGGCCGCGTGTTCTCCGCAGACGATCAGTCCGCCGCCACGGTGATGCACGATGCCGCTTTCCAGCTCCTTTTCTTCGATTAACCGAAGGCCGATCAACACGCCCGGTGCGGACGGTAGCAGACGCCAGTCTTCGACATAAGCGCCGCTGGGGGCGAACTCGATCATGCAGTTGCCGATGCGTTTCAGGACACCGGGTTCCGGCCAGCGGTTGTGCAGTTGCAAGGACGTGTCGGTGTGCCAACTGAGGACCTCCCCCTCCCACGAACACAACGCCTCCCAACCTTCGTAGTTGGCCAGGGTTTGCAACTCTTCGGCACTGCACGCCAGCAGCGGTTTGGCCGGCACTTGCCGATCTTCCAGCGGCAGGCGCAAATCGATGGTGAAGTGGCGGCTTTGAAACCAGCACACGTGGGTGTCTGTGTCGGTCAGGCCATTGGCGAAGCTGATCGCACGCCGTTTGTAGAAACCGAGCATCCAGTCCGGTACACCGTTAACGGCTTTGTGCGGATGGCGTGCGACGAGGTCTTGAAGGTGCATGTCAAACCTCCTCGGCCAGGGCGGCGTGACCATAGGACGACAATCCTTTTGCACCGTCCGGCAAGCTCAATTCACCACTGGCCACGCGCTGCTTGAGGTAGCGGAATGTCTGCAAGGTCTGCGCGTACAAATGATCACCACAGGCGACCGGGCCGTAACGGCTGGGCGTTGCGGGATCGAGCAGTTGCGCAATGGGCTCGATGACCGTGTCGTAATCGCAGGCGCAAAACATCGGGAACGAATAACGCTCCTCGGCCACTTTGCGCACCCGATGCGCCGTGGCGACGTAGGTGCCGTTGCTCAGCACTTCCATCATGTCGCCGATGTTGATGACAAAGGCCCCGTCCACCAGCGGCACATCGATCCAGTGCCCTGCCCCGTTTAACACCTCCAGCCCCGGTGCGGTCGGCAGCAAGATGGTGAAGCACTCGTAGTCGGTATGGGCGCCGATGCCGGGGCGGTCCGCCGGCGCATCCGGCGAAAAGGGGTAATGGATCAGCCGCAGTTGGCTGGGCGGCTGTTTGACCCATTGGCTGATGGCGTTTTCCGGCAGGCCGAGCGCCAGCGCAAAGCCACGGAACAACGTGAGGCTGAGGCTGAACACGGCGTCGTAATACGCCTTGATGTCGTCCTTGAAGCCCGGCAAGGACGGCCAGCGGTTGGCGCCGAGCATCGGCCGCCGGCCCTGCGTCGGCAGATAATCGAACCCGACATCGAAGGCTTCCTTGTGGTCGATGCTGCCCTCGACGAATTGCTCCTCGCCCTCCGGCACGTAGCCGCTGTGATTGCTCGACAGGCCGATGTAATCCTGCATTTTCTGTTCGAGCGGTTGGGCGAAGTACGCGGCGGTCCGTTGCTTGAGGCGCTGGATGATCTGCGGGTCGATGCCGTGACCGGTCACGTACAGGAAACCTGCCTGGGTTGCGGCGTGGCCCAATGCCGTGGCGGTGTCGACGCGATCTGCGGCGTTTGCAGAGAAGAGCCCGCGAATGTCGACGAGGGGCAAGGTTTGAAAGGCTGAATGCGGGGTAATACGGGGCGTGGGCGCCATAAGTAACCTCCTGATGATTAGTCAAAATGTCACCTGGTCGTCCAGATATCGCACAGCCGTGAGGCCTCCGGGTCGTCCCGGATCTATCGCACCAGAAACGGTGCCTGATCGGGTGGAGCAAGGGGCGTGCCACGTTTTGTTGGGTGGCTTATGGAGGGTTATGTTGTTGATTTAACGGGGGCTGTGGCCGGTGGGTGAATTGAGGGATGTGCTGAAAGGTGCACCAGAATGGAGCCACTCAGTCCGATGCATGCAGAGGCGGACAGCCAGGCAACTTGTTGTGACTGCCAGTGCCCCATCGCGAGCAGGCTCGCTCCCACAGGGGACCGGCGGTGTTCAACTATCATGAGCCTGGCAAAAATCCAATGTGGGAGTGAGCCTGCTCGCGATGTCGGACTGGCAGTCACCATCAATGCCGACTGACACAGCCCTCTCCTATTTTGCATCCCCATTTTTCGGCTTGTAAAAACGAAACCTGCCGATATCCGCGGTCTTGATGTACTTGCTAGCCCAGTCAGGCTTGACGGTCCGGTCGCGAAAATACATCGCACCCAACGTTGCATCCTTCAACGTCTTGTTCAAAGCCTTGCGCGCGATTTCCTTGGCGACGGTGTACTCGTCATCTTCCTTGACCTGGTCCGAACGCCCGTCACACCACCACGAAAACTGGCACGCCTTGGTTTCCGACCCTTGCTTGACCACGGCGCATACCGTGTCCGGAAACCCCTCATGACCGAGACGGTTCATGACCACACTGGCAACCGCCTCCATCTCGGCTGTTTCCCGGCCCTTGGCTTCCCAGTAAATCGAACGGGCCAGGCAGGTGATTGCATCGTCCATTGGCGCGGTGCCCGCCGGATCGACCGCCTGAACTTCAGAGGTGGTGATGGCCTCGGATTTGGGCACCGGAACGTCGGCGCCTTTCTCTGCGGCTTTTTGCTCCAGGATTTCAGCCTTGTTTTCGGCTTGTTTCTTTTCCTGTTCCGTCGCCACCGCATGGCCGGCGAGAAGGGTGAATGCAAGGCAGGTGGCTATCCAAATAAATCGCATGATCGACCCTTCTGAGTGAACCGCATTTGAGTGACGCTGTAGCGCGCCTTACTGGCGATCTGGCTTGATTGTAGTCGCCAGAATTCATTCCTACAGACGGCAAATAAACTGAATTTCTACGCGAAAAGGCATTGCGCTCGCGGGGGTGAAATCGCGCATCATGGGCGCAGTCAGCCCAAGGGGAATTTCCATGCGTTTGATTTCATCCGCTACTCGTGTTGCCGCGTTATCGCTGGGTCTGTTGTTCGCCACCCAAGCACTGGCGGCCGACGAGAAACAACTGATCGACTCGATCAACCTCTATCGCAGCCAGGTTCAACGTTGCGCAGGTCAACCGGCGGGCGAACTGCCGCCGCTGGCGGGTGATCCACGATTGGCGCTGTCCGCCACCAGTGTTGGCAACCTGCAGCAGGCCATGGCGAGTGCCGGGTACCCGATGGTCAACGTACAGGCCATCAGCTTGTCCGGGCCACGAGACGCGCCGGCAGCGATGAAAGCCATTCAGGAAAGCTTCTGCAAAGTGGTGCTGGACCCCCAATTCGTCGATGTCGGCGTCAGCCGCGAAGGTCGAGAGTGGCGCATCGTGCTGGCGCGCCCCCTGCTGACCGCACGCTTGGGCGACTCGCAGGCTGAAGGGCAAAAACTGCTGACCGCGCTCAACAGCGCCCGCAGCCAACCTCATCAATGCGGCAACCAGTCCTTCGCCGCCACCACGCCGCTGGCCTGGAACGCCAACCTGGCCACCGCTGCCGAAACCCATTCCCGGGACATGGCCAACAACAACTTCTTCGATCACAAGGACCGCGATGGCCGCACGCCGGGGGACCGGGCGGAACTGGCGGGTTACGTCGGCCAGCAGCTCGGCGAGAACATCGCCGCCGGCCAGGACACCGTCGGCAAAGTGGTCAGTGGCTGGCTGGAAAGCCCCGGGCATTGCGCCAACCTGATGAACCCGGAATACCGCGAGTTGGGCGCGGCGTATGCGGTGGACCCGAAGAGCGATGCGGGGATTTACTGGACGGCGATGTTCGGCACGCAGTGAATGCCAGGCTGTCATCAATTCCCTTGATCTTTTAAATCATGAAGCCGAATTATTTATTTTGCCGAGACCTGTTCAAGATGGCACCTCTGATAATTCGGGCGGCAACTTCATGAACATCAATTTTGCGTTTGCGTGCCTGATCGTGGTTTCGTTCGCGATTGCGTTGGGCCACAGCTAGTCAGAAAGGAGCAGCCGCTTGAGCGAAACGCCCACGTCGGCCACAGATCTGCATCAAACAAAGCCTGAAGCGGTCCCTCTGGGAGAGGCCTTGCGCTTCTGGCTCAAGCTTGGCTTCATCAGTTTTGGGGGTCCGGCCGGGCAGATTTCGATCATGCACCAGGAGTTGGTCGAGCGCCGGCGCTGGATTTCGGAGCGGCGGTTTCTCCATGCACTCAACTATTGCATGCTGCTGCCAGGGCCCGAGGCCCAGCAGTTGGCGACCTACATCGGCTGGCTGATGCACCGGACCTGGGGCGGCGTGATTGCCGGCGCGCTGTTTGTGCTGCCGTCGCTGTTCATCCTGATTGCATTGTCCTGGGTGTACATCGCCTTCGGCGAGGTGCCGGTGGTGGTCGGCCTGTTCTACGGGATCAAGCCGGCCGTCACGGCGATTGTGCTGCAGGCGGCGCACCGGATCGGCTCGCGGGCGTTGAAGAACAACTGGCTATGGGGCATCGCCGCCGCGTCATTCGCGGCCATCTTCGCCTTCAATGTCCCCTTTCCGCTGATTGTGCTGGGGGCTGCGGTCCTCGGTTATGTCGGCGGGCGTCTGGCCCCCGAAAAATTCTCAACCGGTGGTCACGGCGCCGCTCGAAAATCCTTTGGGCCAGCGCTGATCGATGACGACACCCCTACCCCCGAGCACGCCCGCTTCAATGGGTTGAAGCTGCTGCGTCTGATCCTGATCGGCGCCACGTTGTGGGCATTGCCGATGGGCCTTCTCACCGGGCTGTTCGGCTGGGAAGGCACGCTGACCCAAATGGCCTGGTTCTTTACCAAAGCGGCGCTGCTGACCTTCGGCGGCGCGTACGCGGTGTTGCCTTACGTGTATCAGGGCGCGGTCGGACACTATGGGTGGCTGACGCCCACGCAGATGATCGATGGCCTGGCGTTGGGCGAAACCACGCCCGGGCCGCTGATCATGGTGGTGGCTTTCGTCGGGTTTATCGGCGGCTATGTTCATTCGGTGTTCGGCCCGGACCAGCGCTTCCTGGCGGGCGCCCTGGCCGCCACGCTGGTGACGTGGTTCACCTTCCTGCCTTCCTTTCTGTTCATCCTCGCCGGCGGGCCGCTGGTGGAGTCGACGCATAACGAGCTGAAATTCACGGCCCCCCTGACAGCGATCACCGCGGCGGTGGTCGGCGTGATTCTCAATCTGGCGTGCTTTTTTGCCTACCACGTGCTTTGGCCCAGCGGCTTCGACGGCCACTTCGACTGGCCGTCGGCGCTGATTGCCATTGCTGCGGCGATTTCGCTGTTCCGTTTCAAGCGCGGGGTGATCGAAGTATTGATGGGGTGTGCGCTGATCGGTCTGGCGGTGCATGTGCTTCGTTAGAAAACGCCTGGCCGTACCCAAACTGACAACGTGCTTCCCTTTGCCTGGATTCGCTTCATGCTGATGTCCCTTGTATCGAACGGTTCCTTGCTCACGCGCCCAACACCCGATGTGATCATTCCCTGGTGGAGCTTCACCAAGACGGTGCTCGCGACGGCGGCCCTGTCGCTGGTGCGGGACGGACAGGTCGAGCTTGACGACGAAGTACCCGAAGGCCCCTTCACCCTGCGCCAACTGCTGCGACATGAAGCCGGGTTGGCGGACTATGGAGAACTCGCCGAGTACCACGCTGCGGTCAACCAGAATCAATCACCCTGGTCGGCAGATGAGATGCTGCAACGCCTGGACGCCAGCCGATTACGCTACGAGCCGGGCGCCGGCTGGCGCTATTCGAACGTCGGTTACCTGTACGTCGGCAGACTCATCGAGCGGGTTACTGGGCTCGGCCTTGAAGAGGCGCTGAATCAACGCGTGTTTTCAGTTCTCGGCTTGACGGATGTGCGCCTGGCGCAGACCCAAGCAGATTTGCGCGGTGTGAACATGGGCACCGCCACCGCCTACGATCCGGGTTGGGTCTACCACGGATTGCTGGTCGGCCCGCTGACAGAGGCGGTCCTCCTTCTCGATCGATTGTTTGCAGGACAATTGCTCCCCGAGTCGCTGCTGCGAGAGATGCAGACAGCACGTCAACTCGGCGGTCCCATTGCAGGGCGCCCCTGGACGGCTCCGGGTTACGGGCTTGGCTTGATGCAAGGCGCGGTGGAAGGCGGCCTGACCCTGAACGGGCACACGGGAGGCGGCCCCGGCAGCATCGTCGCGGTTTACCGTTGCGCGGTCGGCGACCAGACGGCGACGTGCGCGGTGTTTGATGAGGACAGCAATGAAGGCGCCGCCGAAGCCGAGGTGGTGCAGCAGCTGTCTTCAAGGATCATCACTGCGCCTTAGGTGATGCGCCACAACCATTGCCGGCATCGATAGTCACCATCATCTCAATGAAGTTCTCTTAAAAACTCCGGGGCGTAACATCGCCTCCATACCAACCAATAACACCCCGGAGCACACACTCATGAAACGCCAAACTCTTCTCAGCATCGCATTCTCGGTTTTTGCAGTTAACGCTTTCGCCGCAGCCCCTGCTCACCAGGCCATCGCTGAAGGCGGTTCGGATCGTTTGATCGAGAGCCGTGTGGCTGAAGGTGGTTCGGATCGTTTGATCGAGAGCCGCGTGGCTGAAGGTGGTTCGGATCGTTTGATCGAGAGCCGCGTGGCTGAAGGTGGTTCGGATCGTTTGATCCAGAATCGCGTTGCCGAAGGTGGCTCGGATCGTCTGATCCAGAATCGCGTTGCTGAAGGTGGCTCGGATCGTCTGATCCAGAATCGCGTTGCCGAAGGTGGCTCTGATCGCCTGATCCAGAATCGCGTTGCCGAAGGTGGCTCTGATCGCCTGATCCAGAATCGCGTTGCCGAAGGTGGCTCTGATCGCCTGATCCAGAATCGCAACGCTTGAATGAATGGCTTTACCGAAATACTCAACTCAGATAGCCGTACACCCATTGTAGGAGCGAGCTTGCTCGCGATGGACTCAAGAACACCGCGTTTAACCAGTCAACCCGCGTTATCGTTAACGACCATCGCGAGCGAGCTCGCTCCTACAGGAAAGCCCGGCCTAATCCACCGGGCTTTTTTGTGCGCTACGGGTCCATTCACGGGGACTGAGTCCTGTCTTGCGTCGAAAGGCCCGGGCCAATGCCGAAGGGCTTTCATAGCCCACCTCATCGGCGATCAGCGCAATGGGCCTGCCCTCGCGCAAGCGTTTCTGCGCCAGGCTGATGCGCCAGCTCACCAGATAATCGACGGGCGTCTGCCCCACCACCAGGCGAAAGTGTTCGGCGAAACTGGCCCGCGACATGTTGGCCGCGGCCGATAACTCAGCCACGGTCCATGCCTTGGCAGGTTCGTCATGCATGAGGCTCAACGACCGCGCCAGGCGCGAATCGGCAAGGCCGGCCATCATCCCGGGGCTTTGTTCACGATTGCTCAAGATGTGCCGCAGCAACTGAATCACCAGCAGTTCAAACAGCCGGTCCATCATCGCTTCGCGACCACAAGTGCCCGCGAACGCCTCGTTGAACAGCCACTCCAGCGTGCCCGCCATCATCGGCAATTCATCGAGTTCCAGCACCAGGTAATCAGGCAACGCCGCCGCCAGAGCATTGCCCGCGCCGCCATCGAAGGTCAGGGACGCGCACACCAGCTGAGTCTCGAAGGCGTCAGAGGCGAACAACCGATGACGGTAAGGCCGAGGAAAAAACATCAGCGTTGGTTTGGTCAGCTGGATCTCTCGTTCATCGGCCAGCTTCAGGCCCAATTCGCCGCCCTGAAGCAAATGCAGATGCCCGCAATCCTGATGGCCATCAAAGCCAGTGGTGCCACAAAAGGCCCCGCTGTGGAATGTGCCGGCACTGACACCGAAGTGTGCGAGCAAGGTGGACAAGCGATCCATGAAGCGACTCCCGAGCCGTTAGCTGGACGATCTGTCGCATATCCTCGACGATTTGCACCCTTAAGGCCAGCCTCAATCAATAACATGGCACCCGTACCTGGCGCACTTCGCGCATCCACTACGGAGAATGACATGAGCCGCATCGCCCCGCTGAGCCTCGAACACGCCACCGACGCCACCCGCCCGCTGCTGGAAGGCGTGCAGAAAAAAATCGGTTTCCTGCCCAATGTCTTCAAGACACTGGCCCATGCCCCCGCAGTGCTGTCCTCCTACCTGCAACAGTCCGTGGCCCTGGGCAAAACGTCCTTGAGCGCCACCGAGAAGGAAGCGATTTTTCTCGCCACCTCACAGGTCAATGGCTGCGACTACTGCCTGGCAGCGCACACGTTGTTCGCCGGCAAGGCCGGGCTCTCGGCGCAAGACATCCTCAGTGCGCGCGACGGCCAGCTCAATGCCTATGCCACGCTCGCCCGGCAAGTCACTGAAAGCCGCGGTCACCTGAGCACCGAGCAGATCGAAGCCGCCCGCGCGGCCGGGATCGATGACGCGAAGATCATCGAGGTGATTGCCCACGTGGCGTCGCAAACCTTGACCAATTACCTGAACAACGCGGCCCTGACCGATATCGATTTCCCTGCGATCGATGCCTGAACAGCGCCTCAACTTTTGGAGTACAGGTTATGAACACCGTCACGCTTTACACCACCGACACCTGCCCCTACTGCCGCAACGCCAAGGCACTGCTGGCCAGCAAGGGGATCGCGATGGAGGAAATAAACGTTCAATCGCAACCGGGCAAGTTTCAGGAAATGCTCACCCGAAGCGGCCGGCGCAGCGTTCCGCAGATTTTTGTCGGTGATGCGCACATCGGTGGCTTTGATGACCTGGCCAAGCTGGATCGTCAAGGCGGGTTGTTGCCGATGCTCGCCTGATAAGGGCGGGTGCGGCTGAACCTGCAATGGTTCAGCCGCCCGGTTTTCAATCCCTGAATTGAGTCAGTTGCTGGTTCAAGGAACCGGCCTGATCCCGAAGTTGCAGCGACTGATCAAGCAAGCTGCGGATGGCGTGATCGTTCTGTTCGGAGATGCGACTGACACCCTGAATCGCGACGGACAGCTGCTCACCGGTCGCGGCCTGACTTTGGGTCTGACGCGCCACTTCACTGATACGCGTCAGAATATCCTGGGCATGTTGGCGGATCTGGTCGACGCCTTGTGCCGAAGTCGTCAGTTGCACCACGCCCTGGCGCACGGCTTCGCCGACTTGCTGGACGTTGGCGACCGTGTTGCGCACGTCGGAACCGATGGCCCCGATCATCTCGCCGATTTCCCCGGTCGAGCGACTCGTACGCTCCGCCAGTTGCCGCACTTCATCCGCCACCACGGCAAACCCACGCCCCTGCTCCCCCGCCCGCGCCGCTTCAATGGCCGCGTTGAGGGCCAGCAGGTTGGTCTGATCGGCGATGCTGCGAATCACCGCGATGATGCCGGCGATTTCCTGGGAGCGTTTTTCCAGATCGCCGACAGCGCCGGCCACAACGTCCATGGTTTGATCGATGTGGGTGATGCCCGCCAGTGTCAGGCTCATGTCGCCGGAAATGTGGGTGGTCAGCACCTCGGTGTTGCGCGCCAGTTGCTCCACATCTTCAGCTTGCTGGGACATCTCGGTCACCGAGTGCGCCAGAGCGGTGACGCCGCTGGCCATTTCCTCGGTGGCGGTGTGCTGTGAGGTCGCCCGTTCGGCAACGGCTTGCGTTGTATCGCCCAAATGATTGGAGATCTGGATCAGTGCGGCGCTGCTGTGGCGAATCGAGCCGACCAGATCGCCCAGGCGCTGGATGAACTGATTGAACGCCCCCGCCAGTTTGCCGGTTTCGTCGCCGCTGCGTTGTTCGAAACGCAGCCCCAGTTCACCGCCCCAGGCCTGAATGCCGACGGTCAAGCCGGACAGTGGACGAATCTGCCACGCCAGCAATTGCCAGAGCACAATGGCCAGGACCAGCAACGCCACCAGGCCGATGACCACCGCGGTGTAGAGGAAGTGATTGATGCCCGCCATCGCTTCGGCGAGCGGGTACGCGACCATCAAGCCCCAGGTGTTTGGCGCATTGCCGATGCGCACCGGTTGCAGCACGTAACCCCAGCCATCGCGCTGGAAACTGTAGGGTTTACCGGCCTTGATCGCCTCTTTGGCGGCGTCCGGCAAATCATCGGCCGGCTGGCTCAAACGCTTGGCATCCGGGTGGCTGGCGTACAGGCCATTGCTGGAAACGAGCGCGCCATACCCTTTATAGGCATCGATTTTCGCCAGTTGGCGGTTGATGCTTTCCAGCGGGATGTCGACACCGGCGACGCCCAGGGCTTTGCCACCCTGTAATAGCGGCACCATGATCGACACCATCATCACTTTCTGACCGCTGCCGGTGCTGTAGGCAAACGGTTCGGACGCCCACGGCTGCCGGGTGTGCAGCGGTTGATAGTAATACTGGTTATCGGCATTTTCCGGGACGTAACCGGCCAAGGGTTCGGACTTTACCGAGCCACTGGCACGGTTCCAGTAGGTCAGGTAACGGCCCGTGGCATCGTGATTCGGCTGGTTGATGAAGTCGCTGTCCTTGCCGTCGAACGCATTCGCTTCCCAGTACTGCCCCAGGCCCAGCAGTTTCGGATTGGCCTCGAACAGGCGGCGCGTCAAGGCATCGGCGGTCTTGCGGTCGACTTGCTGTTGCTGCATCGCGGTGGCGACGCTGGCCAGTGAATCGGCGACGGTAAAGCCGGCACCCAGTTCAACTTCGACTTCTTTGGCGTTGGCCTTGACGATGGTGTCGACCAGGGCGGAGGTTTCTTTGACTGACGAGCCGTAGGCGATGTAGGCGATGGAGCCGAGCAGCAGCGCCATGACCACGACGGTACCGATCAGGGATGTCCAGAATAGTTTGAAGTGCAACGAGCGGTTGGGCATTGGGCAGTCTCGAAGTGTCGGTACGGCAGCCGGCACGGGACGCTCAGTGTTGAGAATGCAGCGTTCCCTGCTGGCAGATTTCTTTGTGAGTGATGTTGTTGTGCCACTATAGCGAAGTGCACTCGGTTGGTGCAAATCGGTTGGGATTGGGGGTATATCCGTTTCTTCGGTTATGGCGACTATGGGTTTCGCCCTTACGGCGAGTCACTTGGAAAAGCCCCAAGTAACCAAGGGCTCTTGCCCCTTTCGTTCGGTGCCTCGCCTAGGCTCGGCATGCCCTCGCTCCGGTCCTGCTCCGTGGGCCCGCCGCC
>NZ_RWIN01000114.1 GCF_009761815.1 Pseudomonas sp. PB120
AGGGTTTTGTGTTGGCCTCAATATTGCGCTCAACACAAAACCCTGTAGGAGTGAGCCGGCTCCGGGCGGCGTTCCGACGATGACGGCCTGACAGGCAATAAAAAACTAAGGCAATTCGATCCGCTCAACTTCCCCCGGCACCGTCGGCCAATCCCCGGCCGCCCAACGCCGTCGCGCTTCATCGATGGCGGCCGGATCGCTTGCTACAAAATTCCAGTTGATCCGCCGTGGCCCGTCCAGTGGCGCCCCGCCAAACAATACGGCATGACAGTCGCTCTCGGCGAACAGGGTCATCTCTTCGCCAGCCGGTAATACCACCAGCGAATTCAATTCCAGCAACTCCCCCTCCAGCAGCGCTTCGCCACTCAACACATACAACGCCCGCTCTTCATGTTCGGCAGGAATCAGCAAAGTCGTCGCCGTTTGCAGGTTCAATTCCGCATACAACGTAGGAGAAAGCACCGGCACCGGCGATTCCAGGCAAAAGCCCGTTCCCGCAATCATGCGGATTTTCACCCCAAGGTTATCGCTGACCGGCAGCGTCGAGGCCGGGTGATGGCTGTAATGCCCCGGGCCCTGTTCATGCTCCTTCGGCGAGGCCAGCCAGATCTGCAAGCCGTGCATCGTGAACCCACTGTTCTTCAGCGATTCGGGGGTGCGCTCGACGTGGGCAATTGCGCTGCCCGCCGTCATCCAGCTCACGTCGCCGGCGTCCACCACCTGATCGGAACCGAGGCTGTCCTTGTGCTGGATCTGCCCCTGAAACAGGTAGGTGAGGGTGGAGAGGCCGATGTGCGGATGCTGGCGTATGTTCATGCCTTTGCCCGCCGGATAACGGGTTTCAAGCATGTGGTCGAAAAACACAAACGGCCCGACGCTGCGGCATTTGGCTGACGGCAGCGGACGAAGAATCGGCTGGCCTTCGACATCTTCAACGCGGGGGCGGATCACGAGCGGAGTGTTCATGGTGCATTCCAGGCTGAGCGGGTGACGCAGGGAGCATAACCCGCTTGGGCAGCCCTTGCCGCTATTGGCTGAAGGCGCCTTCGGACAGATGGGTTTCGATGCTGACTTCAGTAGTGGTCATCAGCTTGTGCACGGGGCAGCGGTCCGCCACGCGGTGCAGCTCTTCACGCTCGGCGTCAGTGAGCACGCCCTTGAGCGTCAGCTTGACGTGCAGCGCATATTTGCCTTTTTGCTCTTCGCTGTTGTCGCGTTTGACCTCGACCGTCACGCCGGTCAGCGGGATGTTTTTCTTCTTGGCATACATTTTCAGCGTCAGTGCTTTGCACGCACCGAGCGCCGCGTCGAAATAATCATGGGGCTCCGGCGCCGAGCCTTCGCCGCCAACCGATTTCGGCACATCGGCAAAGAGTTCGTGCTCATCGATCTGCACGCTGTGACGAAAACCATCGCTGGAGACGGTATTGACGGTGACGGACATGGAAAACCTCGCAGGCATCAGGAAAGTGAGTCGATCAAAAGAGACCTTGAAGTTATAGAGCATTCCGCATGACGGGCGTTCCACTTTTTGCATCGGGGTTCTGATTACGCCGAATCGTTACGGCGATGCGACCGGTTGGCTGCGCATGGTTGCGGGTGGCGCCAACCCGGCCTATGGTCCTTGCGATGCATTGCTGGCAACCGGCGCGCGATGACCGCGGCAGGTTGCTGTCCATCCAGGCGGGATTCCCGCAGCGAGGTGACGACATGCCGAATGACTCCCGCCCTGCCGTGCTCGAACTGATCGGCAATACGCCGCTGGTGCGCGTCAGCCGTTTCGATACCGGTCCCTGCACGCTGTTCCTCAAACTCGAATCACAGAACCCCGGCGGCTCGATCAAGGACCGTATCGGCCTGGCGATGATCGACGCCGCCGAGCGCGATGGCCGCCTGCGCCCCGGCGGCACCATCGTCGAAGCCACCGCCGGCAACACCGGCCTGGGCCTGGCGCTGGTTGGCCGCGCCAAGGGCTATCGGGTGGTGCTGGTGGTGCCGGACAAAATGTCCACCGAGAAGGTCTTGCACCTCAAGGCCATGGGCGCCGAGGTACACATCACCCGTTCCGACGTCGGCAAGGGCCATCCCGATTATTACCAGGACGTCGCGGCGCGGCTGGCGCAGGAAATTCCCGACGCCTTCTTTGCCGATCAATTCAACAACCCGGCCAACCCGCTGGCCCACGAGTGCAGCACCGCGCCGGAGATCTGGGCGCAGACCCAGCATGATGTCGACGCCATCGTCGTCGGCGTCGGTTCGGCCGGCACCCTGACCGGGCTGACGCGTTTCTTCAGCCGCGTGCAACCGAACCTGGTCATGGTGCTGGCCGATCCAATTGGCTCGGTGATGGCCGAGTACAGCCGCAGCGGCACCCTCGGCACGCCCGGTTCGTGGGCGGTGGAAGGCATTGGCGAAGACTTCATTCCGTCGATCGCCGACCTCTCCAGCGTGCGCCACGCCTACTCGATCAGCGACGAGGAAAGCTTCGACCACGCCCGCCAACTGCTGCGCGCCGAGGGGATTCTCGGTGGCTCTTCCACCGGCACCTTGCTGGCGGCGGCCTTACGCTACTGCCGTGAACAGACCGAGCCGAAGCGCGTGGTCAGCTTTGTTTGCGACACCGGCACTCGCTACCTGTCGAAGGTGTACAACGATCAATGGATGAACGATCAGGGATTGCTGGCACGCAAGCCGTATGGCGATTTACGCGACGTGATCGCGCGGCGTTTCGAGGATGGCCGGGTGGTCAGCGTGGGCCCGGACGACACGCTGCTGACAGCCTTCCAGCGCATGCGCCTGGCGGATGTGTCGCAACTGCCGGTACTGGCAGACGGGCAGAAGCTGGTCGGGGTGATCGACGAATCCGATATTTTGCTGGGCATGCAGGAAGGCGCTTCGAATTTCCGCCTGACCGTGGCCAGCGCGATGACTGACAAGCTGCAAACCCTGCCTCCCGGCGCCAGTCTGGCTGAGCTGCGGGCAGAGCTCGACCGTGGGCTGGTGGCAATCATTGCCGACGCTTCCGGCTTCCACGGCTTGATTACTCGAGTCGACATGCTCAATCACTTGCGGAGATCCCTGACATGAGTCAACACGATAAAACCGGTGCGCCACGGGGTTTTGCCACCCGTGTGATCCATGCCGGGCAAACGCCGGACCCTTCTACCGGGGCGCTGATGCCACCGATTTACGCCAACTCCACCTATTTGCAGCAGAGCCCCGGCGTGCACAAAGGCCTCGACTACGGGCGCTCGCACAACCCGACGCGTTTTGCGCTGGAACGTTGCGTGGCGGATCTGGAGGGCGGCACCCAGGCGTTCGCTTTTGCTTCCGGGCTGGCGACCATTTCCACGGTGCTCGAACTGCTCGACACCGGTTCGCACATCGTCTCCGGCAATGACTTGTATGGCGGTACTTTTCGGTTGTTCGACAAGGTGCGCCGGCGCAGCGCCGGGCATCGCTTCAGCTTCGTCGACCTGACCGACCTGTCGGCCTTCGAGTCCGCGCTGCAGGACGACACGCGGATGGTCTGTGTCGAGACGCCGAGCAATCCCTTGCTGCGTTTGACCGACCTCGGCGCCATTGCGCGTATCTGCCGCGACCGGGGCATCATCTGTGTGGCCGACAACACCTTTGCCAGTCCGTGGATCCAGCGCCCCCTGGAGTTGGGCTTCGATATCGTGGTGCATTCGACGACCAAGTACCTCAATGGCCACTCCGATGTGATCGGCGGCATTGCGGTGGTCGGGCAGAACGCGGAACTGGCCGAACGCCTGGGCTTTCTGCAAAACGCCGTCGGCGCCATCGCCGGGCCGTTTGACGCCTTCCTCACTTTGCGTGGGGTGAAGACCCTGGCGCTGCGTATGGAGCGCCATTGCAGCAATGCGCTGGAATTGGCGCAATGGCTGGAACGTCAGCCGCAAGTGGCGCGTGTCTACTATCCAGGCCTGCCGTCGCACCCGCAGCACGAACTGGCGCGGCAGCAGATGCGCGGTTTCGGCGGAATGATTTCCCTCGACCTGAACAGCGACCTCGCCGGTGCCAAGCGTTTCCTTGAGAGCATGCAGATCTTCGCGCTGGCCGAGAGCCTGGGCGGGGTGGAAAGCCTGATCGAGCACCCGGCGATCATGACCCACGCCACGATCCCCGCCGATACCCGCGCCGAGCTGGGCATTGGCGATGCGCTGGTGCGTTTGTCAGTGGGGGTCGAGGATGTTGAAGACCTGCGCGCCGACCTGGCTCAGGGATTGGCGCGGATTTGACGATACTTCAGGCATAAAAAAATCCGGAATCCTTGGGGGATTCCGGATTTTCATGTCCAACCGGATCAGCTGCCTTTGACAGCCTTGCCGTTGACCGTGCCGTCGAGGAGCATGATGTTGTACTCCTTGCCGTCGGTTTCAACCTGTTGCAGACGAACCAGCAGGTAGTCCCAGTCCTTGGCGAACCACAGCACGGTGATGCGCTTGCTTTGTGTCGGGTCACGCACGCGCTCGACCTTGATCGCTTCGATCTGGCCAGCCTTGGTGTCGACCTTTTCCGTACCCAGCACGCGGAAGTCATAGGTATCGACTTCGCCGCCGTCGACCACCTGATAGCTCATGCTTTTCTTGCCGGCAGCGACGTCATGTTGCAGGGCCAGCTGATAGGTCGACTTGTCGACCATGCCGCGATTGAGCGGGATCTTGACCGCGTCACCACGATCGGTGCCGGTGACCATCTTGGCGTTCCAGTCGAAATCCAGATCGGCTTTCTTGGCTTTGCCCAGGCCGCCGCGCTCGAAGTGATAGGACTGCGGCAGCAGGGTGTCCTTGTCGAGGGTCAGCGTGCTTTCCTCCGACAGGCTGGCGATCATCATCGATGCCTTGAAGCTGAGTTTCCACACGCCGTTGGCTTGTTTGGCCAGGCTGCGTTCAGCCGTGCCGCTCATGGGCAGTTGCTTCCAGTCGGCGGTGTAGCTGGCGGAGAAAGGTTGAAGGTCCGCCGCCTGTGCGAAGGGCAGGGCGAGCAGAGCGCAAGCGAAGAGCAGGGCGCGACGCATAAAATCTCCTAGGTTCGAATCAAGTGGCCGCTGGCCGCGAGTAACTGACCATCCAGTAAAGCACCTTGTTCGCCGAGTGATAAACGACCTTCGGCAAACCAGCGTACGGCCATCGGGTAGATCAGGTGTTCCTGAACGTGGACCCGCTGCGCCAGACTCTGCGGCGAATCCTGCAACTCTACCGGTATTACAGCCTGTACGACCAGTGGTCCGCCATCGAGTTCCTCGGTGACGAAATGCACGGAGCAACCATGCTCGGTGTCGCCGGCCTCCAGCGCGCGCTGATGAGTGTGTAACCCTTTGTATTTGGGTAGCAGCGACGGATGGATGTTGAGCAGGCGACCCTGATAGTGGCGCACGAAGTCAGCGCTGAGAATGCGCATGAAACCGGCCAGTACCACGAGTTGGGGATTGAAAGCGTCGATCAGTTCGATCAGCGCGGCATCGAAGGCTTCGCGGCCGTCGAATGCCTTGTGATCCAGGGAGCGGGTGTCGATACCCGCGTCCCTGGCGCGTTGCAGGCCGTAGGCGTCGGCGCGGTTGGAAATCACCGCAGCGATGCGGACCGGGCTGTCACCGGTCCGCGTGCTGTCGATCAAGGCCTGCAAGTTACTGCCGGTGCCGGACAACAGCACCACCACATCACAGGTCCGAGGCATCAGTGAGCCTTGAGGTTCTTCAGTTCAACCTGAGCCGCGCCTTCGGCAGCGGTGGCGATCTGGCCGATGACCCAAGGCTGCTCGCCGGCTTCACGCAGCACGTTCAGCGCGGTTTCAACGTGCTCTTGAGCGACGCAGATCACCATGCCGACGCCGCAGTTCAGCACGCGGTGCATTTCGTTTTCGTCAACGTTGCCTTTCTCTTGCAGCCAGTCGAACACGGCAGGGCGGTTCCAGCTCGCGACGTCGACCACCGCTTGTGCGCCTTTTGGCAGAACGCGCGGGATGTTGTCGAGCAGGCCACCACCGGTGATGTGGGCCATGGCTTTGACGGCGCCGGTTTCCTTGATCAGCTTGAGCAGCGGCTTCACGTAGATGCGGGTCGGGGCCATCAGCAGGTCGGTCAGCGGCTTGCCGTCGAGCTGGATGTTTTCGATGTCGGCACCGGACACTTCGATGATCTTGCGGATCAGCGAGTAGCCGTTGGAGTGCGGGCCGGAAGACGGCAGGGCGAGCAGGGCGTCGCCGGCAGCGACTTTGGAACCGTCGATGATTTCGGATTTTTCCACGACACCGACGCAGAAGCCGGCCAGGTCGTAGTCTTCGCCTTCGTACATGCCAGGCATTTCAGCGGTTTCGCCGCCGACCAGGGAGCAGCCGGACAGTTCGCAGCCCGCGCCGATGCCGGTCACGACCTGGGTCGCGGTTTCGACGTTCAGTTTGCCGGTGGCGTAGTAGTCGAGGAAGAACAGCGGCTCGGCGCCGCAGACCACCAGGTCGTTCACGCACATGGCCACCAGGTCGATGCCGATGCTGTCGTGCTTGTTCAGGTTCAGTGCCAGGCGCAGCTTGGTGCCGACGCCGTCAGTACCGGAAACCAGCACAGGCTGCTTGTAGCCGGCCGGGATTTCGCAGAGGGCGCCGAAACCGCCCAGGCCGCCCATGACTTCCGGGCGCGCAGTGCGCTTGGCGACGCTCTTGATGCGTTCGACCAATGCTTCACCGGCGTCGATGTCTACACCGGCGTCCTTGTAGCTCAGGGAGGGTTGCTTGCTCATGATCCAGGCCTTTAGGGGGGATTCAGGGGTAACGACCGAGTCCAGTGGGACCCCTTGAACAGGCGAGGGCAAGTGCCGAGCGCATATTCGAGGGTGCCCGGCTGTTGCCGGTCTGCGAAGGCGCGCGATTTTATCAGGCTTGAGGGGCAGCGGCCATCCTCACGCCGACGGCAGGGGCATATCACCTGAAAAAAATTGATATTGACCGTGTTGGTGGCGTCTTGCATGGCTGTATAAGGTATCGCCATTAACCGTCTATCGTTATGACAGTGCGAAAACTTCCAGTGATCGTGTGAATGTTTTGCGCAAGGACGTGGTCACAGCCTTGCCCGATCATCTTCATGCGGTCTGTTCCAGCCGCTCTCGTCGTCAGGAATCTTCCATGCGTTTTTGTAAATTCGTGTTTGTGGGCTGTTTGTCATTGTTCAGCCTGGCGAGTCATGCCGAAACAGTCAAAGGCCTCTATCAGGTTCGCGAACCGGTCAGCAGCCAGACGCAGGAGGAGCGTGATCAGGCGACTCAGCGGGCGCTGGACACGCTGGTGCTGCGCCTGACCGGCGACCCGAAAGCGGCGCAAAGCCCGGGGCTGGCGGCGGTGCGCAAAGACCCGCAGCAAATCATCAGTCAGTACGGCTTTGACGCCGGACCGCCGCAAGTGCTTAAAGTCGATTTCGACCCGGCGACCACCGAACAGGCACTGCGCCGTGCCGGGCTGTCGCTGTGGGGCGCCAATCGGCCGTCGATCCTGGGGTGGTGGCTCAACGATTCCGCCGAGGGCTCAAGCCTGGTGGGCGACGGGCAGGCCAGTGCTGCACCGCTACGGCGCGCGGCACAACACCGGGGATTGCCGCTGCGTCTGCCGCTGGCGGACCTGAGCGAACAACTGGTGGCGACGGCACCGAATCTTGAAGGCACGGAGGCGACGCCATTGCGCGCCGCCTCGGAACGTTACAACGCTGACGCCTTGCTGGCGGTGCATGCCCATGAAGAGGGTGGCCAGTGGCAGGCCAAGTGGCATTTGTGGCTGGGCGACCAGAAAGAGGCGGGCAGCGTGCAAGGTGCGGATCAGGCTGCGGTGGCCGATGCGGTGATGCTGGCCGTCAGTGAACGCCTGGCGCCGCGCTTTGTAGTCAAGGCTGGCGCGTCGGGCGAGCAATTGCTGGAAGTGCAGGGCATGAACCTGGAGCACTACGCAGCGCTCGGGCGTTTGCTGGAGCCGTTTGGTGTGCGCCTGCAAAGCGTCGATGGCGACCGCATTCTTTACCGGGTCAATGGCAGTGCCGAGCAATTGCGGGCGCAGCTGTCACTGGCGAAGTTGCAGGAGGTCCCGGCGGGCCAGGCGCCGACGCCGACCGCGCCTGTGCAGCCGGTGGCCGGTGCAGCACCAACAGCAGTAGCGCCTGCGGCACCGACGCCGCAGTTGCGATACCGCTGGTAGATTTTTCTTTCTCTATATAGAAGCAGGGAGTGGTTCATGGGCGATACGCGGCGTTGGTTCTGGTTGGGTGGGGTTGTCCTGCTCTGCGTGTTTGTCTGGCTGTTGCATCCGATCCTGACGCCGTTTCTGGTGGCGCTGCTACTGGCTTATCTGTTCGATCCGCTGGTGGACCGGCTGGAAAAGGCCGGGTTGTCGCGGACCTGGGGCGTGATCGCGGTGTTTGCGCTGTTCACCCTGATCTTCACGACGTTGCTGCTGGTGCTGGTGCCGATGCTCGCCCGGCAACTGTTTCGCCTGTACGAACTGGCGCCGCAGATGCTGGACTGGCTGCAACACACCGCATTGCCGTGGGCGCAATCGAAGTTCGGGCTGTCGGATAACTTCTGGAAGTTCGACAAGCTCAAGGCGGCGATCAGCGAGCACATGGGCCAGACCACGGACATCGTCGGCGTGGTGCTGAGCCAGGCGACAGCGTCTGGCCTGGCATTGATCGGCTGGCTGGCGAATCTGGTGCTGATCCCAGTGGTGAGTTTCTACTTGCTGCGGGATTGGGACGTCATGATGGCCAAGATCCGTAGCCTGCTGCCCCGTGACAATGAAGAGCGCGTGGTCTCCCTGGCGGGGGAATGCCATGAAGTGCTCGGCGCGTTCGTTCGCGGACAATTGCTGGTGATGCTGGCGCTGGGCGTGATCTACGCGGCGGGCCTGATGCTGGTCGGGTTGGAGTTGGGTCTGTTGATCGGCCTGATTGCCGGCCTGGCGGCCATCGTGCCGTACATGGGGTTTGTCATCGGTATCGGTGCGGCGTTGATTGCCGGGCTGTTCCAGTTTGGTGGCGACCTTTACCCCATGATCGGCATCGTCGCGGTGTTCATGGTGGGCCAGGCGCTGGAAGGCATGGTGCTGACGCCGCTGCTGGTGGGCGACCGGATCGGTTTGCACCCCGTCGCGGTGATTTTCGCGATTCTGGCGGGTGGTGAGCTGTTCGGTTTTACCGGCGTACTGCTGGCGCTTCCGGTGGCCGCCGTGATTATGGTGCTGGTGCGCCATGTGCATGATTTGTATAAAGATTCTGATATGTACAGTGGCGTCGACGAACCAGAGCTTTAAGGGGTGACGATTGCCCTTGGCGGGCTGCCTGGCTTGATGCCGGGCGGGCCCGCGTCCTTCGCGCAGCTGTCACATGCGCCGCCAAAGAAACTGTCACAAAACCAGTGCATTAACGCAAACCTTTGATTTTGCTTGTGGTCTGTCGCATTGTGCGGGCAGCGTCACGGGTATAAACTTCGCAAACTTTACACAGAGGCCACTAACGGTTCCGTTGGAACTGTTCAGTCAGCATGAAACCGATTCAGCTGCCCCTAGGTGTGCGTCTGCGTGATGACGCTACCTTTATCAACTACTACCCAGGCGCCAATGCCGCAGCACTCGGCTATGTCGAGCGGCTTTGCGAAGCCGACGCCGGCTGGACCGAAAGCCTGATTTATCTCTGGGGCAAGGACGGGGTAGGGCGCACTCACCTGTTGCAAGCGGCGTGCTTGCGCTTCGAACAGTTGGGGGAACCGGCGGTGTACCTGCCGTTGGCCGAGTTGCTGGATCGTGGCACCGAAATCCTCGATAACCTCGAACAATACGAACTGGTCTGCCTGGATGATTTGCAGGCGGTCGCCGGGCGTGCGGATTGGGAAGAGGCGTTGTTCCATCTGTTCAATCGTCTGCGTGATAGCGGTCGGCGCTTGCTGATCGCCGCGTCGACGTCCCCGCGTGAACTGCCAGTAAAACTGGCGGACCTGAAATCCCGCCTGACACTGGCGCTGATCTTCCAGATGCGCCCACTGTCCGACGAAGACAAATTGCGCGCCTTGCAACTGCGCGCTTCGCGTCGCGGCCTGCACCTGACCGATGAAGTCGGGCACTTTATTCTGACCCGAGGCACTCGCAGCATGAGCGCGTTGTTCGAGCTGCTTGAGCGTCTCGACCAGGCCTCCCTTCAAGCTCAGCGCAAGCTGACCATCCCGTTTTTAAAAGAGACGCTAGGCTGGTAAAACCCAGGCCCTATAGGGTTTTTGGCATATTTCAGGCGCCAGAAAATCCGCTTTCCTACAGGGTGTAGGCCGCGCAAGTGTCTAAATGGGGCTTAAGCGCTTAGATGTAAACGCGAAACCGGAAAGTCACATAAAGTTCGATTGAATTTGCAAATGAGGATGATAGCGGGCATAGTCTCGGCTTCTTTACAACTATCAGCCACGGTCGTGCCCATGCTAAATCGCTTTGCACCCCTCGTGCCTCTCGCACTCGTCACCCTGTTGTTCGGTTGCGCCGCTCACTCTCCAGTGTCCGAGCAGGCCTCTCAACAACAGGTTAAAAATTCTGTTACTGCACAGTCTTCCGCTCTTTATCAGGAAGAACTGGCCACCGACAAAGAACTGGCAGACTTCGCTGATGGCAAGTCGTACCAGCTTCCGGCCCTGGCTGACAGCATCCTCGAACGCGGCATGTCCCTGATCGGTACTCGTTACCGTTTCGGCGGTACCTCTGAAGCCGGCTTCGATTGCAGCGGTTTCATCGGTTACCTCTTCCGCGAAGAAGCCGGCATGAACCTGCCGCGCTCCACCCGCGAAATGATCAACGTGGACGCTCCGCTGGTTTCTCGCAGCAAGCTGGAGCCGGGCGATCTGCTGTTTTTCGCCACCAATGGTCGTCGCGGTCGCGTCAGTCACGCCGGGATCTACCTGGGTGACAACCAGTTCATCCATTCCAGCAGCCGCCGCAGCGGTGGCGTCCGGATCGACAGCCTGGGCGACAGCTACTGGAACAAAACCTTCATCGAAGCCAAGCGCGCACTCGCGATGGCGCCTGCCGCCGCCCCGGAAATCGTCACGGCGCGCAAGTAAGCGGACAGTTTGTAAGGTGAACTTAAAGTCTTACTTGAAGTTTGCCGCGTAGCCGCTAGAATCCAGATCTAATATTGATGGCAAACCGCCTGCGTCCTGCGCAGGCGGTTTTCTTTTCTGCGTCCTCTGCAGAAAAAGCCGCAGCCAGATCAGGATGTTCTGCCATGACGAACTCGGCCCGCCTCGCAATCATGTTCCTCGCAGCGCTGCTCAGCGCCTGTGCCAGCCGTCCACCACCGCCTGCGCCGGTGGTTCGCGCTCCGATCGTGTTCAATACCAACCAACCCTTTTCCCCTGAGGCGGAAGACGTGCTGTTTCGCGCGTTGGGCCTGGTGGGCACGCCTTATCGCTGGGGCGGTAATACGCCGGATTCGGGCTTCGATTGCAGCGGGTTGATCGGCTATGTCTACCGTGATGTCGCCGGCATTTCCCTGCCGCGCACCACGCGGGAGATGATTGGCATGCAAGCGGCGGATGTGGGCAAGGAAGGCTTGCAAACCGGTGACCTGATTTTCTTCGCCACCAATGGCGGTTCCCAGGTCAGCCACGCTGGCATTTACGTCGGCGAAGGTCGCTTTGTCCATGCGCCGGCCACCGGCGGCACGGTCAAGCTCGACAGCCTGTCCAAGGCATATTGGCAACGGGCCTACCTCAGCGCCAAGCGAGTCCTGCAGCCCGAGCATCTGGCGCGCAACCCGTAACACCCAGAGGTTGTCATGACCGCTCGCACGCTCAATCTCGACGATTCCCTGTATCAATACCTGCTCGACGTCTCCCTCAGGGAGACGCCGCTGCTCAAGCGTTTGCGCGACGAAACCCAGGCACTGCCCATGGCGCGCTGGCAAGTGGCGCCGGAGCAGGGGCAATTTCTCGCCTTACTGGTGAAGCTCACGGGTGCGAAACGTTTGCTCGAAGTCGGCACTTTTACCGGTTACAGCGCCTTGTGCATGGCGGCGGCGTTGCCGGATGACGGTTCGCTGATCTGTTGCGACATTCCCGGCGACTACAACGCCACCGCGCGCCGTTATTGGCAGGAAGCGGGGCTTGCCGGTCGAATTGATCTGCGCCTGGCCCCCGCGCTGGAAACCCTCGGTCAGCTGAATCAACCGGGACACTTTGATTTGGTGTTCATTGATGCCGACAAGGCGAACTACCCGGCTTACCTGGAGCATGCCTTGCGCCTGCTGCGCGTGGGCGGTCTGGCGGTGTTCGATAACACGCTGTGGAGCGGGCGAGTGCTTGAACAGAACCCTGAAAGCGCAGACACCCAGGCCATCCAGGCGCTCAATCGCGCGTTGAAGGATGACTCGCGCGTGGATCTGTCGTTGCTGCCCTTGGGCGATGGATTGACGCTGTGCCGAAAACGATAAACGACGATCCCCCTGTAGGAGCGAGCCTGCTCGCGATAGCGGTGTATCAGGCGACATAAATGTTGACTGACCCACCGCCATCGCGAGCA
>NZ_RWIN01000115.1 GCF_009761815.1 Pseudomonas sp. PB120
AGCTTGCTCGCGATGGTGGTTCAGTTAGTTTGGTGTCAACTGACACACCATCGCGAGCAAGCTCGCTCCTACAGGGGGCAAGGTGGTTAGCGATACACCGAAGTAATCCCCTGACGCTCCTCGATGCACTCCGGCGAGCCTGTCTCGAACTCCCGGCAAATCAGTGGGCGTTTTTCGTAGATGGTGCACATCATCGTGTTGCGATCCAGCGCCGCACACCAACCGTCATCCAGACGCAGCATGACTTCCCCACCCCACTCATCGGTATCGATAAAACGATCGGGCACGCCCGTGTCGGTGATCAACATCACTTCGAGCTGACAGCAGCAGGCAGAGCACGTCGAGCACGTCACGGCCGGCTCGGCGATTTGCGTGTGGGGAATGGTTTTCATGGCGCGCAGTGTAAGGCAGTGGGTCGGTGCTGTGTGAAAGGCCTGACAGGCGTTCAGTTCTGTGTGTCGCTCGCCAGCCGGTGGGCCATGAAATGCAGAACCGGAAACACCAACGCCCAGAGCACGCCGATACCGAGCAGCGTCGGCAGTTGTCCGTAGGGAAACTGCACCCCGGCCAGCTGACCGCCAGCGTAATACGACAGCGGCCCACCGACGGCGCCGAGCAAGCTGCCCAGCCACCACGGGTTTGCGGTCCATTGCAGGCAATGGCGCAACGTCGTTGCCAGCAATGCCCACAGGATCATCAGCCACAGCGGGATCAACGGCGCGACATCGTTGAAATCGAACACCCCGAGCCAGCGCAAGGAACTGTCGAGGGTCGTCCCCAGCAGGACCACACTGAGAATCAGCCGGCCTTCATCGGCCCAGCGACTTATCCACAGCAGGTGGATGACCAATGCCGCCAGCGCCACCAACAGCCACAGGCTGTTGCCGCCCACTACGCAGGCAAACCAGCCCAGTTGAAACAGCGCAGCATTGGCCAGGCGTTCAAGCATCGAAACGACCGAGCAGTGGTGCCGTGATTGCCGACGGTTTGGCCAGCAACAATTGCGCGGTGCCGATGGTGCGCTCCAGGAAACCACCCTCGCAGTAACACAGGTAGAACTCCCACAGCCGCAGGAAATAGTCGTCGTAGCCCAGCTCGCTCAGACGGCCCTGGGCGCGACGAAAATTCTCGTGCCACAGGCGCAGGGTACGCGCGTAGTGCAGGCCGAAGTCTTCCATGTGCAGCAGGTTCATGTCGGTGTCGCGGCTGACGATCTCAAGCATCTTCTGCACGCAGGGCAAGGCGCCGCCGGGGAAGATGTAACGCTGAATGAAATCAACGCTGCCCTTGGCCTGTTCATAGCGCTGCTCGCGGATGGTGATGGCCTGCAACAGCATCAAGCCGTTGCTCTTGAGCAAGTGTGCGCACTGCTTGAAATAAGTCGGCAGAAAACGGTGGCCGACGGCTTCGATCATCTCGATCGACACCAGCTTGTCATACTGCCCGGTAAGGTCGCGGTAGTCCTTGAGCAACAGCGTGACCTGATCTTCCAACCCGAGCGCTACGATTCGTTGTGCGGTAAAGGCGTACTGCTCTTTCGACAGCGTCGTGGTGGTGACCTTGCAGCCGTAATGCTGCGCGGCGTAAAGCGCCATGCTGCCCCAGCCGGTGCCGATTTCCAGCAGGTGATCCGTCGGTTTAAGGGCCAGCTTCTGGCAGATCCGTTCCAGTTTGTTCAACTGCGCCTGTTCGAGTGTGTCGTCGTCGGCCAGAAATTGTGCGGCCGAGTACATCATGGTCGGATCGAGAAACTGTTCGAACAGATCGTTGCCCAGGTCGTAGTGGGCGGCGATGTTCTTCTGTGATCCTTTGCGCGTATTGCGATTGAGCCAGTGCAGCCCTTGAACGAATGGCCGGCCCAGTTTCGCCAGGCCTCCTTCCAGCGCATCCAGCACTTCGAGGTTGCTGACAAACACCCGAACCACCGCCGTCAGGTCCGGCGAACTCCAGTAACCGTGGATGAACGCCTCGCCCGCGCCAATCGAACCGTTGCCCGCCACGAGCCCCCAGGCCGCCGCGTCGAGAATATGGATCTCGCCAAGCAAATGACTGCCAGCCGTGCCGAAAACGTGGCGCTCGCCGTCTTCGATGACCACCAATTGCCCGTGTTTGAGCTGCGTCAGTTGACGCAGCACGGCGCGACGCAACAGCGATCCGGTCAGGCCGTTGGGGCTGAACAGGTTGGTCTTGGCCGAGAGACTAGAGGATTTCATGGCGGCGATCCCTGGGGGCAACGGTGGCTGTTTGAAAGCTGCCGTCGGCAACCTTGTGAGCAAAAATCGGTGCACGCTTGAGCAACAGGCGCAGGGCTTGCCAGTAGATCGCCAGGCAGGTTTTCGCGGTCATCCACGGAAAGCGCCGCACATAGCGATGCAGGCTGGCGCGGTCCAGGGTTTCGCGGCTCAGGTTGAGGGTGGCGTCGAACAGTTTGAGGTCGCCCTGCCAGTCGGCCATGTGCACGCCGAGTTTTTTCGCGGCGGGACTGAAGCTCATGCGGTACTCGAGATCGCGCGGCAAAAACGGCGATACGTCAAACGCCTTGGTCACGACAAAATGCTGATGGAAGTCGCTCAAGTCCGCCGGCGCTTTCGCCGGCAGCACATAGTGATAGCGCTCGCGCCACGGAGTGTTGGTGACTTCGCAGAGAATCGCCGCCAGTTGGCCGTCGGCTTCATGGCAATAGAAAAAACTCACCGGGTTGAACGAAAGGCCCCAACTGCGCGCCTGGGTCAGCAGGCAGATCGAACCTTGCGGCGTGTGCCCGAGCGCTTCGCCGACTTGCTGGCGCACCGCATCGATCAGGCGCATGCCGTTGCCGGTAAAGGCCTTGAGGTAATCGCTTTCACGAAATGAAAACGCTGAAAAACGACCGTTTCCCGACAGTGGCGACAAGCCGAGTACGGCGTCCTGTTCGTCAAGATCGAGATACAGCAAACCGATCTGGTAACGGAATTCATGGCGCCTGGGGGCGAACCGCCGATGGGCGATCCAGCCGCTGTAGAGTGCGCTGTTCACAGGGCTTCTCCAAACTCGCGGGCAACGCGCATCGCGCTCACCACGCCATCTTCATGGAAGCCGTTGGCCCAGTAGGCGCCGCAATAGTAGGTGTGCTGCGCGCCGTTCAATTCTTCCCAGCGAGCTTGTGCCGCCACCGCCGCCAGGCTGTATTGCGGGTGGGCGTAGGTGTATTTGGCGAGCACCTTGAACGGGTTGATCGCGGCGCTCTGGTTGAGGCTGACGCAGAAGGTGGTGTCGCTCTGCAGGCCTTGCAGGATGTTCATGTCGTAGGTGACGGCGGCCAACGTGTGACCGGCGCCACCGAGGCGATAGTTCCAGCTGGCCCAAGCGAGTTTGCGTTCCGGCAGCAGGCGCGTGTCCTTGTGCAAGACCACTTCGTTGTCGGCGTAGGGCAGGGCGCCGAGGATCGACTGTTCGGCGTCGCTCGGGGTGGCCAGCAGTTTCAGTGCCTGATCGCTGTGGCAGGCGAACACCACTTTGTCGAAGCGCTCGCTGCCAGTGGCGCTGTGGATTACCACGCCAGCGTCATCGCGTTCGACCCGCGTCACCGGGCAGTTGAGGCGGATCTTCTCGTTAAAGGTAGCGGTCAACGGTGCGATGTAGGCACTTGAACCGCCCTCGATCACACACCACTGCGGACGATTGCTCACCGACAGCAGGCCGTGATTCTTGAAAAAACGCACGAACAGCCGCAGCGGGAAACCGAGCATGTCGGCCATGGACATCGACCAGATCGCCGCGCCCATTGGCACGATGTAATGCAGGATGAAACGCTCGCCGTAGGCATTCGCCTTCAGGTAATGGTCCAACGTGGTGTCGGCCGCGATGCGCTGTTGTTCCAGATCCCGCAGCGCTTCTTTGTTGAAACGCAAAATGTCCCGCAGCATGCCCCAGAACCCGGGTGACAGCAGATTGCGCCGTTGAGCAAACAGGCTGTTGAGGTTGTTGCCGTTGTACTCCAGACCGCTGTCCGGGTCGGTGACCGAGAAGCTCATTTCGGTGGGCTTGAAGCTCACGCCAATCTGGCCCAGCAGGCGGATGAAATTCGGATAGGTCCAGTCGTTGAACACAATGAAACCGGTGTCCACCGCATGATTTTCGCCATCGGCTGTCACGTTCACCGTGTGCGTGTGCCCACCGATCCAGTCGCTGGATTCGAACAGGGTGATCTCGTGATTGCGGTTGAGCAGGTAAGCGCTGGTCAGCCCCGAGATACCGCTGCCGATAATGGCGATGTTCACGGCAGGTCCTTGATCGGCGGATTGCTGCGCACCATGCGTTTGCCGATCATCAGTTTTATCCGGCCAGGCATTTTCGACAGTGGCCACAGGGCGGCCATGAACAGCGCCGGGAAGGCGATTTCCAGCGGACGGTCCTTGAGTTTGCTGAAGATGTGCTTCGCGGCTTTATCCGCCGGCCAGCTGAGGGGCATCGGAAAATCATTTTTCTCGGTCAGTGGCGTATCGACGAAACCGGGGCTGACCACGGTGACTTCGATGCCTTCCGGGGCCAGGTCAATGCGCAGGGATTCGAATAAGTAACGCATGCCCGCCTTGGACGCGCCGTAGGCTTCAGCCCGAGGTAACGGCAAGTAAGTCACCGAGCTGGCGACACCCACCAGGTGCGGCGCGGTGCCGGCCCGCAACAAGGGCAGGGCCGCCTCGATGCAATAGCTGCTGGCGAGCAGGTTGGTGCGCACGACGTGCTCGATGATCGAGGCATCGAACTGCTTGGCATCCACGTATTCGCAGGTGCCGGCGTTGAGAATCACGGTATCCAGTGAACCCCAGTCTTCGGCAATCTGCTCGCCGATTTCGCGCACGCGTTGGCTGTTGGTGAGGTCGCCGGCCACCACCAACACTTGCCCCGGATAACGCTGGGACAAGACTTTCAGTGGCGCTACAGAACGTGAACTGACGGCCAGGTGTGCGCCGGTTTTCAGAATTTCTTCGGCCAACTGAGCACCAATGCCACTGCTGGCGCCGGTCAACCAATACCGTCGTGGCGGCGTAAGGTTCATCCCATTCTCCTTTTCAGCCAGGCAATCGCCCGGCCCAATAGCGGTAAATGTTCATAGATCAGGGCCCCGGCATCGAAGTAATCCCGGTGGCGATACACCTTGTCGCGCCAGCGCAAATGCGAGCAGCCGTCGACCCTTATCAACCGGCCGCCGCCGAGGCGTGGGTGGCGATAACTCATGACCCAGCGCAGATACCCTTCGCCTTCGCCAATCTGGTCGAAGCCGTGAAAATCGAAGCGCAGCTCGCTGACGTTGGCGTAAAGCTCGGCGAAGTAGATGCGCAAGTTTCCAAGCCCTTGCACCTCGTGCAGCGGGTCAGTGAAGTGCACGTCGTCGGTATAGAGTTCGGCGAGGCGTTGCAGATTGTCTTTGTCCAGGTCCGCGAACTGCCGGGAAAAACGCCGCAGGAAATCACTCATAACCGCCTCCGGCCTGTTGTCGCGAAGGTAGATTCTTGAATGCGGCCAGCGCCCTTTGGCGCGAGGTGCTCAAGTTGACGATCGGCGAGGGATAGTCGGCCACGCCGAACAGTCCGCCCACGTTTGCCGGGTTATGCACTTCTTTTTTGTTCAGCCCGGCCAGCTCCGGCAACCAGTGCTTGATGAACACGCCTTCGGCGTCGAATTTTTCCGACTGGCTCAGCGGGTTGAAAATCCGGAAGTAGGGCGCCGAGTCGGTGCCGGTGGACGAGCTCCACTGCCAGCCGCCATTGTTCGCCGCCAGGTCGCCGTCGATCAGGTGCCGCATGAAAAAACGCTCACCTTCGCGCCAGTCGATCAGCAAGTTCTTGGTCAGGAACATCGCCACCACCATGCGCAGCCGGTTGTGCATCCAGCCGGTGTCGAGCAGTTGGCGCATTGCCGCGTCGATGATCGGCAGGCCGGTGCGGGCTTCTTGCCACGCCAGCAGTTCTTCCGGTGCGTCGCGCCAGGCCAGCGCTTCGGTTTCCGGGCGGAAGGCGCGGTGACGGGAGACCCGTGGGTAGCCCACCAGAATGTGTTTGTAGAATTCACGCCAGAGCAATTCGTTGATCCAGGTAACGGCGCCGACCTTGCCGCTTTCGAACTCGCCCTGATTGCTTTGCACGGCGGCATGCAGGCACTGGCGTGGGGAAATCACCCCGGCCGCGAGATACGCCGACAGTTGACTGGTGCCGGGTTTGGCCGGGAAATCCCGTTCACTCTTGTAGTAGTCGATCTGGCTGTCGGCGAAGGTGTCGAGCCGACGCAGCGCTTCATCTTCACCCGCCGGCCAGAGCGCGCGTAAATGATCGCTCGGTGTTTCGAAGCCTTCGACGGCTGACGGGACGGTGTCGCTGTCGATGTTCAGCCGTGCCTGCGCGCCGGGTTTGCTCACCCGGCCAGGCAATGAACCGTGCAGTCGTTCGTAACAGACTTTGCGGAACTGACTGAAGACCTGGAAGTAGGTGCCAGTCTTGGTCAGTACGGTGCCCGGCTTGAACAGCAGCTGATCGAGGTAACTGTAAAAGTCGATGCCTTGGGCACTTAGCGCTTCGGCCACCGCCGCATCACGACGGGTTTCATGAATGCCGTACTCCTCGTTGACGTGCACCGTCTGGATGTTCAACTGCTGACACAGGTCGAGCAGCACCTTCGGTGCTTCATCCCAGCGCGGTGCCATGCGGATCAGCAAGGGAATGTTCAGCTCGCCCAGCGCGCGACTCAATTCGTGCAGGTTGCGCAGCCAGAAATCCACTTTGCACGGCGCGTCATCGTGCTCCCGCCATTGCTGCGGACTGAGCAGATAGACCGCCACACTCGGGCCGCGAGCCGCAGCGGCCGAGAGGGCGGTGTTGTCGTGCAGGCGCAAATCGCTGCGCAGCCAGATCAATTGCATGGTGGTGTCCGTTGACAGCATTTAAAGGAGTCCGCGCTGTAGCAGTTCCTGATGAGCCGATAACGGGTCTTCGGCCAGGAGCAAATCAGCGATCTCGGAAGTTCTTACGGACAACTCGGTGTGGTGGATGCATACCGTTGGTCCGGCAATCATTTTTGGGCAACCGACGCCGTTCAAAAGTTTCGGCAGCTGCGACAGGTTCATCGCTTTGCTGGAATACAGCAGTACGCCGCGGGCTTGCAGATGATCGACCGCCAGCGCGAGTTCGCCGACCGGCAGCGGCCAGTCGAACACTTCCACCGGGCAATCGGAGCTGCTGATCAGCCACGCGGTCAGCCACAGGTGAGGTTCCAGTGGTACATCCGAGTGGTTGATCAACAGCAGCGGCGCGGCGTGCAACTGACGATTGTTATGGTAGATGCGGGCGCCAAATTTGCTGCGCAGCCACGAATAGAAAAACACCCGTTCCATCTGCGCGCCGAACTGGCCTTGCCAGCGCAATTCGAGTTCCGTCAGCAACGGCATCAGCAGTTGTTCGCACAGGGTTCGCGGCGGATACAGCGCCATGGCCTGGTTGACGGTGTCGTCGAGGGTTCGTTCGTTCAGTTGCGTGACGGCGTGCAGCAACGTGCGGCCCAAGACCTGCCAGTCGTTTTCAACGGCTTCGGTAAAAGCCTGCGGCGTGTCGAGCAACTGCTTGACCTGGCTGACGGCCACGCCGCGGTTGAGCCAGGTGAGGATTGTCAGGATGCGTTGCACGTGATCGGCGCTGAACAGCCGATGCCCCTTGGGGGTGCGCTGCGGCACGATCAAACCGTAACGGCGTTCCCAGGCGCGCAACGTGACGGCATTGACGCCCGTCTGGCGCGCCACTTCACGGATGGGCAACCAGCCTTCATCGAGGGCTTTCTTGAAGTCGTCGCCGAGGTCTTCGACGGCGCTGGTGTCGAGTGGAATTTTCATCAGATGGCGTTTCGCAGGCTGAGGTTTTCCGGATGGGGTTGCAGGTAAACCTGCTGCGAGATGTACGGGTCCGGGTGTTGGCGGAAGTGATGCTTGAGCAGCGTCAGCGGCACGACCAGCGGTACGATGCCGTGGCGGTACTGGCCGATCACGTGCTGTACTTCCTGTTTGTCTTCGGCGCTGATGGCCTGTTTGAGATAACCGCTGATGTGCTGCAAGACGTTGGTGTGGGTGCGGCGGGTCGCGCATTTTTTCAGGGCGGCCATCAGCTCGCTGAAATAGCGCGGGCCCAGTTCATTGGGATCGGTCTGGCCCATGTTGCCCAGCAAATGCCCCAGGGCTTTGTATTGCACCGGGTTGTGGGCCATCAGCAGGTATTTATAGCGCGAGTGGAATTCGGTGAGGCCGCTGCGCGTCAGGCCTTTTTGCCGCAACTGTTGCCAGGCGCTGTAGGCGAATACGCGGGTGACAAAGTTTTCCCGCAGCACCGGGTCGTTGAGGCGGCCATCTTCTTCCACCGGCAGATCGGGATGCAACGCGCAAAAAGCCTGGGCATAGAGGCCACGGCCACCGCCGTCCACCGGTGCGCCATTGGCGTGGTAGACCTTGACCCGTTCCAGGCCGCACGAAGGGGATTTCTGCATAAAGATGTAGCCGCAGAGATCACTCAGTTCTGCTGCCATTTTCTGACCGTAATCAATCAGCGGCCGAGTGACGTTGAGCGCGGGGTTGACCGTGCCGACAGCGTCAGGTTGTTCGGGATTGCCTACCAGGCGGATCGGCTCCCGGGGAATACCCAGGCCGATGGCGACTTCCGGGCAGACGGGAACGAAATCGAAATAGTCGGTAAGGATACGACTGCACAGCCGCGATTCCTTGTGCCCGCCGTTGTAGCGCACTTCGGCCCCCATCAGGCAGGCGCTGATCGCAATTTTAGGTTTTGCGGGGGCGTGGGGCATCGGAGCACCTCGAATCTAAACCTGTACAGCCTTTCGGTTCTGTACAACATGACCTTCATCATAGATTCAAAGGTGTACAAGTCAAATTTTTTGTATAGGTTTTTGGGGGAGGTGTAGGAGCGAGCTTGCTCGCGAAAAACCTGAGGGTGCAGTGGGGTGTCAGGCCAATATCGTTATCGTTAATGACCATCGCGAGCAGGCTCGCTCCTACAGGGGATCTTATTTCCAGCCGAGTATCCAGGCGTCGCTATTTCTAAGCGCATGCCAATTGAGTCGTTCACTGCGTTTCGTCAGCACCGCTTGAACTTCTACATCCAGCACGACGCCTTCCTCGTCACGGAACAACTCAGTCACCAAAAAGTGTTTTTCGCGGTTTTGCGGGTGGGCTGCTGTCCATTTCGACAGCAGCAACTTGCTGGGGTTGATGCGGTTCATTGCAGGTGCGCATGCAGCCTGCGGGCGGCTTCCTGGCCACTGAGCCAGGCACCTTCGACACGACCGGACAGGCACCAGTCGCCGCATACATACAGACCAAGATCGGCATCGGCCAGTACGCCCCATTCATGGCTGCTGGCGGGTCGGGCGTAGAGCCAGCGGTGGGCGAGGCTGAAGGTCGGGGCGGGCATGGAGTCGTGCAACAGTTCGGCGAAGGCACCGTGCAATTGCTCGATCACCGCTTCCTTGGGCAGGTCGATGTGTTGCCGGCTCCAGGCGCTGGTGGCGTGCAGCACCCAGGTGTCCATCTTGTTATCGCGCCCTGGTTTGCTGCGGTTGCGAGCCAGCCAATCGAGGGGGCTGTCCTGAACGAAGCAGCCTTCCATGGGGGTATCCAGCGGCGTATCGAACGCCAGCGCGACGGCCCAGGTGGGGTCCATTTTCACCCCGGCGGCGGCACCGGCGAGTTTCGGCGCGGAGGCCAGCAACGCCGTCGCCTGCGGGGCGGGGGTGGCAATCACCACATGGCTGAACGGCCCATGGGTAAAACCTTCGGCGTCCTGCAGATGCCAGTGTTCTTCACCTCGATAGACCTCGGTGATGCGGCAGGCAAAATGCACTTCCAGGTCGCCGAGCAGGCCGCGCGTGATGGCGCTCATGCGGGGGGTGCCGACCCAGCGAGTCTGCTCGTCCGGCGACAGGTTGAGCTGCCCGCCGTGGTAGGTGTAAAGCTGCGGCGTCCATTCGGCGACCCAGCCGTTGGCTTGCCAGCGCTGGACTTCCGTCACGAAGCGACGATCACGGGCGGTGAAATATTGTGCGCCCATGTCCAGCGCACCGGCATCGCTGCGCTTGCTCGACATGCGACCGCCGCTGCCCCGGCTTTTATCGAACAGTTGAACGACATACCCGGTCTCGGTAAGCGCCTGGGCGGCTGAAAGCCCGGCGATGCCGGTGCCAATGATTGCGATAGGTACAGTCATAGGGGCCTCGTTTACCTTTCTGTACAGACTACGCCGTGGATGAAACCTGTACAATATTGTTTTTTGGTATAACTTTTATCGTTCTGGTTTTGACGGCTTGGCCTATTGTTATTCACAGAGCCTGCCCGATACCAAAGATCCCTGCTTATAAAAATAGACTAGTGAACAGGGTAAAACGCCACGCGAGGAAGAAGTCATGCACATATTGCTGACCGGCGGTACTGGTTTGATAGGACGTCAACTCTGCCGACTCTGGCTGAGTCAGGGCCATAGCCTGACCGTCTGGAGTCGCAAGCCTGCCACTGTCGCGAAACTGTGTGGCGCTTCGGTGCGTGGCATTGCCCGACTCGAGGACCTCGCTCAGGAGCCGGTCGATGCAATCATCAATCTGGCGGGCGCCCCGATTGCCGACCGGCCCTGGACCTCCCGGCGCAAAGCGTTGCTCTGGAGCAGCCGCATTACCCTGACTGAAACCCTGCTGACCTGGCTCGAAACCCGCGAGCAGAAACCTCAAGTCCTGATCTCCGGCTCCGCCATTGGCTGGTATGGCGACGGTGGCGAGCGCGAACTGACTGAACAATCTCCGCCCGTTATCGACGATTTCGCCAGTCAGTTGTGCATAGCCTGGGAAGAGACTGCCCAGCGCGCCGAAGCCTTGGGTGTGCGCGTTATCCTGATTCGCACCGGGCTGGTGTTGTCGGCCGAGGGCGGCTTTTTGTCGCGGCTGTTGCTGCCGTTCAAACTGGGGCTGGGCGGGCCTCTGGGCAGTGGTCGGCAGTGGATGCCATGGATCCATATCGACGATCAAATTGCCCTGATTGATTTTCTTCTGCATCAGAATGAGGCCAGCGGTCCTTATAATGCCTGCGCGCCAAAACCGGTACGCAATCGCGAGTTCGCCA
Source organism: Pseudomonas sp. PB120 (assembly GCF_009761815.1). GTDB lineage: Bacteria > Pseudomonadota > Gammaproteobacteria > Pseudomonadales > Pseudomonadaceae > Aquipseudomonas. Next base: position 11,138 of record NZ_RWIN01000115.1, read on the forward strand.
AAACGTTGGGCAGCGTGCTGCATCGCCCGGCGTTCATGCCCATGCCAGCCCTGGCCTTGAAGGTCGGCCTGGGCGAATTGTCTTTGCTGTTGCTGGGTGGCCAGAAAGCCTTGCCGGCTCGCTTGCTGGAAGCGGGTTTCACCTTCCGGTTCAATGATTTGCGCGCGGCTTTGGACGACTTGTCCAGCCGCCTTTGAAATAGGACGTTGCATGACCGATCACGCGTTGCTTCTGGTCAACCTCGGCTCGCCTGCCTCCACATCGGTGGCGGATGTGCGCAGTTACCTCAATCAATTTCTGATGGACCCGTACGTTATCGACTTGCCATGGCCGGTGCGGCGTTTACTGGTTTCGCTGATCCTGATCAAGCGTCCGGAGCAGTCAGCCCATGCCTACGCATCGATCTGGTGGAAGGAGGGCTCGCCACTGGTGGTGCTCAGCCGTCGCCTGCAACACGCCATGACCGCCGAGTGGACCCAGGGCCCGGTCGAGTTGGCGATGCGTTATGGCGAACCGTCGATTGAATCGAAACTGCTGCAACTGGCGGCTCAAGGCTGCAAAAAAATCACCCTCGCACCGCTTTATCCACAGTTCGCCGACAGCACCGTGACCACGGTGATCGAGGAAGCGAGGCGGGTGGTGCGGGAGAAGAATCTCGACGTGCAGTTCTCGATTCTCCAGCCGTTTTATGATCAGCCGGAATACCTCGATGCACTGGTGGCCAGCGCCAAGCCTTATCTGGAGCAGGATTATGATCACCTGTTGCTCAGCTTCCACGGGTTGCCCGAACGGCACCTGACAAAGCTGGACCCGACGGGGCAGCACTGCTTCAAAAATGAAGACTGCTGCAAGCATGCATCGCCGCAAGTGTTAGCCACCTGCTACCGCGCTCAATGCCTGCGCACGGCTTCCGAGTTCGCCAAGCGCATGGGACTCCCGGACGGCAAGTGGTCGGTGTCGTTCCAGTCGCGTCTGGGGCGGGCGAAATGGATCGAACCCTACACCGAGGCTCGCCTTGATGAGTTGGCTGGAATGGGCGTGAAGAAAGTGCTGGTGATGTGCCCGGCCTTCGTGGCCGATTGCATCGAGACGCTTGAAGAAATCGGTGATCGCGGGAAGGAATTGTTTCGCGAGGCGGGAGGAGATGAGTTGGTCTTGGTGCCGTGTCTCAACGATGACCCGCGGTGGGCGCGGGCGTTGAACAGGCTGTGCGAACGAGCGCCGTTAGCCCTGTAGTACACAAACTGTGGCGAGGGAGCTCGCTCCCGCTTGAGTGCGCAGCACGCACAAAATTTTCAGCGGCTGCGAAAATTTTAGGGCCGCTTCGCGGCCCAGCGGGAGCGAGCTCCCTCGCCACAGGGAGTGGTGTGCGGTTACAACAACGGCTCATCCGCCTTCTTGTGCTTCCAGCTATCATTGCCCGGCAACAACAGGTTCAGCGCAATCGCCACCACCGCGCACAACGCGATGCCTTTGAGGCCGAAATCGTCCGGACCGGTGCCGGTGCCGACCAAAACGCCGCCAATCCCGAACACCAGGGTCACCGACACAATCACCAGATTGCGGGCTTCGCCCAGGTCGATCTTGTGGCGAATCAGCGTGTTCATCCCCACGGCCGCAATCGAGCCGAACAACAGGCACAGAATCCCGCCCATCACCGGCACAGGAATGCTCTGCAGCAGTGCACCGAACTTGCCGATGAACGCCAGACTGATAGCGAAGATCGCCGCCCAGGTCATGATTTTCGGGTTGTAGTTCTTGGTCAGCATCACCGCGCCCGTCACTTCGGCGTAGGTGGTGTTCGGTGGACCGCCGAACAGGCCCGCTGCGGTGGTGGCAATGCCATCGCCGAGCAGCGTGCGGTGCAGGCCGGGCTTCTTCAGGTAATCGCGACCGGTCACGCTGCCGACGGCGATCACGCCACCGATGTGCTCGATAGCCGGGGCCAGGGCCACCGGAACGATGAACAGAATCGCCTGCCAGTTGAATTCAGGCGCCGTGAAGTGCGGAATCGCGAACCACGGTGCCGCGGCAATTTTCGCGGTATCCACCACGCCGAAGTAGAAGGCCATGGCGAAACCGACCAGTACGCCGGAGATGATCGGTACCAGGCGGAAAATGCCCTTGCCGAACACGGCAACGATCAGCGTGGTCAGCAGCGCGGGCATCGAGATCAGCATCGCGGTCTGGTAATGAATCAGCTCGGAGCCATCACCCGCCTTGCCCATCGCCATGTTGGCGGCGATAGGTGCCATGGCCAGGCCGATGGAGATGATCACCGGACCAATCACCACCGGTGGCAGCAAGCGGTCGATGAACCCGGTGCCTTTGATCTTCACGGCCAGGCCGAGGAAGGTGTAGACGAATCCGGCCGCCATCACGCCGCCCATGGTCGCCGCGAGGCCGAACTGGCCCTTGGCGAGAATGATCGGGGTAATAAAGGCGAAGCTTGACGCCAGGAACACCGGCACCTGACGCCCGGTGACGATCTGGAACAGGATCGTCCCCAGGCCGGCGGTGAACAGCGCCACGTTAGGGTCAAGGCCGGTAATCAGCGGCATCAACACCAGCGCGCCGAACGCGACGAACAGCATCTGTGCGCCAGACAACACCGTGCGCCAGAGCGGATCGTTGAACTCCTGCTGCATGCTCAAGCGTCCTTCTGCTTGGTGCCGAAGATCTTGTCCCCGGCATCGCCCAGGCCTGGGATGATGTAACCGTGCTCGTTGAGTTTCTCGTCAATGGACGCGGTGTAGATGGTCACGTCCGGGTGAGCCTTTTCTACGGCAGCGATGCCTTCCGGCGCGGCCACCAGGACCATCGCGCGGATATCGCGGCAACCGGCCTTTTTCAGCAGGTCGATGGTGGCGACCATCGAGCTGCCGGTGGCGAGCATCGGGTCGATGATCATGGCCAGGCGCTCGTTGATTTCCGGAACCAGTTTTTCCAGATAGGTGTGGGCCTGCAGGGTCTGCTCGTTGCGGGCCACGCCCACGGCGCTGACTTTGGCGCCCGGGATCAGGCTCAGCACGCCTTCGAGCATGCCGATACCGGCGCGCAGGATCGGTACTACAGTAATTTTCTTGCCGGCGATTTTCTCGACCGACACAGTACCGGCCCAACCTTCGATATCGTAGGTTTCCAGGGGCAGGTCTTTGGTAGCTTCATAGGTCAGCAGGGCGCCGACTTCCTGAGCGAGCTCGCGGAAATTCTTGGTGCTGATGTCTGCACGGCGCATTAGGCCAAGTTTATGACGGATCAGCGGGTGGCGGATCTCGAGGATGGGCATGGGAAAGGCTCCGGCGGCGGGCAAAAAAACCGGCCTAGATTAATCTATCCGAGGGTGTTGTCCTATAGACATAGAGTACGTTAGTCCACAAACGCTTGATCTGACCGTGCGGGATGCGTACCTTTGCCCGCTTTTCCGAATCCGCAACCCCCTGGAGAGCGCCATGTCCGCTGATCTCGAGCATATCCGTCAAATCATGCGAGAGGCTGACTGCCTGTACACCGAAGCTGAAGTCGAGGCGGCCATCGCCCGCGTCGGTGCGCACATCAACGAACAACTGGCCGACACTAACCCGGTGGTGTTCTGTGTGATGAACGGCGGCCTGATTTTCGCCGGCAAGCTGCTCACCCATTTGCAATTCCCGCTGGAGGCGTCCTACCTGCACGCCACCCGCTATCGCAACGAAACCAGCGGCGGCGAGCTGTTCTGGAAGGCCAAGCCGGAAGTGTCGTTCATCGACCGTGACGTGCTGATCATCGACGACATCCTCGACGAAGGGCACACCCTCGGCGCGATCATCGACTTCTGCAAACATGCCGGCGCGCGCAAAGTGCACACCGCCGTGCTGATCGACAAGGACCACGACCGCAAGGCTCGCCCGGACCTGAAAGCCGATTTCGTCGGTTTGCCGTGCATCGACCGTTACATCTTCGGTTATGGCATGGACTACAAAGGCTACTGGCGCAACGCCAACGGGATTTTTGCCGTTAAAGGCATGTAAGCCCCAGCGCCAAACCCCTTGTGGGAGTGAGCCTGCTCGCGATTACGGCCTGTCTGACACATATATGTTAAGTGTGCCGACGCTATCGCGAGCAGGCTCGCTCCTACAGGGGGCTGTGTCCACAGACGTATTTTCATACGCCCATGTTAGAGTGCCCGGCCCCGCCCTCCGGAGCCCGTCATGAGTCTTTTGATCCGCAGTTGCGCCGCCCTGTTGCTGACACTCAGCCTGCCCCTGGACGCCGCCCCGGCGCCGATGCACGCACAGTTCCTGCCGCCGGATGACCTGACCCTGCGTGATGCCGAGCCTGAGCAACAACAGTTGTTGCAAGTCACCGAGTATTCGGTGGTGGTCGGCAGCCAGCGCCAGTCCAACCAGCAGCCGATACCGGTCACCTCACCGTTGCTGATCCGTCTCAAGGGCAAATCCCTGAACAAAGGCGCAAGCATCAGCCAGGTGCTGGTGAACTTCGATGGCGAAAGCAAAAGCCTGAAAAAGCCGATCTACGACGAAAAGAACAAAACCCTCACGCTCTATTACCCGCTGGCCCAATACCGGGTGGTGATCGACTTGTTGCGCAACGACACCGTGTATTGCCAGTTCCTGAGCTACGCCAACGGCCATATCTGGGCCGATCTGCACACCGGTGGCACTCGTCCGCGTTGAGCCTTGAGCCCGGGCAGGGGTAAACTGCCCGCCCCGTGAAATGTCTGCGAGCTGGAGTCGGCAATGCGTAAAGATAAGAAACAAGTGATTGGTGACGAGATCGGCGATGAGCAGATCAAATTGTTCCTCGATTTCGAGCCGGTCGACGCCACTTCGCCGTCCCTGCACAAACTGATCAAGGCGTACCGTGGCCTGCGTATCGATGATTTCGAGCGTTTTCTGACGTTCTTCGTCGAAGCCGGTCATGACCTGGACGGCAAGGACGAGCACGGCAATGATTTCGTCGCGGTGATCAAGGATCAGCGTAATGCGGCTGAGTACATCGAGTTGATCGCAAAAGCCCGCGGCTGATCATCCCCTCGGAAGCACACCAAATACCCGTGGCGAGGGAGCTCGCTCCCGCTTGAGTGCGGAGCACTCACAAAATTTTCAGCACTTGCAAAAATTTGGGGGCCGCTTCGCAGCCCAGCGGGAGCAAGCTCCCTCGCCACAGAGGTCGGTTAGCAAGAAAATCTCCGGCCATAAAAAAACGCCCCGCTCTCAATGAGAACGGGGCGTTTTTTATGTGGCCGAATCAAGCGTAGCTTTCGGTCTCGCTGCTTGCTTCAACTAGTTCCAGCGCGATGTTGTTCTGCGTGTTGATCTTGCGATACAGCGCAGCATCGGTTTCCAGGACTTTTTCCCGAGCCGGGAAAATTTCGGCCAGTTTGCTGGCCCATTCGCCCTTGGCTTTGGTCGCGAAGCATTTTTCGATCAGCTCAAGCATGATCGAAACGGTCACCGAAGCGCCTGGGGAAGCGCCGAGCAGTGCCGCAAGCGAACCGTCCTTGGCCGCGACCAGTTCGGTACCGAACTGCAGGACGCCGCCTTTTTTCGGGTCTTTCTTGATGATCTGTACCCGTTGGCCGGCCACTTCCAGGCGCCAGTCTTCGGCTTTCGCTTCAGGGTAGAAACGACGCAGGGAATCCAGGCGCTGTTCCATCGATTGCATCACTTCGCTGACCAGGTATTTGGTCAGGTCCATGTTGTTTTTCGCCACGGCCAGCATCGGGCCGATGTTGCCGGCGCGAACCGACATCGGCAGGTCCATGAAGGAGCCATGCTTGAGGAACTTGGTAGTGAAGCCGGCGTATGGCCCGAACAGCAGGGACTTCTTGCCATCGACCACGCGGGTGTCCAGGTGCGGCACCGACATCGGTGGCGACCCGACCGCGGCCTGGCTGTACACCTTGGCCTGGTGGTACTTGACCACTTCCGGGTTGTCGCAACGCAGCCACTGGCCGCTGATCGGGAAACCGCCGAAGCCTTTGCTTTCTTCGATGCCCGACGCCTGCAACAGCGGCAATGCCGCGCCGCCAGCGCCGAGGAAGACGAACTTGGCGTCCACTTCACGGGTGTTGCCGCTGTTCACGTCCTTGATGCTGACGGTCCAGCCGCCGTTGTTACGCTTCAGGCCGGTGACGCGCTTGCAGTACTTGACCTGGGCATCGGGTGCGCTGGTCAGGTGCTTGAGCAATTGATTGGTCAGGGCGCCGAAGTTGACGTCGGTGCCGTTGATCACACGGGTGGCCGCAATGACTTCGTCAGCCGGACGACCAGGCATCATCAATGGCATCCAGTCCGCCATTTTTGCCTTGTCTTCGGTGTATTCCATGTCCGAGAAGGCGTGATGCTTGCTCAGCACCTTGAAGCGTTCCTTGAGGAAGGAAACGCCGTCGTCGCCCTGCACGAAGCTCAGGTGCGGCACCGGGCTGATGAAGGATTTGCACGAACCGAAAGTGCCTTTTTTGGTCAGGTACGACCAGAACTGCTTCGACACCTCGAACTGGGTGTTGATGTGCACGGCTTTCTTGATGTCGACGGTGCCATCGGCGGCCTGCGGCGTGTAGTTCAGCTCACACAGGCCAGCGTGCCCGGTGCCGGCGTTGTTCCACGGGTTCGAACTCTCCGCGGCACCGGAATCCATCAGCTCGACGACTTCCAGCTTGATCGCGGGGTCGAGCTCTTTGAGCAGTACAGCGAGGGTGGCACTCATGATGCCGGCCCCAACCAGTACTACGTCGACTGCTTCGTTATGCGCCATTTAACGCGTCTCCAAAATCTGCAGCACCAAATTGTCGGCATGGCTGCCAGGCGTTCCAGGGCGAGTCAGTGATGCCCCAGGGTCCGCGGCAGTGTCGCCATGTCCGAATCTTCGCAATTTTTCGCAACTTCGACGGACGCTACCGGCCGGGTTAATGAGCGCTATGAACTCATTTCAACACACGACTGGCAATTCGACTTATGGCCGAGACATCCGTTTGTGCAACCAAATCCGTAGCGGACAGGCTTCAGGCTCCGGTGTTCGAGGAATACTCGGTCCTGTGTCGTTGGGCTGTTTCAGACGCTAATGGTGCATGTTCAGACGCAAAACTATTCATTTGCTCGCCACACTCTTGTGAAGTTGTGAAAACCCGTTTTTTTCACGCTCTTTTGAAGACGTGAACCTCAAAAAAGGGCTGTCCCAGCCTGGCACCGTGCCCGGATGGATTGCCGCCATGGGATACATGACAGGCAAAACGGGCAAACAGCTCAGTGACCGAGCGTAATGACAGCTCTGCAGATTCGCGAAAAGTGGGGGTTTTGCTCAAGGAACAGCAAGCGCGCCAGCTTCACTCGATCTGTGTGGGCGGCTCTCTGTGGGCGGTGCGGGGTGCCAATACCGAGGCATTGACGATGCTGCGAGGCCCGATCAGGAGACGTCCTTATAATCGGGGGGAGATTGTATCTAAGAAACGCAGGGAAATGGACGTGTTTAATGACTTTTATTAGGCGTCTGGTCAGTTGGTCATCAGATGTTGCGCGCGGGCGCGGGGCTGGTGCTGGCTGACACGAGCGCTCGGAGGCAGGGGATGGTGCAGCCAGTTGAGGCGGATTTCTTCGATTTCGACCCAACCATCGCCCATCGGCTGCAGGCTGCACTGTTTGAACGCCTGGCAATGCCCGTTGTGGTCGAGCAGGGCGAAGCAGCGATGCAACGGGCGTGGTGTGAACAGTGAGATGAGAAGGCGCATGGGCATTTCCTCGTGGGATATGCGGCTCACATTATCAATGAGACGTGACGCGCCCGTGAAAAGCGGGTGAAGGATGTGTGACAGGAACCGCGGCCTGCGGGGTTTGTCAGAGATTTCAGTAATCGCGGCCAGACGCTGGTTCGCGACGATGGCCCACCGCTATACTGCCGGCCTGTTTGTGCCTGATTCTGGAGAGAAGAGCATGTTGCAACGCCTGTTGTTCGGTTTGATCACTGTGACCAGTTTGACCCTGGTCGGTTGCGCCCACAGCCCGCAACAACTGAATCCGGAACCGAAGCTGACCACTCAGCTGGCGCCGGTTGGCCACGGCCAGCAAGTCGTGGTGCGTGTGGTGGACGGTCGTCCGTCGCCAACCCTGGGAACCCGTGGTGGCCTGTACCCGGAGACCAGCGCGATCACGGTCCAGGGCGCGCAGATTCTGCCGAAGCTGCAGGCCCAGGCCGAAGCGGCCGTGCGGTTGCTGGGCTTCACCCCGGTGCCCAACGCCATGAATGCACCGCAGTTGACCGTAACGCTGGCGGAGCTGAAGTATCAGTCGCCTAAAGAAGGCATGTACGTCACCGAGGCGACCATTGGCGCGACGTTCCGCTCCGATGTGCAGAATGCCAATCGTCGTTACAGCGGTCGTTACGGTGCGTCCCTGGATCAGCGTTTTGGCATGGCGCCGAATCAGGAAACCAACACCAAGCTGGTCAGCGATGTGTTGAGCGATGCGTTGACGCGTCTGTTCAAGGACCCGACGGTGGGTCAGATTCTCGGCGAATAAACCTTCGCTTGAATCAAAAAGCCCGGTGCCAGCAATGGCCCCGGGCTTTTTTACAGGTGGATGCTAAACAACTGTGGGAGCGAGCAGGCTCACTCCTACAGGGGATCTGCGGTTCAGGCAGCTTCGCAATAGAAATCCAGCACGCTCACGCCCGTCAGCAAATCCGTCTCCGGCAAATCCGCGTGTTGATGCCCGCCCAGCGCGCAGTACACGAGCCAGTGGCGGTCCTGAACGTTGAAGGCAAGGCTTCCGACGAGGTTCTGTTGTTCGTCGCTTTGGGCGATGAGGTAGAGGCGATCCTGGTTTTCGGCGTGCAGCATGACGGGCTCCGTGCGGGTTTCGAGGAGCGCAGACTGGCGTAATCAGATGACGGTGCCGTGACGCAGGACAGGAATCTGCCAAATGGTTCGTTATTTGTCGTAAAGCAGGAGGGCAATGGGGAAGGCTTTCGGTAGAATCCGCGGCGCGGTCGCTGGTCCGGCGCCTGCCACACCTGTTTTGCTTGAGGTTCGCGATGTCGCTGCATTTGATGACGCTTTTTACCGCCCACCCCTCCAAATTGATCAACCTGCTGGCGCTGTCGTTCGCGTTCCCGGGGAGCTGGTTGCTGCATGCTACGCGTCGCCGCGAGCAGCGCGCATTGGCCAACCTGGACGAGCAATCCCAGAGCCGTCGTATCGATGAACCGACCTTGACGCTGGACGGCGCGACCTTGCGCATGAACCGGTTTTTCTACCGATTCGGCTTCGCGTGCCTGGGGCTGGCGTTGCTGGTGTCGTGGATCAGCACTCGAGTTTAACCCCCTACGCAAACCCTGTGGCGAGGGAGCTTGTCGGGGCGCCGCATCGTCCCGCTGGGTCGCGAAGCGGCCCCAAGAAGGGACTGCTGCGCAGCCCAGCGGGAGCAAGCTCCCTCGCCACAAAGGGCGCCGTTTTCGTATCCGGAATTTACAGCGGCAACCCTGCTTTAACCCGGTACTGATTGCGCACCGGCGTCGCGTATTGCAGCACCAGGAACGGACGATGTTCCTCGGGGCAAGCGTCCAGGCGTTGCTGCCATTGTTCCTGGGCCTTGGCCAGTTCGTCGGCCGGGAACACCTCGGCAGCTTTTGGCACCTGCAATTGCGGATCGGCGTCTTTCCATTGCGCGTAAGCCAGGTAATGCACCGGGAACAACCGGTAGCCGCCCAGAATCTGCTTGTCCATCTCGATCGCCAACTGCTTGGTGTCTTCGAACAAATCGGTGATCGGCGCGGCGAAGTTCACGTGTACGCGGCCCTTGTAGCCGGTGATCCCCTTGGCAATGCTCACATCGTCCTCGCCCGGCACTTTGGTGTAGCTGCCGGTGGTGGCGCGGATGTAGAGCTCGCGAGCCTTGGCCTGGTCGCACGGGTCGTACTCGTAGCTGATCGACACCGGGGTGAGGTTCAGCGAGCGGATGACTTCGCCGAACGGCTCGTCCTTGCGGCTCATGTGGAACATCTTGAGGATGGCCGACTCGGTGCGGTCGTCGCCGTCCTTCGCCCGACCTTCAGCCTGGGCGATCCAGATCGAGGCGCAATCGTTGCGGATCGAGTGGTTGATGTAGGCGGACAGCAGCTGATAAGCCGCCATTTTTTCACGGCGACCGGTGATCGAACGGTGCACGATGAAGCTCTTGTTCAGGCGCATCAAATCGCTGACGAAGGGCTTTTGCAGCAGGTTGTCGCCGATCGCGATGCGCGGTGTCGGCAGGCCGGCGTGGTACACGGCGTAGTTGACGAAGGCCGGGTCCATCACGATGTCACGGTGGTTGGCGATGAACAGATACGCACTGCCGGACTTGAACTGCTCGACGCCGGTGTACGTCACACCGTCCGTGGCCCGCTCGATGGTGTGGTCGACATACATCTCGACTTTGTCCTGCAACGTCGCCACCGAAGTGACGCCGGCGAACTCACGGCGCAGCCGATGAGCTATAAGAGGTTTGAGCATCCAGCCGAAGGCACCGGCAAAGCGCGGGAAGCGGAAGTGAATGAGGATATCTAGAAATGCCTTGTCGCCGAGCAGCCTGTCCAGCACTGCAGGGACTTCGCTGTCGTCGTAAGGTCGGATGGCATCGAATTCGCCCATCATGCTCTCTTGTTAGAAACGGCTAGGGTAAGTAAAGGTTTTGATCGAAAACCAACGGGGCACGGTCTGAAAAGGTAGCCAGACAAAAATAGCCCTGCAAATAGACCGGCGATTATACGCACAAGTCACCTGGGAGACCGCGATGCTGGAAACCGAGCGCTACGAATGTCCGTATTGTGGTGAAGAGGCTGAGGCCGTACTGGACTTGTCCGGCGGCGATCAGACCTATATCGAAGATTGTCCGGTCTGTTGTCGCCCCATTACGTTTGTGCTCCAGACCGATGGGCAGGAATGGTTACTTGAAGTTCACAGCGAAAACGAATGAAAGGGGCCTCCCATGCAGCGAATCTACGAGCCGGAAAACCTGATGGAAGGCGAGTTGCTGCAAAGCATGTTGGCGAGCGAAGGCATCGAAGCGCACCTGGTGGGGCGTGATTTGCTTGGCGGCACCGGCGAATTGCCGATCTTCGGCCTGCTGGGGTTGGCAGTGGATAACGACCAGGCCCAATACGCGCGGGAGTTGATCACCGCGTACAATGCCGCGCTGCCGCTGCCCGGCGATGAACCGGAGAGCTTTCCCGGCACGCTGGTCTGTTAGGCTGGCGTTCGTTTTATCAAGAGTCGTGCTGCCCCATGTGTGGACGTTATGCCCTGTTTCGCTGGAACCCCGCCTTCGCGGCCCTGCCAGGCTTCCCGGCCGATCAGCAGGCCCAGTGGAATATTTCCCCCAATGATTCGGTGCTGATGCTGCGAGCAGGCGCCGAGGGTCAGCGTGAGTTGGCCCGTGCCCGTTGGGGTTTGACGCCGCCGTGGCTGACCGACCTGTCCCGCACGCCGGCCCATGCCCGCGCCGAAACCGTGGCCGAGCAACCGATGTTTCGCCAGGCCTTGCGTGAACGCCGTTGCCTGCTGCCGGCCAACGGCTTTTATGAATGGCGCGGCACGACACGCAAACGCCCGTATTGGCTGACGCCGGGGGAGGGCTCGGCGCTGTTTTTTGCGGCGATCTGGGAAGCGTATCCGGTGCAGGAACAGGTGTGGCTGAGCACGGCCGTGATCACGCAATCGGCGGCGAGTCAGCGCCGGCCGTTGATTCTGGATGCGGCGGGGCAGGAGACCTGGCTGAATCCCGAGACTCCTCTGCATGCATTGCAGGCGTTGCTCGCCAGTGAGCCGGCGGCGTTGCGTGAGCGGGTGTTGGCGAATCTGGTGAATGATCCGAAGTTGAATGGGCCGGAGTGCCTGACCCCCGGCTAAAAAGTTGTTTGTTCCGGCCTCTTCGCGGGCAAGCCTTGCTCCTACAGGGGATCACCTAACCCGTAGGAGCGAGCGGTGCGGCGACCCGACTTGCCCGCGAAGGGGCCTTCGGATCAGACCTTAAACTGATTGATCAACCGCCGCTGCTGCTCCGCCAACTTGGTCAGGTCTGCACTCGCCGCACTGGACTCATCCGCGCCACCGGCCACTTCATTGGCCACTTGCCCGATGTTGATCACATTGCGGTTGATGTCATCCGCCACCGCACTCTGTTCTTCCGCCGCGCTGGCAATTTGTGTGTTCATGTCATTGATCACCGACACTGCCTGGGTAATGGTCTCCAGCGCTTCAGCCGCTTTCACCGCATGCTGCACGCTTTCGTCGGTGCGGTTTTGACTGTCCTCCATCACCCGCACCACATCACGCGTGCCTTGCTGCAAGTGCTGGATCATGCTCTGGATTTCTTCAGTGGCCTTCTGGGTTTTCTGCGCCAGGTTGCGCACCTCATCAGCCACCACGGCGAAACCACGGCCCTGTTCCCCGGCGCGAGCGGCTTCGATGGCCGCGTTCAAGGCCAGCAGGTTGGTCTGCTCGGCGATCCCGCGAATGGCGGTGAGGATCGCGTTGATGTTCTCGCTGTCCTTGGCCAGGGTTTGAACCACGCCAACCGCCTTGCCGATTTCAATTGCGAGCACGCCGATGGAATCCGAGGTGTCCCGCACAATCTGCATGCCCTGCGCCGCCGCCTGATCGGCATGGCTGGCGGCCTGCGCGGCCTGGGTCGCGTTACGCGCAACGTCCTGCGCGGTGGCGGTCATTTCCTGCACGGCGGTGGCGACCTGATCGATCTCGGCCATTTGTTTCTGCACGCCAATGTTGGTGCGGATGGCGATGTCGGCCGTGTGTTCCGATGAGTCGCTGACGCTCTGCACCGAGGTCACCACCTGACTGATCATCGCCTGCAACTTGGCGAGGAAGGTGTTGAAGCCCTTGGCAATCGAGCCCAGCTCGTCGGCGCGATCACTGGTGAGGCGACGCGTCAAATCGCCTTCACCCTTGGCGATGTCATCGAGCATCGCGACCATCTGCTTGAGTGGCCGGGCAATGCCGTGGCCCACCAGCCAAATCACCAGCAAGCCGATACCGGCGATCAACAGGCCGACCATGGCCATGCCGAAGGTGTCGGATTTGCGCTGGGTGTTCAGGTCAGCCTGGAGTTTTTGCAGGTCGGCCATCACCGCGTTCAGCGGCAATTGCAGCATCAGCGTCCAGCGGGCGTCGGTCTGGCCGATGCCGAACGGCAGGTACAGCTCGATCCGGCCTTGGACCTTGTCGACGGTGTAGGTGACTTCGCCGCGCTTGAGATTGGCCATGTTGGCGATCTGCTGGCTGTCGAGGATGTCGCTGACTTTCTCGCCGAACTTGCTCGGGTCTTTGGTATAGGCAACGATCCGGCCGTTGCCGCCGATCAGGGCCATGACGCCCGAGCCGCCGTACAGCTTCTGATTCGCGCCCAGCAGCATTTCCTGGATGAAGTTCACCGACAGGTCGGCGCCAACAATGCCCTGAAAGGCGCCGTTGAGCATGATGGGTTCAATAAAGGAAGCGAGCATGACGATCTTGTCGCCGACCTTGTAAGGCGCCGGGTCGATCACGCAGGATTTTTTGGTTTCTTTCGAGCACAGGTAGTACTCGCTGGCGCGCACGCCGGTGGACAGGGTTTTCTGGTCGTCGACGTCCACCAGTTTGTCGAGGCCAAGGCTGCCGTCTTCGTTGCGGAACCACCACGGCAGGAAGCGCCCGTTGCTGGCGTCGATGCCGACCACTTTGGTGTCGACGTAGGCCGCATCGTTGTGGTCGAGGGCGTTCTTTTCCCAGCCAATGTAGGTGCCGAGAATTTTCGGGTTTTTGGCGACGTTTTCCTTGATCAGGCCGATCAATTGCTCACGGCTCAAGTTCAGCTGCGGCTGGCCATCGGCGCCCGGCGTGCCGATCAGGGCGTTGACCCGCACCAGCCCGCCGGCAATCAGCAGCGGCGCTTCGAGTTCACGCTGGATCTGGCTGACCTGGGTTTGCGCCAGGGAGGTCAGGCGTTGCTCGATGACTTGCTCGAATTGCGCCTGGGTCCGTTCCTGGACCATGTCTTGCGTCCGGGCGCCGGAAAACAGCGCGTAGACCACCAGCGCTGCCACGACACTGAGAACGATGGCGCCGGCCAGGGCCGCCACGGAAAACTGGATTGACTTGAATTTCATGGGTGCTCCGCACGCAAGAGGACGTCTGCGGAGGTGTATCGGCCGGGCGCCCGACGGGCATGAGCGGGGGCGGGGGAAATGACTGTATTGGCGTGGTCGAGGTCGTAAATGAATCATCGCAGGGCGTTATCGGACGTGGCTCCTGTCGCTTTGTGAATTTTTTTGTACCGCGATGAGAGCTTTGTCAGAAATGCGCGTCATACGATCGTTGTATCTGGCGCCGATACATTTCCACGCCTAGGATACGGGCATGTTTTCAAGGAGCGTTTCAATGAACAAGATATGGGTGTTGTGTGGCTTGAGCGCAAGCCTGCTGCTCGCCGGCTGCCAATCGGTCAATACCACCAGTGGCGGTGCCGTGGGTGTTGAGCGCAAACAGTACATGTTCAGCATGTTGTCCTCGGAAGAGGTCAATCAGATGTACGCCCAGTCTTATACGAAGACCGTGGGTGAAGCGACCAGCAAAGGTGTGCTGGACAAGACCAGCAACGATGCCAAGCGGGTTCAGGCCATTGCCGACCGGCTCATTGCCCAGGCGCCGAATTTCCGTCCGGACGCGGCGCAGTGGAAGTGGGAAGTCAATCTGATCAAGAGCGATGAGCTCAACGCCAACTGCGGGCCTGGCGGCAAGATCATTTTTTACACCGGGTTGATCGACAAGTTGCAACTCACCGACGATGAAATCGCCGCGGTCATGGGCCATGAAATCGCCCACGCCCTGCGCGAGCACGGTCGTGAGGCCATGTCCAAGGCGTACGGGATCGAGATGGCCAAGCAGGGGGCCGGTGCCTTGCTGGGGTTGGGCCAGGACAGCCTGGCGCTGGCGGACACGGTCGCCAACTACGGGATGACGTTACCCAACAGTCGTGAAAACGAAAACGAAGCGGATTTGATCGGCCTTGAGCTGGCAGCGCGCGCCGGCTACAACCCGAACGCCGCGATCAGCCTGTGGGGCAAGATGAGCAAGGCCAGCGAAGGCGCGCCGCCAGAGTTCATGAGCACTCACCCGTCTTCCAGCAGTCGGACTGCTGCCTTGCAGGCGGCGATTCCGAAAGTCATGCCGTTGTATGAGCAGGCAAAAAAATAGATTTGTGATGTAGCGACTGACGCCTTCGCGGGCAAGCCCGCTCCCACACTGGTTTTGTGATCGACACAGATCCTGTGGGAGCGAGCCTGCTCGCGATGAACGATAACGCGGTCTGACGACCTACCGCATCAAACCCACCCGCTGCTCTGCATCGCCTTGTACACCGCCACAATCGCCAGGATGAAGAACGCCGAGGCCGCCAGGCGACGGATCAGCGTCAACGGCAATTTGTCCGCTGCGAAGTTACCCGCCAGCACCACCGGCACGTTGGCAATCAGCATGCCCAGCGTGGTGCCGATGATTACCAGCCACAACTCCGGATATTGCGCAGCGAGCATCACTGTCGCGATCTGCGTTTTGTCGCCGATTTCCGCGAGGAAAAATGCGATCAACGTCGTCAGGAAAGGCCCGAACTTGCGGGCGGTGCTGGCTTCGTCGTCATCCATCTTGTCCGGCACCAGGGTCCACAGCGCGGTCGCGGTGAAGCTCGCGGCGAGGATCCAGTGCAGCATCGTGTCCGAGAAGAAACTGCCGACCCAGGCGCCTACCGCACCGGCTGCTGCGTGGTTGGCCAGGGTCGCGGCGACGATACCGGCGATGATCGGCCAGGGTTTGCGAAAGCGGGCTGCGAGAATGAGCGCGAGCAGTTGCGTCTTGTCGCCGATTTCGGCCAAGGCAACGATTGCGGTGGGAACGAGAAGTGAATCCAGCATCAGGGTTTTCCTAAGGGGCGGGTCGACACGGCTATGACACGTACAGCCTTCCCGCCCCGGGTAAGGTGTTCGTGTCATAGGTCTTGTCAAACCCTGGCGATCCGTCTGATGCGGACGCTTGGGTCGCATACGCCATGGTCTGAGGACCAAGTATGTTGACGTATGCCGGACGAGCATGGCGCTCGTGGGAGACTACTCCCCTAGGACGGAGCGGATTCTGCCTAGGCAAAACCGATTGAGCAAGCCTCTTTTTAAAAACAAGTGCTAGCCACGCTTGGCGCGGTAGATCCGGAAACCTTGTCCTTCAGCCTTGATCGCACACACGCCGAGGTGCTCTTCGATCAGCGGTTGGTACTTCAGGAAGCTGTTCGCTACCAGGCGAAGTTCGCCGCCGTTTTTTAGATGTTTGGCCGCTTTTCGCAGCAAATTCTCGGTGGCGAAATAATCGGTATGCACGCCGACATGGAACGGCGGGTTACTCAGGATCGCACTCAAACCCATCGGCGCCGCATCGATTCCGTCTCCGGTGATCACGTCGGCTTCCAGACCGTTGGCGGCCAGGGTCAGGCGACTGCTGGCGGCGGCGAAGGCGTCCACGTCGAGCAAGGTCACCTGGTTGTGCGGGTAGCGACGTTTGACCGCCGCGCCCAGCACGCCGGCACCGCAACCGAAGTCCAGCAAATGGCCGCTTGGCAATTTGTCCAGGTGCTCCAGCAGCAGCGCACTGCCGCGATCCAGTCGGCCGTGGCTGAACACGCCCGGCAGGCTGATGACTTTCAGCGGACCTTCAGCCAGCGGCAGCTCGTAGGTCTGGGCCAGGCTTTCCAGGGATTTGGCTTCTGGCGCATTGGCCACGGTGACCTGCCAGAGCTGGCAATGGCGCGCGCTGTCGAGCTTGCGCGGTTTGCCAAAGGGGTTCAGTTGCTTGGCCGCGCCTTCGATGCCGCTGCGTTTTTCACCGACCAGGAACACTTCGCGACCGGCCAGGCGGGAGGCGAGGGCGTTCAGGATGTAGTCGGTCAGGTCCTTGGACTTGGGCAGGAACAGCACGGCGTTGTCGAACTCGCGCTCAGGGGCGTTCACGCCGAAATGACTGCGCTCGGGGAAGCGAGCGTCCAGTGCGGCTTGATCGCCGGCATGCCAGCACCAGCCGTGGGCATCGGGCAAACGGCCCAGCAGATCATCGGCGGGCAAACCGGCCAGCAGCACCGAACCCTGGAATAACTCAGCCTGACGAAGCAGTACTTCACTGCGCGGATCCATAACCTGCTCCCTGAAAAAAAGTGCCGCAGTCTATCAACTGACGACCCGCAGCGCTTTACCGCTGAAGAATCCCTGCGCGTTCTCGGTCAACTGGCCGACGATCCGCTGCCGCGCCTCGCGGCTGCCCCAGGCATTGTGGGGCGTGACGATCAGCCGTGGAATGTCGGCGGCGAGCAGCGGGTTGCCCGCGGTCGGTGGTTCGACGCTCAATACGTCGGTGGCGGCGCCGCCGAGGTGACCGCTGCGCAAGGCGTCAGCCAGGGCCTGTTCGTCGATCAGGCCGCCGCGGGCGGTGTTGACCACGAAAGCGCCGGGTTTCATCGAGGCCAGTTCACGGGCACCGATAAAGTGGCGAGTGTGCTCGTTGAGCGGGCAGTGCAGGGTCAGCGCATCGATTTGCGGCAGCAGCTCACCCAGCGGCAGTCGGTCCGGGCGGGCGGGGCGTCCCGGAATCTGGCCGAGCAATACGCGCATGCCAAATGCTTCAGCCAGTCGCGCGACGGCGCCGCCCAATTCGCCATGGCCGAGCAACCCAAGGGTTTTGCCTTCCAGTTCGACAATCGGGTAATCCAGCAGGCAGAACTGTTTCGCCTGCTGCCAGCGGCCTTCACCCACGGCTTTCTGGTAGTCGGCCAGGCGCGTTGCCAGGTTGAGCAACAGCATGATCGTGTGTTGTGCAACCGATGGGGTGCCGTAACCCTGGCAGTTGCAAACGGTAACGCCGTGCGCACGGGCGGCGGCGAGGTCGACATTGTTGGTGCCGGTGGCGGTGATCAGGATCAGCTTTAGATCGGGGCTGGCGGCGATGGCGGCGGCATCGATCAGGATCTTGTTACTGATGGCCACAGTGGCGCCCTTGAGGCGCTCGATCACTTGATCCGGCGTGGTCTGCGCAAACAGCTGCAAATCATCGAAGCAGGCGCGCAATGGGCTGAGATCGAGATCGCCAAGGTCCAACGAAGGATGGTCGAGAAATACGGCGCGGCGAGAGTTCGTCATCAACTGTACCTTTTGTGCGGTGAACTGAAGGCGTAATCTGCCGAGCCTACCAGATGAAACAAATCGTTACGCACTGGCTGGATTCACAAAACCTGTGGCGAGGGAGCTTGCTCCCGCTGGGTTGCGCAGCAGCCCCTGGATCTGTAACCGCGTTTCGTCAGGTGTACCGAACGGGAGCAAGCTCCCTCGCCACAAGTGAGAAGTTCGGTACAGAATTTTTTATTGATCGACCTGCCCCAAAGGAGCCCCGCATGTACTGGACAGAGTTCTTGACCGTTGCCTTGATTCACCTTCTGGCCGTGGCCAGCCCCGGCCCGGACTTTGCCGTGGTGGTGCGCGAGAGCGTGACCCACGGTCGTCGCGCGGGTACCTGGACGGCGATGGGGGTGGGTACGGCGATTTTCCTGCACGTCGGCTATTCGCTGCTCGGCATCGGCCTGATCGTCTCGCAGTCGATCGTACTGTTCAACGCCCTGAAATGGGCCGCCGCTGCGTATCTGTTGTACATCGGCTTCAAGGCCCTGCGTGCGCAACCGGCGAAACCGGTGGCGGACGATCTGCACAAAGAAGTGGGTGAGCGCACCGCGCGTGGCGCCTTCACCTCCGGTTTTGTGACCAACGGTCTGAACCCCAAAGCCACGTTGTTTTTCCTGTCGCTGTTCACGGTCGTCATCAATCCGCACACGCCACTGGCGGTGCAGGCGGGCTATGGCGTTTACCTCGCGGTGGCGACTGCGCTCTGGTTCTGCCTGGTGGCCATGCTCTTCAGCCAGCAACGCGTACGCGCCGGTTTCGCCCGCATGGGGCACTGGTTCGACCGGACCATGGGCGCGGTACTGATCGCCATCGGCGTGAAGCTCGCGTTTACCGAGATGCATTAATCGCATCAGGCGCACGGGCTAATCAATACGGGTGAATGCTGGCGCAAAGCTAGCATTTATCCGACTCTGCAAATCATTCCTTTGGCTGATTTGGCTGGCGAACAAGGGCACTAAAGTGCTTACTTTCAGCCACGACCGTGTAGTCAGAAAAGGGATTCTTATGTTGCAGACTCGCGTTATTCCCCCAGCCGAAGGCGCTTACCAGTATCCGCTGCTGATCAAACGGTTATTGATGTCTGGCGCTCGTTACGAGAAAACCCGCGAGATCGTCTACCGCGATCAGTTGCGCTACAGCTATCCAACCCTGATCGAACGCGTCGCACGGCTGGCCAACGTACTGACGGCGGCCGGCGTCAAACCCGGCGACACCGTGGCCGTGATGGACTGGGACAGCCATCGTTACCTGGAGTGCATGTTCGCCATCCCGATGATCGGCGCCGTGATCCACACCATCAACGTACGCCTGTCGCCGGAACAGATCCTCTACACGATGAACCATGCCGAGGACCGCTTCGTGCTGGTCAACAGCGAGTTCGTGGGGCTCTACCAGGCAATCGCCGGGCATCTGACCACGGTCGAGAAAACCCTGCTGCTGACCGACCTGCCGGAAAAAACCGCTGACCTGCCAAACCTCGTCGGCGAATACGAGCAGTTGCTGGCGGCCGCGAGCCCGCAATATGACTTCCAGGATTTCGACGAGAACTCGGTCGCGACCACGTTTTACACCACCGGCACCACCGGCAATCCCAAAGGCGTGTATTTCACCCATCGGCAACTGGTGCTGCATACCATGGGGGTGTCGACCATCATGGGTGCCATCGACAGCGTGCGCCTGTTGGGCACCAACGACGTGTACATGCCCATCACGCCGATGTTCCACGTGCATGCCTGGGGCTTGCCGTACGTGGCGACCATGCTCGGGCTCAAGCAGGTGTATCCCGGCCGCTACGACCCGGAATACCTGGTGGAGTTGTGGCGCAAGGAGAAGGTCAGTTTCTCCCATTGCGTGCCGACCATCCTGCAGATGGTCCTCAATTCCAAGGCCGCGCAAAACACCGATTTCGGTGGCTGGAAAATCGTTATCGGCGGCAGCGCGCTGAACCGTACGCTGTACGAAGCCGCAAAAGCCAAGGGCATTCAGCTGACCGCCGCGTACGGCATGTCGGAAACCGGCCCGCTGGTGTCTTGCGCTCACCTCAACGATGAACTGATGGCCGGCACCGAAGACGAGCGCACAACGTACCGGATCAAGGCCGGCGTGCCGGGACCCCTGGTTGAGGCCGCGATCGTCGACCCCGACGGCAACTTCCTCCCCGCCGACGGCGAGACTCAGGGCGAGTTGGTACTGCGTGCGCCGTGGCTCACCGAGGGTTATTTCAACGAGCCACAGAAGGGCGCCGAGCTCTGGGCCGGCGGCTGGCTGCACACCGGTGACGTGGCGACCCTGGACAGCATGGGCGTGATCGACATTCGCGACCGGATCAAGGATGTGATCAAGACGGGCGGCGAGTGGATCTCGTCCCTGGACCTCGAAGACCTCATCAGTCGCCACGTGGCGGTACGCGAAGTAGCAGTGGTGGGCATTGCCGATCCACAGTGGGGCGAGCGCCCCTTTGCACTGCTGGTGATCCGCGAAGGCCACGTGATTGGGGCCAAGGAACTCAAGGAACACCTCAAGCCGTTTGTGGAATTGGGGCACTTGAGCAAGTGGGCAATCCCGAGCCAGATCGCCCTTGTTACTGAAATTCCCAAGACCAGTGTCGGCAAGCTCGACAAGAAGCGCATTCGCGTCGACATCAGCGAATGGCAGGCCACCAACAGCACCTTCCTCTCGACGCTTTAAGCGCCCTCCGGCGTGCCAGAAATGGCACGCCAGCCCCACCAAGCAAGCGCTTGGCTTGTTAAATCGAAAATTTCAGCCATCCTTGCCGGGCCGACGGGTGTCGGCTTGGCAAAGGACTGTTCCAGAGTGGTCGGCAGCTGCAAATCACACTTTAGAGGGATCAAGCACTACTACCTGCTGGCTATAGTCCGCTCAAGGATTTTTAAGAACGGAGCAAACGCACAACTCGGGGCGATGCAACTTTGGCATGACTTAGGGACACCTTGGCTCCCAGTCATCCACAGCGTTTTTAGAAGTGCTCAATGCCATAACAATAATGCACATGGAGTAGCGTCGATGACATCAGTAAACCAGTTCTGGCGCCGGGCGAAACTGCCTCTGGCGATCAGTCTTGCTTCTACGCTCGCCGGGCCAGCATTCGGCGTCAGTTTCAACGTTGGTGAAATCGAAGGTCAGTTCGATTCGTCGCTCTCCCTGGGTATGAGTGTGTCGACCCAGCAGCCGAACAAGAACCTGATTGGTGTCAACAACGGAGGCCGTGGCCTGTCCCAGACGTCCGATGACGGTCACTTGAACTTCAAGAGCGGGCAAGCCTTCTCGAAAATCTTCAAGGGTATCCACGACCTGGAACTGAAGTACGGCGACACCGGTGTATTTGTACGGGGCAAATACTGGTACGACTTCGTACTGCAAGACGAAGACCTGGAATTCAAGAACATCAGCAACGACAACCGCAAGGAAGGCGCCAAGTCTTCCGGTGGTCAGATCCTCGACGCCTTCATCTACCACAACTACGCCATTGCCGATCAGCCGGGTTCCGTGCGTCTGGGCAAGCAGGTCGTGAGCTGGGGTGAAAGTACCTTCATCGGCGGCGGCATCAACTCGATCAACCCGATCGACGTTTCCGCGTTCCGCCGTCCAGGTGCCGAGATCAAGGAAGGCCTGATCCCGGTCAACATGTTCTACGTGTCCCAAAGCCTCACCGAGAACCTCTCGACCGAAGCGTTCTACCAACTGGAATGGGACCAGACCGTTGTCGACAACTGCGGCACGTTCTTCTCGCAACCGGACGTGATCGCCGACGGCTGCGACAACAACCTGGCCGTACTGAGAACCCGTAACGGGCTCAACAACGCATTGGCGGCCGCTCGTCTGCCAGCCGGGGCGCGTACCGCGGTCCTCAACACGCTGGCTGCACGGGGCGTGAACTGGGGCAACCCGGATGAAGGTGCGATCGTTGCCCGTGGTCCGGATCGCGATGCGCGTGACAGCGGCCAGTTTGGTCTGTCCTTCAAGTACATGTTCGAGCCGCTGGACACCGAATTCGGTGCCTACATGATGAATTACCACAGCCGTGCGCCGATTTTCAGTGGCAA
This sequence comes from Pseudomonas sp. PB120, assembly GCF_009761815.1. Classification (GTDB taxonomy): domain Bacteria; phylum Pseudomonadota; class Gammaproteobacteria; order Pseudomonadales; family Pseudomonadaceae; genus Aquipseudomonas. Next base: position 33,439 of record NZ_RWIN01000115.1, read on the forward strand.
AGGGGCCCCGGCGAGCGCCTATAACACGACGGCACTGGGTGGCGCGTTAGGCGGCGCACTGGTTGGTGCGGGCATTCCGGCTGCCGCCGTGCCTGGCATTGTGGGTGGCGCGAACGGCCTCGCGGCGCAGACCGTGCCATTGGTGGTCGCGGGTAACTCCAGCTACTTCGTCGAATACCCTGAAGACATTCGGCTGTATGGCCTGAGCTTCTCCACCACGTTGCCTTCCGGTACCGCGTGGAGTGGTGAATTCAGCTACCGTCCGAACGCACCGGTCCAGCTCAACACCACTGACATCCTCTTCTCCGGCCTGACGCCACTGAACCCTAACGTTTCGGTACTGCAAGGGCAGCCAGGACAGGATCAGCATGGCTATCGCCGCAAGGAAGTGAGCCAGCTGCAAACGACCTTCACCCACTTCTTCGATCAGGTGATGGGTGCCGAGCGATTGACCGTGGTGGGCGAGGTGGGCTGGACTCACGTCGGTGGCCTGGAAAGCACTTCCAAAGCCCGTTACGGCCGTGACCCGAGCTACGGCCCGGGCCCATTGCCAGGCGGTCAGTGCCAGACTTTGAACGCCTCGACCCTGGCGGGCGGTCCGCAAAACAACGTCAGCCGCTACTGCGAAAACGATGGCTTCACCACGTCGGATTCCTGGGGCTATCGCGCTCGTGCCATCTGGGAATACAACGACGTGTTCTCGGGTGTGAACCTGAAGCCGAACATCGCCTGGCAGCATGACGTGGACGGTTACTCGCCTGGCCCTGGCGGCAACTTCGAGGAAGGTCGCAAAGCGGTCAGCCTGGGTGTCGACGCCGAGTACCAGAACACCTACACCGCCAGCCTGGCCTACACCAACTTCTTCGACGGCAAGTACACCACCGTGGATGACCGTGACTTCGTCGCGCTCAGCGTCGGCGTGAACTTCTAAGCACTGTATTTTCAGGACGAACACACCTATGAAAACAACAAAGAGTCTGTTCCACGCCGGTGTTCTGGGGCTTTCGCTGCTGGCGACCGGTGTCATGGCGGCGGTTCCTGCGGCCGAAGCGGACAAGCTGGGCAAGAGCCTGACGCCAATGGGCGCCGAAATGGCGGGTAATGCCGACGGTTCTATTCCTGCCTGGAAACCGTTGCCGAAAAATGCCGGTTCGGTCGACAGCAAAGGTTTCCTGTCCGACCCGTACGCCAGTGAAAAACCGCTGTTCACCATCACGGCGCAGAACGTCGACCAGTACAAAGACAAACTTGCTCCGGGCCAGTACGCGATGTTCAAGCGCTACCCGGAAACCTTCAAGATGCCGGTCTACCCGTCCCATCGCGGCGCCACCGTGCCGGATGACGTCTTTGCCGCCATCAAGAAGAACGCCACCACTACCAACCTGATTTCGGGTGGCAACGGGCTGGAAAACTTCGAAACCGCCGTTCCGTTCCCGATTCCGAAAACCGGCGTAGAAGTCATCTGGAACCACATCACCCGCTATCGCGGCGGCAGCGTGACCCGTCTGGTGACCCAGGCGACCCCGCAGCCGAACGGCTCGTACAGCCTGGTGTATTTCCAGGACCAGTTCGTGTTCCGCGACAAGATGAAGGACTACGATCCGAAGAACCCGGGCAATATCCTGTTCTACTTCAAGCAGAAAGTGACCGCGCCGGCACGTCTGGCCGGTGGTGTGCTGCTGGTGCACGAAACCCTCGACCAGGTGAAGGAGCCGCGTTCGGCGTGGGTCTACAACGCCGGTCAGCGTCGTGTACGCCGTGCGCCGCAAGTGTCCTATGACGGGCCAGGTACCGCTGCCGATGGCCTGCGTACCTCCGACAACCTGGACATGTACAACGGTGCGCCGGATCGTTACGACTGGAAGCTCGAAGGCAAGAAAGAGATGTATATCGCCTCCGACAGCTACAAGCTCGACTCGCCGCAACTCAAGTACGACGACATCATCAAGGCCGGCCACATCAACCAGGACCTGGCTCGTTACGAGCTGCGCCGGGTCTGGCATGTGGTTGCAACCCTGAAGGAAGGTCAGCGCCACATCTACGCCAAGCGTGACTTCTACATCGACGAAGACACCTGGCAGGCGGCGGTGATCGACCACTACGACGGTCGCAATCAACTCTGGCGCGTGGCAGAAGCTCACTCCCAGAACTACTACAACGTTCAAGTGCCGTGGTACACCCTGGAAACCTTGTACGACCTGCAATCGGGTCGTTACCTGGCACTGGGTATGAAGAACGAAGAGAAGTCCGCGTATGACTTCGGCTTCACCGCTACCACCAGCGACTTCACCCCGGCGGCATTGCGTCAGGATGGTGTTCGCTAACCAGCACTGACCGAGGCCGCATCCTCGAAAAAAGCCCCGACTGGTTCGGGGTTTTTTTTGTATCACATCCCTCCTTGTAGCAGCTGCCGAGCCCGCGAGGCTGCGTCCGACTGCGAAGCAGTCGCCATGCCGGACCGAGCCCAACGCAGCCTCGCAAGCTCGACAGCTGCTACGGTCTGCATCGCTCCAATCCGGGGTGTGTAGACTTTTTGTAGCCATTTGTAGCAATAACCTTCATTCCCTCTTCGTTTACCGCTAGTCTGCGGACATCTGCAACGCCGCCAACAGCAATCCAAACAAGAGCCGGCCATGACTGATCTGTCCCCACTTCCGGGCCCTGCAAGCATCGCCGTCGCGGCACTGGACGGACGCTTTTTTCGGCCTCCGTTGCCCGACGGCCATGTGCTGCGGCCTCGCCTGTGCGAGCGCCTGAGTGCCGGTCTCGGTGGCAGGTTGTTGCTGGTCAGCGCTCCGGCGGGGTTCGGCAAGAGCTCATTGGCGGTGGAGTTCTGTCAGAGCCTGCCGGCGCATTGGCAAAGTCTTTGGCTGGGGTTGAGTCCACGGGACAGCGACCCGGGTCGCTTTCTTGAGCGCTTGCTCGAAGGCCTTCAGGACTATTTTCCGCAGCTCGGTCGGCAATCCCTCGGGCTGCTGAAAATGCGCCAGCGACATCAACCGTTCGCCTTTGAAGAATGGCTGGACGGTTTGCTCGATGAGCTGGCCGTGCATTTGCTGCCGACGGCGCCACTGCTGCTGGTACTCGATGACTACCATCTGGCCCAAGGCCCGGTGCTGGATCGCTGCCTGCAATTTTTCCTCAATCATTTGCCCGATGGCTTGCTGGTGATGGTCACCAGCCGCCAGCGCCCGGACTGGCATCTCGCGCGTTTGCGTCTGTCACGGCAACTGCTGGAATTGAATGAGCAGGACCTGCGCCTGACCCATGACGAAGCCCTGACCCTGCTCGATCGGCATAGCAGCTCCCTGCGCGGCGAAGCACTGGAGAGCTTGATCCAGCGCAGTGAAGGCTGGGTCGCCGGGTTGCGTTTCTGGCTGCTGGCGGCCTCCGAAGCAGGCACCCAGGGTGCATTGCCCCAGGCGTTGCACGGTGGGGAAGGGCTGATTCGCGATTACCTGCTCGAAGAAGTGATCGATTGCCTGCCTCCGGAAGTGCAGTCCTTCCTGTACGACACGGCCCCGCAGGAGCGTTTTTGCAGCGAGCTGTGCGACGCCGTTCGCGAAGCCCACGACAGCGCCGAGATCCTGCGATTCCTGCTGGCCCATCAAGTGTTCCTGGTGCCGCTGGACGAAAACGGTCACTGGTATCGTTATCACCATCTGTTCTCCGACCTGCTGCGCACCCGGCCGACAGCTCAGGCGATAGTGCCGGCAGCCAGCCTGCACCTGCGCGCCTGCCGCTGGTTCAATGCCCAGGGGCTGCTCGATGAAGCGGTCGAACAGGCGTTGCGCGCCGGGCACCTGGATGTCGCGGCGAACCTGGTGCAAAACCTTTCTGAAGAACAGCTGCTGGCCGAACAAAACGTCGGCATGCTGCTGCGCTGGAAAATGGATTTGCCTGACAGCCTGCTGATCAGCACTCCACGGCTGATCGTGCTCTACAGCTGGGCGTTGGGACTGGCTTGCCAGCTGGACGCCGCCGAGGAGTTGGCCAGCCACTTGAGCCGCTTCCTGCCGGCGCCATCCGCCACCGCGCAGAAATCCATGCTGGCGCAATGGCTGGCCTTGAGTGGCATCGTCGCGCGCGGTCGCGGCAATCGCGAACTGACGCTGCTCTATTGCACCGAAGCGCTGGAGAGCCTTCCGGCCAAGCGTTACGGTCAGCGGCTGATGTGCCTCTCGACTCTGTCCAACCTGGCCATTGCCGACGGCGACTTGTGGCGAGCCCGCGCGTTGAATCGCGACTCCCTGGAATTGGCGCAGCGGGTCGGTAACCCGCTGTTCGAAGCGCTGGCCCATTACGACCGCGCCCGGGTGCTGCAAGCGCGCGGCGAAGTCCTGCGTTCGCTCGATGAAGTCCGACAGGGGCAGCAGCGTTTGCAGGGGTTATCCCCGCAACGGCTTTACGCGGTGCGCGCTCGACTGACCCTGTACGAGGGGTTCCTGCTGGCCATGCGTCTGCAACCCCATGCCGCCCGGATACGGCTGCAGATCGGTTTGAATGAGGCACGCGCCTGTCGCGATATCAGCGTATTGATCGGCCATTGTGTGATCGCCAGGCTTGAAGGCAGCAGCGGGGAGTATGCCAAGGCGTTCGCCGAACTCGCCGAAGCCGAACGACTGATGCACATCTGGGACGTGCCGCCGATCTACTACCTGGCGATGATTACCCTGGTCAAATGCGAACTCTGGCTGGCCCAGGGCCGCACGGATCTGGCCGAGGCCTGGTTGGCGCGACTGGGCCAGACCTACACGGGCGAGCACGCGGCAGCCCCCCCGGAGTTTCATCCGCAGTTGCCGTTACACATCGAATTGCAGCAGGCCTTGCTCGACGTTATTCAGAACCAGCCGATGCTGGCCGAAGGGCGATTGAATGCGCTGCTCGAGAATGGCCAGCAAACGGGCAGGCAAATGCTCAGTGTCATGGCGCTGGCGCAGAAAGTAACGTTATTGCTGGGTCGCGGGCGTGAGCCTGAAGCACGCAAGGCTTTGAGTCTGGCGCTGGAAGCCGCGGCCGGGGGCATCTTGCAACCCTTTGAGGGGTTGTTGGCCGAACACCCGGACTGGCTGCGCGGACAACTCCAGCTCAATGCGCCAACCACTATTTCGCAGAGCCTGTGCGAAAAACTTCCGATCATGGCATGCCGTCCGGCGCTGGAGTCAGCGTCGGCGGCGGAACAACTCAGCACACGGGAACTGGCCGTCCTGCGGTTGATTGCACAGGGCTGCTCCAACCAGGAAATCAGCGACCAGCTGTTCATCTCCCTCCACACCGTGAAAACCCATGCCAGTCACATCAACAGCAAGCTTGGGGTAGAACGGCGCACGCAAGCCGTAGCGCGGGCCAAGGAATTGGGTGTGTTGGGTTAGGGATTTGCGCGGTGACCGCAGAGGGGCTGCCGCAATTTTATGCCAGAATTGGCCATCCAGATTTTTCCAGAGTGTGCCCCATGTCCCTGCAGCCTACCCTTATTCGCGAAACTTTCCCCGTCGGCCCGTTGCAGTGCAACTGCACGATCATCGGCGATCCCGTGACGAAAAAGGCCATTGTGGTCGATCCGGGTGGCAATCATGAGCTGATTCTGGCGCGGCTCGACGCACTGGGCCTGAAGGTGGTCAGCATCATTCATACCCATGCGCACCTGGACCACTTCCTGGCCTCCGGCCAGCTCAAGGAGAAAACCGGCGCAACCCTGCACCTGCACAAAGAAGATCAATTTCTGTGGGACAACCTGGAAATGCAGTGCCAGATGTTCGGCGTGCCTTACACGCCGGTGCCATCGCCGGATCGCTGGCTGGCCGACGATGAAGAACTGGCCTGGGGCTGCGGCGTAGCGTTGCACACACCCGGTCATACACCCGGTTCCATGAGCTTTTGGTTTGAAGAGGCTAAGCTGCTGATTGCCGGTGACACGCTGTTTCGTCGCGGGGTAGGGCGCACGGATTTGTGGGGTGGCGATCAGGCGACCATCGTGCGTTCGATCAAGCAGCGGCTGTACACCCTCGATGAGGAGGCGACGGTCGTGACCGGGCATGGCCCCGATACACGTCTGGGCGATGAAATGCGCGAAAACCCTTTTGTTCGGGCCTGATCTGTCGATGTGAACAGGCGCGCGGAATTTTTTTGGTCTGAAACGATCCAACGCCCGCAAAGGCCCGATGCCTGAGTCCGTTGCACCACAGAATGCAAAAAGTAGGAGCTCTTCATGTTCACCATGCGTCCTTTGATAATTGTCGCTACGGCAGTCGCCTTGTTATCTGGCTGCGCCTCGCCTAACCCTTACGACAGCCAGGGACAAGCCGACAGCGGCTCCCAGGGGATGAGCAAAACCGCCAAGTACGGCGGTCTCGGCGCTCTTGCCGGTGCGTTGGCCGGTGCCGCCATCAACCACGATAACCGTGGCAAGGGCGCGCTGATCGGCGCCGCGGTGGTGGGTGCTTCTGCCGCCGGTTACGGTTACTACGCCGACCAGCAAGAGAAAAAACTGCGCGCCAGCATGGCCAACACCGGTGTCGAAGTGCAGCGCCAGGGCGATCAGATCAAGCTGATCATGCCGGGTAACATCACGTTCGCCACCGATTCGGCGAATATCGCCTCGAGCTTCTACCAGCCGCTGAACAGCCTGGCGGGTTCGCTCAAGGAATTCAGCCAGAACCAGATCGAAATCGTTGGCTACACCGACAGCACCGGCAGCCGTCAGCACAACATGGACCTCTCTCAGCGTCGTGCGCAGAGCGTGGCGACTTACCTGACCTCGCAAGGCGTGAGCGGTGCCAACCTGTCGGCGCGTGGTGCCGGTCCGGATAACCCGATTGCCAGCAACGCTGACGTCAATGGCCGGGCGCAGAACCGTCGCGTTGAGGTCAACCTGAAGGCGATTCCTGGCCAGCAGTATCCACAGCAGTAAGCGCAGCCCCTTTACCTCTGACTGAACCCCAGACGTAAAAAAGAACCGCCCGATCCTCAACAGATCGGGCGGTTTTTTTTGTGTGTTTGTTCTGGCCTCATCGCGAGCAGGCTCACTCCCACAGTTGGAATGCATTCCAACTGTGGGAGATCGGGCGGTTTTTTTTGTGTCGTTTGTTTTGGCCTCATCGCGAGCAGGCTCACTCCTACAGGGGAATGCATTCCAATTGTGGGAGCGAGCCTGCTCGCGATGGCGTCAGTCCAGACAACAAAAAATCCTCAGAAACAAAAAAGCCCCCGGACAATCACTCATCCTGGGGCTTTTTCATGGCGCGCTAAACCTGATTACTTCTTCAGGCCGTAATGCTCGTCGAGCATGCCCGGCGCGTTCGGGGCTTTCGGTGCGTAGTCGCGAGGCGGTTCCTGGTTGCGCGGTGGCGTCAGGCGTTCCCGTGGGGCCACTGCCGCGTCGGCGTGCAGGGAGGCCAGCAGGCGTTGGCGAGTCTGCTCGTCCAGCGCCAGGCGGTTGGCGCCCTCGGCGAGATGATCCTGCACTTCCTGATAGCTCTGAGTCAGTTTCTTGACCAGGGTGGCAGTGCTGTTGAAGTGGGTGACCACCTCGTTCTGATAACTGTCGAAACGTTCCTGAATGTCATCCAGCTGACGCTGGGTGCTGCTCGGCGCGGCGTTCGGCACCAGGCGAGCGATCAGGAAACCAATGGCGACACCCACAACCAGGGCAAGAGTCGGCAACAACCAAACTAAGAGCGAGTGTTCCACGAGTCCTTCCTCTATAAACGGCTTTGCTTTACGTTAACGGCTCGAACCTGCGCTGTATACCGCGATTCACTCGCAATAGATTGGCACAGACAATTTGCTAGACGAGTCGACCCGATTTGAGGTCACGGAGTTCCTTCCTTGCTTATGCGCGAAACCCCTGTAGTGATTGATGGCCCGGTGGGTCAACTGGAAGCCCTTTATCTGGACAATGAGCAGCCCCGCGGCCTGGCGCTGATCTGCCATCCCAATCCGGTGCAGGGCGGCACCATGCTCAATAAAGTGGTCTCGACCCTTCAGCGCACCGCGCGCGATGCCGGTTTGATTACCTTGCGTTTCAACTACCGGGGCGTCGGCGCCAGCGAAGGCTCGCACGACATGGGCACCGGTGAGGTCGACGACGCTCAGGCAGCGGCCGCGTGGCTGCGGGCGAAACATCCCGACTTGCCGTTGACCCTGTTCGGTTTCTCCTTTGGTGGATTTGTTGCAGCGAGTCTCGGCGGACGCCTGGAAGCGAAGGGCGAGCAGCTCAAGCATTTGTTCATGGTGGCCCCGGCGGTAATGCGCCTGGGAGGGTACGATCAATTGCCCCAGCAGGGCGAACTGACCCTGATTCAGCCAGAAACCGACGAAGTCATCGATCCGCAAGCCGTCTACGACTGGTCCGAACAACTCCAGCGCCCCCATGAGCTGCTGAAAGTGGCAGAATGCGGACACTTTTTTCATGGCAAGCTGACCGATCTCAAGGATCTGATCCTGCCGCGTCTTTCGAATTGATTGCAGTCTGACAAGCGATTACCCATGACGACTCGTACCCGTATCCTCACCGGCATTACCACCACCGGCACGCCGCACCTGGGCAACTACGCCGGCGCCATCCGTCCGGCGATCCTGGCCAGCCGCGACAGCAATGCCGATTCGTTCTACTTCCTGGCCGACTACCACGCCCTGATCAAATGCGATGACCCGCTGCGCATCCAGCGCTCGCGTCTGGAAATCGCTGCGACCTGGCTGGCCGGTGGCCTGGATGTGGATCGCGTGACCTTTTACCGACAGTCCGACATTCCGGAAATCCCCGAACTGACCTGGCTGCTGACGTGCGTTGCCGCCAAGGGCCTGCTCAATCGCGCCCACGCCTACAAGGCGTCGGTGGACAAGAACGTCGAAACCGGCGAAGACCCGGACGCCGGCATCACCATGGGTTTGTACAGCTACCCGGTGCTGATGGCGGCGGACATTCTGATGTTCAACGCCCACAAGGTGCCGGTCGGTCGCGACCAGATCCAGCACGTTGAAATGGCCCGCGACATTGGCCAGCGCTTCAATCACCTGTTTGGCCAAGGCAAAGAATTCTTCACCATGCCCGAGGCGCTGATCGAAGAAAGCGTCGCCACGTTGCCAGGTCTCGACGGTCGCAAGATGTCGAAAAGCTACGACAACACCATTCCGTTGTTCAGCAGCGCCAAGGAAATGAAAGACGCGATCTCGCGGATCGTCACCGACTCCCGCGCGCCGGGCGAAGCCAAGGATCCGGACAATTCGCACCTGTTCACGTTGTTCCAGGCATTCGCCACCCCGGCGCAGTCCGACGAGTTCCGCAGCGAACTGTTGCAGGGCCTGGGTTGGGGCGAGGCGAAGAATCGCCTGTTCCAGTTGCTGGACAGCGAGCTGGGAGAATCCCGCGAGCGTTATCACCAGTTGATCGAACGCCCGGCAGACCTGGAAGACATCCTGCAGATCGGCGCCAAAAAGGCCCGTTCCGTGGCGACGCCGTTCCTCCACGAACTGCGCGAAGCGGTTGGCCTGCGTTCTTTCGTCGCCCAGACCCAAGTCGCTGCCACGACCAAGAAGAAAGCCGTGAAAGCCGCGCGTTTCGTCAGTTTCCGTGAAGACGATGGCAGCTTCCGCTTCCGTCTGCTGGCGGCCGACGGCGAGCAACTGCTGTTGTCGCGCAACTTCGCTGACGGCAAAACCGCAGGTCAGGTGACCAAGCAACTGCAAGCGGGCCAGCCTCTGGATGTGCGCAGTGAAGACCTGAGCTTCAGTGTCTGGCTGGAAGGCGAGTGCGTTGCCGACAGTCCGGCCTTCGCCGACAGCGCGGCTCGTGACGTTGCCATCGACGCTCTTCGAGTTGCTCTGACGCCGGTTCAGGAATAATCAGCGGCTCGGTCCGACCAAGGGCCGATTGCCATTCTCACGGGCCATCGCTACAGTGACGGCCCGTTTTTGTTGCCTTGCTAACGAATTATGACGCCCCTAGAACGATATCAAGCTGATCTGAAACGCCCGGAATTCTTCCATGACGCCGCGCAGGAAACGGCCGTGCGCCATTTGCAGCGCCTGTACGACGATCTGGTCGCGGCCTCGGAGAGCAAACCGGGCCTGTTCGGCAAACTGTTTGGCAAGAAAGAGCAGGCGCCAGTCAAGGGCCTGTACTTCTGGGGCGGCGTGGGCCGTGGCAAGACTTACCTGGTCGACACCTTCTTCGAAGCGCTGCCGTTCAAGGAAAAAGTCCGGACGCACTTCCACCGCTTCATGAAGCGCGTGCACGAAGAGATGAAGACCCTCGGCGGCGAGAAAAACCCGCTGACCATCATCGCCAAGCGTTTCTCCGACGAAGCCCGGGTGATCTGCTTCGACGAATTCTTCGTGTCTGATATCACCGACGCGATGATCCTCGGCACGCTGATGGAAGAACTGTTCAAGAACGGCGTGACCCTGGTCGCGACGTCGAACATCGTCCCGGACGGTCTGTACAAAGACGGCTTGCAGCGTGCGCGCTTCCTGCCGGCCATCGCGCTGATCAAGCAGAACACCGAGATCGTCAACGTCGACAGCGGCGTTGATTATCGTCTGCGTCACCTCGAACAAGCGGAGTTGTTCCACTTTCCGCTGGACGAAGCGTCCCACGAAAGCCTGCGCAAGAGCTTCCGCGCGCTGACGCCGGAATGCACTGCGGCCATCGAAAACGATGTGCTGATCATCGAGAATCGCGAAATCCGCGCCTTGCGCACTTGCGATGACGTGGCCTGGTTCGACTTCCGCGAACTGTGCGACGGCCCGCGCAGCCAGAACGATTACATCGAACTGGGCAAGATCTTCCATGCCGTGTTGCTTAGCGGTGTCGAGCAGATGAGCGTCACCACCGACGACATCGCCCGACGCTTTATCAACATGGTCGACGAGTTCTACGACCGCAACGTGAAGCTGATCATTTCCGCTGAAGTCGAGCTCAAAGACCTCTACACCGGCGGTCGTTTGAACTTCGAGTTCCAGCGTACCCTCAGCCGCCTGCTGGAAATGCAGTCCCACGAGTTCCTTTCGCGGGCGCACAAGCCGTAAGACAATTCAGAAAATGAAAAAGGGCCTGCAAATGCAGGCCCTTTTTTTATGTGTTTGTCCCCTGTAGGAGTGAGCCTGCTCGCGATAGCGGTGTGTCATTCAACATCTCTATTGAATGACACA
>NZ_RWIN01000116.1 GCF_009761815.1 Pseudomonas sp. PB120
CAATTTTGGGAGTGCTCCGCACTCCAGCGGGAGCAAGCTCCCTCGCCACAAAAGCGTATTGATTCAGTTTTTTCAGAAGTTCAGGCAGGGCCGCTGCGACGGCCTTCGCCTTTTTGGAGCACCGCACCATGACACTTGCAGTCCAGTTCACCAACGTTTCCCGTCTGTTCGGCGAAGTGAAAGCCGTAGACCGGGTTTCTATCGACATCCAGGACGGCGAGTTCTTCTCCATGCTGGGCCCCTCCGGCTCCGGCAAAACCACCTGTTTGCGCCTGATCGCCGGTTTCGAACAACCGAGCGCAGGCTCCATCCGTATTCATGGCGAAGAGGCCGCCGGCCTTCCGCCCTATCAGCGTGACGTCAACACGGTCTTCCAGGACTACGCGCTGTTCCCGCACATGAACGTTCGCGACAACGTCGCCTACGGTTTGAAAGTCAAAGGCGTCGGCAAGGTCGAACGCCAGAAACGCGCTGAAGAGGCCCTCGACATGGTCGCCCTCGGCGGCTACGGCGAGCGCAAGCCGGTGCAACTGTCCGGCGGCCAGCGCCAGCGTGTGGCCCTGGCCCGCGCCCTGGTCAATCGACCTCGCGTCTTGCTGCTCGATGAGCCGTTGGGCGCTCTCGACTTGAAGCTGCGCGAGCAAATGCAGAGCGAGCTGAAGAAGTTGCAGCGTCAGCTCGGCATCACGTTCATCTTCGTCACCCACGACCAGACCGAAGCCTTATCGATGTCTGACCGCGTCGCCGTGTTCAACAAGGGTCGCATCGAACAGGTCGATACACCGCGCAACCTCTACATGAAACCGGCGACCACGTTCGTCGCCGAATTCGTCGGCACCTCCAACGTGATTCGCGGCGACCTGGCGAAGCAGCTCAGTGGCAACCCGCAGCCGTTTTCGATTCGTCCCGAACACGTGCGCTTTGCCGAAGGCCCGCTGGCCAGTCACGAGATCGAAGTCAGTGGCCTGCTCCACGACATCCAATACCAGGGCAGCGCCACGCGCTATGAAATGAAACTGGAAAACGGCCAGACCCTGAGCATCAGCCAGGCCAATGTGCAATGGCTCGACGTCAGCGCCCAGCATCAAACCGGGCAACGCATCAGCGCACGCTGGGCGCGCGAAGCGATGATCCCTCTGCACGACACCGTTGTTGGCGGGGTGTGAGATGACCAGCGTGGCTATTCCTCAGACCCCGGCCGGCGGCTCGCCGCTGCGCAGGTTTTCCAACCTGCTGTACCGCCGGCCGAACTTTTACCTGTCGCTGTTGCTGGTGCCGCCGCTGTTGTGGTTCGGCGCAATCTACCTCGGCTCGCTGCTGGTGCTGCTGTGGCAAGGCTTCTACACCTTCGATGATTTCACCATGGCGGTCACTCCCGACCTGACCCTGGCGAACTTCGCGGCGCTGTTCCAGCCGTCAAACTTCGACATCATCCTGCGCACCTTGAGCATGGCGATTGTGGTGTCGATCGCCAGCGCCATCGTCGCGTTTCCGATTGCCTACTACATGGCGCGCTATACCACCGGCAAGACCAAGGCGTTTTTCTACATCGCGGTGATGATGCCAATGTGGGCCAGTTACATCGTCAAGGCGTATGCCTGGACGTTGCTGCTGGCCAAGGGCGGTGTGGCGCAGTGGTTCGTCCAGCACCTTGGGCTGGAGCCGGTGCTGCAGTTCGTACTCGGCATTCCCGGGGTGGGCGGCAGCACCTTGTCGACCTCGCATCTAGGGCGCTTCATGGTGTTCGTCTACATCTGGCTGCCGTTCATGATCCTGCCGATCCAGGCGTCCCTGGAACGTCTGCCGCCGTCGTTGCTGCAAGCCTCGGCCGACCTCGGCGCCAAGCCGCGCCAGACCTTTATGCAAGTAATTCTGCCGCTGTCGATTCCAGGCATCGCGGCAGGCTCGATCTTCACGTTTTCGCTGACCCTGGGCGACTTCATCGTGCCGCAACTGGTGGGCCCGCCGGGCTACTTCGTCGGCAGCATGGTGTACGCACAGCAAGGCGCAATCGGCAACATGCCGATGGCCGCGGCCTTCACGCTGGTGCCGATTGTGTTGATCGCCATTTACCTGACCATCGTCAAACGACTGGGGGCCTTCGATGCACTCTGAAAAGGCCTCAATTGGCTTGAAAATCGCTGCCTGGGGCGGGTTGGTGTTTTTGCACTTCCCGATCCTGATCATCTTCATGTACGCCTTCAATACCGAAGACGCGGCGTTCAGCTTTCCACCCAAGGGCTTCACCCTGCATTGGTTCAGCGTGGCGTTTTCTCGCCCCGACGTACTGGAAGCGATCAAGCTGTCGGCACAAATCGCCGCCATTGCGACGTTGATTGCCATGGTGCTCGGCACGCTCGCGTCAGCAGCGTTGTACCGCAGGGATTTCTTCGGCAAACAAGGCATCTCGCTGATGCTGATCCTGCCGATCGCCCTGCCGGGGATCATCACCGGTATCGCGTTGCTGGCGACCTTCAAGACCTTCGGCATCGAGCCGGGGATGTTCACCATCATCGTCGGCCACGCAACCTTCTGCGTGGTGATCGTCTACAACAACGTCATCGCCCGTTTGCGCCGCACGTCCCACAGCCTGATCGAAGCCTCGATGGACCTCGGCGCCGACGGTTGGCAGACCTTCCGCTACATCGTCCTGCCGAACCTCGGCTCGGCGTTGCTGGCCGGCGGCATGCTCGCGTTTGCCCTGTCGTTCGACGAAATCATCGTGACCACCTTCACCGCCGGCCATGAACGCACCCTGCCGCTGTGGCTGCTCAACCAGCTCAGCCGCCCACGGGATGTGCCGGTCACCAACGTCGTCGCGATGCTGGTGATGATGGTGACCATGCTGCCGATTCTCGGCGCCTATTACCTGACCCGTGGCGGCGAAAGCGTGGCGGGCAGTGGCGGGAAATAAACCAGGAACCGAAACAAAAATCCCCTGTAGGAGCGAGCTCGCTCGCGATGGTCGTTAACGATGACGAGGGATGCCTGAATGAACACGGCGTCCTCGGGTTCATCGCGAGCGAGCTCGCTCCTACAGGGGGCCGGTTTCGACAGAAAAATAACAAGCTGCAATGAGGACTACGCCATGCAAACCAAACTCTTGATCAACGGCCAACTGCTCGACGGCGACGGCCCCACCCAACCGGTGTTCAACCCGGCCCTCGGCCGTGTGCTGGTGGAAATCAACGAAGCCAGCGAAGCCCAGGTCGATGCCGCCGTGCGCGCCGCCGATGCGGCGTTCGACAGCTGGTCGCAAACCCCGCCGAAAGAGCGTTCGCTGTTGCTGCTCAAACTCGCCGACGCCATCGAAGCCCACGGCGAAGAGCTGGCCAAGCTGGAATCGGACAACTGCGGCAAGCCCTACACCGCGGCGCTGAACGACGAGATCCCGGCGATTG
>NZ_RWIN01000117.1 GCF_009761815.1 Pseudomonas sp. PB120
AAACGAGGCTGCGTTCCTGTCAAAAGAACGCAGCCTCGTTTCACTCGACAGCTGCTACAGGGGCAAGCCTGGTGCCCCTCCAACGCTCATAGCTGCTAAAGTCAGGTCATTCACTGCCCATTTCCCGGTTGGAGTTCGTCCACGGCATGAATGAGACCAGTCCACACCTATTGCTACGCGCCCCGATCCCGACGCAACTGCGTCTGTCTTTCTGCGAAGCCACCCCGCGCGACCTCAAGCGCTGGATCGCCAACCTGCCCAAAGCCAACCTCGGCGAAACCGCTCGCCTGCTTTATCAAGGCTTGAGCGAACTCAATCAACTGCTCACGCCCAGCGAAAACCGCCTGCAACTGCTCGAATTGCTGCGGCCCGAGGTGTATTACGTCTGCAAACACCTGGAGCGGCATTTCCTGCATCAGGCGATTGTCCTCGACGAACGATCACGCAAGATCGCCAACCTCTGCCAGGCCCTGCAAAGTCACTTGGCCATCGGCTACAAGCAGATCGTCATACGCATCACCCCACGCTTCAGCAAGGACCGAGCGCCGTTGCTGAGCCTGGCGTTGCAACGCGCGATTCACTGCCTCAACGGCCCGCTGATTCGCTCGACCGAACTCTATTGTCCGGTGCCTGAAGGTCTATGGCTGGAGCTGCATCAGCTGTATCGAATCGCCTGCGCGCAGCGCCTTGAGCACCTTGGTTTGCGCGACGAGCTCGCCAGCCAGATGCAAACCCTGAGCATCGAACAGACGTACGTGGTCGCCCTGCTTTTAGGCGCTTCACGCTGCAACCAGCTGCGCCAGAACCAGATCGCCCGGCTGGCCGAGGTGCTGGAGCCCTGGAGCAAATGGATCAAGTTACAACCCGGCAAACCCGCCGACGGACTGTTTGCCATCGCACCGGACCTCGACACCGGACCACGTTACCGCTCCAAGTTTCGGGCAGAGCAACAGGAGAGCCTGCTGGGAATAGACCCGCAGCCACTGGTCGCCGCCATCGAAGCGCACCTGCAAAATGCCGACAGTGCGTCGCCCTTGCCCGTGCCGGCGGGGTTGAGCCTGGACACGCTGCAACACCTGCATGCCGCCTGGGGCCAGGCGGCCGAACGCAGCTTCCAGCGCACTGTCGGCCAAGGCAGCCTGACGCTATGCGTGGGCATGAGCGCGCTGCATTTCTACCTGGGTGGGCAGCGCTCGTTCAGCGACATCCTGAAAAACCCGGGCACCCGCCCTGCACGATTTTCGGCGACCGCCCCGACAGGCCGGGAAAAAGACCAGTGGAGCCATGCCTTCGACGCGGCGCCCCACGGCACCGCCGACGCCATGCTGCCCTACGAAGAAATCGAGTACCCGCAGCTTCAAAGCGATGACAGCCAGGAGGCGTCCGACCGCAACCGGCACTTTGCGAAGTATGTTCTGCCGGTGATCAATCACAGTCCCGGCGGCTATTGTCTGGCGTGGCCATCAGAGGTGCCCGCCGAACTGCAGGCCGGCGAGATGGTCGGCATCGAGGACTCATCGGGTCAGGGATGGAGCATCGCGGTGGTGCGCTGGATCCGCCAGGTTCGCGGCGGCGGTACGCAAATGGGTATCGAGCAGGTCGCGCCTTACGCCGAGCCTTGCGGCCTGCAACTGGTGCGTACCCGGGATGATCACAGTCATTATCTGCGAGGGCTGTTGCTGCCGGCCATCAGCGCAATCGACCTGCCGGCCACCCTGCTCGCGCCGCGCCTGCCTTTCCAGGAAGGCAACAAGGTGATGATCAACACCAATGGCGAGGAACGCCGGGCCGGGCTGGATCGACGGGTGGCGAGCACCAACAGCTTTAACCAGTTTGCTTATCGCCCGCTGGAGAACGCGAGCGGCGCCGGTGCGGAAGATGATTTTGATTCGTTGTGGAAGACGCTTTGAGGGTGAAGCCTTAGGACCGCGGCGCCGCCATCGCGAGCAGGCTCGCTCCCACACTTGATCTCGAATTGACGCAGATTCAATGTGGGAGCGAGCCTGCTCGCGATGAGGCCAGCTCAAACAACCAATAACTCAGAGCTGCCCGTCGCGATCCCGGAAGCCCAGCAGATACAGCACACCATCAAGCCCAAGGGTGGAAATCGCCTGCTTCGCCGATTGCTTCACCAGCGGCTTGGCACGGAACGCCACGCCCAATCCGGCAATCGCCAGCATCGGCAGGTCGTTGGCACCGTCGCCGACCGCAATGGTCTGCTCCAGGCGCAAGCCTTCCTTGTGGGCCAGTTCCTTCAGCAAATCCGCCTTGCGCTGAGCATCGACAATCGGCTCGACCGCCACGCCGGTGACCTTGCCGTCGACCACTTCCAGTTCGTTGGCGAACACGTAGTCGATACCCAGTTTGGCCTGCAATTGCTTGGCGAAATAGGTAAAGCCGCCGGACAGGATCGCGGTCTTGTAGCCCAGCCGCTTGAGTTCAGCGAACAGGGTTTCCGCACCTTCGGTCAAACGCAGCGACGCACCGATGGAATCCAGCACGCTGACATCCAGCCCTTTCAACAGAGCCAGACGCTCCTTGAAGCTGGCGCGGAAATCCAGTTCGCCGGCCATGGCGCGCTCGGTGATTTCAGACACCTGCTCACCGACGCCCGCAGCCTTGGCCAGTTCATCGATGACTTCGGCTTCGATCAGCGTCGAGTCCATGTCGAACACCGCCAGGCGACGATTGCGGCGGAACAGCGAATCCTCCTGGAAGGCGATGTCAACGTTCAATTCCTGGGCAACGCTGAGGAATTCGGCGCGCAACGCTTGCGGATCGGCCGCCTCGCCACGCACGGAAAACTCGATGCAGCCCTTGCCCTTGTCGGCTGGAGTGTCCAGCGGCATGCGCCCGGACAGGCGATCGATGTGATCGATGTTCAGGCCGTACTTGGCCGTAATCGAACTCACGGCCTGCAATTGGCCGGCCGTCACCTTGCGGGTCAATAGCGTCACGATGTGGCGCTTTTTGCCCTGATTGCCGACCCACTGCTGGTAATCCTCTTCGGACACCGGCGTGAAACGCACCTGTTGATCGAGCTCGTAGCCCTTGAACAGGATGTCCTTGAGCACCGACTTGCCTTGCTCGGTGCCAGGAATTTCAACCAGGATGCCGAACGACAGCGTGTCGTGGATCACCGCCTGACCGATGTCGAGAATGTTCACACCACCCTGGGCCAGAACGCCGGTAATGGCCGCAGTCAGACCCGGACGGTCGACTCCCGTGATGTTTATCAGGACGATTTCGCGCAAGGCGCACCCCCGCAGGTGGAAAAAAACCGCATTCTACCCACTTTCAGTGACCATCGGGCACCGTGAGCGCTTTGCCGCCCTAGGGCCTGTCGCTATACTGCGCGTCAACTTCACGGACAAAAGAGCCGAGCTCAAGTGAACCGGCCCACGCCAGTAAAAACCGATAACTTCTTTCTGCTGATCTTCCGGGCACTGCGCCATCGCCGTGTACCGATTGCATTGCGCATCGCCAGCCATAACGTGATCCTGGTCGCACTGGCCCTGGTGATCTACGCCTGCGTGATGGGTTTGCAGTTCAAGCAGGCCATGCATGAGCAAGCCGATGCGCTGGGCGAAAGCCTGACCACGCAGACGGCCACGTCCGCCACGGAGCTGTTGGTGTCTAACGACATCCTCAGCCTGAACGTGCTGCTCAACAACCTGACCAAAAACAAGCTGGTGGCCCACGCCGCTATTTATAGCGTGGATAACCGCATCCTCGCCGAAGCCGGTCAGCGCCCAAAGCACAGCCTGCTGGGCGAAGCCGAAGGCATGTACCAGAGCAAGATCACGTTTCAGGACGTGACCGCCGGGCAACTGCGCATCAGCCTGGACATGGATCAATTCCAGCAGCCGATGACCATCAGCCTGCAAAGCATGGGCATCTTGAGTGCGATTCTGCTGGCCTTGTCCCTGGCCTTGAGCTTGCGCCTGGGCCGGCACATCTCGACGCCGCTCCTGCAATTGCGCGTGTGGCTGCGCAATATCGACGAATTCACCCCGGCCACCGAGCGCCAGGACGAGATCGGCGACCTCGCTCGCCAGCTGCACGCCAATTTCGCGCCGGAACCGGCCGAGCCGGAGCCTGTGCCGGAACCCGAGTTCGACGACGTCGATTACGACGACGCGGAACCGGGCTTCGAAGTGCGTAACCTGCGCGACCCGAGCTTCGACGAAAGCCGCCCGATGGCCGCGATGAAGCCGGCGCCGCGGCACGTGGTCAGCACGGTCGAAGACGAAGATGACGAAGACCCGTTCGCCGACCTTCGCGATGATTCGGCAGGCGGCGCGCCAAAACCGGCAGCTCGCCCCGTGGTGTCGAACGTGCCGCAGCACAGCGCAGTGCTGGCCGTACAGCTGGGCTCCCAGGAGCAACTGCGTCGCCTGCCGCGCACGCGCCTGGAAGAATTGCTTAAACGTTATCGCGACTGCCTCGATCAGGCGGCCTCGCTGTACGAGAGTGAACTGCACACTCTGAACGATGGCAGCACGTTGATGCTGTTTCACTCCGAAGACAGCGGCGACGACTACCTGACCAATGCCATTTGCTGCGGCGAGTTGCTGCGGGCGCTGGGTCATCAGCTGCAAATCGAAGTCGCGGACAGCGGGATCACCCTGCAATTGCAACTGGGCCTGACCCTCGGTGACGACCTGTTCGGCCTGAGCCAGATCGACCTGCTGCTGACCGACACGGCCCAGGACGCCCTGGCATTGTCGCAACACAGCCGCAACCTGCTGCTGGTAGAGCGCAAGATCAACGACGACCCGCTGATTCGCCAGCGTGCGCGGATCCGTCCGATCGCCAGCCCTGAAGGCGCTTGCTGCGTGGAGCGGTTGATGGAGCCTTATCCGTCGATGCTTGAGCGGCAACTGGCGCGGATGCATGAGCGTCGGGCGTAAGCTTTAAGCCCCGATGTGAAGAAGCCCGCAGACGAGTGATCGTCTGCGGGCTTTTTTGTGGCCTGTTCTGGCCCCATCGCCAGCAGGCTGGCTCCCACAGGGGGAATGTGTGCGCCACAGATCCAATGGGGGAGCCAGCCTGCTGGCGATGGGGCCAGGACAGGCACTGGAGATTCCAACTGTCAGAAACAACAAGGCCCGCATCACTGCGGGCCTTGTGTTGAATCCATCCAGCCTTAGAAGCGGAACACTTCCATATCGGTCCGGATCGGCGCTGCCATCGGGATTTTCGGCTGTTTTTCTTGCTCGGCCGCAGGCGCTACAGGCTTGGCTGCCGGTTTTTTCGGCGCTTCAGCGATGGGCGGTTGATTGGCCAATGGCTTGAGCGCGACCGACAGCTGGTCAGCCAGGCGCTGCAACAACACACCTTGCGCCTGGACCTGCGCCGCCGTACCGCCCGCGTGCTGTTCCTGCAGATGAATGATGCGGTTGTCGCGAACCTGGCCACGACGGTCAATCAGCCGCCATTGCGCATCAAGGATCGCCGGTTGCGATTCGCCCGAGTCCAGGCGGGTAATCGTCAGCAGAACTTGCACGTCCGGTGTGAAACCGGCGGTTGCAGGCGCCAGGACCACGCGCTGGCTGTCCAGGTGACCCGCGACCTGGCGCAGCAACAGCTGATCGATATCGGACGACAGGCTGCCCGCCCAACGACCATCGGTAGACGCTTGCAGGCTGCCATCCGGCTGGCGCTGCAACAGGGTTTCGCGTTGCAGGTAATCCGCTACAGTCACAGGGCCCAGCAATACAGCCATGCCAGCACTTTGCGCAGGCTGAACCGGACTTCCGCTGTCCAGTTGGTACAGCGACACCGGCTGGTGAACGCTGCAACCCGCCAGGCCAAGAACGCCAGCGAGCATCAAAATAAAAGGAAGGCGCAGAGCAGTCATCGTCCCATCCAGGTGGTTGCCACAAGGCTAACCACAGTGAAAATACTCAATAAATATGAAGAACGCTCGGCCACGCCGGCGCTTGGAAAGGCCATATCATCCGTGAATATGCGTTCCGACTCCAGCGCCAAAGCGTCGATCTACGCGTTAAATCGTAGATCGAGCGCTCTAGCGCGGTTAATTGAGGTTTTCGACGAGCAGCGCATCTACCCGCTGAAAGCCACGTGGCAGTTTGTTACCACGACGCCCACGCTCACCTTTGTAGTGTTCGAGGTCGTCCGCTTTCAGTGACAAGGTACGTTTTCCGGCCTGAAGCACCAGGGTGGCGCCCTCCGGCAGTACGGCGATGTCCGTGACATATTCTTCGCGACTGGCCACGCGCTCACCGGAGATACCGATGATCTTGTTGCCTTTGCCCTTACCTAATTGTGGCAGGTCGCTGATCTTGAAGATCAGCAGGCGACCTTCGGTCGTTACCGAAGCCAGCCAGTTGTTCTCGCGATCGGTTACCGGGCGCGGAAGTATGACTTTCGAGTTGTTCGGCAGGCTCAGCAAGGCCTTGCCGGCCTTGTTCTTGGCCTGGAAGTCCTCACCCTTGACCACAAAACCGTAACCGGCGTCGGAGGCGATCACGTACAGCGAATCGTCTTCCGGCATCAGCACGCATTCGAACGTTGCGCCTGGCGGTGGCGTCAGACGACCGGTCAACGGCTCGCCCTGGCCTCGGGCCGATGGCAAGGTGTGAGAAGCAACCGAATAGCTGCGGCCGGTGGAGTCGATAAACACCGCAAACTGGTTGGAGCGACCCGGCGCCAAGGCCTTGAAACCATCGCCAGCCTTGTAGGACAGCCCGGTGGCGTCGATTTCGTGGCCTTTGGCGGAGCGCACCCAGCCTTTTTCCGACAGCACGACGGTGACTTTCTCGTTCGGCAGCAGATCGTGCTCGGTCAAGGCTTTGGCCTCGCTACGCTCGACGATCGGCGAGCGGCGGTCGTCGCCGTAGGTTTCGGCGTCTTTGATCAGCTCGGTGCGCACCAGTTTTTTCAGCTTGGCTTCGCTGCTCAGCAGGGCTTGCAGCTTGGCCTGTTCTTTCAGCAGTTCATCCTGCTCGGCACGCAGCTTCATTTCTTCCAGCCGCGCCAACTGGCGCAAGCGGGTGTCGAGAATGTAGTCAGCCTGGATTTCGCTCAGCGCGAAACGCGCAATCAGCGCGGCTTTGGGATGCTCCTCGGTACGGATGATGTGAATCACTTCATCCAGATTGAGGTAGGCGATCAACAAGCCGTCCAACAGGTGCAGGCGACGCTCGACCTTGTCGAGGCGGAATTGCAGGCGACGACGCACGGTCTGCACCCGGAACTCCAGCCACTCGACCAGCAGGGCGCGCAGGTTTTTCAGCTGCGGCTTGCCGTCCAGGCCAATGATGTTGATGTTGACCCGGTAGCTCGACTCCAGCTCGGTGCTGGCGAACAGGTGCTGCATCAGCGCATCGTGGTCGAAGTTTTTGCGCGCGCCGGGAATGATCACGATCCGGCAGGGGTTTTCGTGGTCGGATTCGTCGCGCAGGTCAGCGATCTGCGGGGCCTTGGACGGCTTGGCCTGCATCATGGCCGCGATCTGTTCCAGCACCTTGGCGCCCGACACCTGATGCGGCAACGCGGTGACAATGATGTCGCCGTCTTCGATGTGGTACACGGCGCGCATACGCACCGAGCCCTTGCCGGTTTCGTACATCTTCAGCAGGTCGGCGCGAGGCGTGATGATTTCCGCTTCGGTCGGGTAATCCGGGCCCTGGATGTGCTCGCAGAGCTGTTCGACCGTGGCTTTCGGCTCATCGAGCAAGCGCACGCACGCCGTGGCGACTTCGCGCAGGTTATGCGGCGGAACGTCGGTGGCCATGCCCACGGCGATGCCGGTGGTGCCGTTGAGCAGGATGTTCGGCAAGCGCGCCGGCAACACCAGCGGTTCGTCCAGAGTGCCGTCGAAGTTCGGACCCCAGTCCGCGGTGCCCTGGCCCAGCTCGCTGAGCAACACTTCGGAATAACGCGACAGCCGTGCTTCGGTGTAACGCATGGCGGCGAAGGACTTGGGATCATCCGGCGCACCCCAGTTACCCTGACCGTCGACCAGCGTGTAGCGGTAGCTGAACGGTTGGGCCATCAGGACCATGGCTTCGTAGCAGGCCGAGTCGCCGTGCGGGTGGAACTTACCGAGCACGTCACCGACGGTACGCGCCGACTTCTTGTGCTTGGAATCGGCGTCCAGCCCCAACTCGCTCATCGCGTAGATGATGCGTCGCTGTACCGGTTTCAGGCCGTCGCCGATATGCGGCAAGGCACGGTCCATGATCACGTACATGGAGTAGTTGAGGTAGGCATTTTCGGTGAAGTCAGCCAGTGACCGGCGTTCTACACCGTCCAGGCTGAGATCAAGGGAGTCGCTCATGCGGGCCTCATCGGTTCGTTGTCTGGCGCAGCAGCATGGTGCCACCGCGCTGGGTAAATTCAAGTTTGTTCAGCGCGCTCATTCCGAGCAGCACTTGATTGCCAGTCAGGCCTGGCGCAACCAGGGCGCGAACATCACGCAACACAATGTCGCCGACTTGCAGCCGGTCGATGCGGGTTCGATAACCCTGGCTAAGGCCATTGGCGGTACTCAGGGTCACCCCGAAGCCCTCCTCCAGCTTGAGCCGTTCGGCCAGACTGGCCGGGATCGACACATCGGTCGCCCCGGTATCGAGCATGAAATCCACCGGCTGGCCGTTAATATGGCCGCTGGCGACGAAATGCCCCTGATTGTTGCTGACCAGTTTCACTTCGATAAAACCTTCGCCTTGCTCCGAACTGACGTTGACGTTCGGATTCTGCTGCCGCGCTTCCCAATCGGCAAAAAACCGCGTTGCCAGAAACAGCGCGGCGCACCAGGCCAACACCATGAACACCCGCCCGGCGCGTTGCCCCGGCGTCTGTGGCGTCACGGTTTGGCGCTCCAGCCACCTTCAGGCGCGGCGAAGCGCCAGACAATCGGCCGGACCTCGCCATCGGCACGGGCCCCGTCGTTGTTGTCGATGCCGACCCAAGCGCCATCGGCGTCCACGATCAAGGCTTCCGCCAGGCCATAAGCCTGTGCGTAACGACGATTTTCCTGCAGCGCCTCGTCGGCGAACGACCAGCAGCGCTCGACCTTGGCCGTCACCGCGTCACGGCGACAAATCTGGAAGGCGTTGCGTTCAAGGGTGAACAGCTTGCCATTGAACAAGGACAGATCGGCAAAATCCCGTGACACCGCCTTGGCCTTGGGAAACTGCGCCGGCTGCATTTCCAGCCCGGCCTCGCTCAGCAGCACGCAGCCACCGTCGCAATCCCACACCGTTTGCTTGCGCTTGATCAGCAATAAACCCCGGCGCTCACGTTCGGCCGCCAGCCAGAGCTGGTCGCCGGCCGGGTTGATGGCCAAGCCTTCGAACAGCGCATTGAAGTGCAACAGCATGCCACTGGCCCGCGCTTCGCGAACCAGCATTGGCGAGATTTTCAGCCAGGACGCAGGCCCGACCAGCGGCACTTGCAGCACGGCGGCATGGGACTCGCTGACAATGTAGCGATTACCGGCGGCGTCGCAGGTAATGCCTTCGAAATCCAGGTCGCCGCCACGCACAAAAGACGCCGCCCAGGTGCGCGAACGCAAACCCCAGGGCAACCCGCTGTCAGGCACCGCCGGCACGCCGATGCGTACGGTCTCGGCCTGCCAGGTGTTTTCGCTTGTCGTGAGGCGGTAGATTTGATCATCGTCGCGATCAGAAACCGCCCACAGGTCCTTGCCGCATTGCGCCAGCCCCGACAGATTGCCGCCGCGCATGCCGTCCACCGGATGCTCGGACAACAGGCGCAACTCCGGGGCGGTGTCGGCAAGCGCCGACACCGAGGTCAGAAGTAACGCAAACGCCAGGGCAACGCCAACCCGCATCAGCCAAGAACCTCGGCCAGGTTGCCTTTGGATTCCAGCCAGGATTTACGGTCGCCGGCGCGTTTCTTCGCCAGCAGCATGTCCATCATTTCTGCGGTTGCGGGGTAATCTTCCAGTGTCAGCTGCACCAGGCGCCGCGTGTTCGGGTCCATGGTGGTTTCGCGCAGCTGTGGCGGGTTCATTTCACCCAGGCCTTTGAATCGGGTGACCTGCGGCTTGCCACGCTTCTTCTCGGCCACCAGACGGTCAAGAATCCCGTCGCGTTCGGCCTCGTCGAGGGCGTAGTAGATTTCTTTGCCCAAGTCGATACGGTACAGCGGCGGCATCGCGACGTAGACGTGGCCGGCATCCACCAACGGGCGGAAATGCTGGACGAACAGCGCACACAGCAGCGTGGCGATGTGCAGACCGTCGGAGTCGGCGTCGGCGAGGATGCAGATTTTTCCGTAACGTAGCTGGCTCATGTCCTCCGCGCCCGGGTCGACACCGATGGCCACGGCAATGTTGTGCACTTCCTGGCTCGCCAGCACTTCACTGCCGTCGACTTCCCAGGTGTTCAGGATCTTGCCGCGCAACGGCAGGATCGCCTGGAACTCCTTGTCCCGCGCTTGCTTGGCCGAACCGCCGGCGGAATCACCTTCCACCAGGAACAGCTCGGAACGCATCGGGTCCTGCCCGGCGCAGTCGGCGAGTTTGCCGGGCAATGCCGGGCCTGCCGTGATGCGCTTGCGCTCGACTTTCTTGCTCGCCTTCAGGCGACGGCCGGCGTTGTTGATCGCCAGTTCCGCCAGCAACATCCCGGTTTCCGGATTGGCGTTGAGCCACAGGCTGAACGCGTCCTTGACCACGCCGGAGACAAACGCCGCCGCTTCACGGGACGACAGGCGCTCTTTGGTCTGGCCGGAAAATTGCGGCTCCTGCATTTTCATCGACAGCACGAAGGCGATGCGTTCCCAGACGTCTTCCGGCGCCAGCTTCACACCGCGTGGCAGCAGGCTGCGGAATTCGCAGAACTCGCGCATCGCATCGAGCAAGCCCTGACGCAGGCCGTTGACGTGGGTACCGCCCTGAGCCGTCGGGATCAGGTTGACGTAGCTTTCCTGCACGCTGTCGCCACCTTCCGGCAACCACAACAGCGCCCAGTCGACCGCTTCTTTATTACCGGCCAGGCTTCCGCAGAACGGTTCGTCCGGCAGGCGCTCGAATTCGCTGACCGCGTCCACCAGGTACGAACGCAGGCCGTCTTCGTAATGCCACTCGACTTTCTCGCCGGTGGCCTTGTCTTCAAAACTGACCAGCAGCCCCGGGCACAGAACGGCCTTGGCCTTGAGCACGTGCTTGAGGCGGCTGATGGAGAATTTCGGCGAATCGAAGTATTTCGGGTCCGGCGCGAAGAACACGCTGGTGCCGGTGTTGCGCTTGCCGACCGTGCCGACCACTTCCAGCTCGGTTTTTTTGTAACCGTCAGCGAACGTCATCTGGTATTCGTTGCCGTCACGCTTCACGCGCACACGGACTTCGGTCGACAAGGCGTTGACCACGGAAATACCCACCCCGTGCAGACCGCCGGAGAACTGGTAGTTCTTGTTGGAAAACTTGCCGCCCGCATGGAGCTTGGTGAGGATCAGCTCGACGCCCGACACACCCTCTTCCGGGTGAATGTCCACCGGCATGCCACGCCCGTCATCGCTGACTTCCAGGGAGTGGTCGGCGTGCAGGATGACTTGCACCGAGGTCGCGTGCCCGGCCAAGGCTTCGTCGACGCTGTTGTCGATGACTTCCTGGGCGAGGTGGTTCGGCCGACTGGTGTCGGTGTACATGCCGGGGCGTTTGCGCACCGGGTCGAGGCCCGAGAGGACTTCGATGGCGTCTGCGTTATAAGAGCTAGCGCTGGGAGTGGCCATGGGGTCTCGTCGTCCGCCTGTAAAAAGTGTGTTCAGTAAATTAGGGGCGATGACTCACAGTGCAGTGAAATCGATCGCCTGATACGCATCGGCGCCGATGCCGGCGAAACTCAGCATTGCCGGCAGTTGCGCGGCAAAGCCTTGAAAACTGTGGTCGCCACCGGCCTGGATACGCAAGGCACAGGCCCGGTAATACTGCTGGGCGAGGCGATAGTCCAGCGTTTCGTCGCCGGTCTGCAACCACACCTGATACCGCTGTGGGTCCTGGGGCGCCGGCACTTCCAGCTCGGCCAGGGCCGTTACGTGGTCGTGGGTCAATTCCCAGGTTTCATCGGTGTACAGGTTTTTCTGTGTCCCCAGATGCCCGTCGAACATCCGGTGCGGACTGACGGCGGGGTTGATCAACAGGGCCTTCAATCCATGGCGCTCGGCCAGGTGAGTCGCATAGTAGCCGCCGAGGGAGCTGCCGACCAGCAGTGGCCGCCCAAGCTCCGAAATCGCCTGCTCCAGCTGACCGATGGCCTCGCGAGGATGGTGATGCAGGGCCGGAACGCGCAATTGATCGCTCAAGCCCAGACGCTCCATCACCTGCATCAACTGGGTGGCCTTTTTCGAGGAAGGCGCGCTGTTGAAACCGTGGATATAAAGGATCGAACCGGACATTTGAGCTCCCTGTGCGTCGGGTAAAGAAGGCGGAGTTTACAGGGAGTTGGAGCGAATGACTTGTTGTGTTCCAGGCATAAGCAGGACTCTGTGGCGAGGGAGCTTGCTCCCGCTGGCCTGCGCAGCAGGCCCAAAACCTTGCACCGCGAATTTAAAGGAAATCAGGATTACGACTGCTTCGCAGCCGAGCGGGAGCAAGCTCCCTCGCCACAAAGAGCGTTAATAGCCGTTGGAGCCGTAATCGACCTGGAAATCGAACCCGGTCACGCGTTCCACCCCGGTTTCAATCCTGCCGTCAGGCAACAACCGCAACCAGCGATACCCCGGCGCCTGGTCCCCGACCTTGAAATCCTCACTCCCGGGCTCGAACTGAATGCAGGTCGAAGGCGACGCAATCAGGCGCACGCCATTGCGAACCTGGTCAATCTCCTGATGCACATGCCCCCACAGGACGGCGCGAACTTGCGGAAAACGGTCCAGCACGGCAAACAACGCCTCGGGATTGCGCAACCCGATCGGCTCCATCCACGCACAGCCGATTGGCACCGGATGATGGTGGAAACACACCAGATGATGCCGCTCCGGCGCCTCGCTCAACGCGCGGGCCAGCAGCTGCAGCTGCTCGTCCTGCAAAAACCCCGGCACCGAACCCGGCACGGCCGAATCGAGCAAGGTCACACGCCAGTTGCCGACATCCACCACCGGTTCCAGCAGCGCGCTCTGCACGGCGGCTTCGGCCATGATCTGCGGTTCGTCGTGATTGCCGGGAATCCAGCGCGCGGGCGCATCGAGCGGTCGTGTCAGGTCACGAAACAGCTGATAGGACTCCAGCGTGCCGTCCTGGGACAGATCGCCGCTGGCAATGAGCAGATCAATCTGCGGCTGCTGCGTTCGCACCAGTTCGATGACCTTTTGCAGGCTGTCGCGGGTATTCATGCCCAGCAACGTACCGTCCGCCTCGGCAAACAGATGACTGTCGGACAGTTGCACCAGCAACGCCGGGTCGGCGGTGGTCAATGTGGATACGCTCGGCAAGGCGTTCTCCCAGGGCTGAATCTCGGGATGGATGAGTGCCGCAATTATGCTGGGGGACGATCAAAAGGGGAAACCTGCGAACCTGACGCAGTTCACATCTATCGAACAGCAGCGTATTCGTGCCCACACGCCAGGCAATGGCTGAGCCACTCGCCCAGGAACATATTCAGCTGGGCCTTTTCGTCCGGCTGGTGCATCGAGGCATTCGGGTAAGGATAGATGCCGCGAAAGCGTCGTGCATGTTCAGCGCTGACCACTTCGGCCATGCACGCGTCGTGATAGACCTGGACTTCCAGCTTCGGCACCGGCAACCAGGGCAGGCTGTGTTCCTGACTCACCAGAAGAGTCGTGGTGTAGGGACAGACCTGCAGCACTTCCAGCGCCAGCACGCCCAGCATCTGGTCGCCATGGGTGACGGCAATTCGTCGCGCATCGGGCTCGTTGCGCATGTCCGGGAGCAGTCGCATCAGGCGCGCATAGTTGGCCTCGCAGGAGGCTTGCAGCCCCACGAGGTCGACACGATAGCGATCGCGCAGCTTGTTTACGACCATAACCCCCTCACTTCAGCGCGGTTCAAAGCTAACCATTGCAAGGCAATGATGCTGGCCGCGTTGGCAATTCGCCCATCGCGAACGGCTTGCAAGGCATCTTCGAATGCCCAGACCGTCACACGGATGTCTTCTGCTTCTTCCTCCAGCCCATGCAGGCCGCCAACCCCGGTTGTCTGGCAACGCCCCAGGTACAGATGCACCAGTTCGTTGCTGCCGCCCGGCGATGGAAAATATTGGGTCATCGGCCAGAGCGCCCCGATTACAAGCCCAGCTTCCTCCTGCGCTTCGCGGTGAGCAACTTCTTCCGGCACTTCATCCTTGTCGATCAGACCAGCGACCAGTTCAATCAGCCATGGGTTGTCGGCCTTGCCCACGGCGCCGACACGAAACTGCTCGATCAACACCACTTCATCGCGCTGCGGATCGTAAGGCAACACGCAGACCGCGTCGTGGCGCACGAACACTTCACGATGAATCTCGCGGCTCATGCCGCCGGCGAACAATTCGTGGCGCAAGTGCACGCGGTCGAGCTTGTAGAAGCCCTCGTAGCATTTTTCGCGCCGCACGATATCAACGGCGGTCGGAATGGCGTTGGCAAAATCAGTCATGACAATCCTCGTGACGACACCGAGGCTCCAACCTCGACTTCGCGCCATCCTAACGCGCTCGCGCCGTTTGATGCAGCCCCTTTCCCGTCAGCGGGATAGACGGTGAGGGCGAAACCAACTCTAATTAGCTTAGTGGCGAACTGACTGCTTCGTTGAGAGTCGAAGCGGATAACTTTTCGCCTTTCCCTGTTTTATGAAGGACGCCCATGTCGCTTTTTAAAATCGCCTCCGTGGCCGCAATAGCCCTGACCCTGGGCGCTTGCCAGAGCCTGTTCCAGCCCAATTACCGTACGCCGCTGGAAACCACCCGCGATGCTACCGAACAGCTGAAGCCGGGTTGCACCACCCCCGACTGCCCGTTGGTGAATATCGACACGCTGCGCTTCCCTGCCGAGCCTCAGCTGGACGGCATCATCGAAAAACGCTTGCTGCAAATGACCCGCACCTCGCCTGACGCGCCCGTAGCGCCGACGCTGGCGGCCTATCGCGATGAGTTTTTGCGCACCGCCGGCCCGCGCAACAGCATCTACCTGCAAGCCAAGGTACGTGAGCAGCATGACGGCTTGGTGATCGTTGAGCTTTCGAGCTACCTGGACACGGGCGGCGCCCATGGCACCCCGGGCCGCGGCTTCATCAACTATTCGCGCCAGCAGCATAAGGTGCTGACGTTGTCGGACATGTTGCTGCCGGGACAGGAAGAGGCATTCTGGAAAGCGGCGCAGGTCGCGCACAACAGCTGGCTGATCAGCACCAAGCTCGATCAGGAACCGGAGTTCGTGAAGAGCTGGCCGTTCCAGAAAACCCAGAACATAGCGCTGACCTACGGCGGGGTGATCCTCAAGTACGAAGTGAGCACCATCGCGCCTTACGCGCTGGGCCACGTCGAACTGAAGATCCCCTACCCTCGCCTGAATGGCATTATCAAGCCCGAGCTGTTTCCTGGCCGTAACTGAACGCCCGACCCAGCACGAGTTGCAGCAGCCCTGCCAGAATCAACGACGGCAGGGTTGCGCCGATGTCCGGGTACAGATTCGCCAGCAAGTGATACGTGCTGACCCCGCCCAACCAGGCGAGCAGCGCCGGCCAGCGCAAGGCGGCCGAGGCCACTCGGGCACTGCGTTTGCGCAGGATGAAGTGATCCACCAGCACCACGCCGAACAGCGGCGCAAACACCGAACCGATCAACAGCAGGAAGTTCTGGTACTGGGCCAATGGTGCCAGGCACGCGATCAGGGTGCAGACCACGCCGATGGCCAACGCCAGGTGCTCGACTTTCAAGCGCAACAGAATCCCGCTGGACACCGCCGCCGAGTGAATATCGGCAAAGGCGTTTTCCGATTCGTCCAGCAAGATCAGCAGCAGCGGAATCCCCAGTCCGGCACCGGCCAATGCCAACAGCAAGGCATTCACTTCACCGCTCGGCGCGAACGCCAGGGTGTAGGCCACGCCAAGGCTCATCAGCCAGAAATTACCGATAAAGAAACCGAGGGCCGTACCACCGAACACGTTTTTCGCACGCTTGCCGAAACGCGAGTAGTCGGCAATCAGCGGCAGCCACGACAGCGGCATCGCGATGGCAATATCGAAACCTACGGCAAACGGCATCGAACCATCACCGGCCTGGGCCCACAAAGCGGCCAGATCGGCCTTGGCGAACAGGTTCCAGGTCAACCAGATGCACGCAGCCAGCAGCAACCAGATGCCCCACTTGCGCAGGATCTGACGCACGAAGGTCAACGGACCACTGACGGCCAGCAAGGTCGCCAGGGCGCCGAAAAACAGGGTCCAGAGCAGCGGACTCGACAGCAGGCTGCCTTCGCTGAACGCCCGCGCCCCCAACAGGCTGGCGGCATCGCGCATGACGATGATTTCGAACGAGCCCCAACCGATCAGTTGCAGCAGGTTCAGCAACGCCGGCAGGCTTGCGCCTTTGCTGCCGAGGCTGAGTTTGAGCGCGGCCATCGACGACAGGCCGGTGTCACTGCCGATCACGCCAACGGCGGCCAACAGCAGTACGCCAACCAGGGTGCCGAGGAAGATCGCCAGCAGCGAGCCGGACAGGCCAAGACCTGGCGCGAGCAAGGCGCCGGTCTGCAAAACCATCAGGCCGATGCCGAGGGAGAACCACAGGGAAAACAGATCACGGCCGCCGAAGACACGTTTGTCGCTCGGCACCGCGATATCGGGTGAATAAGTGCTGGGTTGAATGCTCAAGGGTGTTATCTCAGAGGGACATTTGTTGTTGTGTAGATCGCTATCGCCAGCAGGCTGGCTCCCACAGGGGACATGTGAACACCACAGATCCAGTGTGGGAGCCAGCCTGCTGGCGATGGGGCCTGTGCAGGCCCCACCCTTTTCAGGTCAGATCAAACCTTCTTGTACAGCTGACTGCCTTCCTGCTTGAACCGCTCGGCCTGTTCCGCCAATCCCTGGGCGACTTCGGCGTCCACCGATTCAATCTGCTGGTTGGCCGCGTATTCGCGCACTTCCTGGGTGATTTTCATCGAGCAGAATTTCGGCCCGCACATGGAGCAGAAGTGCGCGACCTTGGCCGAATCCTTCGGCAGGGTTTCATCGTGATACGAGCGAGCGGTGTCCGGATCGAGGCCCAGGTTGAACTGGTCTTCCCAACGGAATTCGAAACGCGCCTTGCTCAAGGCATTGTCGCGAATCTGCGCACCCGGGTGACCTTTTGCCAGATCGGCGGCATGCGCGGCGATCTTGTAGGTGATGATCCCGGTCTTCACGTCATCCTTGTTCGGCAGGCCCAAATGCTCCTTCGGCGTCACGTAGCAGAGCATCGCGCAACCGAACCAGCCGATCATCGCCGCGCCAATACCCGAGGTGATGTGGTCGTAGCCCGGCGCGATGTCGGTGGTCAGCGGGCCGAGGGTGTAGAACGGCGCCTCGTCGCAGCACTCCAGCTGCTTGTCCATGTTCTCTTTGATCAGCTGCATCGGCACGTGACCCGGGCCTTCGATCATGCACTGCACGTCGTGTTTCCACGCGATCTTGGTCAGTTCGCCGAGGGTTTCCAGCTCACCGAACTGCGCAGCATCGTTGGCGTCGGCAATCGAGCCCGGACGCAGGCCGTCGCCCAGCGAGAAGCTGACGTCGTAGGCCTTCATGATTTCGCAGATGTCTTCGAAATGGGTGTAGAGGAAGTTCTCTTTGTGGTGCGCCAGGCACCACTTGGCCATGATCGAGCCGCCACGGGAGACGATGCCGGTCACGCGCTTGGCGGTCAGCGGCACGTAGCGCAACAGCACGCCGGCGTGGATGGTGAAGTAGTCGACGCCCTGCTCGGCCTGCTCGATCAGCGTGTCGCGGAACAGTTCCCAGGTCAGGTCTTCAGCGGCGCCACCGACTTTTTCCAGCGCTTGATAGATCGGCACGGTACCGATCGGCACCGGCGAGTTGCGGATGATCCACTCGCGGGTTTCGTGAATGTGCTTGCCGGTGGACAGGTCCATGACCGTGTCCGAACCCCAGCGAATGCCCCAGGTCAGTTTCGCCACTTCTTCTTCGATGGACGAACCCAGGGCGCTGTTGCCGATGTTGCCGTTGATCTTCACCAGGAAGTTACGGCCGATGATCATCGGTTCCAGTTCGGTGTGGTTGATGTTGGCCGGAATGATCGCGCGACCGCGAGCGATCTCGTCACGGACGAATTCGGGGGTGATGATTTTCGGCACGCTGGCGCCGAAGCTGTGGCCAGCGTGCTGCTGGTCCAGCAGGCCGGCGGCGCGGGCCACTTCCAGCTTCATGTTTTCGCGGATGGCGACGTATTCCATCTCGGCGGTGATGATGCCTTGGCGGGCGTAGTGCATCTGGCTGACGTTGGCCCCGGCCTTGGCGCGGCGCGGGTTGTTGACGTGGGCGAAACGCAGCTTGGTCAGCTCGGCATCGGCCAGGCGTTCCTGGCCGAAATTCGAGCTCAGGCCGGGCAGGCGCTCGGTATCGCCACGGGCTTCGATCCACGACGAACGCACATCGGCCAGGCCTTTGCGCACGTCGATGATGACGTTGGGGTCGGTGTATGGGCCCGAGGTGTCATACACCACGACAGGCGCGTTGACCTCGCCACCGAAGTCGGTCGGTGTCACATCGAGGCTGATTTCGCGCATCGGCACGAGGATGTCCGGACGAGAGCCCTGAACGTAGATTTTTTGCGAGCGGGTAAAGGGCTGAACCGATTGTTGATCGACTCGCGCCGAATCACTCAGGTTCGTAGTGTCTTTTAGTTTTATCGTCATCACGGGCTCTCCAGACAGCATCCAGGCAGTGGAATTTTGTCGGAGCGAACCTGTAACGAATGGACGCGACCAATCAGCCGTATGAAAGCCGTTGGTGCCGTGCTCAGTGCTCGAGGGGTGTTCGATTGTCGAACAACATCCCGGACGAAGCACAAGAGGACTCGCCGGGTGACGAGAAATCTTGTTCCCTACGCAGGCGCTAACCTGATCAGGTTCAACGGGATCCGAAATTATTCGATCTCAGCCTCATAGCAAGGCACCCCGACAAGAACCCGGCCAGTCTAGACACAACTGGCAGAGAACGCCAACACCGCGATAAACACCATGATGAATGGCGTAATCAGACGATTGTTGCCGTGCGGATGCGCAACTACACTCGCAACGCCATGCTGTGCATTGACGCTGCGTGGTCTGCGCCTTACCTTTGGCGCTCAAATTATCAGCGTAATTTTTAGGGATGGCCTCATGCTGCGCAAACTCTCACTGGCCGTTGCCGTGTCATGTGCATCCAATGGAATGGCTTGGGCAGCTGAAGCGCCCTTATCGACCAAGAACGACCTGGTCAGCGTGTACCAGGAAGCCAAGGACAACAACGCGGACCTGGCCGCCGCCATTGCCCAATATGGCGCACAGAAAGAAGTCGTGCCCCAGGCCCGCGCCGGGCTGCTGCCCAACCTTTCGGGCGGTGCCGAGATGGCCAACGTGCGCACCTCGCTCGACCAGCCTTCGGCCACTGCCAACCGCAATGCCCATTCGTATCAAGCGACCCTGGCGCAACCGCTGTTCCGTGCCGATCGCTGGTTCCAGTTCCAGGCTGCCAAGGACGTCAACGAACAGGCCGCGCTGCAACTCTCGGCGACCGAGCAGAACCTGATCCTGCAAACCGCCGACAGCTACTTCAACGTTTTGCGCACCCAGGACAACCTGGCCTCGACCAAGGCCGAAGAAGCGGCATTCAAGCGCCAGCTCGACCAGTCCAACGAACGTTTCGACGTCGGTCTGTCGGACAAGACCGACGTGCTGCAATCGCAAGCCAGCTACGACACCGCACGCGCCAACCGTATCGTTGCGCAGCGCCAGGTGGATGATGCCTTCGAAGCCCTGATCACCCTGACCAACCGTCAGTACAACTCGATCTGGGGCATTTCCCACACGTTGCCGATCCTGCCGCCCGCGCCGAACGACGCCAAGGCCTGGGTCGATACGGCCGCCCGGCAGAACCTGAACCTGCTGGCCAGCAACTACGCCGTCAGCGCCGCCGAAGAAACCCTCAAGCAGCGCAAGGCCGGCCATGCACCGACCGTCGACGCCGTGGCGAAGTACGAAAAAGGTGACAACGACGCGCTGGGTTTCAGCAACCCGAATGCCTTCGGCCAGCCTTACGGTGGCAACGTCACGCAGACCACGGTTGGCCTTCAACTGAACATCCCGATCTACAGCGGCGGCCTGATCAACTCCCAGGTGCGCCAGTCGTACGCGCAGCTGGACCAGACCGAGCAGCAACGTGAATCCCTGCGCCGGCAGATCGTCGAGAGCACGCGCAACCTGCACCGTGCGGTGAACACCGACGTCGAACAGGTTCAGGCGCGCAAGCAATCGATCATCTCCAACCAGAGCGCGGTGGAAGCGACCGAAATCGGTTATCAGGTGGGGACGCGCAACATCGTCGACGTGCTGGATGCACAGCGCCAGCTCTACACGTCGGTGCGCGATTACAACAACACGCGCTACGACTACATCCTCGACAACCTGCGCTTGAAGCAGTCAGCGGGTACGTTGAACCCTGGGGATTTGCAGGATTTGGCGCGTTATCTCAAGGCCGATTACAACCCGGACAAGGACTTCCTGCCGCCGGACCTGGCCAAGGCCGCGGCTGAGCAGCTCAAAGCAAGACCTTGAAGTTAACGGGACCTGTGGTTTTCTGTGGCGAGGGAGCTTGCTCCCGCTCGGCTGCGAAGCAGTCGTCAGCAGTTTCGTCAGGTGTCGCAGGTATTTAGGGGCTGCTTCGCAGCCCAGCGGGAGCAAGCTCCCTCGCCACAGGGTTTTGTGACAAGTCAGTCGATCAACCGCCCCAACCCCTCCAGCAACCGCTGCAGCGCGCCCTGATTGGTGCGCATCACCTTCAGCCCGGCGTCAGCCATCCGCTGTGCATCCCGTGGCAACTCGAACAGCCGCTGCACCGCCAGCGCCAAACCTTCAGCATCCTCCACTTCCTGCAACGCGCCGGCGCTGCGCAGTTGCGCGGCGATTTCGAGGAAGTTGAACAGGTGCGGCCCGCTCAGCACCGGCTTGGCCAGCGCCGCCGGTTCCAGCAGGTTATGCCCGCCGTTCGGCACCAGGCTGCCGCCGACAAAAGCACTGTCGGCCAACGCATACAGAAACAGCAACTCGCCCATGGTGTCGCCCACCAGCACGGAGGTGCTGGCAGTCACCGGCTCGCCGGTGGAACGGCGCACGGTGGCAAACCCTTGTTGCTGGCACAACTCGAACACCGCGTTAAAACGCTCGGGGTGGCGCGGTACCAGAATCAGCAACGCATCCGAATGGCTGGCGAGCAACTGACGATGCGCCGCCAGCACCACTTCGTCTTCACCGTCGTGCGTGCTCGCGGCGATCCACACCGGACGGTCCACGGCCTGCCATTGCGCACGCAATTGGGCGGCGCGCTCCAGCAATTGCGGGTCGATGGTCAGGTCGAACTTGATCGAGCCGGTCACCTCGACAGTGTCCGCACGGGCGCCCAGCTCACGGAAGCGCTGGGCCTCGGCCTCGGTCTGCACGGCGAACAGGCTCATCTCGGCCAGCATCGGCTGAGTCAGTTTGTGAAACCGGCCATAGCCTTTGGCCGAGCGTTCAGACAGCCGCGCATTGGCCAGCGCCACCGGAATCCCGCGCTTGGCGCATTGATGAATATGGTTGGGCCAGAGTTCGGTTTCCATGATCACCGCCAGTTTCGGCCGGGCCCGGTCGAGAAAGCGCGCAGCAGCGCACGGCAAGTCGTACGGCAAGTAGCAGTGCTGGATGCGCGGCTCATTGGCGAACAGGGCCTGGATGCGTTCCGAACCGGTCGGGGTCATGCAGGTCACGGTGATCGGCAGGGTCGGGTAGCGCTGCTGCAGCGCACGGATCATCGGCGCCGCGGCGATGCTTTCGCCGACAGACACCGCGTGCACCCAGATCCCGCCGGGCTTCATCGCCGGCAGCCCGAGGGAAAAGCGTTCGCCAATGCGCTTGGCATACGCCGGCGCCTTGCGCGAGCGCAGCCACAGCCGAATCGCTACCAGTGGCAGCCCCAGGTAAAACAGCGCGGTGTAGAGAGTTCTATTCATGGCGGCGGAGTTTATCGGTTTTTTCGCCGATCGCCTGCAAGTGCACAGCAAAACGTTCCGCCAGCCAACGCGCCGCCGGGCCCAGCGGCTCATCACGGCGCCAGACCAGCTCCACCACCAATGCCGGCGGGGTCCATTCGCTGATCAGCTCGACCATCATTCCTTGATACGCCGGGTATTGCACAACGTGCCGTGGCAACCAGGCCCAACCGAGGCCGCGCACCAGCCACTCGGCCATCACGTAGAAACTGTCAGCGCGCCAGACCTGGGGGCTTGCCGGTTCGCTGCCGGGATAGACGCTGGACTGGGTCGACATCAACAACTGCCGGTGTTGCGCCAGTTGCTGACCATTCACCTGAGCCTGCTGCGCCAGGGGATGGCCGACGCCACACACCGTGACCATTTCGACGCTGCCCACCACCCGGCGCTCAAGCGCTTCGGGAATCTGGTCGTGATAGAACAACAACCCCAGATCGGCCCGGCGCTCCACCAGTTTGCGCGCGACATCACCTTGGGCGGCGCTGGTCAGTTGCACTTCAAGGCTGGGGAATTTTTCCGCCAGGGCCTCGAAGCTTTCGATGATGGGCTGATACGGCATCGCCTCATCCTGGGCCACCCGCAGGCGCGCTTCCTGGCCACGCATCATCGCCAGCGCCCGTCCGTTCAAGCGCTCACACTGACGCAACACCTCGCGCGCCTCGTCCAGCAAAGCCGTGCCCGCCTCGGTGAGCTTCGGTTGACGGCCGCTGCTGCGGTCGAACAGGCTCACGCCCAGGTCCTCTTCCAGCAAGGCAATTGAACTGCTGACCGCCGACTGCGCCTTGCGCTGATCCCGCGCCACGGCGGAAAACGAACGCTGCTCCGCCACGCTGACAAACAGCCGCAGCTGTTCCAGATTCCAATGCATGCTCATGAAAGACCCATCTCCAGAACAGATAGGTAATGACTTTACCGCATCTGGATTCTCTCTAAAATGCCGACCTCAGAAAGCAACACTTCACACGAGGATGCACCCATGACCGCTTACTACTACCTGGCCATTGCCATCTGCGCCGAAGTGATCGCCACTGTTTCGATGAAAGCCGTCAAGGGTTTCAGCACGCCGCTGCCATTGATCCTGGTGATTATCGGCTACGGCATTGCCTTCTGGATGCTCACGCTGGTGGTACGCAGCGTGCCGGTCGGCGTGGCTTACGCGGTGTGGGCCGGCATGGGGATCGTGATGGTCAGCGTCGCGGCGCTGTTTATCTACGGGCAGAAGCTGGACGTGCCGGCGATGCTGGGGATGGCGCTGATTGTGCTCGGCGTCGTAGTGATCCAGCTCTTCTCCAAAACCGCCGGCCACTAACTGCAAATATCACCCCCCCTGTGGCGAGGGAGCTTGCTCCCGCTGGGCTGCGAAGCGGCCCCATTCGTCTTTCCGGGAGACCCTATGGACTGGTTTGCGACTGCTTCGCAGTCGAGCGGGAGCAAGCTCCCTCGCCACAAATGTGCGGTGTCTGGTCATCTGTTGATCGCCAGCAAAAACTCAATTCTTCGAGTCTGTATACTGCGCCCTCGTCTTGAACACTGAGGTCGCCGCATGCCATCCGTTATTTCCACCGACGTTCTGATTGTCGGCGCTGGTGTCGCCGGCCTCTGGCTCAACGCGCGCCTGCGCCGCCAGGGTTTTTCGACCGTGCTGGTGGAAAGCGCCAGCCTCGGCGGCGGGCAAAGCGTGAAGTCCCAGGGCATCATCCATGGCGGCGCCAAGTACGCGCTGCATGGCGCGCTGACCGGCGCCTCGGAAGCCATCGCCGACATGCCGCGCCGCTGGCGTGAAGCACTGGCTGGCAACGGTGAGCTGGACCTGACCGGCGTGCGCCTGTTGTCCGAAGCCCACTACCTCTGGTCCCCGGGCACGATCGCCGGCAACCTCACCAGTTTCTTCGCCAGCAAGGCAGTGCGTGGTCGTGTCGACCAGGTCAAGGGCGACCAATTGCCACCTGCCCTGCAAGACAAACGCTTCAAGGGCAAGGTCTACCGTCTGGCGGAACTGGTGATCGACGTTCCGAGCCTGATTCAGCGTCTGGCCGATCTCGCGGGCGATGGCTTGCTCGCCGGCCAGAAGATCGAGCCGCTGCTGGAGGGCGGATTGCTGGTGGGCCTCAAGGTAGACGAACGCGAGATCCGCGCTCAGCGCATTGTCTTCAGCGCTGGTGCCGGCACTGCCGCGCTGCTTGAAGCGCTGGGGCTGACTCACCCGGCCATGCAACGCCGGCCGCTGCACATGATCATCGCCAAAGGCCCAGGCCTCAAACCGCTGTACGCCCACTGTCTGGGTGGCGGCACCAAGCCGCGCATCACCGTGACCACCCACCCGGCCGCCGATGGCCAATGGGTTTGGTATATGGGCGGCGACATTGCCGAAGCCGAAGGCGTGGCCCGCGAACCCGCCGAGCAAATCGCCACCGCGCAGAAAGAGCTCGGCCAGTTACTGCCCTGGATCGACCTGAGCACCGCGCAATGGGCAACCCTGCGCGTGGACCGCGCCGAGCCGCTGCAATCAGGGCTGACTCGCCCGGACAACGCGTTTCTGGCCGAAGAAGGCCGGCTGCTGGTCGGTTGGCCAACCAAACTGGCGCTGGCACCGGACTTCGCCGACCGGGTCATCGCCAGCCTGGCCCGCGACGGTATTCAACCCGGCCCGGTCGCCCCGCTGCCGGAGCTGCCGAAGCCACCGATGGGCGTTCCCGCCTGGGAGCAACTGCTGCCATGAGCCAACCGACCCTGCACGATCTTCACCGCCCGCTGGGCAGTACCGGGCTGCTGGTTTCGCCCCTCGGCCTGGGCACGGTGAAACTGGGCCGCGACCAGGGCGTGAAATACCCCAGCGGTTTCCAGATCCCCGACGATGACGAAGCGCGCATGCTGCTCAAGCTCGCACGCGACCTGGGCATCAATCTGATCGACACCGCGCCGGCCTACGGTCGCAGCGAAGAGCGCCTCGGCCCTTTACTGCGTGGTCAACGCCAGGAGTGGGTGATTGTCAGCAAGGTCGGCGAAGAGTTTGCCGACGGCCAATCCCGCCACGACTTCAGCGCCGCCCACACGCGCCTCTCGGTTGAACGCAGCCTGCAACGCCTGGAAACGGATTTTATCGACCTGGTGCTGGTGCACTCCGACGGCAACGACCTGGCGATCCTCAACGGTAGCGACGTCTATGCGACCCTGGCCGAGCTCAAGCGCGAAGGCAAGATTCGCGGTTATGGTTTTTCCGGCAAAACCGTCGAAGGCGGTTTGAAGGCTCTGGAACAGGGTGATTGCGCGATGGTCACCTACAATCTGAACGAACAGAACGAGAAGCCGGTCATTGACTATGCTGCTGCTCACGGCAAAGCCATTCTGGTCAAAAAAGCCCTCGCCAGCGGTCACGTCTGCCTGAGCCCGGGCGTGGACCCGGTGCGCGCCAGTTTCGAGTTGTTGTTCGAACATCCCGGTGTGGCCAGTGCTATTGTCGGGACCATCAATCCGCTGCACCTCGCCCACAACGTCGCGACCGTTGCCCAGGTCCTACGTAGAAACTGACGCCGCCCCACGCGGCCTTAAGCAGGAGCCGACATGCCGCGTACGCTTATCAGAAAGAACCCGAGCAACTTCAAGACCCTGCCGTTATTCGTCGAAGCGACTCCCGAAGGCTTGAGTTACCAAAGCGTCGGGATGCCGCTCAATTTTTCCCAGACCCTGCAACGTCGCCGCCCGGTCACGGTGGCCGACAGCGAACGGTTTGCCGTGGAACTGGCGAACCTTGGGGTCTCGGTACGCTTGACGCTGCATTGGCAAAATCGCGATTACTGGGTACTGGTGCGCCAGCGGCGGCAAGACCGTGGCGACGTGGTGCTCAAGCTGATTTCCGGGTACGTGCCGGCCCATGAGCTGAACCTGCCGCTGCACACCGCGATTCAGGAGATTGCCGAAGAGTGCCTGCTGGAAACCCCGGAAGGCTGGCTCGGCGGGCGTTTCAACGACACCTGGCTGCCAGCGCCTTACGCCAGCGCCTTGCATTACCGCGAAGCCTTGCCGTTTCGCCTGACCCCGTTGTCAGGCGCCGCGCGGCCCGTGCGTTGCGCAAAAATGCAGCTGATCGAACGGCCCCGCGCGTATGTGCACTTGCCGACGGCTTCGCTGCAATTGATTTACGACTTGCGCCTGGACGTGCCAAAAGAAGCCAAATCCTTGAGCCTGTTTCATGTCGATGAGCGACTGGAAGGCGATCAATTGGTGGCCCGCCTCGATCGCAAGCGCCCCGATCTGTACCTGATGCCGCTCAAAGATGGCGTACCCGTTCCGGAGCTTTACACCCTCAAACGCGACAAGCTTTTACCGGCCAGCACCCGGGGGCTTTATCTGGCAGAGAGCTTTGCGACCCAGGAAGGCTGGGTGGTCCGGGAAGAGCGTATCCGCTGGAAAGACTGGGTCGTGCAACAAGGGCTGGGAGCGCCGAAAGCCCAGCACCAGGGGTTGATTCGACTTAAAGCCAAAGCCCTGCGATTGGTGCGGATGGTGCGCGGAGCAGAAAAGTAACCAGGACTTGCCGTGATCAGGACTCGTTGGTTATTTGTCCGAACGCTGGCGGTCGATCAGCGTGCGTATCCGCGCAAACAGATGGAAGTAGCGGTTTTCCCGCTTGCCCATGCCTCGCTTGGGTGAGAACGATTCATCCGCGAATGCACCGGTAATACGAACACGCGAAGCAGTGGTGTCCAGGGTACAAACCTTCACGCCGGCCTTTTGCAGTACGTACTTGAGCAACCGCTCGGAGTGCAGCTTGCGTCCCGTCGCTTCACAAAAATCGAAGATGTGTTCGATCCGCTTGCCGTACGCCTTGTAGGCATCACG
This sequence comes from Pseudomonas sp. PB120, assembly GCF_009761815.1. GTDB lineage: Bacteria > Pseudomonadota > Gammaproteobacteria > Pseudomonadales > Pseudomonadaceae > Aquipseudomonas. The sequence continues at coordinate 27,051 of NZ_RWIN01000117.1, forward strand.
CCCACAAATGGCAAAACGGTCGTTCAGCCCACCCCACCATTGCCAATCCGGAATGTAGGCATTGAGGCGCCGAGCGCTGGGGTGCTTAAACACATAGGTGGGTAGCGGCGAGTGAAAGAAATTATCCGGGCGCACGAATACGACGAAATCAGGATCGAAGGATTCCATCATGCCGGTGACGGTGTGCAGGGAGTTCAGCTGATAGATCAGGTTTCGCAGCGACGCATGCTCGTCAGCCCAGGTATCGCCGAGCGCTTTCACCCGCTCAAAGTCCCACCGCTCCAGCACGCCGTCCGTTGAGTCGAGCCTGCCGGTCATGGCGTGGAAGGGTTCGTAGTTGTCGGCGCTCAGTTCACCCTGTTCGCCCGAGCGCTGGTTCTGGATTTCGTCGATTTTATAGAGGTGATAAAAGCACTTTACCTGGCTGTTCGCAGGGAGTTGTGCCAGCACGTTTTCCTGGATGGAAGGAAAACAGATTGCCGAATTCCTGGGGATACCAAAAAAAGCGACTGCGACTTTTAACACTCGATTACACCCCAGAAAATAATGTGCCCTTCCAGCGCGCCTTGTTGGCAACAGCGGAGAAGCGATGACTCATTTGCGCCGAAGCAATGCCTGCCACCAACGCCGACGCTGCAGCGGCACGACGATCACATCCGATTGGGTCAACCACGCCCGCTCATAGTCCCAGGCATGCCCGCCCCAGAACTTTCCGGCCTCGTTGGAAAACCCCAACGTCATGAGCTGATAGGGATAACCGGCATGGCTTCGCAGCCAGTCGAACACCACCAGCGCATTGAAACCCGTTGTCGGGCCGACATAACGTTTGCCGCCCGGTCGATCAACCGGGTAATTCCACAAGGGCGGGAGCGGAATGCGCTCCCAATACAGCGCCACTCGCGGCAAAGGACACATCGCGAGCGTGCAACCCACCAGCATCGTGAAGCAACGCGCACCTGGCAGTTCGAACATCCGCTGCACGTGAGGACCGTAAGGCAGACCAAAGAAGTAAGCGTCCGGCGCATTGAAACCATGCACGAAGACATTGACGCTCTGTGGCGTCAGCAGTGCGGATTTCACACAGTGATTGAAGCTGACCACCACGTCATCAGCACCGATATTCAGCGCGTCGAAGTCGGCCGCCGTAATCGCCGGATTGTTTGCCACCAGTACCACACGTGGCGCGCGGCGCAAACACGCCTGCAGCTCCGCCGGTATTGCGTCAAAAACAGATTGGTGCCCACCGGGCAACGCATCCAGCACCATCTCTTCAGAGGACTGGGGCGGTCGTGAATGCGTCATCTATCCGGCAACCTTCATCCTGTGGCGTATCCTGGCCCACAAACGAGTAAACGCCGAAGGTGGCTGCCAAGGGCGCATTTCACGCTGAATTTCCTCAGCGAGCGTGCGCCCCACACGGGCGAAGGAGTACTGGCTCTCGGCGAATGCCTGGCCGTTACTGGCGATACGCGCGGCCAACTCCGGGTCACTCTGCAGCACCCGGATTTTTTCCACGGCTTCATCTTCAGAGCGGTAGAACACCGTGTTGTGCATGTCCTGAAAACCCAGCAAATCGTCTTCTTCACCCTGGCTCCAGGCCAGCACGACACAGCCACAGGCCATCGCTTCGAAGTTCTTGATCATGAATTCCCCCATGCCGATGTCGGCACTGACGAAAATCCTGATGCGATTGAGTGTTTCCATGTATTCGGCGCCCGACTTGGTGCGGGTCACCAGCAAACCGGTACGCTTTGCCAAGGATTCAAGGACCGCCTTGCGCTGCGCATACTCGGTACTTTTCAGGCTGCCCAGAAAGCCAATCGGAATGTCGCGCACGCCACCGGTATTGCGCAGCATCTGTTCGTCATATCCCTTGGATACGAACACCGCATCAATATCTTCAGCTTGCAGGCGACGAGCGACAACAGCGCCCGAAACCAGTGCCCGGGAGCTGGGAAGTCGGCTATAAAGGCGCGAGTACAGCCCTTGGTACTTACTGGCGGGCATGTAATTCTGATAAGCATCATGCTCAAGAAAGACCAGGCCGCGAATGCACTTCAGCACGCTAAGTTGCCTGGCCAGGCGCTTGAGCCTCGAGAAAATCACAATGCGGTCAAAGTCTTGATAGTTGACCGAAGAGAGGAACGGCCCGAGGTTCATCTGTTGCTGTTTGCTCAGGCGATAGACAACACAATCATCGCAATTCTGCTGCACGATTTCATACAGGCGATCCAGTATGACTCGCTGTTCGTCCATCACCAGGAGCATGACTTTCATAGTTTAATTTACCAATGCACTGGTTCTGTACCGGCCAGTAACAGCAGGAGACGGGAATTTTCTCACGACAGAACCCGCCCCCACACAGTACATAAGTGTGCAATCACCTTATCAATGGCTGCGAATCTTCTCGACAATCGCCGTTGTCGAACTGTTTTCCACCAACCCGAGCACTTTCACCGTTCCGCCGTAAGCGGTCACGATGTCCGCACCGACAACCTGGTCGATCCCGTAGTCGCCCCCCTTGACCAGCACATCCGGTTTAACCTCGCGCAGCAGGTTTTCAGGAGTGCCCTCGGAGAAGCTGATCACCCAATCCACCGCCCCCAGGCCTGCCAGCACAGCCATACGACGGTCGACGCTGTTGATCGGGCGTCCCGGACCTTTCAGTCGGCTGACCGAGGCATCGTCGTTGACCGCAACGATCAGTCGATCGCCTTGGGCCCGCGCTTGTTCGAGGTAGGTCACGTGGCCAGCATGCAGAATGTCGAAGCAGCCGTTAGTGAAGACGATCTTCTCTTTGTGCGCTCGCGCATCGTCGACCGCCAGGAGCAATTGCTCAAGGCCCAGCACACCGCGTTCAGACCCTTCGGCACGCTGGATGGCGCGGCGCAGTTCCGGCGCACTGATGGCGGCGGTACCGAGCTTGCCGACCACGATGCCGGCGGCCAGGTTGGCCAGTGCTACGGCGTGAGGCAGTTCCTCGCCCGCAGCAATCGCGGCGGCCAGGGTGGAAATCACTGTGTCGCCGGCACCGGTCACGTCGAACACTTCACGGGCGCGCGCCGGCAGGTGCAGCGCCGGATGATCCGGGCGCAGCAGGGTCATGCCGTGTTCACCACGAGTCACCAGCAAGGCGCCGAGGTCCAGGTCGCGCATCAACTGCGCGCCCTTGTTCACGAGTTCGTGCTCATCGGCACAACGGCCGACGATGGTTTCGAATTCGCTGAGGTTCGGGGTGATCAGGCTGGCGCCACGGTAGATCGAGAAATCCTTGCCCTTGGGGTCGGCCAGCACCGGGATGCCACGTGCACGGGCAGCCTGGATCAACACTTGATGGTTTTTCAGCGCACCCTTGCCGTAGTCGGACAACACGAGCACCTTGATGCCCTCGAGCAGTTCTTCAACCTGCTCGCCCAACGCCAGGGCGTCGGTGGCGAAGGGTTCTTCGAAGTCGATACGCAGCAACTGCTGGTGGCGGCTCATGACCCGCAACTTGACGATGGTGGGCTGGTGCGCAATGCGCTGGAACAGCGCGCGCACGCCGGCGCCCTTGAGGCTATTGACCAGGCTGTCGGCAGCTTCGTCATCACCGGTCACACCGACCAGGGAGGCAGGCGCACCGAGGGCGGCAATGTTCAGCGCAACGTTGGCGGCACCGCCCGGGCGGTCCTCGATTTGCTCGACCTTGACCACCGGCACTGGCGCCTCAGGGGAAATCCGTGAGGTACCACCATGCCAATAACGGTCGAGCATGACATCGCCGACCACCAAGACAGGGGCTTGATCGAATCGCGGCATGGACAACTTCATGGAGCAACCCGCATACAAAATTAACAGGGGCGCGATACTAACACAGGGGAATGCGCCGTCCGCTTCATTCTGAAAGGTCGCGCACCCAGAACAATTCGTGGCGCCGCACGGCCTTGCGGAAAAACTCGTTGCTCCCCGTGGCTGGCCATCGCCGACCGGCCAATGCCTGCTGAATCAAACGCCGTAGCTGCCGCTTGAAAACCGGCTGCTCCTGCAAATCGTGCTCCATGGCCAGCGCCATGGCCTTATCCAGTTGCACCTCTGCGGACAGCAGCGGACTCCAGAGTCTGTCGGCAGGCAACGGCTCGATGGCCGGCGGCAAGGCGATACCGGCACCGGCCGGGCCCATGGGCCAGCGATCGTTGTCATGCAGGTGATTGGCGTACATCAGCAGGGTCTTTGGCTTCCACGAGCTGGCGGCGATGGCCTCAAGAACAGCGCGGGTCGACGCGACGTGATCACTGTGGGGGTCCAGCTCCGGATGAGGCGTCACCACCACTTCGGGGCGAAAATGCTCCAGCAGCGCGACCAGATCGGCGATCAGGTTGTGCCAGGTCGGCAGGCCATCGGCATCGGCCGGCAAACGCATCGGATTGTGTCGACGCACTGAACGGACATCACTGTCAGTGGACTCGCGCGAGCCGAACGCTTTACCCGGCTCCTCGGCCATCGACGGCAATTGCAGGCAGTAATAACCCAATTGCACGCAGCGGTTGACGGGCACACCGCCCCACAGCGGAATGACCAGGCTGTCCCAACTGCGCAGGCGCCCTTTCAGACGCGCAGCCTGAGGCTCGCTCAAGCCCAGGCGCCGATAGGCCTCAGCCTCGATTTCACCTTGGGTCAGGGTGACGATGCTGACCTCCTCGCTGCGGCTGTAAAGCCCAAACGCGGCGAGCTCGGCATCATCGGCGTGAGGGGCGATGACCATCAGACGCTGCTGCGCATAGTCCGGATTGGCCATGACCCACAACGTCCCTTTGGCGGCCACGGCGCAATAACGTCCGCGCACCGTCAGCGAGCCTTGAGCCAGTTCGGCGCCTTGCCCGGACAGGTTAAGGAAACGCCGCCCTTTGACCCCGCGTTCGAAGTCCTGGCGATCGTCGCCAATCTCGACAAACGGGTCCAGCCAGCGTCCTGGCCACGACGACTTCAACTCAAGTTCGAGAATGAGCGTCTCGCCTTCAGCCAGCGGCTCGCTGAGGCGGACAACGCCTTGCTTAAGGCTTACGGCCTGACACGGAGTGCCTGCGGGGAATGTATACAGATAGTCGTCAGATGCCCGATAAAACAGGTGATCGGCAAACCAGGCTTCGTGGGCGACCCATGCCAGGACCAGCAAAACCGGCACCACCCAAGCGCCCAGCCAGAAACCGAGGACCACCAGCGTCAGGAGAAAAGCGACCAGAAAGACGCGCTTGTTACGTCGGTGAGCCTTGAGAAGCCGTTGTTTGCGAGCACTCATGAATTCAGACCTGATAGGCCGGCACCTTCTGGCACCAGCGATCCTTATACTCGCGGTCGGCACGACCGAATGAATAACGCAACGTCTTGCCCAGCGCCCGCGCCTCTTCCCAGGCCTGCTGGGTGTTGACGAAACTCAGCACACTGCCGGGGCTGAACTCGCGGTTCTGCGGGTCGACGCCACCGTTGATGTACTCCAGGGAAACCCACTGGGGCGCTTCGACGCGGTACAGAATTTGGGCCGCAATGGGCGCCGAGTCCAGCATCACAAGCGAGCCGGTCATGAACTCGCGCAGCAAGGTGAACACGTCCACCAACCCCGCCTTGCCCGGCACTTCAAACCCCCAACGACGCTGGAATAACTCGCCATATGCAGCGGCCTGTTCCTGCGGTGTCAGCTGGCTCATCGGCACCAGCGTGCCACCCGCCTCTTCCAGCAGACGCTGCTCCCGACGCTGGTTGTAGCGGAATTTTTTCGAATAGTCTTCAGGCGCTCGCGCCATGGCCAGCCCTTCGGGCTGACTGCGCAAGGTGCTGATCCGCCCGGCATTGAGGTCCGAGACGTACGCCATGCGCTGGCGCACCGGCACCTCAACCTCCGCCGCGATGGGCAGGATGATCTCCGCGTTGCCCATATCCAGCAGCCCGCGTTTGCCCTCACGCTTGAGCACTTCCTTGGACAAGGCGATATGGCGACCCCAACAAGGAACGGCCGCCACAACCTCGTCGTCGACGATCCAGCCGAGGTAACGCAGCTCGATGCGCAGGAACGTTGACAGGCGCTCCACCACTTGAGGATGGGTCGCAAAGCTCCCGCCAAAACGCTGCCAGGCCTGCTCGTAGGCGTGATGATCAACTTCTACCCAGCCACGCTCACGCCAGGCCCGAAACAGTTTCAACATGCGCCGATCACGTGCGTCGGTTGCGCTTCGTCACTCTCTTCGAACTCTTTGGCGTGCAAGCGCGAGTAATAGCCATTGAGCGCCAGCAGCTCGACATGGGTGCCGCGCTCGACGATCTTGCCTTCGTCCATGACCAGAATCAGGTCGGCTTCCTCGATAGTGGTCAAACGGTGAGCAATCACCAAGGTCGTGCGGTTCTTCACCACTTGATCCAGGGCGGCTTGGATATGGCGTTCGGATTCAGTGTCGAGTGCAGAAGTCGCCTCGTCGAGAATCAGCAGCGGCGCATCCTTGAGCAAGGCGCGGGCAATGGCGATGCGCTGGCGCTGACCGCCGGAAAGCAGCACGCCGTTTTCGCCCACCATGGTTTCATAGCCCTCAGGCATCTTGACGATGAACTCATTGGCATAGGCTTCCATCGCCGCTCTGCGCACTTCTTCAATCGGCGCGCCAGCCAGATCACCGTAAGCAATATTGTTGGTCACGGTGTCGTTGAACAGGGTGACCTGCTGGGTGACCAGAGCAATCTGCCGGCGCAGGCTGCGCAAGGTGAAATCCTGAATCCTGACGCCATCGAGCAGAATCTGCCCTTGTTCGTGCTGATAAAAGCGCGGAATCAGGCTTGCCAATGTCGACTTGCCACTGCCCGAACGCCCCACTAGGGCAACCATCTGCCCAGGCTCAACGATGAAGCTGATGTCGTCGAGCACCTGCTTGTCGCTCTCGGGGTACTGGAAGCTGAGGTTGCGCACTTCCAGGCGACCCTCGAGGCGATCGTGCTCCACGGTGCCTTGGTCGATTTCCGCGGGCTCATCCAGTTGCTCGAAAATACTCTCGGCACCCGCCACCCCTTTCTGGATGGTAGAGCTGACCTCGGAAAGCTGGCGAATCGGCTTGGGCAGCAAGCCCGCCATGGTGATGTAAGCCACCAGATCGCCGGGCGATGCATCGCCACGCAGGTACAACACGAGGAACATGACCACGGCCATGGCGGTGTAGGTCACCAACTGCAACATCGGCGTGTACACCGCGCCGGTCTTGGTCATTGCCAGTTGCTTGTCGGTGTTGCTCTGGCTGGCTTCCTTGAAGCGCACTTTTTCATAGGTTTCGCCGCCGAAGCTGCGCACCACGCGATAGCCATGAATGGTCTCGGAAGCAACATGGGTGACGTTGCCCATCGAGACCTGGATCTTTTTGCTTTGCTTGCGGAATTTACGGCTGGTGCTGTTCACCATCATGCCGATCAGCGGCAGGATGGCCAGCATCACCAGCGTGAGTTTCCAGTTCATCCACAACAGGGTGCAGAACAGGAAAATCACGGTCATGCCTTCACGAATCACAACCTTGATGGCATCGGTGGCGGCACCGGTGACCATGGTCACGTTAAACGTGATTCGGGAAATAAGGTGACCGGAGTTGTTCTTGTCGAAGAAGCGGTTGGGCAACTCCAATAACTTGTTGAACAACACAATCCGCAAATCATGGACCAGCCCCAGGGAAACCCGGGCCAGGAAGAAGTTACCCAGATAGGACCCCACCCCTTGCCAGATTGCGATCAGGACGATCAGCAGCGGTACCGATTCAAGGAGTTGCAACTTGCCCAGGTAAGGGTTGCCCGGGAACAGGCTGGCCTCAGGGTTGGCGAGGCCGTCGACGAAATATTTGAGGATGTAAGCGAGCATCGGCTGGGTCGATGCGAAGATCAGAAAACCTACGATGCTCAGAATGAACAAGCCCACGTAAGGCCGCACGTAAGCCAAAAGGCGGAAATAGATCGCCAGCGTAGACTGGGCTTTCGGTTCAGGACTGCTCATGGGAATCCGCGCAAATCAGTGAGGAGCGGATGATATCACATGCCCCTTTTCCCCCAATAAACATGACAGGGGCAAGCCTGCGAGCAAGTCGGTTAAGATACCCGGCTTATGATGGGGGAGTCAGGCATGCAAGCGATTGATCACAGCACCTACGAGGCACTGCGCAAAGGTGCGCACGTACTGGAAGCCGACGGCTCCGGTGACAAGGTGCTCAGGCTGGCCGATGGTCGCATGCTCAAACTGTTTCGCCGCAAACGCCTGCTCAGCTCCGCGCTGTTTTATCCCTACGCCCAGCGCTTCGCCAACAACACCAAGGCTTTGGAGCAGCGCGACATTCCCTGCCCGACAGTGATCGCGGTGTATCGCATCCCCAGCATTCAACGCGATGGCGTGTACTACAACCCCCTTGAAGGCGCGACAGTACGCCAGCTGAAAACCAGCCCCGAAGAAACCGAGACCCTGAGATTCCAGCTGGGGCGCTTCATCGCCCGACTGCATGAGAAAGGGGTTTACTTCCGCTCGCTGCATTTTGGCAACGTGGTGCTCACGCCCGATAACACCTTGGGGCTGATCGACATCGCGGATCTGCGCTGCCAAAAAGGCGCCCTCAGCGAGAGCAAGCGCCTGCGCAACTTCGCTCACCTGCTGCGCTATAAAGAGGACCGGAAATGGCTGCTGGGCCAGGATGCCGGCAACACCTTTCTTGAAGGCTATCGCCAGGGGCTGCCCGCTAACCGGCAGGCGCTGCTGATTGAGCGCCTGCGCAAGTTGATCGGCTAAGCGTTACTTGCCAATGACCAATACCGTGGCGCCTTTACGATTGGCAAAACGGGCAATGATGCGCTGGTTGTGTTCCGCCAGCCACCCACTCAGCCAAGGCTCGTCGGGGCGCGCATCGATCAGGAAGTAACGAAAATCCCCCGCGTGCGCCGGTGACATCGCCTCCTCCCGGGGCAGGCTGCCCAGCGTATAACCGCGACCGGCGTAATAGCTGATACGACCGTCCTCGTAATAAACCGACGCACCCGGCTCTATATTGGCAGCAGCCCAATGTCCTGCCTCGATGTAGTGAGTCTTTCCGGGACTGAAGGAAATCACGTTGGACGCCATCATCAACAACCCCACCACCACCAGCGCCTTGCCCCAGCGTGGAAACTGATGGACAAACGCCGTCAGCGCCATCGCCAGCACGGGGACGAACAGCAGGTTGAGGAAGCTCAGGTAGCGGCCGTTCATGAACTGTTCCTTGATGAAGAACAGCATCAGCACCACCAGATACAGCAATGCCGCCCAGGCGAACGGCCGATAGTCGCGCCAATAAGTGCGCAGCACGCTCCAGTTGCCTCGTACTACAAATGGAACCGCGAATGGCCCCATCATTTTGACAAAGGTGATCAGCAAGGACGCCAGCGTTCCGAAGAAAATGATCCGGCCTGCCTCATCCCGCGAGTATTTATTGATCAGCGAATTGGCAAATTGCTCGGACAGTAAATTGAACGACGCAAAAACATTGCGCGGGTTAATCATGTCCAGATACAGCGCGAAACGTGCGGCCGAGAAAACACCCGTCAGCGATGCGACCACCAACCCTAACACCGGCAACAGCATGAACTGAAAGAACTGCTTGCGCCGCGCCGGTGACCAAAGATTAGGCAGCTGCCACAACCCCAGTGCGGGCCACAACAGCACCGCCTCCAGGCGAAAAAAAGCCGCCGCCAAAATCGCCAGGTGAATCAGGATCGCTTGAAACCAGCCGCCACGCGCCTGCCATCTCAACGCAAGCCAAAGCGTCAGCGTGCAAAAAAACCAAAACCCGTACTCACGAATGATGTCGTTGCGAAAAGCGTTGACCGCTGGCATTGCCAGCACGACCAGGCACGCCCAACGAGCGGCATCGGGAGAACGCTGTCGAACACAATCAACCATCAGCGCGCAGGTGCCCGCCAGAAAGAGACCACACCACAGGTAGGCGCTGAGCTCCAACGGCAAATGCAGAACAACATGGGTTCCGGCCAGCAGGAAGACGAACCACGGCCAATCGAAGGCTTGCCAGGCCAATTGGGGGCCGTATTCGGTGACCCGCTGAGCAATATCGATGTAGAACGCAGCGTCACGTCCGACAGTCGCCGTTCCCAACACCGCAATAAGGGAAAGCAGCAAACTCCCCCAGAACGCCAACCGGACCGGATATTCACCGATAATCCGCGAGATCTGAGCTACCACCTTGCTGCCAGTACCGACCACCCTGCCCCCTCAATAGCACGCGCAACGTTTGCGCAAATCAGTCCAACGAATCGACGCGACTTCCCCACTCACCTGAACAGCAGTCGTGCCGCCTTACGCGTGTAGGACCAACGTGTGACGGTGCGCCAGTCTGCACGCAATGCCTGGAGATAGAATTTTTTGGCCAGCACGTACTCGCCGCCGACGTAGCAATCGCGAAACAAAGAGAGGCAACGCTGCCCAAGAAACGCCTGACGCAAATCCTGCAAGTCTTCAGGCATGCGTTCGCGGGCAAAAACGTCGTGGACCATTTCCGAACCCGCCGCAAGGCTTTGGGCCAGATCATGCCGCATGCTGTCGGCATGCTTGTGGATAAGTGCCAGGGGTTGATCGAGCACACTGCACGGGAAACGGGCCAATACCTGAGCGAAGACTGGAATATCTTCGACGTTGCGCAGGTGCTCGGGATAGTTGCCGGGCACGAACACGTCTCGATGCATCGCGCACGCGCCGTTGCAAATCGATACCGTCTTATCCAGCAAGTAACCACGCACACGCGCACGCGCCGTGACCGGTAACGGCTTTACGCTCTGCAAACTGCGCTTGCCATCCGCGAACACCGACCAGTGGGCGCCGATGACCAAACGGGTATCGGGGTTGTCGGCGATGTGCCGGGTCAGCGCTGCCAGCGCGCCCGGTGCCATTTCGTCATCGGCGTCGAGGAAAACCAGGTAGCGCCCGGCCGTCTCTTCAATCCCGAGATTGCGAACCGAAGAAAGGCCTCCATTGGATTTACGCAAGGCACGAAAACGTCCGGCATGCTGCGCTAGCAGCTTTTCCACCACCTCAGGCGTTGCGTCGGTTGACCCGTCATCAATGACCAGCAGCTCCGTTCCAGCTTCATCCAGCTGTGACAATACCGACTCCACTGCCCGTGGCAGTGTATGGGCATAGTTGTAAGCCGGAATAACGACACTGATCAGTGTTTCAGTCAAAACCGTACCCTTCCGCGCCCTCTTTGACCACCAGGATGTCTTCCATGATTAGATACTGTAGATCGGAACCGAAGAACATGTTGAGGGCATCCGTCGGCGAGCAAATCATCGGTTCGCCACGACGGTTGAGCGAGGTATTGAGCGACACGCCGTTACCGGTCAGCACTTCCAGCGCTTTCATCATGTCGTAATAGCGCGGGTTGTATTCGCGCTTGAGTACTTGTGCCCGGGACGTGCCGTCTTCGTGGACGACTTCCGGCACGCGGGTCTTCCACTCTTCAGACACTTCGAACGTGAACGTCATGAAGGGCGCCGGGTGATCGACCTTGATCATCTGCGGTGCGACGGTGTCGAGCATCGACGGGCAGAAAGGCCTCCAGCGCTCGCGGAACTTGATCTGGTGGTTGATGCGATCGGCCACGCCGGCCACGCTCGGGCAACCGATGATCGAACGACCACCCAGCGCACGCGGGCCGAACTCCATGCGACCCTGGAACCAGGCCACCGGGTTGCCATCGACCATGATTTTGGCGATCTGCTCAGGCATGTTGTCGAGCTTGCGCCACTTCGGCTTGTCAGCATGACGAGCACAGGCGGCGATCACATCTTCGTTGCTGTACGACGGGCCGAGGTAGACATGCTCCATCTTCTCGACCGGTACGCCACGGGCGTGGGACACGTAAGCCGCTGCACCCACTGCGGTGCCGGCATCGCCGGACGCAGGCTGGACGAACAGTTCCTTGACGTCATCGCGAGCGATGATTTTCTGGTTCAGCTTGACGTTCAACGCACAGCCGCCGGCGAACGCCAGCTTGCCGGTTTCCTTCAACACGTCGCCCAGGTAATAGTCGATCATCTGCAGCGAGATTTTTTCGAACAGCGCTTGCATGCTCGCGGCGTAGTGGATGTACGGCTCGTCGGCGATGTCGCCTTCGCGCTTCGGACCCAGCCACTCGATCAGCTTCGGCGAGAAGTAGAAGCCTTTGCCCTTTTCTTTATAACGGCGCAGGCCGATAACGTTGGCGTAATCGGTGTTGATCACCAGCTCGCCGTTTTCGAACGAGGCCAGCCGGGAGAAATCGTACTTGCTGGCGTCGCCGTACGGCGCCATGCCCATGACCTTGAACTCACCGTCGAGCATCTCGAAACCGAGGAACTCGGTGATCGCGCCATACAGGCCGCCGAGGGAGTCCGGATCAAAGAATTCCTTGATCTTGTGGATCTTGCCGTTTTCGCCATAACCGAAGAAGGTCGTGGCGTACTCGCCCTTGCCGTCGATCCCGAGAATCGCGGTTTTCTCTTTGAAACCGGAGCAGTGGTAGGCACTGGAGGCGTGGGCCAAGTGGTGCTCGACCGGCTCGATCTTGATTTTCTTCGGATCGAAGCCCAGTTGCTCGAGGCACCAGACAATCTTGTTGCGATAGCGCTTGTAGCGACGGTTGCCCATCAGGATCGCGTCGAGGGCGCGGTCCGGGGCGTACCAGTAGCGCTTAGCGTAGTGCCAGCGAGCCTTGCCGAACAAGCTGATCGGTGCGAACGGAATCGCGACCACATCAACGTCGGACGGCTTGATGCCGGCCTGCTCGAGGCAGAACTTCGCCGATTCGTAGGGCATGCGGTTCTTTGCATGTTTATCGCGCACAAAGCGCTCTTCTTCAGCCGCCGCGACCAGCTTGCCGTCGATGTACAGGGCTGCGGAAGGATCATGGCTAAGGGCGCCGGACAGGCCAAGAATCGTCAATGCCACAGGGGTCTAGCCTCTTTAGTCTGCATGCAGGCGCAATGCGCCTAAAAAATTAATGTGTCTCTCAAAGGGCGAGAGACAGCTAAAGGGCGGGATTATAGCGTAAACAGGGCGGAAATGACCCTACGGTTATCAGCGTAGAAAACAGGGCATTTCGGGCCAAATCACCCACCCCGGTTCACCCACCGGCCGACTGCCAGTAAACCCGGATACTGCCGTCGACGCCCTGCCGATAAACCGTGTACGGCAAGGCAACCGTATCCAGAACGCCAGACAAGGTCAGGTCCAGCAAGACGAACGGCACCAGAAACCCCGTCGCGTCCGGTGGCGCATGCAACAGGCAGAAATCATGGGCCAGGCCGCTGTAGATGCGCGGAATGGACTGACAGTAGGTTTTTTGCCGGCGTAAAGTCTGAGTAGCCTGTGCGTCATCCTGCAGTACCGTCGTGACGGTTCCGCACCCTGCCAGAACCCCTGAGATAACCACCGATGCAACGGCCATTTTGATCGTCATAGCGTGCCCTCCGAAAAACGTCAGGCAAGCTAGCATTGGGGTTATTCGGGGCACAGTTCATGGTTTCTGCGGATCACGTAGGACAATTCATAAGAAGTTGTCCCTTAATCTCTGGTGACTGTGATGGCCCCATCGTCGGAACGCCGCCCGGAGCCGGCTCGCTCCCACATTTGAAATACGTTCCCTTGTGGGAGTGAGCCTGCTCGCGATGGGTCGAAGACCCGATTCAACCAGCGCTGGAGATATCCCTGGGAACCCGCTGATCAATCACCTGATACAACGCACTGCCCTCAGGCCAGTTACGCATGAACCGCGCCCGGTCCCGCGCATACGCTGGGGCAAAGCTGTTCGCGGTGCGGTGCTGGCACATCGAATCGAGGTCGATCAACGCCCAGCGATCCTGGTGCCAGAACAGGTTATGACCCTTGAAATCCCCGTGACTGATCCGCTCGCGAATCAACTCGGCAAACAAATGATCCAGCGCCAGCAACTCGACTTCCGGCGCGTCACCGCTCTCAACGTACGGCGCAAACCGCTCGATGATGTCTGGCCCCGGCAAATACTCGGTCACCAGCAAAGCCCGACCGCGCAGCCACAAAAAGCGCTTCTCCAGCACAGCCAATGGTTTTGGCGTGGCAATGCCCAGGAAGGCCAGGCGATTACCCTCGCACCAGGAATGCCAGGCCCGACTCGGGCGCCAGAAGCGCTTGAGCCAGTGGGCAAACCCTTTGATGTTGTAACGCTTGATCACCAGCGTCCGACCGGCCACGGTAACTTTTCCGACACTTGCCGCGCCGCCGGTTTTGTACAAATGCCCCTCATCGAGCAAGGTATCCGCCTGCTCCAGCACCGGCAACATCGACGCTTCTTCGCGCCGAATCGCCCGCAAACCGAACGCCCCGCGCTGGACGCTGAAAAGCGTGCATTCGCGGCCGACCTTGCTCAGGAAGTCCTTGAGACGCCAGCTGCGAACCTTGTCGATCTGCTTCTGCAGCGCTTCCATGGGCAAGGCGTGCTCGCCATTGCTCAGGAGGTAATACACCAGCAACTCTTCGGTGAACGGCTCCAGCGATTTGGGCAACTGAGCGAAAAACACCCCAAGGTTTTCCAGGACTTTTTGCCGTGATAACGGCTGACCCGGCGTTTCGGCACAGATCCCGGCACCATCGATCAAATACAGCCGCCCGCCCTGGCGCAGCAGGTTGTCCAGGTGCAGATCCTCCTGCCACAGCCCTTTACGGTGCAACTGGCCAATCGCACCCAGTGCGGCGGCCAACACCGCCGATTGCTCATCGGCCAGTGCCGGCAAGTGCTCAACCTGTTTCCAGGCATCCCCCAGGCTGTCAGCGCCCTCAAGGAAATCGAACAGCAACCAGCCGCCCTCGCCGTCCTTCAGGCCATCCGCCAGCAACTGCGGCGTGGTCAGGCCCTGATCAGCCAGCAAGCGCACACCGTCGCGTTCGCGCTGAAAATGCCGTGCCGCTTTACTGCCCACCAACAACTTGGCCAGCACCGGCCGGCCGCGCCAGACGCCGGCACCGACATAGCGCTGCCCCGGCAATACCCGCAGCAGGCTCAGCAACTGCAACTCGGCCGGCCCGGCAGCATCGGCCAGTGAAATGCTCAGCGGCAGGCCCGGAGTGCGGCCGGCGCTTTTCAGCTCGGACAATCGCATCAGCGCGTCTCCTTTTGACTGCGCCGCGCCGTCAGCCGCTCCAGCCAGCGGTCGATGAGCGAACTGTCCAGCGACTGATCCAGGTAGGCGGCCAGCAATTCGCGCAACTGTGTTTCGCTCCATTCCGGCGCCCGACGCACCAGCGGCTCCAGGTCCCTGACTCGGTCATGCCTGCCGAACAACAGGGGCCGGGTCTTTTCCAGGTCGATCAGTTGGGCCGAATAACCGTCACCGGTGGCCTGCAGGAAAATGTGCTTGGGGTAGAAGCAGCCATGAACCTGGCGCACGCCGTGCAGGCGCCGAGCCAGTTGCCCACAGGCTTTGAGAATCGCCGAATGCTGCGCCGCACTGAGGTCCGACCAGCGCTGCAGCAGCGATTCGAGGTCATCCCAACCGTCCAGCGCACGGGTCAGCAAAATCGCCCGGACTTCGCCGTCGACCTTGCGCTCACCGAAGTACACCGCTTTCAGCGCAGGAATGCCGAGCTTTTCATAGCGACTGATGTTGCGAAACTCGCGGGCAAAACTGGGCTCGCCAAAGGGCGCATGCAAGGTACGCGTCTGGTAATTGCTTTGGCGCTTGAGGTAATAGCCGCGCCCTTCCAGATCCAGGCGGAACACACTGCTCCAGCCTCCGCGCGCGGTGTTGGGTTCATCCACCGCTTCGAGCTGTTTGGCCCAAAGCGCGTCGAAGGTACCGAGTCCGTGGCGTTCAAGTAGCGCACGGTCCTCAGCGGCCAGAAAATCAGTCATTCGCGTCCCTCGAAAAATCTCAACACATGCCGGATCCGTTTTTTATCGGCAGCGTCGAGCCGTGTCCGTTGGCGGTATTGCAGGTAAAAGCGCAAGCGCTGGGTGGACGACAATTGATACTTGGCTACCTTGTCCAGGCACGCCAGATCCTTGGTGATCCGGTATTTGAGCCAGAAGCCGCGCCAGAAATCACCATTCGGGCAGTCGATCAGGAACAGCCGGGCTTCGTCGTCGATCAGCAGGTTGCGCCACTTCAAATCGTTATGGGTAAAGCGGTGGTCGTGCATGGTACGCGTGTATTCAGCCAGCTGCCGACTGACACTGTCGACCCAGGCGCGATCCGACAGCTTTGGATCATGTCGCTCGGCCAGCACCGACAAGTCTTCGGTGTGCGGCAATTCACGCGTGATCATCGCCCCGCGACTGTACGTTGCGCCGTGCCGCTCAAGTCCCCAGGCGACCACTTCGGCGGTGGGAATGCCCCATTTGGCAAAACGCTTGAGGTTTTGCCACTCCATTTTCACCCGTGGTTTGCCGAGGTAGCGGCGCAGGCCTTTGCCCGCGCCGACGTAGCGCTTGACGTAATAGTTGACACCATTGCGCTGAACACGAATGACCTCTGACAGCAGGTCGTGGGTCAAACGCTCACCCTGAAGCGCAAACACCGCATCCAGGCTGCCGAAATCTTCTGCCAGCTCGCGGTAAGCAGGTTCCAGGTTCCAACCCGACATCAGAGCGCGTCCCCGTATCGCAGTTTGCGGTCGTAGAGCTTGTTGGCCTTGCCTTCGAGCCAGGCGAGCAGCGCCGCTTCTTCCGCCAGAATCTGGCGCAGCGGCTGCTGGAAATAGCCCTTGAGGAAGCGCAATTTATCGCGCTGGGTCAGGCCGATATCCAAGGCCGAAAAGTACAGCGCCGCCAGATCCTTGTTGCGCCAGCGCTGAGTAATAGCCGGGCGAGTCTGGGCGCGATGCAGATCGATCACCGACAGTTTGAAATCGTCGGCGGTCACCGGTTTGTCCGTGTGCAGCAGGAAGTGGCAGATGTAGCAGTCGCGGTGGTTGACCCCGGCGCGGTGCATCATGCCGGTCATGCGCGCGACTTCAGCGATCAGGGCACGCTTGAGTGTCGGCTCGGGCGGGTGCTTGACCCAGTCGATACTGAAATCTTCAAGGCTGACGGTCGGCGCCAGTTCTTCGGTGACGATGAAGGAATGTTGATCCGCCGGGTTGCTGCCCTTCTCGCCATAAGCGACGGCGGTCATGGTCGGCACACCGACTTCTTTCAGGCGCTGAATGGCCTTCCACTCCTGGCCTGCGCCAAGGACCGGCAATTTAGCGGTGAGCAGGTTCTTGAAGATCTCGCCCCAGCCGATGCCTCGGTGGATCTTCACAAAAAAGCCACTGCCGTTCACTTCCGTACGCAAGGTCCGACGCGCTTCCAGCTCACGGTAAACCTCACCCTGAAGGCCTTCGACTTCGGTGAACGCATCGCGTCCGGCCCAAAGGCTCTTGAACGGTTCAGCCAGCATCAACTTCATTAAGCGTGCTCCGCCAGAATCACATCGGCCGCGTGTTGCGGCATGCTGTAGAGGTCGGCCGTTTCGGCATAAGCCAGGCCGTTGCGGCTCCAGGCCGCCCGTGCCTGAGCGTCGTTCAACATCCCGGTCAGGTATTGCGTCAGCTGCGCCTGATCGAAGGGCTCGTCCAGCACCAGGCCGGCGTCGGCTTCGGCGATGTAATGGGCGTAGCCACACACCGCACTCACCAGCACCGGCAAGCCGGCCACCAGGGCTTCGAGCAGCACGGTCCCGGTGTTTTCGTTGTACGCCGGGTGGATCAACAGATCGGCGCCCAGCAGGAAACGCGGGATATCGCTGCGCCCCTTGAGGAACGTCACGTTATCGCCGAGCCCCAATGCGGCGCTCTGCACCTGGAATAATTTGGGGTCATCCTGGCCAATTACAAATAGCCGGGTGCGTTTCTTCAGATCAGCGGGCAACGTGGCCAGCGCCTTGAGGCTGCGGTCCACCCCCTTGGTCTTGAACCCGGAGCCGATTTGCACCAGCAGCAATTCATCGTCCTGGAGGTTGAATTCACGCCGGAACCCGGCACGAATTTCAGCCGCATTCGGTGGCGCACGACGGTCCTGGGAGATGCCCGGCGGCAACAAATGAAAGCGCTCCAGCGGCGTGTCGTAATGCTTGATGAACAGCGGCTGCTGGACTTCGGAAATCATCAACACTTCGGTCTTGGCGTCCTTGGCGAACACCGCGCGCTCGTATTCGGCGAAGTGCCGGTAGCGGCCCCAGCGCCGGTACAGCGAATTGCGCAGGTTTTGCGCCTTGTCTTCGAAACAGCCGTCGGCGGCGTAGTAAACGTCCAGGCCCGGCATTTTGTTGAAGCCGATCAGGCGATCAACCGGGCGCTTGGCCAGGTCGGCCTCCATCCACTCGGTGAGCTTTTCGTTACGGCGATGGTTGAAGAACGCCTTGACCGGCGCCACCAACACTTCGAAACCGGGCGGCACGTCACCTTCCCAGATCAGCGTGTAGACGCGAATCTGATGGCCGCGCTGCTGGCATTCCAGGGCAATGCGCATGAAATCGCGCTGCAAGCCGCCGAAGGGGAAATATTTGTACAGGACGAATGCCAATTGCATCAGCGCAGCTCCTCAGCCAGTAACAACGTGCTCAGTCGGGTCGCGACACGCTCGGGATTCAGACGCGTGAAGCACAATGGCCACTCGCGTTTCAGGTCAAACCGGCGGGCATCATCGGCCGTCGGTTGATAGGTGCATTTCTTTTGCAGGCACGGCGCGCAGGGGAAATCGCTGGCCATGTGAATCTGCACTTTGCCGTAGGCGCCCGTCAGGCCCGGGTTGGTCGGGCCGAACAATGACAGGGTCGGCACGTCGAGCGCGGCGGCCAGATGACCGAGGCCGGTGTCCACGGCCACGCAGGCTTGTGCGCCCGCCAGCACTTTGCCGATGCCTGCCAGGTTCAGCTTGGGCAGCACTTCGACGTGTTTCATGTCCTTGGCAATGCGCTCGGCCCGGGCTTTCTCCGCCGGATTGCCCCACGCCAGTTTCACCCCGACACCCAGATAGCCGACACGCTCGGCCAGCTCACGCCAGTAGGCTTCGGGCCAGTGTTTGGTGTCCCAGGTGGTGCCGTGCAGGAACAGCACATAGGGATTTTTGCGCGGCAATTCCACCAGACGCTCGACGTTCAGGCCATAGTCGCCCAGGCCTTTTGGGAGGTCGTAGCCCAGGGCAATGGCGAACAACTGACGCACTCGCTCCACCGCGTGCTGGCCACGGGCAACCGCCAGACGGCGATTGTAGAAACGTGCAGCGATCGGCTCCCGCGCCGAGCCTTTGTCGAGGCCCGCCACCGGCGCCTTGACGTAGCGAGTCAGCAACGCGCTTTTCATCAAGCCTTGGGCGTCGATCACCAGATCATATTTCGTGGCACGAATACTTTGCTTGAAACGCTTCCACTCGCCACTCTTGATGGTTTGCCAGAGGTTCTTGCGCCAGCGACGGATCGCCACTGGAATCACCTTGCCCACCGCCGGGTGCCAGGTCGGGATTTCGGCGAAGCCTTCTTCCACCACCCAGTCGAACTTGATGCCGGGAATCGCCCGTGCCGCGTCGGTCAGCGCCGGCAACGCGTGAATCACGTCGCCCAGCGATGAAGTCTTGATCAGCAGAACCCGCAAACTATTTGACCTCGACCACAGTGCCCTGCAACCGCTGCAAGGCTTCGTTCACCGCTTGCGGCATGAGCTGGCGCAGGCAGTTGTAATGACCGAAGCGGCACGTGCGGTCGAAGCACGGGCTGCATTCGATGCCCAGGCGCACGATTTCGACGTGTTCGGCCAATGGCGGGGTGAAGCCTGGTGAAGTCGAGCCGTACACCGCCACCAGCGGGCGGTTCAACGCCGCCGCTACGTGCATCAGACCCGAGTCGTTGGACACCACCGAATCGGCGCACGACAGCAGATCAATGGCTTCGGCCAGGGACGTGCCGCCGCTGAGGTTCACCGACTCTTCGCGCAGACCGGGAATCAACCGCGCGCGGATGTCTTCGCCGACAGCGTGATCGTTTTTTGAGCCGAACAGCCAGACTTGCCAGCCTTCGCGGATTCTCGCCTCGGCCACTTTGGCGTAGTGCTCGGACGGCCAGCGCTTGGATTCGCCGAACTCGGCACCGGGGCACAGCGCCAGCACTGGACGGTCCAGGGCCAGGCCGAACTTGGCCAGGGCCGCCTCGCGGGTGACTGGGTCGATCTGCAAGGTCGGGCGTGGATAGGGTTTCGGCAACTCAGCCCCCGGCTCGTAAGCCAGGGCCATGAAGCGCTCGATCATCAGCGGGTAACGTTCCTTATCCAGCGTGCGCACGTCATTGAGCAGGCCGTAGCGGAACTCGCCGCGCCAACCGGTGCGCTTGGGAATACCGGCAAAGAACGGCACCAGCGCCGACTTCAAGGAGTTGGGCAACAGGATCGCCTGGTCGTACTGGCCGGCCAGGGATTTGCCGATGCGCCGACGTGTCGCCAGCTCCAGGGCGCCGTGACCGAGCGGAAAGCTCAAGGCCTGACGCACTTCGGGCATGCGCTCAAGAATCGGCCGGCTCCACTCGGGGGCCAGCACGTCGATTTCGCATTGCGGGTGGCGCTGCTTGAGACACTGAAACAGTGTCTGCGCCATCACCATGTCACCGACCCAGCTGGGCCCAACGATCAGAATTTTCATGTGGTTTCCAAAAACGAACCGGGGAGGCATACGCCTCCCCGCCTCGATAATCACTGTGGGAGCGGGGCTGCTTGCGATGGGTCATTACCTTCAACATTGCTGTCGACTGTCACTCCACTATCGCGAGCAAGCCCGCCCCCACATTGGGTATTGGTGCACATCCAGTGCGGTGCAGCTTAGCTGCCTCGATCTACAAAACAATGCAGATCCAACTGTAGGAGCGAGCTTGCTCGCGATGAACCTGAGATCGCTGCGGGGCATCAGATTAGCCGAGTTATCGTTAACGACCATCGCGAGCAAGCTCGCTCCTACAGGGGGTATCGGTGTTTCAAGTACCCGATTTCAGTTCAAACCCAACTCTTTCCAGATCCGCAATACCTGCCGCCGTTCGTCCGCAAACTGATCGCCCGGGATCACCCCGGGGTTCTTCTGCAAGGCTTGCCGATGGGCAGCGGAGCGGTAGGCTTTATAGGCCTCTCGCAACAGGCTGGCGTCCTCGGCGGGCATCAGCCCTTCGTGCTCCAGCTCTTCCAGAATGCGGATATTGTCAGTCCAGCGCAGCAGTGGCGGGTGTGTTTCCGACCACGCCAAGGCCGCGTATTGCACCATAAATTCAATATCGACGATACCTCCGGCGTCCTGCTTGAGATCGAACGGCACCGTGGCCTCGAAGGCGTTTGCCCCGGTGCCCGCCGCGGTGCTCTTGCTGCCAAGATTATCGCGCATCTTGGCCCGCATCTCGCTGACCTCCTGACGCAGGGTCGGCAAATCCCGGTGCTTGCCCAAAATTGCCGCGCGCACCTTCTCGAACGCCTGGCCGACGTCCTGACTACCCACCAGCACCCGCGCCCGTACCAGCGCCTGATGCTCCCAGGTCCAGGCTTCGTTTTCCTGATAACGGGCAAACGCCCCGAGCGAACTCACCAACAGGCCCGACGCACCGGACGGTCGCAGGCGCATGTCCACTTCATACAACTGGCCGGAGTTGGTCTGGGCGGTCAGCAAGTGGATGATCCGCTGCCCGAGCCGGGTGAAGAATTGCGCGCCATCGATGGGCTTTGCCCCGTCGGTTTCCGCCTGCGGATCGCCATCGTGAATGAACACCAGATCCAGATCCGAACCATGGCCCAGCTCCAGGCCACCGACTTTCCCATAACCGACAATGATGAAACCCGGATCGCACAAAGTGCCATCGGTCCGCAGCGGCGTGCCGTATTTGGCCACCGTCTGCCGCCACGCCAGGGCCAGCACTTGCTCGAGGATCGCTTCGGCCAGCCAGGTCAGGTAATCGCTGACCTTCATCAACGGCAGGCTGCCGGCGATTTCCGAGGCGGCAACCCGCAAGCGGTGCGCCAGCTTGAAGTGGCGCAAGGCTTCCATTTGCTGTTCGAGGTCGTCCTCGGGAATCCGCGTCAGACGCTCGCGCAACTCGGCCGCCAGTTCCGGCGCCAAGGGCGGCTTGAAGAGCCGACCTTCGTTAAGCAATTCGTCGAGCAACAGCGGGAAACGGGTGATTTGCTCAGCGATCCACGGGCTCGCGGCGCACAGGGTCAGCAAACGTCGCAAGGCACCCGGGTTTTCGGTCAGCAGCACCAGGTACGCGGAGCGTCGCGCCACGGCTTCAACCAGTGGCAGCACCCGCTCAAGCACCAGATCAGGATTGGCGTGCTCCACGGCCTGAGCCAGCAACCGCGGGATAAACGCATCAAGACGCTCACGCCCCAGACGCTGCATGGCGCGCAGTTGTGGACTGCTGCGCAAGCTCGCCAAGGCTTTCAGCGCTTTGCCGGCGTCCGCGAAACCACCCTCTTCCAATTGGCGGCAAGCCGCGTCTTCGTCCTGGGCTTCTTCCCACAGCGGCAGCCATTCGCCGCCGACGACGACTTCGCTTTCGGTGCCTTCCTCTTCATCAGGATCGGCGATGACCTGGCCAAAGTGCCAGGCCACACGGCCGCGCCAATACATTAGTTGCTCATGGAAGGCGTCCCAATCGGCGAAGCCCAGCATGAAGGCAATGCGCGCCTGGTCCTGAGCGCCGTCCGGCAGCATCTGGGTCTGGCGGTCGGCAATCGCCTGGATCGCGTGTTCGGTGTAACGCAGGAACTCGTAACCTTCGCGCAATTCACTGATCACCGCCGGCGGCAGGTAACCCTGACCTTCCAGCGTGCTCAAGACTTTTAATAGCGGACGTTGTTGCAAGCTCAGGTCGCGGCCGCCGTGGATCAGCTGGAACGCCTGGGCGATAAATTCCACTTCACGGATGCCGCCGGAGCCGAGCTTGATGTTGTCGGCCATGCCCTTGCGCCGCACTTCCTGCTGGATCAGCTGCTTCATGGTGCGCAGCGCTTCGATGGCCGAGAAGTCCAGATAACGCCGGTAAACGAACGGGCGCAGCATGTCCTGCAATTGCGCACCGGCCACTTGATCGCCGGCCACCACCCGCGATTTGATCATCGCGTAGCGTTCCCAGTCGCGGCCCTGATCCTGGTAATACTGCTCCAGCGCATTGAAGCTCAGCACCAGGGCGCCAGCCGAACCGTAGGGCCGCAGGCGCATGTCGACGCGGAACACGAAACCGTCGACTGTCATCGGGTCCAGCGCCTTGATCACGCGCTGGCCGAGACGAATGAAAAATTCCTGATTATCCAGCGAGCGTTTCACGCCGACGGTTTCACCGCCCTCGGGGTAGGCGAAGATCAGGTCGATGTCGGACGACAGGTTCAACTCCACCGCGCCGAGCTTGCCCATGCCGAGGATGACCATCTGCTGCGGCTCGCCGCTGCGCCGGCCGGTCGGCACGCCGAATTGCTGGCAATGCCGCGAGTACAGCCACTGATATGCCTGATCGATGCTGGCATCGGCCATGTCCGAGAGGTCGCGGCACGTCTGGACCAGATCGGCCTGACGGGTCAAATCGCGCCAGATGATCCGCACTTGATGACGGGTGCGCTGGCGGCGCAGGACGCGACCGAGCTCATCTTCGGTTTCCGCCGCATTCGCGGCCGCGGCAATCTGCGCACACAACTCGCCGGGGGCAAAACGGCGATCCAGTTCGCCGGACTGCACCAGCGACAGCAACATCAAAGGGTCACGGATGCACTGTTCAATCACGAAGTCGCTGGCGGCGGTGACGCGGGCGAATTGCGCCCAGCGTTCAGGTGTCCAGGTCGACAGGCCATGGTCGTCGTCCAGCCCGGCGGCGGCCGTACGGAACGACTGCTCGGCGCGGGTGACAAACGGCAGGAGAATGCCGGGCAGTTCGGCAAGCGAGGGAAGGCTCATGGTCTATCCTTGATCGGCGTGTAGATGACGGCATGTAGTGAATTTTCAAAATGCACTACCTGATCGACTGTCGAACAAAGGTTAGAAATAGCTGAAATTTCTTTTATTTTGGCAGGCAGCATCAAGCTTTCACCTTTTTCGGTTGGTAAAAGACCAACCTTAACGATTATTCTCACAACGTAGCCGGAGGCCACAAGCCGCTCATCTGTAGTTTTACTACTCGTATATACATTCGGATAGCTGAAATGCCCGATGATTT
This sequence comes from Pseudomonas sp. PB120, assembly GCF_009761815.1. Classification (GTDB taxonomy): domain Bacteria; phylum Pseudomonadota; class Gammaproteobacteria; order Pseudomonadales; family Pseudomonadaceae; genus Aquipseudomonas. The sequence continues at coordinate 51,240 of NZ_RWIN01000117.1, forward strand.
GTAGTAAAACTACACGCCGCCGACACCTACCTCTCGGCAATCCAAGAATTTATATCGTCTGCCCACAAGGCCAGTCGCAAACTCAGGCAACCGATTCTGGAAGCCTTTCCGCCCTGGAGCAAGCCATGCAAGACCTCGATCCCGTCGAAACCCAGGAATGGCTGGACGCCCTGGAATCGGTTCTCGACAAAGAAGGCGAAGACCGCGCTCACTATCTGATGACCCGTATGGGCGAACTCGCGACCCGCAGCGGCTCGCAGTTGCCTTATGCCATCACCACGCCGTACCGCAACACGATCCCTGTGACCCACGAAGCACGCATGCCTGGCGACCTGTTCATGGAACGCCGCATTCGCTCGTTGGTGCGCTGGAACGCGATGGCCATGGTGATGCGTACGAACCTGAAAGATTCGGACCTGGGCGGTCACATTTCCAGCTTCGCCTCCAGCGCCACGCTGTATGACATCGGCTTCAACTACTTCTTCCAGGCCCCGACCGACGAACACGGCGGCGACCTGATCTACTTCCAGGGCCACACCTCGCCAGGCGTTTACGCCCGTGCGTTCATGGAAGGCCGCATCACCGAAGACCAGATGAACAACTTCCGCCAGGAAGTCGACGGTCAGGGCCTGTCGTCCTACCCGCACCCTTGGCTGATGCCTGACTTCTGGCAGTTCCCGACCGTATCCATGGGTCTGGGCCCGATCCAGGCGATCTACCAGGCACGCTTCATGAAGTACCTGGAAGCGCGAGGCTTCATCCCGGAAGGCAAGCAGAAAGTCTGGTGCTTCCTGGGCGACGGCGAGTGCGACGAGCCGGAATCCCTGGGCGCGATCTCGCTGGCTGGCCGCGAGAAGCTCGACAACCTGATCTTCGTCATCAACTGCAACCTGCAGCGCCTCGACGGCCCGGTTCGCGGCAACGGCAAGATCATCCAGGAACTCGAAGGCGTGTTCCGCGGTGCTCAGTGGAACGTGACCAAAGTCATCTGGGGCCGCTTCTGGGACCCACTGCTGGCCAAGGACGTCGACGGTATCCTGCAACGTCGCATGGACGAAGTCATCGACGGCGAGTACCAGAACTACAAAGCCAAAGACGGCGCGTTCGTGCGTGAACACTTCTTCAACTCGCCAGAACTCAAGGCGATGGTTGCAGACTTGTCCGACGACGAGATCTGGAAACTCAACCGTGGCGGCCACGACCCGTACAAGGTCTACGCGGCGTACCACGAAGCGGTCAACCACAAAGAACAACCGACCGTTATCCTGGCCAAGACCATCAAGGGTTATGGCACCGGTGCCGGCGAAGCGAAGAACACCGCGCACAACACCAAGAAAGTGGATGTTGAAAGCCTGAAGCTGTTCCGCGATCGTTTCGACATTCCGGTCAAGGATTCCGAACTGGAAAACCTGCCGTTCTTCAAGCCGGAGCCGAACAGCGCCGAAGCCCGCTACCTGAGCGAGCGCCGCACTGCACTGGGCGGTTTCGTGCCACAGCGCCGCGCGCAAAGCTTCAGCGTGCCGACCCCGTCGCTCGATACCCTCAAGGCAATCCTGGACGGCTCGGGCGACCGTGAAATCTCCACCACCATGGCTTTCGTGCGGATTCTCGCGCAGCTGGTCAAGGACAAGGACATCGGCCCACGCATCGTTCCGATCATCCCGGACGAAGCCCGTACCTTCGGTATGGAAGGCATGTTCCGTCAGTTGGGCATCTACTCCTCCGTCGGCCAGCTCTACGAGCCAGTCGATAAAGACCAGGTGATGTTCTACAAGGAAGACAAGAAGGGCCAGATCCTCGAAGAAGGCATCAACGAAGCGGGCGCCATGAGCTCCTTCATCGCTGCCGGTACTTCGTACTCCAGCCACAACCAGCCAATGCTGCCGTTCTACATCTTCTACTCGATGTTCGGCTTCCAGCGTATCGGCGACCTCGCCTGGGCCGCTGGCGACAGCCGTACCCGTGGCTTCCTGATCGGCGGCACCGCCGGCCGGACCACGCTGAACGGCGAAGGCCTGCAACACGAAGACGGTCACAGCCACATCCTGGCTGCCACCATCCCGAACTGCCGCACCTTTGATCCAACCTACGGCTACGAGCTGGCGGTGATCATTCAGGACGGCATGAAGAAGATGACCGAAGAGCAGCAGGACGTTTTCTACTACATCACCGTGATGAACGAGTCCTACCAGCAGCCAGCCATGCCGGCCGGTGTCGAGGAAGGCATCATCAAGGGCATGTACCTGCTCGAAGAAGACACCCGCGAAGCGGCGCACCACGTACAGCTGATGGGCTCCGGCACCATCCTGCGTGAAGTCCGTGAAGCGGCGAAGATTCTGCGTGAAGAGTTCAACGTCGGTGCGGACGTATGGAGCGTGACCAGCTTCAACGAACTGCGTCGCGATGGCCTGGCCGTCGAGCGCACCAACCGTCTGCACCCGGGCCAGAAGCCTAAACTGAGCTACGTCGAAGAGTGCCTGAACGGCCGTAAAGGTCCGGTCATCGCGTCTACCGACTACATGAAGCTGTTCGCTGAGCAAATTCGTCAGTGGGTCCCGTCCAAGGAATTCAAAGTCCTGGGCACCGACGGTTTCGGCCGCAGTGACAGCCGCAAGAAGCTGCGTCACTTCTTCGAAGTCGATCGTCATTTCGTGGTGTTGGCAGCCCTGGAAGCATTGGCTGACCGTGGTGACATCGAACCTAAAGTGGTGGCTGAAGCCATCGCCAAGTTCGGTATCAACCCGGAAAAACGCAACCCACTGGACTGCTGAGGAGAGATTCTGTGAGCGAACTCATTCGCGTACCTGACATCGGCAGCGGTGAAGGTGAAGTAATTGAACTGTTTGTGAAGGTCGGCGACCGTATCGAAGCCGACCAGAGCATCCTGACACTTGAGTCGGACAAGGCGAGCATGGAAGTGCCTGCGCCGAAGGCCGGTATCATCAAGAGCCTGAAAGTGAAGCTGGGCGATCGCCTGAAAGAAGGCGACGAATTGCTGGAACTGGAAGTCGAAGGTGCCGCTGCTGCCCCTGCGGCTGCCGCTGCTCCTGCTGCGAAAGCAGAGGCTGCCCCCGCTGCCGCGCCTGCACCCGCCGCGCCTGCCGCAGCTCCGGCTGCCGCCTCGGTTCAGCAAGTGCACGTGCCGGACATCGGTTCGGCGGGCAAGGCCCAGATCATCGAGATCCAGGTCAAGGTCGGCGACAGCGTCGAGGCTGATCAGTCGCTGATCACCCTGGAATCCGACAAGGCCAGCATGGAAATCCCTTCTCCTGCCGCTGGCGTGGTCAAGAGCATCAGCGTCAAGCTCAACGACGAAGTCGGCACCGGCGACCTGATCCTGGATCTGGAAGTGGCGGGTGCTGCTGCACCGGCTGCCGCTCCGGCAGCTCCGGTTGCCGACAGCGTTCAGGACATCCATGTCCCGGACATCGGCTCGGCCGGCAAGGCCAAGATCATCGAAGTCCTGGTCAAGGCCGGCGACACCGTTGAAGCCGACCAGTCGCTGATCACCCTGGAATCCGATAAGGCGAGCATGGAAATTCCATCGCCAGCCGCTGGCGTGGTGGAAAGCGTTTCCGTCAAGCTGGATGACGAAGTCGGTACCGGCGACCTGATCCTGAAGCTGAAAGTCAAAGGCGCGGCGCCTGCTGCGGCCCCGGCTCCCGCTGCCGCTGCTGCGAGCGCTCCTGCGCCAGCCGCTGCTGCTCCT
>NZ_RWIN01000118.1 GCF_009761815.1 Pseudomonas sp. PB120
GTGGTGGTGGTGGTGTTTAGGTTTGGAAGCGAACCCAGACCGAAACAAGTACGGTGGCCGCTATTAGCCACGCCACCGTCGCCACCGCGAGTGATGCCTCCAGGCGCATCCGGTCGACCATCACATACAGCGTCGCCAGGTAAATGAAGTACGGGATGATCGACCACATCCCGAACAGGATGGTGGTCTTCAGATCCTCCGTCGACCGCCCCTTGCCGACAATGTAATGCGCAATCAGCGCAAAGGTCGGAAACAACGGGACCAGCCCGGCGATGTAATAGTTTCTGGTCTTGGCCAGGGCGGCGAGGATCACCACCACCGCCGCGCCCAGGGTTGCTTTTAGAATCAGGTCCATCAGTGGCTCAGTCCGTATTTTTTCACTTTGTCGAATAGCGTGGTCTTGGCCATGCCCAATTCCTGGCTGGCCTGGGTCAGGTTGCCGCCGCTGCGTTGCAAGGCATCGCCGAGCAGGTTGCGTTCGAAGGCTTCCACCGCTTCGGCGAACCCCAGCCCTTGGTTGCTGCCCGTGACACCGGTTTTCTTGAAGGCCGGCAGACCGAGGGCGAAGCGCTCGGCGACGTTGCGCAGTTCGCGCACGTTGCCCGGCCAGTCGTGGCTCATCAGGTTCGACAGCGTCTGGTTGTCCAGCTCCGGCACGGCGCGGTCGAAACGCAGGGAGGATTGCTGCAGGAAGTGCTCGAACAGTTGCAGGATGTCTTCACGGCGTTCGCGCAACGGCGGCAGCTCCAGGGTCACGACGTTCAGCCGGTAATACAGATCGCTGCGGAACTCGCCGGCCTTGCTCGATTCATCCAGGTCGGATTTGGTCGCCGCGATCACCCGACAATCCACCGCCACACTCTGGTTGGAACCGAGTCGTTCGAGGGTGCGCTCCTGCAGAACCCGCAGCAGTTTGATCTGCAAGGGCAGCGGCATGCTTTCCACTTCGTCGAGGAACAGCGTGCCGCCGTCGGCGTGTTCGATCTTGCCGATTCGCCGTTTGCCGGCGCCCGTGAACGCGTTGGCCTCGTGGCCGAAGATCTCGCTCTCGAACAGGTTCTCCGGCAGGCCACCGCAGTTCAGCGCGACGAACTGTTTGCTGTGGCGCCGGCTGAAGTCGTGCAGGCAGCGCGCGACCAGTTCCTTGCCGGTGCCGGTCTCTCCTTCGATCAACACGTTGGCCGACGTGTCGGCGACATTGGCGATCAGTTCCCGCAAGTTCTGCATGGCCGGCGAGCGGCCGATGATCCGGCCTTCGAGGGAGTCGCGCTCGGCCAGTTGCCGACGCAACGACGAGACTTCTCGCGCCAGGCTGCGCTGCTCCAGCGCACGACGGGCCACGTCCACCAGCCGTTCAGGCGAAAAGGGTTTTTCCATGAAGTCGTAGGCGCCTTTCTGCATCGCGCCGACGGCCATGGAGATGTCACCGTGGCCGGTAATCAGCACCACCGGCAGGCTGCGGTCGCGGGCCTTGAGCCGGGTCAACAGTTCCAGGCCATCGATGCCCGGCAGGCGAATGTCGCTGATGACGATGCCGGCAAAGTTGTCGCCAACCCGCTCCAGCGCTTCTTCGGCGCTGCCGACACCCACGCTGGGAATGTCTTCCAGCGTCAGCGCCTGTTGGCAGCCGAGCAGCACATGGGGGTCGTCTTCGACGATCAGCACACTAAGGTCGTTGTTCATATGGGCTCGTCGGGAGTGGGGCTTACCAACGGTAAACCGAGGACGAAAGTGGTACCACCGCTGGCCGGGTGCTCGACACCCAGGTGCCCGCCGGTGGCGGCGGCCAGGCTCGCCGACAGGGTCAGGCCGAGGCCCAGGCCTTGTTCGCCGGGTTTGGTGGTGAAGAACGGTTCGAACAGATGCTTGCGCGCTTCGGCGTCGATACCATGGCCGTTGTCGCGCACCCGAAGGCGGTATTTGCCATCGAGCGTTTCGCCTTCGAGCCACAACTCCGGCAGCGGTTGTGCCTGCATGGCGTCGAGGGCGTTGCCGATCAGGTTGACCAGAATCTGCTCGAGGCGGGTCTGGTCGATCTGCACCTGCACGTCGGTGAACTCACGATGCACTTGCAGATGGCTGCTGTCCACGCGACCGCCGAGCAATTGCAGGGCCGCGTCCACCGCTTTGCCGAGGCAGGCCTGGCCTTTGTCGTCGCCGCGACGGGCAAAGGAACGCAGGCTGGCGGTGATCCGGCCCATGCGGTCGATCAGTTCGTTGATGGTCTTGAGGTTGGTGCTGGCCACGTCCAGCTGGCCGCGCTCCAGAAAGCGTACGGTGTTGCCGGACAAGGTTCGCAGCGCGGCGAGTGGCTGGTTCAATTCGTGGGCGATGCTGGTGGACATCTGGCCGATGGCCGCGAGTTTTCCGGCTTGCACCAGTTCGTCTTGTGCGCGTCGCAGGGTTTCTTCCGCCTGGCGCCGTTCGCGGATCTGACCCTTGAGCCGTTCGTTGCTGGCGCGCAGGTCGGTGGTGCGGTCGGTAATCCGTCGCTCCAACTGATTGTTGGCCTCTTCCAAAGCCTCCCGGGCGGCGAGGCGGGTGGCGATGACCTTGCGCCGCTCATTCCAGGCAATCAGCAGGAACGCCAAAAGCGCAAAGGCCACGGCTACCAGAATCCCCTGATTGATCGCTTCGCGACGCAAATCCTGCAGGGGGGTAAGCAAGGTGAAATTCCATGGGGTGTCGCTCAACGGTCGGGTTTGCGAGAGGTAGCTGATGTCCTCTTCGGCGGAGTCGACTTCGCTGTTGGCGGGGAAGGTCAGTTTCTCCTCGCCTTCGGCCAGCTTTTCCCGGGCCAGGGGTTGCAGTTCATTCAGCGGGAACCAGTAGTACTGAAGGCTGCGGGCGAGTTTTTCCTTGGTGTCGTCGCTCAATGGCACGACCGATTTCAAGCGTCGCGCCGGATCGCTGGAGAGAATGATGATGCCGTTTTCGTCGCTGACGAAGGCTTCCAGGCGCGCTCGCTGCCAGCGTTCTTCCATGGCTTCCAGGCGGACTTTGACCACCGCGACGCCGATGATTTTGCCGTGTTCTTCCAAGCCGTGGGCCAGGTAGTAGCCGGGTTCGCCGTTGGTGCTGCCGATGCCGTAGAACCGCCCCGGCTGACCGCGCACGGCGTTCTGGAAATAGGCGCGGAAGGACAGGTCTTCACCAAGGTAACTGTCGACATCGCGCCAATTGCTGGTGGCCATGACGCGGCCGGTAGTGTCCATCACATAAATGGCCCGGCTGCGGCTGCGCCGGTTCAGGCCTTCGAGGTAATCGTTGACCGTCTGCCGGTGTTCCGGCGTCGGGTCGGCCAACAGCGTTGAAACACTGGATTCGAGTTCCAGCAGGCTGGGCAGGTAGGTGTACTTGCTGATCTCGCTCTCGACGGCGCGGGCGTGCAGTTCAAGCTGACGCTGGCCGTTCTCGCTGAGGCTGCGAATGCCGTAGTGCTCACTGACCCAGAATCCGAGGTAGCCCAATCCGATCACCAGGGCGATGACCAGCGGCGGCAGGAACAGATGGCGGATCAGACGGGGTTTCACGGCGAGTGATGGCGGGGCTGCGCGATAGAGAGGGGGGTCGCATTTCATCACAGATGCCTTGGGTCAACCAGCGTGGCAACGGGCCTGCTCTGGTTTCCAGTAGAACGTAGAACCTGTGGCGAGGGAGCTTGCTCCCGCTCGGCTGCGAAGCAGTCGTTTTGGGGCCGCTACGCGACCCAGCGGGA
>NZ_RWIN01000119.1 GCF_009761815.1 Pseudomonas sp. PB120
GCTCCCACAGGTAATCAGAGAACCTGTGGGAGCGAGCCTGCTCGCGATGGCCGCGACGCGGTTTCAGGTCAAACCGTAAACGTCTTGCCCGTATGGTTATTCAGCGAAATAACCTTGGTCTTGCCAATGCGGTGACGGTAGATCTCACGCAGGTACTTGATCGCCTTCTTCACGCAATCGCGCGACAGGCGAATGTCATTGATCGAGACAAACTTTTCCTTGTCGTTGATCAACTCGCGGTACTTCTTCTCGTACATCGGCTTGATCGCGTACCAGTTGGTGTCGAGGATCTTCGCCGGGTTCTCGAACTCGTTCAGCAGGTCGTCGATGCGGTCTTCGTCGAACTCTTCATTGATGATGAAATCCAGGATCGAGTTGTCCAGGGTTTCATCGAAGCGGTACGGGGTTTTCGCGAAGCAACGCTTGATGAAGGCCACGATCAGGGTCAGGAAATCGTCCGACAGGCATGGGCTCTTGGCGATCAACGTGGTCAACGACAAGTTCGCCGACGCGCCGATCACCAGTGCATAACGCTTGAGCGTGGTGTTCGGGAACAGGCTGTTGAGGTGCGTCTTCAACCGGTTCAGGTCCATGTACGACAGCTTGTAGTCTTTGGGCAGCGAAACGATCGACACCACCGACGAACAGTTCTTGAAGAAGTGCAGGTCGTGCAACGCGGCGGCGTCATACCCCGAATTCTTGTACTGCTCCAGCGAGGCGCGGTAGCGCTTGGACTCGATCGGCAACAGGCTGATGCCTTCGATGGCCTGGGTCACTTTGTTGAAGTGCGGCAGGTCGATGGAGCGGAAAAACAGGTCGTCGATGTTCAGGCGCTGCGGCTCTTTTTCGAACACCTTGAATTTGTCGTTGCTCGGCGCCGGGGTTTCCGGCACGACGGACTCGGCGTAGGCAATGGCTACCGGGCCGGCCAGACTCATGAACAGGTCGTTGGCGTCGAGGCGAATGGTCTCGCCGATGTCGATGCCGGCGCGACGGAAGTAGTTCTGGTCGTAGTCGGTCGTGACCGCCTGCGCCGTCAGAATGTTGAAGATCTGCTGCGAGATGTACTGGTTGGCATGCTTTTCCATCGCATTGACGTCAATGTTCTGGATGTTGCCGTCATCGCTTTCTTCGGCATAACGCATGATGTCGTTGGAGATCAGCATCATCGCGTTCCATGGGCGAATACGGCCCATGACGCTGGCTTCGCTGCTGTCTTCATTGGCGAAGTTGTAGGAGAAGTCCCACTCTTCCGAGAGGTATTTGCACAGCAAGCGGCCGGCGTTGATGTGCAGCGCCTCGGACATTTCACTGCGGTGATCGGAAATGTTCGGCAGCACGCAAATGCCGCTGGTGAAGATTGGCTCGAAGACGAAGGAATGACCGCTTTTGCCGTCGTGCTCGTCCATCGGCTTGGTGTCGAACGTCTTGTTCATGTACGAGTGCTGCTGGGCCAGGCCGAATTCTGACGCCATGCCCGAGCCGGTACCACCGCCGGCACTGAAGATCGAGAAATACAGGCGTGACTGGTTGGCCTTGATGCCGCAGCTGTCGATCAGGTACGAGTGAATCATTTTCCAGTCAGGGCTGGAGAAACGCTGGGTGTCCTTGTTCAGGATGATCTTGGCCAGGTACTGGCCCAGGATCGGCGCGTTACCGGCGCCACCGGCGTGGACTTCGGACAAGTCCATGATTTTCATTTTGCTGTAGTCGCGCAGAAACCCGCTTTTTTCGCCTTTGCGCGAGAAACGGATGCGCCCGGCGATGTCTTTGTCCAGGTCGCCCAGCATCACCAGCGGTTCTACCAGGAACACCGGTTTGGCGCCCTTGTTGGTGCCCAGGCGCAGGTTGTTGCGAATCCATTGGGCCGGGCTGTAGCCCTTGTCCGCATAGCGTTTGTCCGCAGACGGACGGTCTTCGTTATTGAATTCGTTGAGGTAGAACTTGCGGGCGTTGTACACCAGCTCCGCAACGTCCAGCGCGATGTTCGAACCGCAGCGGCCGAGGCCGATCAGGCACACCGACGGGAATTCCTGGTCGTTGTGCTGTTCGCTGTCGCCTTCCAGATGCGGCGCGCGCGGGAACACCATGTCGCGCAGGCCGTCGAGGTTATCGAGGATGCGGTCGGTGTTGGTTTCGGTGAAATACAGATATTGCTGAGTGGCCAACGGGCGCGACGGAATCAATGGCTTCGACGATGAGGGGCTGTTCGCCGCTGGGCTCAGTGTCAGATCGGAAACCGTAGTGGCCGGGTTATTTTTAGAAGTCATTGGGCGCCATGTACCTGGGCTGGTTGGCTCGGCGACAAACTGTCGTCGAACGGTCACGGAATGGGTCTCGCGTCTTTTGTTCAGCGCGTATTTGGCCCGAGCGTCAGGCCTGTAGCCTGAACGTCGCTAGGGGGAATCCTTTCCTTAGTCATGATGAATCGGCCAATATTCGGCGATCTTTAATCAAAAGGAGGCCAGATGATGGCAACGTTACCTTCGCTCGGCTTCGCCGGCATCGGTCTGATGGGCTTGCCGATGTGCCGCCGCCTGCTCGCGGCGGGCTATCCGCTGACCGTATGGAACCGCAATCCGGCCAAGTGTGCGCCGCTGGTCGAGGCGGGCGCCCGGCAAGTAACCACGCCCGCGCAGCTGTGCCTGCACGCGGATGTGGTGTTGTTGTGCCTGGCCGATACGGCGGTGGTGCGCGAGGTGGTTTTTGGGGCGGACGGGGTGGCCGAGGGGGCGAAAAGCGGTCAGTTGTTGGTGGACTTTTCCAGCCTGGAGCCGACCGCCACGCGAGAAATGGCCGCTGAACTGGCCAGCAAAACCGGCATGGGCTGGCTTGATGCGCCGGTGTCTGGCGGCGTGGTCGGCGCCGAGGCCGGCAGCCTGGCGATCATGGCGGGCGGCGACGCAGCAGACCTTGAGAGGGTCAAACCAGTCTTGCTCAGCCTCGGTCAGCGCGTCACCCACATGGGCAGCGTCGGCGCGGGGCAGGTGACCAAGGCGTGCAATCAGATGATTGTCGCGTGCAATGCGCTGGTGATTGCCGAAGTGGTGGCGTTGGCGGAGCGTTCCGGGGTCGACGCCGGTTTGATCGCGCAAGCGCTGGCCGGTGGCTTTGCCGATTCAAAACCTTTGCAGATCCTGGCCCCGCAAATGGCGCAGAGTCATTTCGAACCGGTGAAGTGGCATGTTCGTACGTTGCTCAAGGACCTGGACACCGCCGTGAAATTTTCCCGCGAGCAGGGCTCGGCAACGCCGATCAGTGGATTGGCCGCGCAATTGATGCGATTGCATGGGGCCCAGGGTTTCCTTGAAAAAGATCCGTCGACGCTAGTGCAGATGTACCGCGAGCCAGGCTCAGCGGAGTGATGGTGCGCGAGTGATTGCGCTGGTTGATTTCGTTCAGCACCGGACGCAACTCGGCCAGCGGCACCGGGCGGCTCAGCAGGTAACCCTGGACGAAATCGCAGCCATGGCGTTCGAGGAAGTCGTATTGCTCGAACGTCTCGACGCCTTCGGTGACTACCTGTAAATGAAGGGTGTGGGCCATGACGATAATCGCCTGGACGATTTCCATGTCCTGGGTCGCCGTCGGAATGTCCTGGATGAAGGAACGGTCAATCTTCAGCGTGTTCAGCGGCAAGCGCTTGAGGTAGGCCAGCGACGAATAACCGGTGCCGAAGTCGTCGATCGACAACGACACACCGAGGGCCCGAATCTGCCGCAGCAACCCCAGCGTGTTGGCGATGTTGTCCATCAGCGCATTCTCGGTTACCTCCATTTCCAGGCGTTGCGGCGCCACGCCGGTGCTGCGCAGAGCGTGTTCGATTTCGTCGGCCAGCTCTTCGCGCGCCAGGTTCAGGGGGGAGCAGTTCACGGCGATCTTCAGTTCTTCGCAGCCTTGGCGTGATAATTCGGCCAGGTCCTCACAGGCTTTGCGCAGCACCCAATTGTCCAGATCGGCGATCAGGCCATTGGCCTCGGCGATGGCGATGAAGCGGTCCGGGGCCAATAAGCCATGCACCGGATGCTGCCAGCGAACGAGGGCTTCCAGCTTGCTGACCTGACCGGTTTGCAGGTCATAAATGGGTTGGTAATGCAGCACGAGCCCGGTGTTTTCGCGCAGGGCGTGGCGCAGTTCTTCCTCCAGCTGCAGCTCCATGGTGGCGCGGGCTTTCAGGTTCTGACTGAAGAAATTCACGCCGTTTCGGCCGTTGTCCTTGGACTGGTAAAGCGCCAGGTCAGCGTTTTTCAGGAGCTCTTCACACGTCTTGCCGTCCTGCGGAAACAGGCTGATACCGATACTGGTGGTCATCACCATGCGCCGACCGGCCAATTCGATGGGTTCCTTCATTTTCAGCATGATGCGCTGGGCCATTTGCCGTGCTTCATCGTGATCATGCAGGCTAATGAGGAGGCAGAATTCGTCGCCGCCGAAGCGCGCCACCACATCTTCGTGCGTGCGCACCGAGCTCTTGATGTGGGCGGCGAGGACTTTGAGCAGTTCGTCACCGGCATCGTGGCCGAGGCTGTCATTGATGCGCTTGAAATGGTCGATGTCCAGAAACAGCACCGCCAGCATGCCGCCTTCGTTGGTCTTCTCGATCAGCTTCTCGGCAAAGATCTGGTTGAAGCCCCGGCGGTTGATGAGGTTGGTCAGGGCGTCGTAATGGGCCACTTGTTGCAGGGACATGCGCGCCTGGTCCAGTTGGCTGAGCAGCGCATTGACCCGTTGCAGGTCGCGTTCCTTGTGTTGCAGCTTCTTGTCCGCCAGGGCTGCGCTGATGCTGCTGCCGATGATCAGTAGCGTCATGATCGCCACGGTCAGCCCCAGTTGCAGGTGATTGTTTTCGCCGGGCAGGGTTTGCAGGTTACCGGCGGGCAGCACCAGGTTGAACGCCGCCATGCCGGTGAAATGCATGCTCACAATGCCGGCCCCGAGTACCAGGCTGGCGCAGTATTTAAGCAGTTGATGCAACGGGCCGGAGCCGTCGCGCAGATGGCTGGAGATCAACAGGGCCGCGAGGCTGGCGCCTATCGCCACCACAATGGACAGGGCAAATAGCGTCGGTTGGTAATACGGCACTGCGTTGGAATGCATGGCGGTCATGCCCACGTAGTGCATGGCGGCGATGCCCAGGCCAATCCAGACCGACGCCTTCAGGCATTGCCAGAAGCTGGGCCGAGGATGGCTGAGGGTGTGCATCGCCAACCACGAAGCGAGCAGGACGATCAGCAGCGACAGGAGCGTGACGGGCAGTTGATAGTGCGTCTGGATCGGCGCCCGGATCGCCAGCATCCCGATGAAGTGCATGGCCCAGATCCCGCCGGCCAGGCATCCGGCACCGACCCAGCGCCATAGACGTTGAGACCCGGTTTTTTCGGCGTGACCGACCCGTTCGGCCATGTCCAGCGTGGCAAAGCTGCCGGCACACGCGACGAGATAGGCCAGCAACACCAATAAAGGGTCATGTACGCAATTGAGTATTACCTGCCCGCTCTGTGGAAGCTCGGTGATGAAATGCAAACCAAGCCACTCCATAGCATGCCCCGTCGTTACACCCTGTCGACGCCATGACCGCTGGCGAATGACTTGGAGTATAGAGGCCGTGCACAGAGCGCAAGGAATGGTGGCATATTGGCTCTAATGATTTTGGCATTATATTTATAGCCAATAGTACTAAGCGTTACGCGCTCTGTTCATAGAGCGGTTCCAGTTCCGGCTGCAAGGCGGGCAGTCCGAACGCTGCCCGCGCCGCATCACAATCGACGTTGGCCTCGCCGTTGGTCCAGGACGCGTCGAACTCCCGACAAGTACTGGAACGCTGATCGTAGATCGAGCACTGCACGGTGCTGCCCACTTCGCCAACCAGCGCGACGCAGCGCGTGGGTTTGCAATCGGTGCCAAGCATGGCGACCCGGCTGGGGCTGATGGACGCGACTAGGTCGTCGGGCACTATCCCGCCGGCCGAGGTGCATTCACCCCAGAAAAAAGACACACGAAAATGGGAACAGCAGGCACCGCAATTCAGACACGGACTGGCTTCGGACATGGGCGATAATCAAAGGAGGGATGGGGTACACGGTGGGTCGGACAAGGCGGCTATTCTAGGCTTCGCCTTGGGCTTGGGAAGGGGGGCTAAGCGTTATTTTTCATAGACCGCTGTGGATGTGAAAACCGTTTCTCCCGGCACCACAAATCCAGTGTAGGAGTGTGCCTGTTCGCGATTAGGCCGGCACATCCAAGACAGATGGTGGCTGGCGCATCGCTATCGCGAGCAGGCTCGCTCCCACAGTGTCGGGTGTGACGGCATGAACTGATATCAGGCTGGCGAATGATGACAGACAGGCCGCGCGCACCTGACTAGATTGCAGTTTCCGGGGACAGTGAAGCCCCAATAACAATAAAAGAGACGGACCCATGCAGAACTCGACCCAAGCGGCGAATGCCTGGCGCATTCTGTTCCTGCTGTTCCTGGCGAACCTGTTCAACTTCTTCGACCGTACCATCCCGGCCATCATCATCGAGCCGATCCGCATGGAGTGGCACCTCAGCGACTTTCAGCTGGGGATCATCGGGACGGCGTTTACCATCGTCTACGCCATTGCCGGCCTGCCTTTGGGGCGCATGGCCGATACCGGTTCACGCAGCAAATTGATGGGCTGGGGCCTGGCGGCGTGGAGCGGGCTCACGGCGATCAACGGGCTGGTGGGCAGTTTCTGGAGTTTCCTGATCGTGCGCATGGGCATCGGCATCGGCGAAGCCAGTTACGCACCTGCTGCCAATTCGCTGATCGGTGACCTGTTTCCGGCCCACCGCCGCGCGCGGGCGATGGGCATTTTCATGCTCGGCCTGCCGCTGGGGCTGTTGCTGGCGTTTTTTACCATCGGTGCGATGGTCAAGGCGTTCGACAGCTGGCGAGCACCCTTTTTCATCGCAGCGGTGCCGGGGCTGATCCTGGCCATCTTCATGTTCTTCATCAAGGAGCCGAAACGCGGCGCAGCGGAAAGCGTGCAGGTTTCCCAGGAGCGCGTGGATCGGCCGATCCGTCGCGTGCTGGCCGTGCCGACCTTTCTCTGGCTGGTGATGGCGGGGCTGTGCTTCAACTTTGCCACGTATGCCTGCAACTCGTTCCTGGTGCCGATGCTGCAGCGTTACTTCCTGATGCCGTTGCAGGAAGCGGCGGTGGCGACCGGGGTGATCGTGGGTGTCACCGGGCTGTTCGGCCTGACGCTGGGCGGCTGGGTCGCGGACAAGATTCACCAGCGGGTGGCCAATGGTCGACTGCTGTTCGCGGCGTTCAGCCTGATTATCTCGACCGTATGTACCGCCTGGGCGTTGCATTCGGGGCGGATTGAAATCGGCGTGTTCGTGGCGGTGTTCAGCGTGGGTTGGCTGTTTGCCTACAACTTCTATACCTGCGTGTACACGGCGATCCAGGACGTGGTCGAGCCACGTTTGCGAGCCACGGCCATGGCGCTGTTCTTTGCCGGGCTGTACCTGTTGGGCGGTGGGTTGGGACCCGTGGTGGTGGGCGGTTTGTCCGATCACTTCGCCCATACGGCCATGCTGGCGGCCGGCGCCGAGCAGATGACCGAGGCATTCAAGGCGGTCGGGTTGCATGACGCGATGTACCTGATCCCGGTGGCGCTGTTTTTCACCATGGTGTTTCTGTTCCTGGCTTCGCGGTGTTTTGTGCGCGATGCGAAGCGGATGAAGGAGGGGTTGGTTGCGGTGGTTGAGCCTGGGGTTGCTGTGGCGACTGCCTAAACGCCATCGCCAGCAGGCTGGCTCCCACAGAGGGGGCACACTGGAACTCCGGTGTGGGAGCTAGCCTGCTGGCGATGAGGCCCTTTGCAACAACACAAATCTCAAGCAAACAAAAAAGGCCCGCATCACTGCGGGCCTTTTTGTTTTAGCCGGGTAGAGGAGGGCGTTTAACCCGCCACCAACACCCGAATCGCTTCCAGTCGCAACGCAGCCTTGTCGAGCATCGCCAAACCTTGCTCACGCTGTTTGCGCAGGGCAACCAGTTCGCTGTCACGCACGGTCGGGTTGACCGCTTGCAACGCGGTCAGGCGCGCGAGTTCTTCGTCGGTGTCAGCCGCGAGGCGACGCTGCGCCTCGGCCACACGCTCGGCGTGACGCGGGAAGATTTTCTCTTCGCCGGCGTTGATCCGTGGCGTCAGCTGGTCGCGCTGGGCCTGGATGAACTTGTTGGCGCTGGCGCGAGGCACGCTTTCCAGTTGATCGTTGAGCGTCTCGAACGACACGCGAGCCGACAGGTCGTTGCCATTGGCATCGAGCAGGCAGCGCAGGGCGGCCGGCGGCAGATAACGACCCAGTTGCAGCGAGCGTGGCGCAACCACTTCACTGACGTAGAGCAGTTCCAGCAACACGGTGCCAGGTTTCAGCGCCTTGTTCTTGATCAACGCGACGGCGGTGTTGCCCATCGAGCCGGACAGCACCAGGTCCATGCCACCCTGAACCATCGGGTGTTCCCAGGTGATGAACTGCATGTCTTCGCGAGACAGCGCCTGGTTGCGGTCGTACGTGATGGTCACGCCTTCGTCGTCGCCCAGCGGGAAGCTGGCGTCGAGCATTTTTTCGCTCGGCTTGAGGATCAGGGCATTTTCCGAATGGTCTTCGCTGTCGATACCGAATGCATCGAACAGGGTTTCCATGTAGATCGGCAGCGCAAATTGATCGTCTTGCTCGAGGATGTCCTCAACCAGTGCATCACCTTCACCGGCACCACCGGAATTGAGCTCCAGCAAGCGGTCGCGACCCGTGTGCAGATCGGCTTCCAGGCGCTCGCGCTCGGCGCGGGCTTCGTCGATCAGTGCTTGCCACTCGCCGTCGTCGGCGTTTTCCAGCAGCGGCAGCAGGCGCGGGCCGAACTGATGCTGCAAGGCGTTACCGGTCGGGCAGGTGTTGAGGAACGCGTTCAGCGCTTCGTGGTACCACTGGAACAGGCGCTCTTGCGGGCTGGTTTCCAGGTACGGCACGTGCAGTTCGATGATGTGTTTCTGGCCGATCCGGTCCAGACGGCCGATCCGTTGTTCCAGCAGGTCCGGGTGCGAAGGCAGGTCGAACAGCACCAGGTGGTGCGAGAACTGGAAGTTGCGACCTTCACTGCCGATTTCCGAGCAGATCAGCACTTGCGCGCCAAACTCTTCGTCGGCGAAGTAGGCGGCGGCGCGGTCTCGCTCGAGGATGTTCATGCCTTCATGGAACACCGTGGCCGGGATGCCGGAACGCACGCGCAGCGCGTCTTCAAGGTCCATGGCGGTTTCGGCGTGGGCGCAGATCACCAGCACTTTGGTGCGCTTGAGCATCTTCAGCGTATCGATCAGCCATTCGACGCGCGGGTCGAATTTCCACCAGCGTTCTTCTTCGTTGGCGTCCGGCTGGGCCTGGAAGCTGACTTCCGGGTACAGCTCGGCGTGATCACCCAGCGGCAGTTCGAGGTATTCGTCGGGGCACGGCAGCGGGTACGGGTGCAGTTTGCGTTCCGGGAAGCCTTGCACGGCGGCGCGGGTGTTGCGGAACAGCACGCGGCCGGTGCCGTGGCGGTCCAGCAGTTCGCGGACCAGACGGGCGCTGGCTTCGGTGTCGCCATCGTTCACGGCGGTCAGCAGGGCTTCGCCTTCGTTGCCGAGGAAACCTTGAATGGTCTTGTGCGCTTCAGGCGACAGGCGCCCTTTGTCCAGCAGCTCCTGAACGGCTTCGGCCACCGGGCGATAGTTTTCGCTCTCGGCGCGGAAGGCGTGCAGGTCATGGAAACGGTTCGGGTCGAGCAGGCGCAGACGCGCAAAGTGGCTGTCCTGGCCCAGTTGCTCAGGGGTCGCGGTCAGCAGCAATACGCCCGGGATGGTTTCAGCGAGCTGCTCGACCAGGGTGTATTCAGGGCTGGCCTTGTCTTCGTGCCACACCAGGTGGTGGGCTTCGTCGACGACCATCAGGTCCCAACCGGCGGCAAACAGCGCGTCCTGTGCTTTCTCGTCCTCGACCAGCCACTCCAGCGCAACCAGTGCAAGCTGGGTGTCTTCGAACGGGTTGGTGGCATCGCTTTCGATGAAGCGCTCTTCGTCGAACAGCGCGACTTGCAGGTTGAAGCGGCGGCGCATCTCGACCAGCCACTGGTGCTGCAGGTTTTCCGGCACCAGGATCAGCACACGGTTGGCGCGACCCGACAGCAGTTGGCGATGGATCACCAGGCCGGCTTCGATGGTCTTGCCCAGGCCCACTTCGTCTGCCAGCAAAACCCGCGGCGCAATGCGGTCGGCGACTTCTCGGGCGATGTGCAGCTGGTGCGCGATCGGCTGCGCCCGCACGCCACCCAGGCCCCAGAGCGAGGACTGCAACTGGCGGCTGGTGTGTTCCAGGGTGTGGTAACGCAGGGAGAACCAGGCCAACGGGTCAATCTGGCCGGCGAACAGACGGTCGCTGGCCAGACGGAACTGAATGAAGTTCGACAGTTGGGTTTCCGGCAGGGTTACCCCTTCGTTCTGCGCGTTGAGGCCGTGGTAGACCAGCAGGCCATCGACGTCGTCGACTTCCTGTACGGTCAGTTTCCAGCCTTCGAAGTGAGTGATCGAATCGCCCGGCGAGAACCGCACGCGGGTGAGGGGCGCATTCCGTAGCGCGTACTGGCGAGTGTCGCCAGTGGCCGGGTAGAGCACGGTCAACAAGCGGCCGTCCTGTGCCAGAACGGTGCCTAAACCCAGCTCGGCTTCGCTGTCACTGATCCAGCGTTGCCCCGGTTGATACTGCTGCGCCATGCTGCCTGACTCCCACCTTGAAAAAGCGGGCTATCTTAACGGAATGAGGGCTTCAGGGCCAAAGGACTCTCAGAAAAACTCACAGTCTTACGTTAGCCCACCGGCCGCGAACGCGTCGGCCGGGGCACCTAATCGTGCCAACCGGGTCACAGTTTGCGACCGATGGCTCAAGTCGCCATCCCCACAGCCGACAGCCTGCTGACAGGAGAACAATAAATATGATGCTACCGATGCTCCCCTTGAGTGCCGTGCCGATCACTTCGCAGCAGGACCCGGTCCGCCAGCGCCCGGATATTCCGCCGGTGGTGCCGGTGCAGGAAAGCTCCAACGAGAGCACCATCGACCTGCAGCAGCGTGATGCGGAAGAGGCAGCCTATCAGCTGCGCGAAGAGCAGCGGCGCAAGCAGGAACAGCAGCGGCGCCGACGTGAGGCCGATGAAGACCCTGAGGAACACCTGGCGATTCCCGGTCATGAGCTCAATGCCGACAACACGGTGCCGGTGGCGCCTTTGATTGACGACGAACCGCGTCAGGGGTTGTGGGTTGATATTCAGATTTAAGGTTATGGCTGGTCAGCACTTGCGTCAGACCGCATTATTGCGTCAAACCCGTTGAGCGATGTACTGAACACCATGAGCCAAGACGACAAGTTGATAGATCTTAATGATGAACGCGCCAAGCGGGTTCATGACCTTAATGAAAAACGTCTGAATGAAGTGCGCCAGGCGTTTGAACAGGCCATGCCCTTGGGTAAAGCGAAGAAGAAGCCGAAGAACAAACCGAAAAAGCGTTGAAACACCCTGCATTTATTGATGCAGGTCAGTTTTATCCCCTCCTGATCGCCCAGTCTTGGGTGACATTGATCCTGGTCAATTTTCTCTTCTGCCTCTTTGGGTAACTTAGTCCTATCGCAACAGGGCAAGTCCAGGAGGCCAGTCATGTTTTTCGACAACGTGGTGATCGCCGGGGTGCTGACTGTCAGCCTCATGGTTATGTTTTTTGCAGGGTTTGGATTTTTTATCTGGAAGGATTCGCATAAGCGTAAGCCGTAGTTCTTTCCGGATGTAGTGGGCACGCAAGGCATTTTGGGCAACTTCGGTTGCCCTTTTTTTTGTCTGCGGTTTTTGTGTGGGGGGACAAAGCTCAGGGCGTGAGGGGGCGACCACCGCCACAGTGCCGCGAGGCGGCCTGAAAGCCGACCTGATTTTTCCGGATGTGCCCGGTCCAAAAATGTGGGAGCCAGCAGGCTGGCTCCCACAGGGGAAGTGCGCGCATCAGCAGAATCAGGTCGGCTGCCAGGCCGCCTCGTTTTGTTTTTGATCGAGGCGCCCCGTGAACCACGATGGCCGAACGCAGGCATAAAAAAGGCGCGAACCTCACGGAACGCGCCTTTTTTCGTGCAGCTAACTATCAGCTGCCCAGTGCCTTCGATGCCAGCCAGAACAGGCCGGCCGACAGGGCCACTGTCGCTGGCAGGGTCAGGACCCAGGCCAGCAGGATGGTTTTCACGGTGCCGCCTTGCAGGCCGCTTTTGTTAGCGACCATGGTGCCGGCCACGCCCGAGGACAGGACGTGGGTGGTGGACACGGGGAGGCTGAAGATGTTGGCCAGGCCGATCATGCACGCGGTGGTGATCTGGGCCGACATGCCTTGTGCGTACGTCATGCCTTGCTTGCCGATCTTCTCGCCGATGGTCAGTACCACGCGTTTCCAGCCGACCATGGTGCCCAGGCCCAGAGCCAGGGCGACCGCCAGAATCACCCAGAACGGGGCGTATTCGGTGGTGGTGGTCAGGTCTTTGCGCAGTTTGTCCAGGTCAGCCTTTTCACGGGCGGCCAGGGTTGGCAATTTGCTGACTTTCTTCGCGGTGTCGTCCAGGCAGAGCAGGTAGCGACGGACTTCGATGCGGCTTTCCGCCGGCAGCGAGTGGTAGTCCGCTACACCTTTAAGGGTGTCGAGCAGGGCAGCGATAGTCGGTTCGGTCTGTTGCGGGTTGCAACGGAATTTCTCCGGCAAGTCGCCTTCCACGCTTTTGCCCAGCGCCAGGAACTCACCCAGCGTGTCAGCGTTGCGCTTGTAGAACTGGCTCAAGTGCAGGGTGGCGTCGCGGGTGCGTTCGATCTGGTAGGTGGTGCTGCTCAGGTCGAGGACGAACTGGGCCGGCACGATACCGATCAGGACCAGCATGATCAGGCCGATGCCTTTCTGGCCGTCGTTGGAACCGTGCACGAAGCTCACGGCCATGGCCGAAATCACCAGCACCAGGCGATTCCAGAACGGCGGGTGCTTCTTGTCGTCGAGCTTGCGGCGCTGGTCCGGCGTCTTGTGCATCTTCGACAGGGGACGCCACCATTTAAGGCCGATCAACACCAGGGCCGCGACAAGGAAGCCGGCCATTGGCGAGAACACCAGGGAGGCGCCGATATCGATCGCTTTCTGCCAGTTCACGCCATCGGCCAATGGAATATCGTTGATCAGGGCGTTGGCCAGGCCGACACCGAGAATCGAACCGATCAAGGTGTGGGAGCTGGAGGCCGGGATACCGAAGTACCACGTGCCCAGGTTCCAGGTGATGGCGGCAGCGAGCAGCGAGAACACCATGGCCAGCCCGTGACCGGTGTTCACATTGATCAGCAGTTCTACCGGGAGCAAGTGGACGATGGCATACGCCACGCCAACGCCACCCAGCAGCACGCCGAGGAAGTTGAACACACCGGAAAAGAACACCGCCAGGTGAGGCGGCATGGCTTTGGTGTAGATAACAGTGGCCACCGCGTTTGCGGTGTCATGAAAGCCGTTGATGAACTCGAAGGCGAGGACAAAGGCCAGGGCGAGCAAGAGGCTCACAAGCACCCAAGCATCCAGTCCGCTGAATAAATCGATCATGAAGGTTTTCTGACCCGGTCATAAGGGGGCGCGATTATGCCAGAAAAGACTGCTAATCGATGCACTAGCTGCTCATCGGTAACATTCTTCAATGAATTAGTTTGTGACGATAGCCTAAGCCCCGGTGTTTTGCCGGGTTTTGCAAGTCATTGAATTCAGTCGAAAAGCCAGCAGGCACAAGGGTTTCTCTCGTGGGGGCGAGGGGCCTGGATGCTTGTATGAAATATCTGAGAAGAGGGTCAGACATGAGCCATTTACCTCATCCGATGGGTGAGGTGACCGCTGCCCGCTCGTAGCAGGTGCGAAAGGCGTTATCGATACATCCCGCTTTTAGCGGGGTGCAGAGGCAGACCCTTGTAAAGAATTCAGGTCGAAGCGGTTACGGCTCTTCGGCTTTGAGTTCTTTTTCCATCTTCTGCAATTCCTGGGTAAAAGCCTGGTCCTGAACGGTGGCGCGTTTTCGCCAGGGTTTGCGTTCGGGTTCGGGCTGAGCGGCGTAGGTGGTGACTTCCCCGCCGTAAACTTCCTTGTAACGTTGTTCCTGGCGCTCAAGTTCCGCGCGCAGTTCGTCTTTCGTCACAGTGCTACCTGTTTGAGTTGAGATTAAATTCTGGTGAAACGCGCTGCATCGAGTCGATTGAACACACGCGTAGAAAGGGCAGTGCCCGACAGGGCAACCTTTTACGGTAGGTGAACAATACTTCCATGTTGCAGGCGGCCACGACACCAGAGATAAAAAGCTGACGCAGCATCAGTTTCCTGTTTCAGCGAGCGCGTTGGCGGTGTACATGAAGAGTGTCAGGCGCTTGCTGCGGTCGGCAGCGATGGAACATCGTGCAACCAGGTGGCCGAGTCGGCAATAAAAAACCGGGCAGCCACTGAATTGCATTATAGCGGTCGATTCGAAGAACACTATCGCCAACGAGTTAAAAGTTGATCTTGATGTGTGATTGTTTTGTGGCTCGAACTTTACGGTTAAATACAGATACGTCGAAGCCAGTTTGCGGTGATGAGTTTCTGGCGCCATTCAACCGAGCAACTTGAGCCATAACATCAATCCGCAAGTTCTCTGGCCAGCAATGAGAAAACATCTAACGCGGCCGGGCTGCAGTGGCTTGGGGTGATTGCGATTATCGGTCAACGGTTCGATAATCGCCCGATCTTCGGTGTGAGGGCTTGTGTGTAGCGCCTGAAGCCGCCTGTAATAGCCGCTGATCCGTGAGGAAAAAGGACCTGTTATGAATGATCAATTGCGCAACGCCTTCACTTCAGTGGCGCCGCCGATCGTCGCCTCTCCCGCCAAGCGAATTGCGGCAATGACCGGTGACCCGGACTTCATGACCTCCCTGGCTCGCGGCCTGGCGGTGGTGCAGGCATTTCAGGAGCGCAAACGGCATTTGACCATTGCCCAGATCAGCCACCGGACGGAAATTCCCCGCGCCGCGGTAAGGCGTTGCCTGCACACCCTGATCAAGCTCGGCTACGCCACCACCGACGGTCGCACCTATTCGCTACTGCCCAAAGTGCTGACCCTCGGCCACGCCTATGTATCGTCGACCCCCTTGGCGGTTTCCGCACAACCGTACCTGGACCGCATGAGCGAACAACTTCATGAGGCCTGCAACATGGCCACGCTGGAAGGCGATGACATTTTGTACATCGCCCGTTCGGCAACGACTCAGCGACTGATCTCTGTCGACCTCTCGGTGGGCGGACGCCTGCCGGCCTATTGCACGTCCATGGGCCGGATTCTGCTGGCGGCGCTGGACGATACGTCCCTGGGCGAATACCTCGACCACGCGGAGCTGCAAGCCAAGACCAGCCGCACGCTGCACACCCCCGAGGCGTTGCTCGAATGCCTGCAAGAGGTGCGGCAACAAGGTTGGTGCATTGTCGATCAGGAACTGGAACAGGGCCTGCGCTCGATTGCCGTCCCGGTGTACGACGCTTCCGGCCAGGTGGTCGCGGCGCTGAACGTCAGTACGCATGCCGGTCGGGTCAGTCGCAACGAACTGGAACAACGTTTCCTGCCAGGCCTGCTGTCGGCCAGCCGCGACCTCAGCGCCCAGCTTTTTGCCTAAGCTGTTCGATAATCGCACAGACTCGCGTTTATCGAATTGACGCACTTTCCCCCTGATCACTAATGTCGCGGCAGCGCCAGCCTAGGCTGGCACCTGTCCGACTGCGTTCTTGCGTGGAATAAAAATAATGAACCAGCCTCAGTCTGCTGTGGGTAACTGCCTCGACGTGCAGTCCTTCATCAATGCTCAACCCATTTCGCGCTACCAGTGGCGAGTGGTAATCCTGTGTTTCCTGATTGTCTTCCTCGATGGCCTCGACACCGCGGCCATGGGTTTCATTGCGCCGGCCCTGTCCCAGGATTGGGGCATCGACCGCGCCAGTCTCGGCCCGGTCATGAGTGCGGCGTTGATCGGCATGGTCTTCGGCGCGCTGGGTTCCGGCCCGCTGGCGGATCGCTTTGGGCGCAAAGTCGTGCTGGTGGGGGCGGTATTGTTGTTCGGCGCCTTCAGCCTGGCATCGGCCTACAGCTCCAACGTCGATCAGTTGCTGGTGCTGCGATTCCTGACCGGTCTGGGCCTCGGCGCCGGCATGCCGAATGCCACGACCCTGTTGTCGGAATACACCCCGGAGCGCAAGAAATCCCTGCTGGTAACCAGCATGTTCTGTGGCTTCAACCTCGGTATGGCGGGGGGCGGGTTTATTTCCGCCAAGCTGATTCCGGCGTTCGGGTGGCACAGCCTGTTGCTGATCGGCGGCATTCTGCCGCTGATTCTTGGTGTCGTTCTGTTGCTCTGGCTGCCGGAATCGGCGCGTTACCTGGTGGTGCGCAATCGGGGCACCGACAAGGTCCGCAAGGCGTTGGCCCCCATCGATCCGACGGTCGTTGCCCAGGCGTCCAGCTTCAGCGTGCCGGAACAGAAAACCGTGAAGGCGCGCAACGTGTTTGCCGTGATCTTCTCCGGCACTTACAGCACCGGCACCTTGTTGTTGTGGCTGACTTACTTCATGGGCCTGGTGATTGTGTACCTGCTGACCAGTTGGCTGCCGACGCTGATGCGTGACAGCGGCGCGAGCATGGAGCAGGCGGCGTTCATTGGCGCATTGTTCCAGTTCGGCGGCGTGCTGAGCGCGGTGGGCGTGGGCTGGGCGATGGACCGGTTCAATCCGCACAAGGTTATCGGCACTTTCTACTTGCTGGCCGGGGTGTTTGCCTACGCGGTGGGGCAGAGCCTGGGCAACATCACCCTGTTAGCGACGCTGGTGCTGGTGGCCGGGATGTGTGTCAACGGTGCGCAATCGGCGATGCCGTCGCTGGCCGCACGGTTTTATCCGACCCAGGGGCGGGCGACCGGGGTGTCGTGGATGCTGGGGATTGGCCGCTTTGGCGCGATTCTCGGCGCGTGGATGGGGGCAACGCTGTTGGGCCTGGGGTGGAATTTTGAGCAGGTGCTGACGGCGTTGGTGATTCCGGCGGCGTTGGCGACGGCGGCGGTGGTGATCAAGGGCATGGTGAGTCATGCGGATGCGACCTGAGTTCAGGTTTCAGAATATTGAGTGAATGGGGAGGCCTCATCGCGAGCAGGCTCGCTCCCACAGTTGATCGCATTTTCCTGTAGGAGCGAGCCTGCTCGCGAAGCTTTTGGGGATAGGTAGCCAGACAACAATCTGTTCGATAAACGAACACTCAGTCGATTATCGGATTGTTTGGGGTTTTTCCGGGGCTTACTCTTTAGTCATTCCGGCGCGCGCATCGCGCCTTTTTCATCCACTGTCGGTTCATAACAAAACGGGAGCCTGCCCCATGGCTGAAATCCTTTCGCTGCACGACGCGGTGAAGCAATTCGTTAACGACGGCGATACCGTCGCGCTCGAAGGCTTCACTCACCTGATCCCTACGGCGGCGGGTCACGAAATCATTCGCCAGGGCAAGAAAGATCTGACGCTGGTACGGATGACGCCTGACCTGATCTACGACCAGTTGATCGGTGCCGGTTGCGCTCGCAAGCTGATTTTCTCGTGGGGCGGCAACCCGGGCGTCGGTTCGTTGCACCGGTTGCGCGATGCCGTCGAAAAGCAGTGGCCGCACCCGCTGGAAATCGAAGAACACAGCCACGCTGACCTGGCGAATGCCTACGTCGCTGGCGCCTCGGGCCTGCCGTTCGCGGTGCTGCGTGCCTACGCCGGTTCCGACCTGCCGAAGGTCAACCCGCTGATCAAGACCGTCACTTGCCCGTTCACCGGCGAAGTATTGGCCGCCGTGCCGTCGGTGCGCCCGGACGTCACCGTGATTCACGCGCAGAAAGCCGACCGCAAAGGCAACGTGCTGCTGTGGGGCATCCTCGGTGTGCAGAAAGAAGCTGCCCTGGCCGCCAAGCGCTGCATCGTGACCGTTGAAGAAATTGTCGATGACCTCAATGCGCCGATGAACTCCTGTGTACTGCCGACCTGGGCACTGAGCGCGGTCTGCCATGTTCCGGGTGGCGCGCATCCTTCCTACGCCCACGGTTACAACGAACGTGACAACCGTTTCTACCAGGCCTGGGACCCGATTGCTCGCGACCGTGACACCTTCACCGCGTGGATCAACGAGTACATCCATGGCTGCGCTGACTTCAGCGAGTTCCAGGCCAAGCTGGCCGCTGCATCGGAGGCGAAGTAATGACTTACACCACCAATGAAATGATGACCGTCGCCGCCGCTCGCCGACTAAAGAACGGTTCGGTGTGCTTCGTCGGTATCGGCCTGCCGTCGAAAGCGGCCAACCTGGCACGCCTGACGTCCTCGCCGGATGTGGTCCTGATCTACGAATCGGGTCCGATCGGTGCCAAGCCGAGCGTACTGCCACTGTCGATCGGTGACGGCGAGCTGGCGGAAACCGCTGACACTGTCGTCCCGACCGGTGAGATTTTTCGCTATTGGCTGCAGGGCGGGCGCATTGACGTCGGTTTTCTCGGCGCCGCGCAGGTCGACCGCTTCGGCAACATCAACACCACGGTTGTTGGCGACTATCACCAGCCAAAAGTCCGTCTGCCGGGTGCCGGTGGTGCGCCGGAGATTGCCGGTTCGGCCAAAAGTGTTCTGATCATCCTCAAGCAGTCGGCGCGTTCCTTTGTCGACAAGCTCGACTTCATTACCTCGGTCGGCCATGGCGAGGGCGGCGATTCGCGCAAGCGTCTGGGTCTGCCGGGAGCCGGTCCGGTCGGCATCATCACTGACCTGTGCATCATGGAACCGGAAGCCGGCACCCATGAATTCGTGGTCACCGCGCTGCACCCTGGCGTGACCCGCGAGCAAGTGGTGGCGGCTACTGGTTGGGCCATTCGTTTCGCCGACACCGTTGAAAGCACCGCCGAGCCAACCGACGTCGAGCTCAAGGCACTGAGGGATCTGGAAGCCCGCACCGCCGCCGCCCACGGCCAAGCCCCCGGAGAAGCGTGATGCGTGACGTTTATATCTGCGACGCAATTCGTACCCCCATCGGCCGTTTCGGCGGTGGCCTGTCGACGGTTCGCGCCGACGACCTGGCCGCCGTGCCGATCAAGGCGCTGATGGCGCGCAACCCGTCGGTGGACTGGAACGCGGTCGACGAAGTGTTCCTCGGCTGCGCCAACCAGGCCGGCGAAGACAACCGCAACGTGGCGCGCATGGCGTTGCTGCTGGCGGGCCTGCCGGAAACCATTCCGGGCGTGACCCTCAATCGCCTCTGCGCTTCGGGCATGGACGCGATTGGTACGGCGTTCCGTGCTATTGCCAGCGGCGAAATGGAGCTGGCGATTGCCGGCGGCGTCGAGTCGATGTCCCGCGCACCGTTCGTGATGGGCAAGGCGGACGCGGCGTTCTCGCGCAACATGAAACTGGAAGACACCACCATCGGCTGGCGCTTCATCAACCCGTTGATGAAAGCCCAGTACGGTGTGGATGCGATGCCGCAAACCGCCGACAACGTGGCCGACGATTACGAAGTGTCCCGCGAGGATCAGGACGCTTTCGCACTGCGCAGTCAGCAGCGCACCGCCGTCGCGCAAGCCGCAGGCTTTTTCGCGGAAGAAATCGTTGAAGTGCGCATCGCCCACAAAAAAGGCGAAACGGTGGTCAGTCAGGACGAACATCCTCGCGCCGACACCACCCTGGAAGCCCTGGCCAAACTGAAACCGGTCAACGGCCCCGACAAAACCGTCACCGCCGGCAATGCCTCGGGCGTGAACGACGGTGCGGCGGCGTTGATCCTGGCGTCGGCCGAAGCGGTGAAAAAGCACGGTCTGACCGCGCGTGCCAAAGTGCTGGGCATGTCCAGCGCCGGTGTTGCCCCTCGGGTCATGGGCATTGGCCCGGTCCCGGCGGTGCGCAAACTGACGGAGCGCCTGGGTCTGGCGGTCAGCGATTTCGACGTGATCGAACTCAACGAAGCGTTTGCCAGCCAGGGCCTGGCAGTGCTGCGTGAATTGGGGATTGCGGACGACGCGGCCCAGGTCAACCCGAACGGTGGCGCCATTGCCTTGGGTCATCCGTTGGGCATGAGTGGCGCGCGCCTGGTGTTGACCGCGTTGCATCAGCTGGAAAAAACCGGTGGCAAGAAAGGCCTGGCGACCATGTGCGTCGGCGTCGGCCAGGGTCTGGCATTGGCGATCGAACGGGTCTGACGCGTCCCGTCGGCTAACAAGAACAGAGGAAAGCGAAATGTCTGACAAGCCTGGTTACCGTCGCCCGCAGGAGGGCACCCAGCCGGAATACCTGCACCCGACCTATCAATCCACCAACCGTCGCTCGCCGTCCAAGCCGTTGGTGCATTTGCCGCATTCGTTGTCGGAAATTACCGGTCCGACCATCGGTGCCGAGCGCGTGAACGAGAAGGACAACGACCTGACCGCCCAACACAAGGGCGAACCACTGGGTGAGCGCATTATCATTCATGGCCGTGTGCTGGATGAAGATGGCTTGCCGGTGCCGGGCATTCTGGTGGAGATCTGGCAGGCTAACGCCGCCGGTCGCTACAACCATGACCGCGACCTGCACGACGCGCCGCTGGACCCGAATTTCACCGGCACCGGCCGCACCGTGACCGACGCCGATGGCTGGTATCAATTCCAGACCATCAAACCGGGCGCCTATCCGTGGGGCAACCACCACAACGCGTGGCGCCCGGCGCACATCCATTTCTCGCTGTTCGGGCCGAGCATCCTGACGCGCCTGGTGACCCAGATGTATTTTCCGGGTGACCCGCTGCTGGCCTACGACCCGATCTACAACTGCGTGCCGGATACCCGAGCCAAAGAGCGTTTGATCGCCAGTTTCGACCTGGAAAAAACCATCCCTTCCTATGCCCTCGGTTATCGCTGGGACATCGTGCTGCGCGGCCGCGAAGCCACGCCGATGGAGAAATAAGATGACGTTGAACGCGACCACGTCCCACACCGTCGGGCCGTACTACCACATCGGCCTGACCTGGCTGAACCGCGAAAACCTGACCGTCGAACAGACCCTGGGCGAGCGCGTGGCGATCACCGGGCAAGTGGTGGACGGCAACGGCGACGTCGTCAACGACGCGATGCTGGAAGTCTGGCAGGCCAACGCGGCGGGCAAGTACGACCACCCGGAAGACGATCAGGACAAACCCCTGGACCCGAACTTCGAAGGGTTCGGCCGGGTGCCGGTGGATGCCGAAGGGCGCTTCCGCTTTACCACGATCAAGCCGGGCACGGTGGAAGGCCTGAAGGGCACGACTCAAGCGCCGCACTTGGTGGTGCTGGTGTTTGCGCGCGGCCTGGTGAAACACTTGCTGACGCGGATTTACTTTGATGGCGAGCCGGCCAACGTGTCGGACCCGTTGCTGGAGTGTGTGCCCGCCGAGCGCCGCAGTACCTTGCTGGCGAAGCAGGATGCGACCGGCGTCTACCAGTGGAATGTGATTCTGCAGGGCACCGATGCGGAGACGGTGTTTTTCGATTATTGAGTCATGAGCTGTTGTGGCGAGGGAGCTTGCTCCCGCTCGGCTGCGAAGCAGTCGCAAACCAGCTGGCGGGCTCTGCATGACGGAACGCGTTTGAGGGTTTTGGGCTTGCTTCGCAAGCCAGCGGGAGCAAGCTCCCTCGCCACAGGGAATGTGCAGGCTTTTGCTGATTTATCTGCGGAACGGGACTGTTGCGAAGTATGTCTAGACTGTCACTGTCCCCATTGAGTGAAAAACAATGACAACGACCACCGCCTCAACTGAACACTATACGGGCGAAGAGCGCAGCAAGCGTATCTTCGCCATTGTCGGCGCTTCGTCCGGCAACCTCGTCGAATGGTTCGACTTCTACGTCTATGCCTTCTGCGCGATCTATTTCGCCCCGGCATTTTTCCCGTCTGATAACCCGACGGTGCAACTGGTGAACACGGCCGGCGTGTTTGCGGCCGGGTTCCTGATGCGACCGATCGGCGGCTGGATTTTCGGACGCGTCGCCGACAAGCACGGGCGCAAGAACTCGATGATGATCTCGGTGCTGATGATGTGCTTCGGCTCGTTGCTCATCGCCTGCCTGCCGACCTATTCCAGCATTGGCGTCTGGGCGCCGATCCTGCTGCTGTTCGCGCGTTTGCTGCAAGGCCTGTCGGTCGGCGGCGAGTACGGCACCACCGCCACCTACATGAGTGAAGTCGCGCTCAAGGGCCAGCGCGGTTTCTTTGCCTCGTTCCAGTACGTGACCCTGATTGGCGGGCAACTGCTGGCGGTGTTGCTGGTGGTGATCCTGCAACAGTTCCTCACCGAAGACGACTTGCGTGCCTACGGCTGGCGGATCCCGTTCGTGGTCGGCGCACTGGCCGCGGTGATCTCGCTGTTCCTGCGTCGTTCGCTGAAGGAAACCACCAGCAAGGAAATGCGCGAGAACAAGGATGCCGGCAGCATTCGTGCGTTGTTCCGCGACCATAAGGCCGCGTTCATCACCGTGCTCGGCTACACCGCCGGTGGCTCGCTGATTTTCTACACCTTCACCACGTACATGCAGAAATACCTGGTGAACACCGCCGGGATGAATGCCAAGACCGCCAGCTTCATCATGACCGGCGCGCTGTTCCTTTATATGTGCATGCAGCCGCTGTTCGGCATGCTCGCCGACAAGATCGGCCGTCGTAACTCGATGTTGTGGTTCGGCGCCCTCGGTACGCTGTTTACCGTGCCGATTCTGCTGAGCCTCAAAAGCGTAAGCAGTCCGTTCCTGGCGTTTGTGCTGATTACCGTGGCGCTGGCGATTGTCAGTTTCTACACCTCCATCAGTGGCTTGGTGAAAGCCGAAATGTTCCCGCCGGAAGTCCGTGCATTGGGTGTTGGCCTGGCGTATGCGGTGGCGAATGCGATCTTCGGCGGGTCGGCGGAATACGTTGCGCTGAGCCTCAAGGCCGTGGGCATGGAAAACTCCTTCTATTGGTACGTGACGGTGATGATGGCCGTGGCGTTCCTGTTCAGCCTGCGCCTGCCGCGACAGGCGAAATACCTGCACCACGACCTCTGATCTACATGCGTGGGCCCAACCGGCCCACGCCTTCAAGGACTGTTTATGAACCAGCGACCGGGCAATCAATTGTTCGATGCCTATTTCACTGCCCGCGATATGCGTGAGGTGTTCTGCGATCAGGGCCGGGTTCAGGCCATGCTCGATTTCGAAGCCGCGCTGGCTCGGGCCGAGGCACACGTTGGTTTGATTCCGCGGACCGCTGTCGCGCCGATTGTGGCGGCTTGCCAGGCCGGGCAATACGACTTCGCCACCCTCGGCGAGGCGATCGCCACGGCCGGTAATTCGGCGATTCCGCTGGTGAAGGCCCTGGGCAAACAGATCGCGAGCCAGGATGCCGACGCCGAGCGCTACGTGCATCTGGGCGCGACCAGTCAGGACGTGATGGACACCGGGCTGGTGTTGCAACTGCGCCAGGCAATGGAACTGATCGAAAGCGATCTGGCACAACTGGGCAAAAGCCTGTCGGCTCAAGCCACGCGTTATATCGCCACACCGCTGGCAGGCCGTACCTGGCTGCAACACGCAACCCCCGTCACCCTGGGCATGAAAATCGCCGGTTGGCTGGGGGCGGTGACCCGCAGCCGGCAACGTCTGCAAGAACTCAAACCGCGCCTGCTGGTACTGCAATTCGGCGGCGCTTCCGGAACACTGGCCGCCCTCGGTGAACGAGCGCTGCCGATTGCGCAAGCGTTGGCCGGGGAACTGCAACTCGGTTTGCCGGATCAGCCTTGGCACACCCAGCGTGATCGCCTGGTGGAGTTCGGCGCCGTGCTGGGATTGATCGCCGGCAGCCTCGGCAAACTGGGTCGCGACATCAGCCTGTTGATGCAGACCGAAGCGGGGGAAGTGTTCGAGCCCTCGGCCCCCGGCAAGGGCGGTTCGTCGACCATGCCGCACAAACGCAACCCCGTGGGCGCCGCGGTGCTGATCAGCGCCGCCACGCGCGTGCCCGGTTTGCTTTCGACGCTGTTTAGTGCGATGCCGCAAGAGCACGAGCGCAGCCTCGGTCTGTGGCACGCCGAGTGGGAAACCCTGCCGGAGATTTGCTGCCTGGTGTCCGGCAGCCTCAAGCAAGCGCTGCTGGTGGCGGACGGGCTGGAAGTGGACGCCGAGCGCATGGCGCGCAATCTCGATCTGACCCAGGGTCTGGTGCTTGCCGAGGCGGTCAGCATCGTCCTCGCCCAACGGGTCGGGCGCGACACGGCACACCACCTGCTGGAGCAGTGCTGCAAGCGTGCGGTGGCCGAGCAACGGCACCTGCGCGCCGTGCTTGGCGACGAGCCGCACGTGACTGCCCAACTCTCGGCTGCTGAACTGGATCATCTATTGAACCCCGCCCATTACCTCGGCCAGGCCAAAACCTGGGTCGAGCGAGCGGTGGCCGAACATTCTGCGTTGACTGCCTGAAGGAGACTGCTGTGGCATTCGTACAACTCGCCGATGGCGAACTGCACTACCAAATTGAAGGGCCGGTGGATGCGCCGGTACTGGTGCTGTCCAACTCGCTGGGGACCAACCTGCACATGTGGGACGCGCAGATGGCGGCGTTCACCGAGCATTTCCGGGTGCTGCGTTTCGATACCCGTGGTCACGGCCAATCCCTGGTCACGCCGGGCCCGTACAGCATCGAGCAACTGGGCCACGACGTGCTGGCGCTGCTGGATGCGCTGCATATCGAACGGGTGCACTTCTGTGGCTTGTCCATGGGCGGCCTGATCGGCCAGTGGCTGGGGATCAACGCCGGTAATCGATTGAACAAGCTGGTGGTGTGCAACACCGCAGCGAAAATCGGCGATCCGTCGATCTGGAACCCGCGCATCGAAACCGTGTTGCGTGATGGTTCGGCGGCCATGGTCGCGTTGCGTGATGCGTCGATTGCCCGCTGGTTCACCCCGGATTTCGCGCAGGCCAATCCCGCTGCGGCGACGCAGATTACCGACATGCTCGCGGCGACTTCGCCAGAAGGCTACGCGGCCAATTGCGCCGCCGTGCGTGACGCTGATTTCCGCGACCAATTGTCCTCGATCAAGGTGCCGCTGCTGGTGATTGCCGGTACCGAAGACGCGGTCACGCCGCCGTCCGGTGGACATTTCATTCAGGCACATGTGCTGGGCGCCGAGTACGCCGAGTTCTATGCCGCGCACTTGTCCAATGTCCAGGCCGGCGACGCGTTCAGCGCGCGCGTTCTGGCATTTTTGTCGGCTCATTGAGGGGATTGTTGTGGACGAGAAACAACGTTACGACGAGGGCATGAAAGTCCGTCGCGCTGTTCTGGGCGACGCTCACGTCGACCGCAGCCTGACCGCGCTGACCGAGTTCAACTCGGAGTTCCAGGAGATGATCACCCGCCACGCCTGGGGTGACATCTGGACCCGCCCGGGCCTGCCGCGCCACACTCGGAGCCTGATCACCATCGCCATGCTGATCGGCATGAACCGCAACGAAGAACTCAAACTGCACTTGCGCGCCGCCGCCAACAACGGCGTGAGCCGTGGCGAGATCAAGGAAGTGATCATGCAGAGCGCGATCTACTGCGGCATCCCGGCCGCCAATGCGACGTTCCACCTGGCCGAGTCGGTGTGGGATGAGCTGGGGGTTGAATCGCGGGAGTGATCCTGGGAATTTGCGGCGCCTGAGCGGACGCCATCGCGGGCAAGCCCGCTCCCACAGGGATTTTCGGTGAACACAACATCCGGGTTCACCACCCAATCCTGTAGGAGCGAGCCTGCTCGCGATAGCGGCAGTACATTCAACTTAGATGTGGCTGATAGATTGCCATCGCCGGCAAGCCGGTCTTGCTCCCACAGGGATGTTCGGTGAACACGAAATTTGAATTCACTGAGCATCCTGTGGGAGCCGGGCTTGCCCGCGAAGGCGTCCTTGAAATTTACAACAGGCTGATCGGGTAGCTGATGATCACCCGGTTCTCGTCGAACTCGTTGTTGCTGTAGTCCCGGCGCATGGTCGAGTTGCGCCATTTCACGTTCAGGTCTTTGAGCGCACCGCTTTGCACGGTGTAGCCCAGTTCACTTTCACGCCCCCATTCCTTGCCGTCGGTGATGGTGCCGGTGTGCACGTTATCGCCGCTGATGTAGCGATTCATCAAGGTCAGGCCCGGCACACCAAGGGCAACGAAGTTGTAGTCGTGGCGCACCTGCCAGGATTTTTCCTGGGCGTTGTCATAGCTGGAGTTGTAGCTGTCGTTGGCCAGCGTGCCGCCGCTGGTGCCATTGACCCGCATCCAGGCGCTGTCGCCCGTCAGCTTTTGCAGGCCGACGTAAAAGGTGTTGCCGCCGTACTTGGCCGAGAACAGGCCCGACCAGGTTTTGTTATCCAGGTCGCCCGCGCGGGCGCTGCCATCTTCCTTGCCGTAGAAAAAGCCGAGGTTGGCGCCCAGGGTCCAGTCGCCGAGTGGCTGGGTGTGGATCAGGTTGACGAACTGCTGGCTGTAAATGTCCTTGAGTTCGGCGTTCCACAGCGCGATCTGCGTGCGCTTCTCGTTGAACAGGTATTCGCCACCCTGGAAGTTGAAGCGGTCGGAGGTAAACGCCGCTTTTCCGTTCATTGACATGTCGCTCATGCTGCTGTCGTCACGCGGGCTGTTTTGGCGGAACTGACCGCCGTAAAGGGTCAGGCCGTTGATTTCTTTCGAGGTGATCTGGCCGCCACGGAAGGTCTGCGGCAGGGAACGACCGTCGTCCGAACGCAGGATCGGCAGCACCGGCATCCATTCACCGACCTTCACTTCGGTCTGGGACAGCTTGGCCTTCAACGCCACATTGGTGCGACCGAAGTTGTCGGCGGGGCGGCCATCGTGGTCCAGCGGCAGCAACTGGGTACCGCCGGTGCCTTTGCCGCCGTCGAGTTTCACCGAGTACAGCCCCAGCACATCCATGCCGAACCCGACGGTGCCCTGGGTGAAGCCGGACTTGGCGTCGAGGATGAAACTTTGCGTCCACTCTTCGGCCTTGCCCTGAGCCTTGGTCGGGTTGGTGAAGTTGCGGTTGATGTAGAAGTTGCGCAGGTTCAGGTTGACCTTGGCGCCATCGACGAAGCCCGACTCTTCAGCCGTGGCGGGCAAGGCTGCACCGGCCAGGGCGAGGGCAATCAGGCTTGGGAAAAAATACTGCGCGGTGGAAGGCGTCATGGGCTCGGGTCTCTCTAATTCTTGGGGATGCAAAGGGGGCTGCCGCAACCGTCGGGGTGCAGACAAAAAATCGAATTCAAATGAAACGGGGGCGAGATCAGCCGGATAGGGCAGGGCGCGGGGGCATGGTGTTTAACCTGTTGTTATTGGTCTTGTGTGGCGAATGGTGCGGGGAATGTACTGGATAGTTCAATCGTTGAAAGCGGGTTTTGGGCGATTATCGAACGCAAGATGGGTCAAGGTTTTGCGGTGTGTGTGGTCGGGCCTCATCGCGAGCAGGCTCGCTCCCACAGGGGACTGGTGGTGTGAATGCGATTTATGCCCGACACAAATCCACTGTGGGAGTGAGCCTGCTCGCGATGGGGTCATACCTGACAACACACCTTTTCCCGCGCCCAACAAAAAGCCCACCAAAAGGTGGGCTTCGTGTTTACAGCGCGATCAGAACAACTTCATCTTCGGCGCTTCTTCTTTCAACGGCTCGTTTTTCGCCGTCTGTTCGTTCCAGCCGCCACCCAGTGCCTTGTACAGATTGACCGCACTGATCAACTGCGCCAGGCGATCGGTGATCAGCGCCTGTTGCGCACTGAACAGCTGACGCTGGGCATCGAGGAAGGTCAGGTTGCTGTCGACACCAATGCGGTAGCGACGCTCGGCCAGACGGTAGTAGTCCTGGTTGGCGCTGACGAAATCACGCTGTGCCTGCAACTGATCGGTGTAGGTCTCGCGAGCGGCCAGGCCGTCGGCGACTTCCTGGAAGGCCGTCTGGATGGACTTCTCGTAGTTCGCCACGCCGATGTCTTTCTGGATTTTCGAGTAATCCAGGCTGGCGCGCAGGCTGCCGGCGTTGAAGATCGGCAGGTTGATCTGCGGCTGGAACAACCAGGTGCCAGAACCGCCCTTGAACAGGCCGGACAAGTCCGGGCTCAAGGTACCGGCGTTGGCGGTCAGGCTGATGCTCGGGAAGAACGCTGCCCGCGCCGCGCCGATGTTGGCGTTCGCCGCTTTCAGGTTGTATTCGGCCTGGAGAATGTCCGGACGACGTTGCAGCAAGTCCGACGGCAAGCCGGCCGGTACGTCGCTCAGCAAGTTGTCGGACAGCGGCTGGGCGGTTTGCAGATTGGCCGGGATGCCAGTGCCGAGCAGCAGTACCAGGCTGTTTTCATCCTGGGCGACCTGGCGCGTGTACCGGGCCAATTGCGCCCGGGCGTTTTCCACCGAGGTGCGCGACTGTGCGAGGTCCAGGGCCGAGGCGACACCGACTTCGTTGCTGCGGGCGGTGAGCTTGTAGCTCTCGTTGAACGCACCGAGGGTGTCCTGAGTCAGCTTCAGCAGTTCCTTGTCGGCCTGCCAGGTCAGGTAGGCATTGGCCACGCTGGCCACCAGGCTGATCTGCGTGCTGCGCCGGCCTTCTTCAGTGGCGAAGTACTTCTGCAAGGCTTCTTCACTGAGGCTGCGCACCCGGCCGAACAGGTCGAGTTCATAGGCGCTGATACCGACGGTGGCCGAGTAGGAGCTGGTGATGCCTGCCTGACCGGTTTGCGAGGCGTCCGCCGGGACGCGCTGGCGGCTGCCGGTGCCGTTGGCGGACACGGCCGGGAACAAATCGGCGCGCTGGATGCGGTATTGAGCCGCGAACGCATCGATGTTCAGGGCCGCGACACGCAGGTCACGGTTGTTTTCCAGTGCCACCTGAATCAGCTGTTGCAGCGCCGGGTCATGGAAAAACTGCTTCCAGCCTTGCTCGGCCGCAGCCTGGCTCGGCGCCTGGGCCGGCGAGTACGCCGGACCTTGCGGGTACTGGGCCGCGACTGGGGCTTCGGGCTGCTGATAATCAGGAATCAGCGAGCAGCCGCCAAGCACGAAGGCGGCGACGGCTAGGGAGAGTAGCGACTTGCTCATTGGCCAGCCTCTTTAGAAGGTTCGATAGCGTCGTCCTGATCGGCGATTTTGCGCTGACCCATGGCCGACACGGTGACAAAGAACAACGGGACCCAGAAGATCGCCAGTACGGTAGCGGTGATCATACCGCCAATTACCACGGTGCCGATGGCGTGTTGGCTGCCCGAGCCGGCGCCGGTGGAAATGGCCAGAGGCACCACGCCGAGAATGAACGCCAGGGAGGTCATGATGATCGGGCGCAAACGCATGCGGCAAGCCTCGATGGCCGCCTCCTGCAAGCTCTTGCCTTGCTCATGCAGATCCTTGGCGAACTCGACGATCAGAATGGCGTTTTTCGCCGCCAGACCGATGGTCGTCAACAGGCCCACGAGGAAGTACACATCGTTGGACAGGCCCCGCAAGCTGGTAGCCATCAGCGCACCGATAATCCCCAGAGGCACCACGAGCACCACGGCAATCGGAATCGACCAGCTTTCATACAGCGCCGCCAGGCACAGGAACACCATCAGAATCGACAGCGCGAACAGCGCCGGCGCCTGGGAACCCGCCAGTCGTTCTTCATACGACAGACCGGTCCAGGAAATACCGACACCGGCCGGCAGTTTCAGGGCAAGCGCCTCGACTTCGGCCATGGCTTCACCGGTGGAGTAACCCGGGGCAGGGGAGCCGAGGATTTCCATCGCTTCTACGCCGTTGTAACGGGCCAGCTTTGGTGAACCGTAGATCCACTCACCCTTGGCAAACGCGGTGAAGGGAACCATGGTCCCGGCGCTGTTGCGCACGTACCACTTCTTCAGGTCTTCAGGGCTCATGCGTGCGCCAGGCTGGCCTTGCACATAAACCTTCTTCACACGGCCACGGTCGATGAAGTCGTTTACGTAGCTACTGCCCAAGGCAATCGACAGGGTGTTGTTGATGTCGGCGATGGTAATGCCCAGCGCACTGGCCTTCTCGTCGTCGATTTCCAGCTGGTACTGAGGCTCGTCGTTCAGACCGTTAGGGCGCACTTGCGCCAGCACTTTGCTCTGCGCCGCCATGCCGAGGAACTGGTTACGGGCCGCCATCAGTTTTTCGTGGCCGATACCGGCGCGGTCCTGCAGGAACACGTCGAAACCAGTGGCGTTACCCAGTTCCAGTACGGCGGGTGGCGCAAAAGCGAACACCATGGCGTCACGGAAGGTGAAGAAGTGCTGTTGGGCACGGGCCGCGACTTTGAACACGTTGTTGTCGGCGTTACGTTCGTGCCACGGGCGCATCATGATGAACGCCATACCCGAACTCTGGCCACGGCCGGCGAAGTTGAAGCCGGTCACGGTAAACACCGAGTTCACCGCATCGCCTTCACCGCCATCCTTGCTTGGACGCAGCAGGAATTCACGCATCTGGTCCACGACAACCTGAGTGCGCTGGGCCGTCGAACCGGCCGGGGTCTGCACCTGAGCAAACAGTACGCCCTGGTCTTCCTCTGGAAGGAACGAGGATGGAATACGCATGAACAACCAGATCATGCCGACGACGATGATCACGTAGGCCAGCAGGTACGGAGCCTTGTTGCGCAGAATGTTGCCGACACCTCGTTCGTAGCTTTTCACGCTACGGTCGAAGTTACGGTTGAACCAGCCGAAGAAGCCGCGTTTCGGCACGCCGTGCTCGCCCTTGGGAATGGCTTTGAGCATGGTGGCGCAGAGCGCCGGGGTGAAGATCAGGGCGACCAGCACCGACAAGGCCATGGCCGAGACGATGGTGATCGAGAACTGTTTGTAGATCACACCCGTGGAACCACCGAAGAACGCCATCGGCAACAGTACCGCCGAGAGCACAAGGGCAATACCAACCAGCGCCCCCTGAATCTGTCCCATGGATTTCTTGGTGGCTTCCTTGGGCGACAGGCCTTCTTCGCTCATCACCCGTTCGACGTTTTCCACCACAACGATGGCATCGTCCACCAGCAAGCCGATGGCCAACACCATACCGAACATGGTCAGGGTGTTGATGCTGAAACCGAATGCCGCGAGGATCCCGAAAGTACCCAGCAATACCACGGGCACGGTCATGGTGGTGATGACGGTGGCGCGGAAGTTTTGCAGGAACAGGAACATCACTAGGAACACCAGCACGATCGCTTCGACCAGGGTTTCAACCACACCCTTGATCGACTCGGTCACCACTGGCGTGGTGTCGTACGGGAACACCACTTCCATCCCTTGCGGGAAGAACGGCTTGAGGCTGTCGATGGTCTTGCGCAGGGCTTTCGCCGTGTCGAGGGCGTTCGCACCGTTGGCCAGTTTCACCGCCAGACCGGAAGCCGGGGCGCCGTTGAACTGGGCGTTGATGCTGTAGTTCTCGCCACCCAGACCGACGTCGGCGACGTCTTTCAAGCGAACCTGAGAACCGTCCTTGTTGACTTTGAGCAGGATTTTGTTGAATTGCTCAGCGGTCTGCAGGCGCGTCTTGCCGATGATCGTCGCGTTCAACTGAGTGCCGGGCAGGGCAGGCAGGCCACCGAGCTGGCCGGACGATACCTGGACGTTTTGCGCCGCGATGGCGGTTTTGACGTCTATCGGAGTCAGGTTGAAGTTGTTCAACTTGGCCGGGTCGAGCCAGATACGCATGGCGTACTGGGAACCGAACACCTGGAAGTCGCCCACACCGGCGGTCCGCGAGATCGGGTCCTGCATGTTCGACACGATGTAGTTGGACAGGTCGTCCTTGGTCATGCTGCCGTCACGCGAGACCACGCCGATCACCAGCAGGAAGTTCTTCACGGCCTTGGTCACGCGGATACCTTGCTGCTGTACTTCTTGTGGCAGCAGCGGGGTGGCCAGGTTCAGTTTGTTCTGGACCTGAACCTGCGCGGTATCGGAGTTGGTGCCTTGCTCGAAGGTCGCCGTGATCGTCATTGTGCCGTCGGAGTTACTTTCCGAGGACACATAACGCAGGTTGTCGATACCGTTGAGCTGCTGCTCGATCACCTGAACCACAGTGTCTTGCACGGTTTGCGCGGAGGCGCCCGGGTACGCCACGGAGATCGCAATCGCCGGAGGCGCAATGCTCGGGTATTGGTTGATCGGCAGTTTGAGAATCGATAGTGCCCCGACCAGCATGATCACCAGGGCAATTACCCAGGCGAAAATCGGGCGGTCGATAAAAAATTTCGACATGGTTTACTCCCCTTTGCCGCTGGAAGCCTTATCAGCTGCCTGTGCGGGGGCCGGGTTCTTTGCGCCAACGTTAGTCGCTTCACTGGCTTTGACTTCGATGCCAGGTTTGACGAATTGCAACCCTTCGGTGATCAGTCGATCGCCGGCCTTCAGGCCGTCTTCGATCAGCCATTGGCTGCCGACGGTGCGGCTGGCCTTGAGCTGACGCAGTTCGACCTTGTTGTCCGGGCCGACGACCAATGCAGTCGGCACACCCTTGAGGTCGCGGGTCACGCCTTGTTGCGGGGCCAGGATCGCCGCAGCGTTCACACCGGCTTGCAATTGGGCGTGTACGAACATGCCCGGCAACAGCGTATGGTCCGGGTTCGGGAACACGGCACGCAGGGTCACGGAACCGGTGGTCTGGTCAACCGAGACTTCGGAGAACTCGAGCTTGCCTTCCTGCTTGTACAGGCTGCCGTCTTCCAGGGTCAGCTTGACCGCTGCCGCGTTTTCGCCGGATTTCTGCAGGCGCCCGCTGTCCAGCTCTCGACGCAGCTCAAGCAGCTCGACGGAAGACTGGGTGACGTCGACGTAGATCGGGTCGAGTTGCTGGATCACCGCCATGGCATCGACCTGGCCGCTGGTGACCAGCGCGCCTTCGGTCACGTTGGAACGGCCGATACGGCCGGAGAGCGGGGCGTAGACCTTGGTGTAGCGCACATTGATCTGGGCGGTTTGCAATGCGGCTTCGGATTGCAGGCGGTTCGCCAAGGCGGTGTCGTATTCCTGACGGCTGACGGCCTGCTCGTTGACCAGTTGCTTGTAGCGATCGGAGATCGATTTGGTCTGTTGCAAGTTGGCTTCGGCGCTTTTCTGCGTGGCTTCATACACGGCCGGATCGATCTGATACAGCTGCTGGCCGGCCTTGACGTCGCCGCCTTCCTTGAACAGACGCTTGAGAATGATGCCGTTGACCTGTGGGCGAACTTCGGCGATGCGATACGCGCTGGTGCGGCCTGGCAGCTCGGAGGTCAGGGTAAAGGCTTGAGGTTGCAAGGTAACAACGCCGACCTGAGGTGGTGGAGCGGCCGGTGCCGCCTCTTCCTTTTTGCATCCGCTTAGCAGTGATGCCAAGGCGAGGGCAGTGACCAGAGCGGTAACAGCTGGCTTGAATTGCATGAAAATCCTCGGGTCAGGCGCGAAAGAAACGCACTAGAAAGGTGGAAGGTTAAAAAATGAGCGCTGAGTGGATAAGTAGCTTGCTAAGGAATATACTTACGTTCATGGTTGTTTGTAAATACCTTGGCTGCGTATCCTCACCGTTACAGAAGCCGTTTCAAAGGTTCGAATTGTAGGCCGGGGACGACACCCAAGAACGTTCGCCCCACTTTTATTCAGCGGATGTTCAGGCATCGCTGAAGCATCCCGATTGAGGTTGTACTGCCATGGTCCGTCGTACCAAAGAGGAAGCTCAGGAAACCCGTAGCCAGATACTCGAAGCGGCAGAAAAAGCCTTTTTCGAGCGGGGCGTGGCGCGCACGACGCTGGCGGACATCGCTACCCTGGCCGGCGTGACTCGCGGTGCGATCTACTGGCATTTCAGCAACAAGGCGGATCTGGTTCAGGCCATGCTCGATACGTTGCACGAGCCGCTGGATGAAATGGCCAAGGCCAGCGAAAGCGAAGATGAACTCGACCCATTGGGCTGCATGCGCAAGCTGCTGATTCATTTGTTTCATCAAGTTGCACTGGATCCGAAAACCCGTCGCATCAATGAGATTTTGTTTCATAAGTGCGAATTCACCGATGAAATGAGCGATCTGCGCCAGCAGCGCGTGGTAGCCAGCCTCGACTGCAATGTCCGGATCGGCCTGGCCTTGCGTAATGCGGTGAATCGGGGGCAGTTGCCGGAAAATCTCGACACGGTGCGCGCAGCCATCAGCCTGCATGCCTACATCGACGGCATCCTGTATCAGTGGCTATTGGCGCCTGACAGTTTTCAACTGCACACCGAAGCCGAGCGTTGGGTCGATACAGGATTGGACATGCTGCGCTTGAGCCCCAGCCTGCGCAAATGAAACAAAATTCGTAATTGGACCTGTTTCTATCGACGGAAGACGCGGGCGAAGTTCAGCACTTCGCCCGCGTCGTCGTGATGAGGTGCTTTTATATACGCACTCGCTTCGGGATGACAGGTAGCGAGCTACGTATTTTGTAGGAATTTTGTGTCGTTGATGTGAAACGTCTCGCCTCATCCCGATTTATTGCAGCCTCAGCCCAGCGTGATTTCCACCTCGAAGTTGAAAGGCACATTCTCATCCATATTCGTGATTTTGGTGGTGCAAGCGATTTTAGATGAGCCAATGGAGTCAATTCTGTTTTTTACCGTTGCCCGGTGCCTCGGAGAAATAACGCCGAAGGATTTGCTCATGATCATGCCCAGTTCAAAGCGTACTTCGACACCCTGATCAATAAAATCTACAAACTGATTGAACATGATTTTGTTATTTGGCCATGGCGCGCCATACGTATAGGCGAAATCGGATTTGAATGCTGTCTTCGCGTAGGGGGCAAGCAGAAATGACTCACGTTCGGATTGACGCAATGGAAAGCTGGTGCGCGCTATTTTAAAAGTGTGAGGCGTGTTGTTGATGAGTTTGACGATTACACGGGTGTTTTTCGAACGTTGATTCTGTTTTCGCCATTCTGCTATTTTCTGATTCAGGGCGTTGTCTGATTCGATCCCCTCAAGAAAGCTGATTATTTCTACTTGGGCTGCGCCGATCAACTCATCCAGTGCTTGCTGGTTCTCCTCGCTGAACAGCAGCGGCGTCAGGTTGTAGAGTGTGCCAATGGAGGTGAAGTTGAAAAACGATAGTAAGTCTTCGTGCTTGTTGTTGGTTTCTTTGATGTTGTTCATGTCGATTCCTTTCTTATGAGTTTTTGTGGGTGCGTGCCGAAAGTAGCCGTGCACCAAGGTCTTGTGCAACTCTGATGTTGTTTCATTAGTTAAGCGGTTGCCAAATAAAAAAAGCCCCCGGTATTTCTACCGGGGGCTTTTTATATGAGCGAGGTTTACATCACTGGGTAGTCGATGTAGCCAACCGGGCCCTTGGCGTAAAACAACTCCGGACGCGCCTCGTTCAATGGCGCATCCGCCTTCAAGCGTGCCGGCAAATCCGGGTTGGCAATGAACGGCACGCCGAAGGCGACCGCATCAGCCTTGCCGCTCGCCAGCCAGGCGTTGGCGCTGTCCTTGGTGAAACGCTCGTTGGCGATGTAGGCGCCGCCGAACGCTTCTTTCAGTTGTGGGCCGAGGCTGTCGCCCGCTTCTTTCTCGCGGGAGCAGATGAACGCGATGCCGCGTTTGCCCAGTTCACGAGCCACGTAGGTGAAGGTTTCGGCCAGGTTGTCGTCGCCCATGTCATGGGAGTCGGCACGCGGTGCGAGGTGCACACCGACGCGACCCGCGCCCCAGACTTCGATCGCGGCGTCGGTCACTTCCAGCAACAGGCGAGCACGGTTTTCCAGGGAGCCGCCGTAGTGGTCGGTGCGCTGGTTGGTGCTGCTTTGCAGGAACTGGTCGAGCAGGTAGCCGTTGGCACCGTGGATTTCCACGCCGTCAAAACCGGCAGCCTTGGCGTTTTCGGCACCTACGCGGTAAGCGTCGACGATGTCGGCGATTTCAGCGGTTTCCAGAGCACGCGGGGTTGGGTAGTCGGCCAATGGGCGCACCAGGCTGACGTGGCCCTTTGGCTGGATGGCGCTCGGTGCAACCGGCGCTTCACCGTTGAGGTACGACTCGTGGGAGACCCGACCCACATGCCACAGTTGCAGGACAATCTTGCCGCCGGCGCCGTGGACCGCTTTGGTCACGTTGGTCCAGCCACGCACCTGGTCGTTGGACCAGATACCCGGGGTGTCAGGGTAGCCGACGCCCATCGGCGTGACCGACGTGGCTTCGCTGAGGATCAGGCCGGCCGAGGCACGTTGTACGTAGTATTCGGCCATCAGCGCGTTCGGCACGCGACCTTCGTCGGCGCGGCAGCGGGTCAGCGGCGCCATGATGATGCGGTTGGCGAGTTCGAGATCGCCCAGTTTGATCGGATCGAAAATAGTCGTCATGAAATAACTCTCTTGTGGAGATTAGTTGGTAGCAGGGGCCAGTTCGGGATTGCCGCTCTGGCGGAAAGTAATCAGGGTCACCAGCAGGGCGAGTACCGCCAGTGCGGCGGCCGCGAGTGGCACGCTGGTCAGGCCGTAGCCGTGGGCGATGACGCTGCCACCGACCCAGGCACCCAATGCGTTGCCGACGTTGAACGCGCCGATGTTCAGGGTCGACACCAGGTTCGGTGCTGCCTTGCCAAAGGTCACGACGTTCACTTGCAAGGCAGGCACGGCGGCAAAGCACGCGGTGGCCCAGAGGAACAGGGTGATTTCGGTCGGGATCAGCGCAACGCTGGTCCAGGTCAGGACGGTGGAGACCACGGCCATGGCGATGAACACGCCGATCAGCGTCGCGGCCATGCCTTTGTCCGCCAGCTTGCCGCCGATGATGTTGCCGGCAGTGAGGCCCAGGCCGATCAGCATCAGGGTCCAGGTCACGCCGCGTGGCGAGACGCCGGTGACTTCACCCAGCAGCGGCGCAACGTAAGTGAACAGGGTGAACACCGAGGCGGCGAA
Source organism: Pseudomonas sp. PB120 (assembly GCF_009761815.1). Taxonomy (GTDB): domain Bacteria; phylum Pseudomonadota; class Gammaproteobacteria; order Pseudomonadales; family Pseudomonadaceae; genus Aquipseudomonas. Next base: position 37,058 of record NZ_RWIN01000119.1, read on the forward strand.
CAGCGCGGTCATGCTCAGGGACAACCAGATGCCGGCACCCTTGAGCGCGGCCAGTTCGGCGCGCATGTCGAGTTTTTCTTCATCGCGTTTGGCCGGCAGGAAACGGATCAGGCCGATCAGCGCAATGACGCCGATGACGGTCACCGCCCAGAAAGTCGAGCGCCAGCCGTATTGCTGACCGAGCGCGGTGCCTAGCGGAACGCCAAGCACGTTGGCCAGGGTCAGGCCGGTGAACATCAGGGCCACGGCCGACGCGCGCTTGTTGGCGGGCACCAGGTTTGCCGCCACCACCGAACCGATACCGAAGAAGGCACCGTGACACAGCGCGGTGATCACACGGGCAAACATCAGCACGTCGTAGTCACTGGCCAGTGCACAGAGCAAGTTGCCGATGATGAAAATGCCCATCAACGCGATCAGTGCGGCCTTGCGTGGCAGTTTGGCAGTGGCCAGCGCCATGAACGGTGCACCGATGGCCACGCCCAGGGCGTAACCGGTGACCAGCCAGCCGGCACCGGGGATCGACACGCCGAGGTCCGCCGCCACATCGGGCAGCAGGCCCATGATGACGAACTCGGTGGTGCCGATGGCGAAGGCGCTCAAGGCCAGTATGAGTAGCGAGAGGGGCATGGTGGATTCCTTGTCGGCTGGCTGACGTGAAGGGTCAGAGCTCTTTACTGAAGGTGCGGAGGAATGCCTGGATGGTTTCCTCGTTACGTTTGAAAAAATGCCACTGGCCGACTTTACGGCTGGTGATGAGGCCGGCGCGTTGCAGGGTGGCCAGGTGGGCGGACACCGTGGACTGCGACAAACCGCAACGCTGATCGATCTGCCCGGCGCAAACGCCGTGCTCGTTGCTGTGGGACTGGTCGGGGAATTCGACGTCCGGGTCTTTGAGCCAGTGCAGGATTTCTCGTCGTACTGGGTGTGCCAGGGCTTTTATTATTTCGTCGAGGTCGAGGTTCATGGCTGAGGCTCGTGTTGAGTAAAACGCTATATCGCGATGGAACGAACTTTAAATCGTTATTTCGCGATATACCAATATGATTTTGTTTTGACGACCTCGTAAATCGGTATATCGGGTTATAACGATATTTGCTCCGCAGTGCTAAGCTGCGGGCATGAACTATCTCGCTCATCTACACCTCGGTGGCCAGCGCCCCGGTCAACTGCTCGGCAGTCTTTATGGCGATTTCGTCAAAGGGCGGCTGCAAGGGCAGTTCGATCCGGAGATTGAGGCCGCCATCCAGCTGCATCGCCGCATCGACGTGTTTACCGATCGGCATCCTGTGGTGGATGTCTCGCTATCGCGGTTTTCCATGACGCGCCGGCGGTATGCCGGGATCGTGCTCGATGTGTTTTTCGACCATTGCCTGGCCCGGGACTGGACGCTTTATTCGGATCAGCCGTTGGCTCGCTTTACATCAGGCGTGTACCAGGTGCTGTCCAGCGAGCCGCAGCTGCCGGAACGCCTGGCCAGGATTGCGCCGCACATGGTGGCGAATGACTGGTTGGGTTCTTATCAGGAGTTTGAGGTGCTGGAGCAGGTGCTGCGGGGGATTTCGCGGCGGTTGACCAAGCCCGAGGAATTGGCGGCCGCCATGCAGGAGTTGCGCGTGTTGTATGAACCGTTGAGTGAAGATTTCAGGTTGTTCTACCCACAGCTTCAGGATTTCGCGCAAAACCCTTCAACACCATAACCCCACTGTAGGAGCGAGCTTGCTCCGGGCGGCGTTCCGACGATGGACTTGAGAACGCCACGTTTAGCCAGTAAACACGCGTTATCGTTAACGACCATCGCGAGCAAGCTCGCTCCTACAGGGGGATAGGTAATCAGGCGGCAATCGCGGGGCGCATCGGGGCTCGCGCAGTTTCCGGAATCGCCCCGAACAACGCCTTCTGCACCGCCTGCTGCGCTTCAAACGCCAGCGCCGCTCGCTCGCGGCCTTCGCAGGCGATCGGCTTGAGCAGATGAATCTCCACATCGCCGCGATCATTGGCGAACAGGCGCATCAAGTGCGACAGCAAATCATCATCACCAATAAACGGTGCCAGCGAATCGAGCTCGCCATCGCGCAAGTAACGGATCGCCACCGGTTGCAGTTTCACTTGCGAATCAATCGCCGCCGACAGCAAGCGACCATGGAAGGTGCGCAGCGAACGGCCGTCGGTGGTGGTGCCTTCCGGGAACATCAGCAGCGGATGGGCTTGCTCCAGATGACGGGTCATCTGTTTGCGGATCAATTGACTGTCGCCCGAACCGCGGCGAATAAACAGGCTGCCCGCCTTGGCCGCCAACCAGCCCGCCACCGGCCAGGTCCGCACTTCGGCCTTGGACAGGAACGACAACGGCGTGAGCATCCCCAGCAAGGGGATGTCGGTCCAGGACACGTGGTTGCTGACCCAGAGCATCGAGGTCGTTGGCAATTCACCGTGAACCGTCACTTTGAAGGGCAGGGCGTTGCTCAACCGTGCCATGAAGAATCGCGACCAACGCTGGCGGCGAACCATCGAATGGGCGATCCCCATGCGTTCGAACAGCCCGAACACACTGGCCATGCTCAACCCCAGGCTCACCACCACCAGCACTCGCGCAATCCGCGCGTACACCCGCAACCGACTCATTACACGGCCGCCTTGAAGTGTTTGGCGTAACGCGGGCAGAGTTCGTCGCGCTTGAGCAGGATGAACACGTCGGCCACCTGGAAATCTTCATCCCAGCAAGGCTCGCCACAGATCTTCGCGCCCAGGCGCATGTAGGCCTTGAGCAGCGGTGGCATTTCGGCGATGACGTTGGACGGGATGTCCAGGGTCGGCAGCGGCTTTTTCGGCTCGGCGCGCAGGTGTTCGGTGCACAGGTAGCGTTCGCGCAGGCGCTGCATGATCGCGTGAGCCTGGATGCCGCCGTCCTGCATCGGGATGCTCGCGCAGCCCATCAAATAGCTGTAGCCGCCCTGGTTCAGGACTTCGGCCAGTTCACCCCAGAGCACGGCGATGGTGCCGCCGTTGCGGTAGGCCGGGTCGACGCACGTGCGACCGATTTCCAGGATCGGGCCCTTGAGGTGGACCAGGCCGTGCAGGCTGAATTCTTCTTCGCTGTAAAACTTGCCCAGGCTGCTGGCCGCGGTGTGATCGAGTAAACGGGTGGTCGCCACCAGGCGTCCGGTGTTCAAATCACGCACACCGATGTGGGCGCAGTGAACATCGTAGTCGTCCATGTCCAGACCCAGCTCCGCGCCCTTGAGCTTGGCGTTGAACTCGCCGCTGAACACGTTGAAACGCAAGGCCTGGGCCTCCTGAAGCGCCTCGGCGCCCACCAGGCGTTCGGCTTGCAGGCGGCGTTCGTTGCCGGTGTCGCTGATGCGGGCGATCTGAGTCATGGCGATTCTCCGTGCGGGCTGCTCACCCGACTTGGGTTACAGCGGATCGACTTTCTTTATCCAGCCTTGTTGTGCAAAGTCAGGCTATGTAGCCCCGGTGTCATCGCCATGAAGCTTTGGTGATGCTTATATGACAGCCCTCAAGGAGCCTCTTATGCCCTGGCAAACCCTGTTGAACCGCCACGATCGCCTGCCCGTCAACCCGGACCTGGGCGAAGGTTTTGCGACATTGCTCCACAACTTGGGATGCGTCACACCGTTCGAATTGGCGGTTGCTGGCGGTCGCCTGATGGCGACACCGGGGCTGGCGTTTCTGGTGGGTTACCAGGCGGCGTTGCGCATGCTTTGGCCGAGCGCGCCGCTGAGCCTGGGCGCGCTGTGTGCGACGGAGAATCGCAGCCTGCGGGCGACGGACATGCAAACCCGTTTGAGCGATTTGCGCGTGAGCGGGCGCAAGGATTTCGTCACAGCGGGCGATGCCGCCGACTGGTTGCTGGTGGCTTCACGCAATGAGGAACCGGGCGAGCCTGCACGCCTGAGCCTGGCCGTGATTTACCCCGGCGAGCCAGGTGTGCGCCTGGAAAAACTGCCGGCGATTCCGTTGATGCCGGACATCAGCCACGGTCGGTTGTTTCTCGACAATGCATTGTGTGAGTTGCTGGCGGGGGATGGCTGGGATGCGTACGTCAAACCGTTCCGCACCCTGGAAGACATCTATGTGCTGAGTGCGATGACGGCGTGGCTGTATGGCATTGGCCAGGAAAGCGAGTGGCCGCAATCCTTGCAGTTGCGCCTGCTGGCGCTGCTGGCCGGGTGTGCCGAAGTCAGCCGACAGGCGCCGAATACGCCGGCCGGGCATGTGTTGCTGGGCGGATTGTTTGCGCAGTTCGAAGGGCTCAAGACTGAGGTCGATCAAGCCCTGGCTGGTGGGCCGCAGCATTGGGCGGCGATGTGGCAGCGGGATCGGGCGGTGATGGATCTGGCGGCGGGTGCGCGAGGGAAACGGTTGGCCAAGGCGTTGGCGGCGACCTGACGGACCTCATCGTCGGAACGCCACTCCCACAGGGAATCTTCAGCGCGACATAAATCCAGTGTGGGAGTGAGCCTGCTTGCGATGGCGGCGGCATGGCCGACACAAATTCCAAAACTGTCATCAACCTCAACTAGGCTCAGCCAGTTCATCCCTCCGAGCCCCCGCCATGTCCAAAGGCTTGTCCCTGATCCTGATGTTATTGCTCAGCCTCACAGCCCACGCCGAAAACTGGCCCGCCGAGCAATGGTCGACCGGCCCGACCATCACCGGGCCCGCGCTCGAAGCCCTGGAGGCCTACGCCTTCCCACCCCGCAATGACACCACCCGCCAAGGCATTCGTACCGACGCCCTGCTGGTGATCCGCGACGGTCAACTGATCTTCGAGCGTTACGCCGGCCCGACCCGTGCCGACACGCCGCACCTGACCTGGTCCATCAGCAAGAGCCTGATGGCCACCGTGCTGGGGGTGGCCTATGGCGAAGGCCTGTTCAAACTCCGGGACCCGGTGCGCAAATTTTATCCACCCCTGGAAAAGCACCCGGCGCTGACTTTGGCCGATCTGCTGCATTGGGCCTCTGGGCTGGACTGGCAGGAAGACTACGAATACGCGCCGCTGAAGTCCTCGGTGGTCGCGATGCTCTACACCCGAGGTCATCACGACATGGCCGCGTTCACCGCCGATCACGCGGAATACGCCGCACCCGGGCAGGCGTTTCGCTACTCCAGCGGTGACAGCAATCTGCTGTCCGCCGCGCTGAAGAACATTGTCGGCCCGGCCCGTTATCCCGACTATCCATGGACGGCGTTGTTCGATCCGCTGGGCATTCGCCACGCGACTTGGGAAACCGACACCACCGGCACGTTCGTGGCGTCGTCGTACGCTTACCTCACCGCCCGGGACCTGGCTCGCGTCGGTCTTTTAATGGCGCGCGACGGCCGTTGGGGCGATCGCCAATTGCTGCCCAAGGACTGGGTCGCCTTCAACCGCGAGCCTTTCGCCCACTATCAAGCCCATCAGGATGACGCAGTGCCCGGCGGCCAATGGTGGCTCAACCGCGCAGTGGACGGCGCGACGCAACCCTGGCCCGACGCCCCCGCCGACACCTTCGCGGCGCTGGGGCACTGGGGGCAAGCGATGTACGTGATTCCCAGTGAGAACCTGGTGATCGTGCGCTACGGCGACGACCGGGACGACAGCTACCAGCACAACGAATTGCTCAAACGCGCCTTGGCGGCTTTTGCCGGGAAGGTGCAGCCATGAACCTTCGCCGACCGATTCTCGTGGTGTTGTCGGTGCTGCTGATCACCTTGCTCGGCTGGATCTGGCAAGAGCGCGTGGCGCTGTGGGCGTTCCCCGACATCATCAGCGCTTACACCGCCAAGGAATATTGTTCGTGCCGGTACGTGATGAACAACGACGCCGAGTACTGCCACAGCTATGTGAAGCAGTGGCTGCCGACCAGCGAATTCACCGATGACGCCACCGGCAAGCGGATCACCGTCAGCGGCATGGGCCGCAGCAACAGCGCCGTGTGGGTCGGCGAACGCCAGGGCTGCCGCCTGCAACCCTGATCCAACCGAAGGGCTCAATACGCTTTTTTGTGGCGAGGGAGCTTGCTCCCGCTGGAGTGCGGAGCACTCCCAAAATCAACCAGCGCTATTCTCCAGGCCCAAAACTGATGCAGGTTTTGCGTCTGCTGCGCAGCCGAGCGGGAGCGAGCTCCCTCGCCACAATGTCTGTGTGTCAGTGATGGACAGTTTGCATCTGGCTCACAGCCGGTTAAGGTTCGTGCAGGTTTATTTCAGTACGAGTCTCTATGTCCAGGCGGTCCCGCTGCAAAATCCTCGGTTTCCTGCTGTTGGCCGGCGCCACGCTGTCGGCCCGTGCCGACTGGTACCTGGACGGCGAGTCTTCGCGGCTGTCGTTCGTCAGCACCAAAAACGCCAACATTTCCGAGGTCCAGCGTTTTCTGGTGCTGCACGGCAAGGTCGATTCCAAGGGCCTGGCGGAAGTCGAAGTCGAGCTGGATTCAGTCAACAGCGGCATCCCGCTGCGGGACGAACGCATGCGCAAGGACTTGTTCCAGATCCAGACCTTTCCCGACGCGTTGATCACGGCACAGATCGACTTGCGGCCGATCAACGACCTCGCCCCCGGCGCACAACTGGAGCTGCGCTTGCCGCTGACCGTCAACCTCCATGGCAAGCAACACGCCTACAACGCCGAATTGTTGGCGACGCGTCTCGATGACCGACGTTTCCAGGTGGTCACCCTTGAGCCGCTGGTGATCAACGCTGAAGATTTTGACCTGGCGCCCGGCCTTGAGAGCTTGCGCAACGTCGCCGGGTTGTCGGCGATCAGCCTGTCGGTGCCGGTGGGTGCGGTACTGATTTTCACGGCGCGCTGACATGGCCGGTCCGATTTTTCCCTGGCGCGAAGGCAACAGCTTTGAGCTGCTGATCGACGGCCCGCAGTTTTTCCCACGGATGCTGGTGGCGATTGCCCGCGCCGAAGAACAGGTCGAACTGGAGTTGTACCTGGTGGAGGCGGGTGCTTGTGCCGAGGCGATGGTTCAGGCGCTGGTCCAGGCCGCCGAACGCGGCGTTCGTGTGCGTTGCCTGTTCGATGATTACGGCAGCCTCGCGTTCACCTTGACCCTGCGTCAGCGTTTGCTGGCCGCTGGTGTGGAACTGCGTTTCTACAATCGATTGAACTGGCGGCGCTGGGTCGGCAATTTTTATCGCGATCATCGCAAGCTGTTGCTGGTGGACCAGAATCTGGCAGTGGTCGGCGGCACGGGGGTCACCGATGAGTTCTGGACGCCGGGCGAAGACGTCAGCGAATGGCACGAAGTGATGGTGGAAATCACCGGCCCGCTGGTCATCGACTGGCAGTTGCTGTTCGATCGGCAATGGATCGCCAACCGTCATCGTCGCGCCTGGAAACCCGCTTCGCACTTCGGCTTGCCGCGATTGCCCCGCGTGCCGTCCAAGGGCGAGGGCATGGGCCGGGTCGCCTATGCCGACGCCCGTCAACACCGCGACATCCTGCAATCGCTGGTGCGCGCGCTGAACAGTGGGCAGCGGCGGATCTGGCTGGCCACGCCGTATTTCCTGCCGACCTGGAAAGTCCGCCGCTCACTGCGTCGGGCGGCGAGCCGGGGCGTCGATGTGCGCTTGCTGCTGACCGGACCGCGCACCGATCACCCCTCGGTGCGCTACGCCGGGCATCGCTATTACCCGCGATTACTCAAGGCCGGGGTGAAAATCTTCGAGTACCAGCCATGTTTCCTGCACCTGAAAATGGTCCTGATCGATGATTGGGTCAGTATCGGCTCGTGCAACTTCGACCACTGGAATTTGCGCTTCAACCTGGAAGCCAACCTTGAGGCTCTGGATCCCGGGCTGACCCGGGCGGTGACGGCGAGTTTCGAGAAGGACTTTGCGCAAAGCCTCGAAGTCAGCCTGGAGGCCTGGCAACGCCGGCCGCTGTGGCGACGGGTGAAGCAGAGGATCTGGGGATGGGTGGATCGGCTGGTGGTGAACCTGCTGGATCGCCGGGGCTAGTCGTCACACCCAAAAACCACTGTAGGAGCGAGCTTGCTCGCGATGGTGTGTCAGCCAACATTAACGTTGGC